>NZ_BAAGYU010000026.1:0-1136 GCF_054779135.1 Bordetella tumulicola | reverse complement strand
CGTCCTGGCAACGGGCGGGGGTCGCGTGGGCCGGTAGGATCGTGCACGAGGCGGTGTGCGCAGGTTGCCGTGCCGAGGGCCGTGGGTGGTGAGTGCTGTCGTCGGGTGTGCTTTCTGTTTGCGCAAAGACAAACCCCCACCGGAGGGTATCCGATGGGGGTTTGAGGCATAAGAGCCTGACGATGACCTACTTTCACAAACGAATGTTCACTATCATCGGCGCGAAGGCGTTTCACGGTCCTGTTCGGGATGGGAAGGAGTGGGGCCACCTTGCTATGGTCGTCAGGCGTAACTGGCTGGGTCCGCAGACGGTGAGTCTACGGTCCCGAATTGGAAGAAGCACATCGACCGAGCGCGCAGTGTAGGGGCGCTCAGGTTGTGAAGAATGACGAATTAATTATATAAACGGCACTTGTCGCTACGCTCATATCAGGTCTTAAAAACCCGTAGAGTTATAGGATCAAGCCGCACGGGCAATTAGTATCGGTTAGCTCAACGCATTACTGCGCTTCCACACCCGACCTATCAACGTTCTGGTCTCGAACGACCCTTCAGGGGGATCTAGTCCCCGGGATACCTAATCTTCAGACGAGTTTCCCGCTTAGATGCCTTCAGCGGTTATCTCTTCCGTACTTAGCTACCCGGCAATGCCATTGGCATGACAACCGGTACACCAGAGGTACGTCCACTCCGGTCCTCTCGTACTAGGAGCAGGCTCCGTCAAGTATCCAACGCCCACGGCAGATAGGGACCAAACTGTCTCACGACGTTTTAAACCCAGCTCACGTACCTCTTTAAATGGCGAACAGCCATACCCTTGGGACCGGCTACAGCCCCAGGATGAGATGAGCCGACATCGAGGTGCCAAACACCGCCGTCGATATGAACTCTTGGGCGGTATCAGCCTGTTATCCCCAGAGTACCTTTTATCCGTTGAGCGATGGCCCTTCCATTCAGAACCACCGGATCACTATGTCCTGCTTTCGCACCTGTTCGACTTGTCAGTCTCACAGTCAAGCACGCTTATGCCATTGCACTATCAGCACGATTTCCGACCGTACCTAGCGTACCTTCGAACTCCTCCGTTACGCTTTGGGAGGAGACCGCCCCAGTCAAACTGCCTACCATGCACTGTC
>NZ_BAAGYU010000025.1:0-662 GCF_054779135.1 Bordetella tumulicola | reverse complement strand
AGAAACGCTGGCGTTATCGCTGGACGCAGACTTGCATCGCAAGCTACTGGATCTAGCGCAGCACAGCAAGGCAAGTCTGTTCATGGTGCTGCAGGCAGGCGTGTCGGCATTGTTGACGCGCCTGGGCGCGGGCACCGACATTCCGCTAGGCAGCTCGATTGCGGGCCGAACCGACGACGCGCTGGACGAGTTGGTAGGGTTCTTCGTCAACACACTGGTATTGCGTGCGGACACTTCAGGGAACCCGAGTTTTAGGGAACTGGTAGCGCGGGTGCGAGAAGTGGATTTGGAAGCCTACGCGCACCAGGACCTGCCATTCGAACGGCTGGTCGAGATCCTGAACCCCCAACGCTCGATGGCGCGCCATCCCCTGTTCCAAGTGTCTCTGGCGCTGCACAATCACAATAAGTCGGCGTTTGATTTGCCTGACCTGTCGGTGGCGTTCGAGGAAACTACGCTGAAGGTAGCCAGATTTGATTTGCTGTTGAGTTTCCTGGAAAAACGCGATGCGGACGGAACCGCTCAGGGCCTGTCCGGCATGATCGAATATGCGTCGGATCTCTTCGACCAGCAAACGGTAGAGCGGATCGCTGCGCAACTGACCCGACTGCTGACGGCGGTGGCCGACAATGCCGAGCAACCGATCGGATCGATCGATCTGC
>NZ_BAAGYU010000023.1:0-3626 GCF_054779135.1 Bordetella tumulicola | reverse complement strand
CGGGACCTTAGCTGGCGGTCTGGGTTGTTTCCCTCTTGAGTCCGGACGTTAGCACCCGGTGCTCTGTCTCCCAAGCTGGACTTGCGGGTATTCGGAGTTTGCCATAGGTTGGTAAGTCGCCATGACCCCCTAGCTATAACAGTGCTCTACCCCCCGCAGTCATACTTGAGGCACTACCTAAATAGTTTTCGGAGAGAACCAGCTATTTCCAGATTTGTTTAGCCTTTCACCCCTATCCACAGCTCATCCCCTAATTTTTCAACATTAGTGGGTTCGGTCCTCCAGCACGTGTTACCGTGCCTTCAACCTGGCCATGGGTAGATCATCTGGTTTCGGGTCTACACCCAGCGACTAAATCGCCCTATTCGGACTCGCTTTCGCTACGGCTTCCCTATTCGGTTAACCTTGCCACTGAATGTAAGTCGCTGACCCATTATACAAAAGGTACGCAGTCACCCCACAAGGAGGCTCCTACTGTTTGTATGCACACGGTTTCAGGATCTATTTCACTCCCCTTCCGGGGTTCTTTTCGCCTTTCCCTCACGGTACTGGTTCACTATCGGTCGATTACGAGTATTTAGCCTTGGAGGATGGTCCCCCCATCTTCAGACAGGATTTCACGTGTCCCGCCCTACTTCTCTTACGCCTAGTTCCACAAGCCAGATTTCATCTACAGGGCTATCACCTGCTACGGCCGGACTTTCCATTCCGTTCGATTATCTGAAATGCTAAATCGTAAAGGCTTCTCCGATTTCGCTCGCCGCTACTTTCGGAATCTCGGTTGATGTCTTTTCCTCGAGTTACTGAGATGTTTCAGTTCACCCGGTTCGCCTTCGCTGGCCTATGTATTCAGCCAGGAATACTGCATCGCTGCAGTGGGTTGCCCCATTCGGACATCTGCGGATCAAAGCTTGTTTGCCAGCTCCCCGCAGCTTTTCGCAGGCTACCACGTCCTTCTTCGCCTGTAATCGCCAAGGCATCCACCATGTGCACTTAGTCGCTTGATCCTATAACACTACCGTCTTATAGGACGCTGATATGTCTCGCGTTTGTGCCGTTCATCACTCTCAAAACAAGCAGGTCTTGCAACCCACTCTTGAGAACTTGAACTAAATCTAATGCAATCACAACCCGTGTTCACCTTCGCTGGCTCACGCCAACTACCGTATGAACACATTTTCGTTGTGCTTCTTCCAAATTGTTAAAGAACAAATGTATAACTCGTTAGGCAAAACCCAACAGATAACGCCAAATCACGTCAGCTAACCTTCTCGCCAACCCGCGCGACACTATCTGTTGAACTCTACAATTGCACACCACTACCCCAAGGCAAACCCTCAGATCTATGGTGGAGGTGAACGGGATCGAACCGATGACATCCTGCTTGCAAAGCAGGCGCTCTCCCAGCTGAGCTACACCCCCATCTTCCCTCGCCACTACCCGACGCAACGTATCTCTACCTCGCCCCAGCTCGCGCACTCAGAAAAAACCTGGTGGGTCTGGTTGGATTCGAACCAACGACCCCCGCCTTATCAAGACGGTGCTCTAACCGACTGAGCTACAGACCCAAATAAACTCTTCGGATCCGCACCCAGAATCATAGGCCCTCAGGGAAGAGTCTCCCCTTACTCCCAAGATTCCAAATCGATCCCAGCTATACATTTAACAAACAACCGATAAGCGTGGACGCTTAGCAAAGCAGCTTTCGCTCTTAAAGGAGGTGATCCAGCCGCACCTTCCGATACGGCTACCTTGTTACGACTTCACCCCAGTCATGAATCCTACCGTGGTAATCGCCCCCCTTGCGGTTAGGCTAACTACTTCTGGTAAAACCCACTCCCATGGTGTGACGGGCGGTGTGTACAAGACCCGGGAACGTATTCACCGCGACATGCTGATCCGCGATTACTAGCGATTCCGACTTCACGCAGTCGAGTTGCAGACTGCGATCCGGACTACGATCGGGTTTCTGGGATTGGCTCCCCCTCGCGGGTTGGCGACCCTCTGTCCCGACCATTGTATGACGTGTGAAGCCCTACCCATAAGGGCCATGAGGACTTGACGTCATCCCCACCTTCCTCCGGTTTGTCACCGGCAGTCTCATTAGAGTGCCCTTTCGTAGCAACTAATGACAAGGGTTGCGCTCGTTGCGGGACTTAACCCAACATCTCACGACACGAGCTGACGACAGCCATGCAGCACCTGTGTTCCAGTTCTCTTGCGAGCACTGCCAAATCTCTTCGGCATTCCAGACATGTCAAGGGTAGGTAAGGTTTTTCGCGTTGCATCGAATTAATCCACATCATCCACCGCTTGTGCGGGTCCCCGTCAATTCCTTTGAGTTTTAATCTTGCGACCGTACTCCCCAGGCGGTCAACTTCACGCGTTAGCTGCGCTACCAAGGCCCGAAGGCCCCAACAGCTAGTTGACATCGTTTAGGGCGTGGACTACCAGGGTATCTAATCCTGTTTGCTCCCCACGCTTTCGTGCATGAGCGTCAGTGTTATCCCAGGAGGCTGCCTTCGCCATCGGTGTTCCTCCGCATATCTACGCATTTCACTGCTACACGCGGAATTCCACCTCCCTCTGACACACTCTAGCCCGGTAGTTAAAAATGCAGTTCCAAAGTTAAGCTCTGGGATTTCACATCTTTCTTTCCGAACCGCCTGCGCACGCTTTACGCCCAGTAATTCCGATTAACGCTTGCACCCTACGTATTACCGCGGCTGCTGGCACGTAGTTAGCCGGTGCTTATTCTGCAGGTACCGTCAGTTGCCCCAGGTATTATCCGGAGCCGTTTCTTTCCTGCCAAAAGTGCTTTACAACCCGAAGGCCTTCATCGCACACGCGGGATGGCTGGATCAGGGTTGCCCCCATTGTCCAAAATTCCCCACTGCTGCCTCCCGTAGGAGTCTGGGCCGTGTCTCAGTCCCAGTGTGGCTGGTCGTCCTCTCAAACCAGCTACGGATCGTCGCCTTGGTGAGCCTTTACCCCACCAACTAGCTAATCCGATATCGGCCGCTCCAATAGTGCGAGGCCCGAAGGTCCCCCGCTTTCCCCATAAGGGCGTATGCGGTATTAGCCACGCTTTCGCGTAGTTATCCCCCGCTACTGGGCACGTTCCGATACATTACTCACCCGTTCGCCACTCGCCGCCAGACCGAAGTCCGCGCTGCCGTTCGACTTGCATGTGTAAAGCATCCCGCTAGCGTTCAATCTGAGCCAGGATCAAACTCTTCAGTTTAATCTCTGTTTAATTCGCGCACCATCACCCCGAAAGGCCATGGCACTTCACTCAAAGGAAATGAGGTTCCATGAATATCATTGACATCCAAGGTACTTCACTTCAAATGTGTGCGCTTGATTTGTTTAGCTTGTGCAGCCATCCCCCAACGAATCGGAGAACCGCTGCGCCACCCTACCAAGCGCCCACACTTATCGGTTGTTTAGTTGTTAAAGAGCAAGTACTGCTTGAGCAGCACAGAAACGAGATTATGAAGGCTTTTTTGCAAGCTGTCAAATCGAAGAACCTGCCCATCGACCTGACTTCACATCCACTTCCACACCACCCCCGACCATCTGGATACCAGGGTTTACCCTGACCTCACCGACTGCCGAGCCCGAAA
>NZ_BAAGYU010000022.1:0-616 GCF_054779135.1 Bordetella tumulicola | reverse complement strand
CGTATCCGAATCGCTGTCCAGCCTTTCGTTGACCCCGGGAATGCTCACCTGCCGATGGTTGTCGAACGAGCCGCTGGCCAACGCCAGCGAACCCGCCACCTGCCATGGACCCTTGATATGCTTGAGCGTGATCGAACCGTCGTAAATGTCGCCATCGCCGCTCGACCCGCCTCGGATATGCGCCCAACTTTGCCCAATGGCGGCCGAGCCGCCCAGATACCAATTCGGCGCGATCTGGTGTTGGACACCAACGCGGTAACTGGTGTTGGACACGTCATAACCGATCGTTTCGCCGGAACTATCCTGATCGCTCCAGCGTCCGCCTACCTGGCCCCATACGCAGTTACCCTCGCGCAACAAGGTGCTCTGGCCTTCAAACGCCGGGCAGCTCATCGACGATCCCAGGATCGTGCCGGCCGAGTTGACCAACGCGATGGATTGCGCATGCGTGGCGCGGCTGGACAAGGAATTCAGCATATCGCTGTAGCCGCTGCCGCTGGACGCACGCGACAGCGCTGCAAAGTGCTGCGCCATGCCCGGGTCGGCGTTGTTCCACGACCGGTCGAAGTACCCCGCCAGCGATTGCTGGCTTTGGTTCAGCGCCACACCGGCAGGT
>NZ_BAAGYU010000021.1:0-1074 GCF_054779135.1 Bordetella tumulicola | reverse complement strand
CGAAACGCAGACCTTCTTCCATGGCGATCGGGGCCAACAGCTTGACCGTCATCGACACGTTGTCACCCGGCAGAACCATTTCCTTGTCCTTGGGCAGGTCGATCGAACCCGTCACGTCCGTCGTACGGAAGTAGAACTGGGGACGATAACCATTGAAGAACGGCGTATGACGGCCACCCTCTTCCTTGGACAGAATGTACACCTCGGCCGTGAACTCCGTGTGCGGCGTGATCGACGCCGGCTTGGCCAACACCTGGCCGCGCTCGACGTCTTCGCGCTTGGTGCCGCGCAACAAAATACCCACGTTGTCGCCCGCTTGACCTTGGTCGAGCAGCTTGCGGAACATTTCCACGCCCGTGCACGTCGTCTTGACCGTCGGCTTGATGCCCACGATTTCGATTTCTTCGCCGACCTTCACGATACCGCGCTCGATACGACCCGTCACCACCGTGCCACGACCCGAGATCGAGAACACGTCTTCCACCGGCATCAGGAACGCACCGTCAATCGCACGCTCAGGCGTCGGAATGTACGTGTCCAGCGCTTCGGCCAACGCCAGAATCGCTTGCTCGCCCAACTCGCCCTTGTCGCCTTCGAGCGCCAGCTTGGCCGAACCCTTCACGATCGGCGTATCGTCGCCCGGAAAGTCGTACTTCGACAGCAACTCGCGAACTTCCATTTCCACCAGCTCGAGCAGCTCGGCGTCATCAACCATGTCCGCCTTGTTCAGGAACACGATGATGTACGGCACGCCAACCTGGCGGCTCAGCAGAATGTGCTCGCGCGTTTGCGGCATCGGACCGTCTGCGGCCGACACCACCAGGATCGCGCCGTCCATCTGCGCTGCACCCGTAATCATGTTCTTGACGTAGTCCGCGTGACCCGGGCAGTCAACGTGCGCATAGTGCCGCGCTGCCGTCTCGTATTCCACGTGCGACGTGTTAATCGTAATACCACGCGCCTTCTCTTCTGGCGCCGCGTCGATCTGGTCGTAGCCGCGGGCTTCCCCACCAAACTGCGCCGACAACACCGTCGTGATCGCTGCCGTCAACGTCGTTTTGCCGTGGTCAACGT
>NZ_BAAGYU010000020.1:0-3739 GCF_054779135.1 Bordetella tumulicola | reverse complement strand
TCAGTGCCCAAGAGCGGCACCAGATATTGCACGACTGGAACGATACCGCTCGCGAGGTGACCGCCGCCACGCTGCCCGCGTTGTTCGAAGCACAGGTGCGCCGCGATCCCCAGGCAACCGCAGTAGTGTACGAGGACGAGCAGTTGAGCTACGCCGAACTCAACGCCCGCGCCAACCGCCTGGCGCACGGCCTGATCAGCCGCGGCATAGGCCCCGAGAGCGTGGTGGGCCTGTGCCTGGAACGGTCGCTCGATATGGTGGTGGCGCTGCTGGGCATCGTCAAGTCCGGGGCGGCGTACTTGCCGCTGGATCCGACCTATCCACGGGATCGCCTGCGGTTCATGCTGGCAGACGCCCGTCCGGTGTGCACGATCACGACCGCGACGCTGGCCGGCAGCCTGCCACCAGACACCGAACTGCTGCGGCTGGACGACCCGGCCGTGATCGCGCAGTGCGCGGTCCAATCCGCCGCAGACCTCACCGATGCACAGCGCATCGCACCGCTTCATCTGCTGCATGCCGCCTACGTCATCTACACCTCCGGCTCGACCGGAATCCCTAAGGGCGTCGTCGTCTCGCATGCCGGGCTCTCCAACTTGGCCAACGGCCAGATCGAACGACTCGGCCTAAGCGCGGACAGCCGCGTCCTGCAGTTCGCGTCGCTTAGCTTCGATGCAACGCTGTGGGAGCTGCTTATGGCACTCGGCGTGGGGGCCTCTTTGATCCTGCCTAAACCGGGCGCTTTGTTGGGCACGGCGCTTGTTCAGAAAATAAGATCCCACCATATCAGCCATGCCCTGATTCCTCCCTCGGTCCTAGCCAGCACAGAGCACGAAGAGGTGGGTACTGACGCGCTGCCCACCTTGCTCGTTGTCGGCGAGGCGTGTTCGGGGGAATTGGTGAACCGATGGTCCGCAGGCCGCCGGATGCTCAATGCGTACGGGCCGACCGAGGGCACGGTATGTGCGACGATTAGTGATCCCTTATCGGGGGGCGAGCGGCCACCGATCGGTCGCCCGATCTCGAATACGCAGGTCTACGTGTTGGACGAAGGATTGCAGCTGGTGCCGCCGGGCGTGGCTGGCGAGCTATACATCTGCGGCGCAGGTCTGGCGCGAGGCTATCTGGGTCGAAGAGGTCTGACCTCGGAACGGTTTGTGGCGAACCCGTTTGGCCCGCCGGGCAGCCGGATGTATCGCACAGGCGACGTGGTCAAGTGGCGCCCGGACGGCGTGTTGGATTTTGTAGGCCGCGCGGACGAGCAGGTAAAGGTCCGCGGGTATCGCATCGAGCCGGGCGAGATCGAAAGCGTACTGCTGAGCCACCCTTCGGTGAACCAAGCCGCGGTGATGATGCGCGAAGATCGACCGGGCGAGAGACAGCTGGTCGGCTATGTAGTGGCAAGCGATGAAGCGCTACCCGACACGGACAACGCCCAGGTCGAGCAGCAAGTAGAAGAATGGCGGCAGATCTACGAAGGGTCCTACGATCAACGGGAAAATGAGATTTTCGAGGAGGATTTCGGCGGCTGGAACAGCAGCTACGACGGCGAGCCGATCCCATTGGACGAAATGCGGGACTGGAGAGACAAGACGGTCAAGAGGATCCTATCTCTGAATCCACGACGGGTGTTGGAGATCGGCGTCGGGAATGGCCTGTTGTTGTCTTGCGTAGCCCCACAATGTTCCGAGTATTGGGGCGCGGACTTTTCCGCGATTGCGATCGAGAAGCTACGCGCCCGCGTCGAACGGTCTGAGCAGCTTGCCAAGAAGGTGCATCTGGATGTGCGCGCGGCGCACGTTCTCGATGATCTTCCGGAGAATTTTTTCGACACGATCGTTCTCAACTCGGTGGTGCAGTACTTCCCGACGGCCGACTACCTGACTGAGGTTTTGCAAGGCGCGTTGCGCTTGGTAAAACCTGGCGGCCAGGTGTTCGTCGGAGACGTTCGCCACCGCGGCTTGCTGCGGGTCTTCTCCACGGCAGTGGAGTTATGTCGAACGAACGGCTCGCGCGACGTGGCCGACCTGCAGAGGGCGATAGGGCGCAGACTGTTGACGGAAAAAGAGCTGGTGATTGACCCAGAATTCTTTCCCGCTTTGCAGGCAAAGGCGCCCTTTCCTATTGGAATCGATGTCCAACTGAAGCGGGATATTGCCCATAATGAACTAAGCCGTTATCGCTACGACGTGGTTCTGCACAGGGAACCTGCTCAACGCTACTCCTTGGCTACAGCGCCAACGCTATCGTGGGGCCAAGATATAAATTCTCTGGAGGATCTTTCCAGAAGACTCACCACACAACGCCCTTCCTGTTTGCGCATCCGGGAAGTGCCCAACGCCCGGGTAGCTGCGGAAGTGAACGCGGCGAAAGCGTTGCGAGAAGGTCAGTCAGCCGACGGTGAGCTTCGAGACGCAGGCGCACGCACCCGAGAGGTGGATCCGACTGAGTTTCAAGCGCTTGCCCGCTTGGGTTATTGGGTAGCAACGACCTGGAGCCCTGGATCATCGGAGGGCAGCTTTGATGTGCTGTTGGTGGATGAGGAATCCATCGGTACGCAGGTCTTGACCGATCTGTATCGTCCGGAAGGCGTGGTATCAGAGCCCTCTACCTATACGAATCGTCCTGCCCAGTTCCGAGACCTGAGCAAGCTGGCGTCGGAATTGAGGAGCTACGTAGGTTCCCGCTTGCCGGAGTACATGGTGCCGGCGGCGGTGATGCTACTGGAGGCATTGCCACTGACGCCGAACGGGAAGCTGAACCGCCAGGCGCTACCGGCGCCGGCGTTCGTGGCCGGCCTGGGCCGAGAGCCACGCACGCCACAAGAAGAGATCCTGGCCAGGCTGTTTGCCGAGGTGCTGGGCCTGGACCGAGTCGGGATCGACGATGACTTCTTCGACCTGGGCGGCCATTCGCTGCTAGCCACACGGCTGATCAGCCGCGTGCGCTCGATATTGGGTGTCGAGGTGGCGATCCGCACACTGTTCGAGTCATCCACGGTGGCGAGCCTGGCGCAGCAACTGGACGAAGCGCGCACCGTGCGCCCGGCGCTGCGACCACAGCAACGGCCGGCGGAACTGCCGCTGTCGTACGCACAAAAGCGCTTGTGGCTGCTGGACCAGATCGACGGCCCGAGCGCAACCTACAACACGCCGTTGACCTTGCATCTGGAAGGAAAGCTGGATCGCGAGGCCCTGCATCACGCGATCCTGGATGTACTGCAACGCCACGAAAGCCTGCGCACGGTGTTTCCCGAAGTCGATGGGACCGCAGTGCAGCGCATCATTCCGATGCACGAGGTGCAGCTGGTTTTCAAGAAAGTGGAAACCAACGAGACAGCGTTACCCGAGCCATTGTCGGAAGCTGCGGCGCACTGCTTTGACCTGGAAAAAGATATCCCGCTGAAAGTATGGCTGTTCCGGGTGGCCGAACAGAAGCACGTGCTGTTATTGCTGTTGCACCATATCGCCAATGACGGTTGGTCGATCACGCCATTGTCGCGAGACTTGGTCAGCGCGTACGACGCGCGGCGGCGAGGCCAGGCGCCGCAGTGGCGCGCGCTGCCGGTGCAGTACGCGGACTATACCTTGTGGCAGCACCAGGTCCTGGGCGACGAGGACGATCCGCAGAGCGTGATCGCCAGCCAAGTGGGCTATTGGAAGGACCGGCTATCGGGGTTACCCGACCAACTGGACTTACCCTATGACCGGGCGCGGCCCGCCGTGGCGAGCCACCGGGG
>NZ_BAAGYU010000019.1:0-74606 GCF_054779135.1 Bordetella tumulicola | reverse complement strand
GCAGTCCCCGCAGGGGACCGAGGGCGCCTCCTGGCGCGCCCGAGCCATTTCGATCAGGCCGGGCGGGACCGACCCGCGACGCTCGCCCTGCAACGGCGCCTCAAGAACTCACCTACAACCGCTCCAAAATAGCACTACGCGCCTGTTTAGAAAGCTCAAGTCGGGTCATGGGCTGACCCTCGGCGGTTTGCGTGCTGAGAGGTGCGACGAATTCGACTTCGACGCAGAGGCCTGTTTCACCGAGGACGCGCCAGATGTTGGCTGCGAGCGTTTCTTCGCCGACGAAGGACGCCAGCGGGCTGCGTTGGCCGTGATGCAGGAAACGGAGTACGACGGGCTGGATGGGAACGCCGGCGATGCGGGCAGGTTCGAAGAGGCTGGCGTGGAAGGGGCGAACGGTGTCGCCCACGCTCGTCGTGCCTTCGGGGAAAAGGCCGACGGCGGCGCCTTGTCGGAAACGGGCCTGGGCAGCTTCGCTGACGGCCTGCACGGCGTGGCGTTGGCCCCGTTCGATGAAAAGGGTGCCTGCGCCGGCGGCAAGCCAGCCTACCAACGGCCAACTGCGAATTTCACTTTTGGCGACGAAAGCCGTGGCGCGAACGGAGTTCACGACGAAAATGTCGATCCAGGAGACATGATTGGCGACCCACAGGACGGGGCCCGTCAATAATGCCTCGCCGCTGACGACTACCTTGATGCCACAGAACGACATGAGGCGACGGGACCAGTAGCGGTTGAGCCAGGCGCGTGCGGACAGGCTCAGGAATGGATATACCAGGCCCACGCAGAGTAGGCCGACAATTACCCACAGCGCCACGAGAATCAGGCGCAGGACAACGCGTGGCAACTTTAGTAATGACAAGTTTCAAGCTCCCTGGACCACGGCGCACCCTCCCGCAGGGCGTACTGCTGGCCGGCCAGCATCATACCTGTGATTGGCGTGAACCATCATGGCAACGCGTCCAGGTAGCGTTGCAGAATGACCGTGGCGGCCACGGCGTCGTCGGCGGCATGAGTGCCCAGAAGTTGTTGGGCCTCCATGCTGGAGCCCCGTTCGTCGACGAGCTCGACGTCCACGCCAAAACGGCCGTGGAGTTGATTTGCAAAGCGGCGGCATCGTGCGGTAGCGGGTTGCTCGCCGCCATCCGACGCCAAAGCCAGGCCGACAACGACGCGGTGGGGCTGCCATTCTTCTAGCAACTGCGCGATTCGCCCAAAACGGGCGTCGCGTACCTCGGAGAAAATGATTTCGAGTGGGCGTGCCTGGCCGGTCAGCGTATTGCCGATCGCAACGCCGATTTTCTTTTCACCGAAATCGAACGCCAGCAGCGTTTCCTCAGGCATGCCCCGCACCGCCGGACAGCATGACCGGATCCACACCCAGCAGTTTCAGGGCGGCCGGATAGCGATCCTCGGGCGGCACCTCAAAAATGATGTTGGCGTCGGCGCCCACATTCAGCCAGGCGTTTTGAGCCATCTCGCTTTCGAGTTGGCCTGCTCCCCAGCCGGCATACCCCAGTGTCACGAGGAGGCGTGCAGGTCCATTGCCGTCGGCGACATCTTGCAACACATCGCGCGAGGTGGTCAGCGCCAGATCGCCCATTTTGATACTGGAACTGTAGTCTCCGGCCGGCGCATGCAGCACGAAACCACGATCGGTCTGCACGGGCCCGCCGAAAAATACCAGCGACTCATGGACCGGCTGGATTTCCAGCTTCAGGTCGATGCGCTCCAGCAGGCCGGACAACGTCAAGTCTGTAGGGCGATTGATGACCAGCCCCAGTGCGCCGCGCTGGGTGTGTTCGCAAATATAAATGACCGAACCCGCCAGATTGCCCTCAACCATCTGCGGCATGGCAATCAGGAACTGGTTGGAAAAATCGGTGGCCGGCGCCTGCGACATGTCGTCGTCATTGGCGTGCGTATCGTAATGTTCGTCGGTCATAGCCCCCCCTTGGGGCCGTCCGTGAGGCGGCAGCACCGCCCGCACGTTCAGATTTCCATCAGTTCAAAATCTTCTTTCCGGGCACCGCACTCGGGACAGACCCAGTTTGGCGGGACGTCTTCCCAGCGGGTACCCGGCGCAATGCCCTCTTCGGGCAAGCCAGACTCTTCATCGTATACCCAGCCACAAATCAAACACATCCAAGTACGCATAATTGTCTTTTCTCTGTTACATCAACTGGCGGCAGGCTTGTCCAACACGGACAAAGCACAGGTCGCATCCATTAGAATGGGGCAATCTTACCGAAACCCAATAGGGGTTGCCCGATTTGCCGCCATGTGGCCCGGAATACCTCCGTCTTTTCACGCAGCCTTTGACCCAGTGACTCCCCCTCTCATTCTGATTTTTGGCCCTGTCGACCCCTCTGGCGCCGACGGTCTCCCGGCGGACGCAGTAACCAGTGCCCGCCTGGGCTGCCACGGCTTGGCCGCCGCGACTGCCCTCACCGTGCAGGATACTGCCGGAATCGAAGACATCCATCCCATTTCGGCCGAACTGCTCGACGATCAGGCTCGCTGCCTGCTCGAAGACATGCCGGTACAAGCCATTAAAGTCGGTGGACTATACAGTGCCGAGACCGCCAGCGTGGTAGCTCAGATCGCGGCTGACTACAGTCAGGTGCCACTGGTGCTGCACCTGGGGCATCGAAGCTTGGTGGCGTCCGACGTCGCGGCAGAGGACGACGCCGAAGACCTGCTGGCCGCCACTCTCGAACTGGTGCTGCCCCAAACCGATCTGGTCGTGGTTGAACATCTGCGACTGGCGCAATGGCACGCCGATGGCGAAATCAACATCGGCGACGCCCCCAGCCCCATGCACGCCCTTGCGGCGGGTGGCGCGCAGTGGGTCCTGGTGCTGGGCTCTCCCGTGCGCCCCGGACATCATGCCAATGTACTACTGGGCCCGGGCGGTCAAACCGTCACCTGGCCCTGGCAGCCCCCACCCGATCGCAATGCCGACACGGGTGGGGTCGCAGCCGTCGCGGCTGCGGCCATGCTGGCGCAGGGGCTAGAGATGCCCAAGGCCGTCGAGCAGGCCTTGCTTCACGCGGATGAAACCCTGGCCAAGGCATTCCTGGCCGGCATGGGCCGTCGCATCCCCAACCGGATCGCAACGTCATGACCGCTTTGCGCTTTCCCTCCGGGTTGTACGGCGTCACCCCCGAATGGGACGATACTGACCGCCTGCTCCACGCCGTGCGCACCGCAGCCGCGGGAGGCATGCGCGCCCTCCAGCTACGCCGTAAAAACGCCGACTCTGTGCAACGCGCCGCACAGGCCCGGGCACTCGCGCCACTGTGCCGCGAGTTGGGCGTCGTATTTCTTATCAATGATCACTGGCGGCTTGCCCTGGAGGTCGGCGCCGACGGTGCCCATCTGGGTCGCGACGACGGTGATCTGGCCCAGGCGCGCGCCGATGCGGGTCCCGGCCTGATCCTAGGCGCATCCTGCTACAACGAACTGGATCGAGCGCAAACTTTGCTCGATGCCGGCGCGGATTACATCGCGTTTGGCGCGGTATTTTCCTCCCCCACCAAGCCGCAAGCGGTGCAAGCGCCGTTGAGTCTGCTCGCGCAGGCACGCGCCCTGGCGACAGAGCACGCCAAGGCCCATGCAAGGATATCGGGTAACTCGACACGCGCCGCCGTGGTCGCCATCGGCGGTATCACGCCGGCGCTGGCGCCCCAAGTCGCCCAGGCGGGTGCGGACAGCATCGCGGTCATCACCGGGCTCTTCGAGGCCCCTGATATCCAGGCGGCCGCTGTCGCTTGCACAGCGCCATTTATCGCGTAGCTACGGACGGCCCGATACCCGATTGAGCGCCATGCAATGCTCCGTCTTCGGGCAAGGCAAAAATCAAAGGGTTTATCCTAGCGTCTTCGGACTTTTCATCATCACCCAGCGACGGCACCGCCGCCGCGTTTTTCTCAAGCCGCACATCATGTCGACCAACGCCCAGCTTTTTGATCGCGCCTGCCGCAGCATTCCCGGCGGCGTCAACTCGCCCGTACGCGCCTTCCGTTCGGTGGGCGGCACGCCGCGCTTTATCAAGCGCGCACAAGGTCCGTATGTGTGGGACGAAGAAGACACTCGCTACATCGACTACATCGGCTCCTGGGGCCCCGCCATTCTCGGGCATGCCCATCCCGAGGTTGTCCTGGCCGTGCGCGAAGCCGCCCTGGACGGCCTGTCCTTTGGCGCCCCCACCCTGGCCGAGGTCAAACTGGCCGAAACGCTCATCGAGCGCCTGCCCTCGCTGGATAGCGTGCGCCTGGTGACCTCGGGCACCGAAGCGACGATGACCGCGATACGCCTGGCTCGCGGCGCCACCGGCCGTGCCAAGATCGTCAAATTCGAAGGCTGCTACCACGGGCATTCGGATAGCCTGCTGGTCAAGGCCGGCTCGGGGCTGCTGACGTTCGGCAACCCCAGTTCGGCTGGCGTACCGCCTGAATTCGTGGCGCACACGCTGACGCTGGAGTACAACAACCTGACTGCGGTGCAGACCGCCTTCGCTCAACATGGCGCCGACATCGCTTGCGTGATCGTCGAACCGGTGGCCGGCAACATGAACCTGATCAAACCGGCCGACGGGTTTTTGCAAGGGCTGCGCGACGTCTGCACGCAGCACGGCGCCGTGCTGATCTTTGACGAAGTCATGACCGGTTTTCGTGTGGGACCCCAGGGCGTACAGGGCCTGACGGGCATCAAACCTGACCTGACGACGCTGGCCAAGGTCATCGGCGGCGGCATGCCCATCGGCGCGCTGGGTGGCCGTGCCGACCTGATGGCCCACCTCGCGCCGCTGGGCGGGGTCTATCAGGCGGGAACGCTATCGGGCAACCCGGTAGCGGTGGCCGCCGGTCTGGCCACGCTGCGCCTGATCGCCCAGCCAGGTTTCTATGAACAGCTCTCCAAGCAAACCTTGCGTCTGACAGACGGACTGCGCCAGCGCGCCCAGGCCGCCGGCATTCCGTTCGCGACCGACGCCATCGGCGGTATGTTCGGCCTGTACTTCCGCGACACGGTGCCCACCTCGTTTGCCGAGGTATCGACAGGTGACACCGAAGCGTTCAAGCACTTCTTTCATGCCATGCTGGATCGCGGCGTGCACTTCGCGCCGTCGGCGTTCGAAGCCGGCTTCGTGTCAGCCACTCACGACGACGAGGTCATTGACGCCACGCTGGATGCGGCCGAGGCTGTCTTCGCCGGGATGAAAGCCTGACGAATCTAGCCAAACGCATCCTAGGCATAAAGCGTCCCTGGAGGGATGAGACCGGGCATAGGTCAGTCCCTGCGGACTGCCCTGCACCTCGCATTGACATATCGGTAAATTTCGATATAATCACATCATGGATTTACTCGAAATATTCAAAGCCCTCTCAAACCGTACGCGCCTTGAAATCTTGAAAGGTTTGAAGGATCCGGCGAACAATTTCCCTCCGCAGGATGAAGGGGACGTTCTTACGGTCGGCGTCTGCGTCAGCAGTATTCAAGAAGGCGTCGGGCTATCGCAGTCAACAGTGTCTGATTATCTTGCAACGCTGCAACGAGCGGGCTTGGTCGAAGTCAGGCGGATTGGTCAGTGGACCTACTACAAGCGGAACGAAGCAACCATCAGCGCTCTTGCCGCCATCATAGGGAAAGAGCTGTAATTTTTTTACCACTAAATATCGGAATTTCCCGATATTTCTTTTTACAGAAATGGAGATTGAAATGAAAGCGATGATTCTTAAGAAGTTTGGCGGCCATGACAGCTTTGAGCTGCAGGACGTGGCAATTCCTGAAGTAGAGACCGGTGAGCTGTTGGTGCGCGTGATCGCCACTGCCATCAACCCTCTCGACTACCAGATTCGCCGGGGCGACTATCCGGAGTATGTTCCCCTGCCTGCCATCACCGGCCATGACGTCTCAGGCGTGATCGAAAAGGTGGGCCCCGGCGTGATCGACTTCAAGGTGGGTGACGAAGTGTTCTACACCCCCAAGATCTTTGGTCCCAAGGGAGGCTCCTACGCCGAGTACAACGTCGTCCCGGAAGCATTGGTGACGCACAAGCCTGCGAATCTGTCGCACGAAGAGGCTGCTTCTATGACTCTCGTGGGCGGAACCGCGTGGGAATCCCTCGTCTCGCGAGCAAAGCTGGGTCCGGCGGAGTCCGTGCTGATTCACGGTGGGGCAGGGGGCGTTGGGTCCGTCGCGATTCAGCTGGCCAAGACACTGGGCGCAACCGTCTACACGACCGCCCGGGGCATTGATCTAGAGTTCGTGCGCGAGTTGGGCGCAGATTACGCCATTGACTTCGCCACCCAGGACTACGTGCAAGAGATCGCCCGCTTGACGGGTGGCAAGGGCGTGAATGTGGTGTTCGACACGATTGGAGGCCTAACACTGAGCCAGTCACCTCACGTACTCAGCGACGGCGGCCGCGTCGTGACGCTGGTCGATCTGGCCACGCCACAGAACCTCATCGCAGCATGGGGCGTGAACGCCGAGTATCACTTTGTCTTCACTCGCCAGAACCGGGGCAAGTTGCAGGCTCTCAAGACGCTGCTTGAGAATGGTCGCATCCGCCCGATCATTGGCGCCAGGTTTTCGCTAGCGCAGATCCCGGAAGCCCACGCCGCATTGGAGCGAGGTGAGGTTAATGGCGAGCCGCTCCGCGGGAAAGTGGTGATTTCGGTTTCTTGATCAACGCCCTGGCGGGTTCTCCCCGCCAGGGCTCAGGAAGCATCATCACCATGACGACCGAGAACAACTTTTCAGAAAGCGGGTATTCAGCGTTTCACTCCGCTGACGACAAGCAGTCAGTTAACTATCTACGAGAAATCACATCATGCCTACTACTGAACAAGTTCTTGCCAGCCACGAAGCCGCGCTCGGTGAGCAGAATGCTGTCAAAGTGTCGACCCACTATGCGGAAAACGCCGTGGTCATCGTCAATGGGGACACCTACCTTGGATCACGAGAGATCGCGTTGATGTATGCCAAACTGATCAATGACCTGCCTGCCGCAACATGGCGCACCGACGTGGCGGTGATCCACGAGGATTTGGCCTACGTGGAATGGACATGCAAATCTGCCACATCAAAAGTTGAGTTTGGAACCGACACGTTCGTCGTATCCAATGGCCTCATCACGCGGCAGACGGCAAGTTTCAAGATCGTTGCGGACAACTGACCATAGGGCGTCGAGGGCTCGGCCATAAATCTTGCTGTTGCCAGCCCTTTTTTTCCGCAGGGTCACGCCGGAATCACGGCGGTCACCTCGATCTCGACCTTGGCGCGGTCCTCAACCAGATCCGCCACCTCGACCGCACTCATCGGCGGGAAATGGCGCCCGACGATTTCCCGATAGTGCTTGCCGATCTCGGGATAAGCCGCGACATACTCGCGCTTATCCTTCACATACCAAGTCATGCGCACAATGTGCTCTGGCTTGCCTCCGCCCTCGGTCAAGATCGCCATCACATTCAATAAAGCCTGGCGCACCTGTTCGGCAAGGTCATCGGTCTCGAACTGCTGCAGACCATTCCAGCCCACCTGTCCACCCACAAACACCAGTCGGTCACCCACTGCGACTTGCGTCATCACTCCGTTCGAGTAGCCGCGCGGCGGCGTCCAGTCTGGCGGTTGCAAAATATCCATGGGATCACCTTGTTGTATTAAAAACGGCCTGTATGCACAGACATAAATCATCAAAAATTGCGTCAAACCACAACCGGCCCGAGTCTCGCTGCGACGCGGCAAGCATCGTGCGTCTACGCCATTTTTCGCAACGCGAATCGCTGCAATTTGCCCGTTTCGGTACGCGGCAGCGATGAGACAAAAGCAATAGCGCGTGGATACTTGTAGGGCGCCACTGTGCCCTTCACAAATCGCTGCAGCGCCTCCGACAACTCGGACGAGGGCTCGTAACCCGGCTTGAGCACGACAAAGGCCTTGACGATCTGGCCACGCTCTTCGTCCGGTTTGCCCACCACGCCGCACTCCGCCACAGCCTCGTGACGCAGCAAGGCATCCTCGACCTCGGGGCCGGCAATGTTGTAACCCGCCGAGACGATCATGTCGTCATTGCGTGCCTGGTAAAAGAAATAGCCATCGTCGTCCTGCACAAACGTGTCGCCAGGCAGATTCCATCCATGCTGCACGAAGCGACGCTGGCGATCGTCGGCCAAATAGCGGCAACCCGTGGGCCCTTTGAGCGCCAGGCGCCCCGCCGTGCCATTCGGTACGGGCTGCATGTTGTCATCCACCACGCAAGCGACATACCCCGGCACTACTTTGCCGATCGCGCCGGGACGGACTTCATCGGGCGGGCTGGATACGAACACGTGAATCATCTCGGTGCCGCCGATACCATCGATCATCTCGATACCCGTGGCCTGCTTCCACAACTGTCGTGTCGCATCGGGCAATGCCTCGCCTGCCGAAACACTCTTGCGCAGCGAGCGAATGTCATATTTATCCGCGAGCGCCGCCATCTGACGATAGAACGTGGGCGCGGTAAAGACGATCGTGGCGCGAAAATCCTGAATCAACGCCATCAGCGTCTCGGGATTCAATTTCTCGGCCAACACGACGCTGGCCCCTACCCGTAGCGGAAAACACAGCAGTCCGCCTAGACCGAATGTAAACGCCAACGGAGGCGTGCCGCAAAAAACATCATCCGGCTGGGGCTTGATCACGTGGCGAGGAAACAGATCGCACATGGCCAGCACGTCACGATGAAAATGCATACACCCTTTGGGCATGCCCGTCGTGCCACTGGTAAAGGCAATCAGGCACACGTCGTCGACCGCGGTGTCACATGCCGTGAAATCGTCTGGCTTGGCCGTCGCCAATGTATCCAGGGCGTCGGGCGCAGTGTCGTTAAACAACATGATCTGGCGCAGTGGCGCGCAGTGATGTTCGTGCCCGGGCTGCAAACAATATTCGGCCTCGACACGCAATTGCGTGTCGCACAGCATCGCCGATACTTGAGCCTTGTCGATAATCTGCTTCAGTTCTTTGGCACGCAACAGCGGCATCGTCGGCACCGTCACCAGGCCCGCCTTGATCGCCGCCAACCACGACGCGGCCATCATCGGATTGTTGGGGCCGCGCAGCAATAAGCGATTGCCAGGCACCAATTGCATGTCCTCGGTCAGCACATGGGCAATGCGATTGGTCAGGGCTTGCAATTGCGCGTAGGTCATCGTCCTGGGCTGGCCGTCCTGAGGCCAACGCAGGGCGATCCGGCCACCGTCACCGCGCGCCACCATGGCATCGACCAGCTCTACCGCGCAATTCAAGCGGGAGGGGTAATTCACATCGGGACCATCGAGCAAGAACTCGGGCCACTCATCGGGTGGTGGTAAATGATCTCGTGCGTAGGTATCCAGATGGGCAGAGCGTTCCATAATGTTCCCCTTGCAATGCGATGATGATTGCGATGGCTAACCGTGGCCGTCTAAGCGAACGTCGTGTCAGCCACCTTTGCGCCGGCCATTTCAATCCCCTTCGAATACCGGTTTTTGCTTGGCGACGAATGCCTCGTACGCGCGATGAAAATCACGCGTCTGCATGCAAATGGCCTGCGCCTCAGCCTCGGCCTCAATAGCCTCGTCCACGCCCATGTTCCATTCCTGGTGCAGCAGTTTTTTGGTCATGCCGTGTGCAAAGGTCGGACCCGCGGCGAGTTGCGCAGCCAGCGTTTGCGCAGCCTCCAACAACCCGGCACTGTCATGCAAACTATTGAAAAAACCCCATTGCGCGCCCTCGTCCGCGGTCATCGCGCGGCCGGTATAGAGCAACTCCGAGGCACGGCCTTGACCGATCATGCGCGGCAGCAAGGTGCAAGCTCCCATGTCGGCGCCCGCCAGCCCCACCCGAGTAAAGAGGAATGCTGTACGTGCCGCCGGGGTACCCACGCGCAAATCCGAGGCCAGGGCGACCATGGCCCCCGCCCCGGCGCACACCCCATCAACCGCCGCCACAATCGGTTGTGGGCACGCGCGCATCGCCTTGACCAGATCCCCCGTCATCCGCGTGAAATCCAGCAGCTCCGGCATCGTCATTTTGGTCAGTGGGCCGATGATTTCGTGCACATCGCCGCCCGAGCAAAAATTGCCGCCTGCCCCGGTCACCACCACGACCTTGATATCAGTGGCGAGCACCAGGCCGCGAAACAGATCGCGGAGCTCGGCATACGAATCAAACGTCAGCGGGTTTTTGCGGTCAGGTCGATTCAGCGTGATAGTGGCAACCTTGGCATCGGACGACACCTGCCACAGGAAAGTCCGGGCCGCATAATCCGCATAGGGGCGACGATGATGCTTCATGGTGTGTTCGTTAGGGGCTGCGGTCATGATGTCTCCTGCGGATCTGCACTCAGTATTAGGAATGTTCTGCCGATGGCGGTTGAATTGGGCATGAGTCAGCCGGGCATGACCTCACCGCCATCGACGGCGATGGCTTGCCCATTGATCGACGCGCTAGCCGGCAAGGCCAGCCAGGCCACAGCCTGCGCAACCTCTTCGGGCTGCACCAGCCGGCCTTGGGGATTGCGCGCGGCGAGTTCGTCTCGTGCCGCCTCGGCCGTACGGCCCGTCTTGCTGACGATGTTGCTGACGGCCTCACGCACGATGTTGGTCTCCGTAAAACCCGGGCAGACAGCGTTCACTGTGATGCCCCTGCGCGCGACCTCCAGCGCCAGGGCACGCGTCAGGCCCATCACCCCATGCTTGGCCGCGCAATACGCGCTGGTGTAGGCGTAGCCGATCAGGCCCGCGGTGCTGGCCACGTTGATAATGCGCCCCCAACCGGCGGCCAACATGCCGGGCAACGCCGCTTGCGTGCAGTGAAAGGTCCCCGTCAGGTTCACCGCCAACATGGATTGCCACAAGGCCGCGTCTGTTCGATCGAATCGCTGGCTGACCGCCTGGCCCGCATTGTTGACCAGGATATCCACGGCGCCGGCGTCGCGCGTGGCCTGTTCGAACGCGGCCCGTACCGCGGCCTCGTCGGCAATATCGGCCACCACCGCGCGCACCGTCGCCTGCGAACCCAATGCCGCCACGGCCTCGTCCAGTGCCGTCTGATTTCGACCCAATAGGGTCAGTGTGGCCCCACGCTGCTGCAGCGCCCGGGCGCACGCCAGGCCGATACCTCGCGCGCCGCCGGTGATCAGCGCATGACGCCCTGTTAACGCATCGCTCAATCCGCTCATTTCACGTCCTGTTGCGCCAACAGCGCGGCGCGTTCGAAGTTGGTTTCCAACTGGCGCTTGCCCGCCACGTACTGTTTTGGCCACGTCGTCTCGCGGCAACCGACGCGGGCGGCCTCGCGCAGTGTCCAGGAGGCGTCTGCCAGATGTGGGCGCGCCAGTGCGCACAAATCGGCGCGTCCCGATGCAATGATGCCGTTCACATGATCCGCCTCGAAGATGGCCCCCACCGCAATCGTGGCGATTCCCGCTTCGTTGCGAACCCGATCGGCAAACGGCGTTTGGTACATACGGCCATACACAGGCTGTTGGTCCGGACTGACCTGCCCCGAAGAACAATCGATCATGTCCGCGCCTCCCGCCTTGAAGGCGATCGCGATTTGCACCGCGTCATCCGCGGTAATGCCCCCTTCGACCCAATCATGCGCCGAAATGCGCACCGACATAGGCAGATCGACGGGCCAGACCTCGCGCACCGCACGAAATACCTCCAGGGGATAACGCAAACGATTTTCCAGACTACCGCCGTACGCATCGTCTCGGTGATTGGCCAACGGCGAAATAAAACTGGACAACAAATAGCCGTGCGCGCAATGCAGCTCGAGCCAGTCAAAGCCGGCCTCGGCCGCGCGCCGCGCCGACGCCACAAACTCGTCGCGTACACGATCCATATCCTCGCGCGTCATCGCGCGCGGCGTCTGCGAGATACCTGCCAGATAAGGCAACGCCGATGCCGATAACAGCGGCCAATTGCCGGACGGCAGCGGATGATCCATCTGCTGCCAGCCCACCTGCGTCGACCCCTTGCGGCCCGCGTGCCCAAGCTGTATTCCGATGCGCGCCGGACTCTGGCCATGGACAAATTCCACGATCCGTCTAAACGCCCGCGCCTGCTCGTCGTTCCACAACCCCGGGCAACCCGGCGTAATCCGGCCGTCCGCCGAGGGACAAGTCATCTCGACCATCACCAGACCCGCCCCGCCCAGCGCGCGCGCGCCCAGATGCACCAAATGGAAATCCCCCGGCACCCCGTCCACGCAGGAATACATCGCCATGGGAGACACGACAATGCGGTTCGGCACTACCATTCCACGTACACGATACGGCGTCAGCATTGGCAAGGGTGCAGCCGTGGCCTCGGCAACCTTCGCCGGACGGCCAGCAATGCCATTTCCCATCGCCGCCTCGGCCAGGGAGGCCTCGCCAGTCGCGCCCACCTGACTCGCCGCTCGTCGCGCCAATCGGCTCTCATAGCCCGTCAGCCACGCCGGATCGCGCATGCGCAAATTCTCGTGCGAGATGCGCTGTGAACGTGTCAATAGCGAATACGCAAACTGTTCGGGATCCAGCCCGGCATAACGCTGTACGTTTTCGAACCATTCCGTCGAATTGCGCGCCGCATTCTGGATCTTGAGGACTTCGACGCTGCGTACATCTTCGTAATGTTGCAGGCCCTGCTCCAGTCCGACTTCGGCGCCGCCCAGGCAACGCGCCAACTCTATCGCGTCTTCCAGCGCCAGCTTGGTACCCGATCCGATGGAAAAATGCGCCGTGTGAGCCGCGTCCCCCATCAGAACCACCGGCACGCGACGCTCGCCGCGCGGTGTCTCCAGGGTATTCCAGCGCACCCAGGTATTGCAGATCACGCGCGGAAAACGGATCCAGATAGCCGCACCCCTCAAATGCGCGGCATTGCTGATCAACGGATGGCCATCAAGCCAGGGAGCGAACAGCTTTTCACAGAACTCGATGCCCTCTTGCTGGCTCATCTCGCCGATGCCCGAGGCCTGCCAGGTTTCATCGGGCGTCTCGACGATGAACGTCGACAACCCATCCTCGAACCGATACGCATGTGCCTGAAACCAGCCATGCTCCGTTTGGACAAACGCAAACGTAAACGCGTCAAAGACCTTGGTCGTACCCAACCACACAAACCGGCAGCGTCGCGTATCGATATCGGGTTCAAACGTCTCTGCATAGCGCGTGCGCACCTGGCTGTTGAGCCCGTCCGACGCGATGACCAGATCCGCGTCGTACTGTTGCGCCATGGCCTGATCGTCTTGGACCAGTGTCTCGAAAACCAGTTTGACGCCGACCTCTTCGCAGCGCGCCTGCAAAATGTTCAGCAGTTTCTTGCGACCGATGCCGATGAATCCGTGTCCACTGGTGCGAACACTGTGATCCCTGAAATGAATCTCGATGTCGTCCCAGTGATTGAAGGCATCACCGATGGTTTGCGCCGACACAGGATCCGCCTGCCGCAGATTGTCCATCGTGGCATCGGAGAAAACCACGCCCCAGCCGAAGGTGTCGTAGGGTCGATTGCGCTCGACGACGGTGACCTCGTTGGACGGGTCCCGCAGCTTCATCAACAGGCCGAAGTATAAACCAGCGGGGCCACCCCCCAGGCAGACGATCTTCATTGCAGCGGCTCCGTGAGACCGACACTCATCCGGAGGAACAGCGGCCTCCCGATGATTAATTAGTTTAGGTTTCAACTATATACCGCAAGCATGAGCCTGTGCAACAAGCGCGGGTTTACACCGAGACGACCGCCTCTAGAGAGGAAAGCGGGCGACGGGGCTAGTTGCCCAGCGGATGAAAGCAGGCCACTGCCCGTCCCACTTCATGACGAGGCTCAAGCACCGGAATGCTGGCGGCGCAATGAGGTTGAGCATGGATGCAGCGGGGATGAAAAGTGCAGCCAGGCGGCAGATTCGTGGGAGCTGGAATCTCGCCTTCGATGCGTGACAAGCGGATACGTGCCTGCGGATCCGGCACAGGAGAAGAATCCCGCAAGACTTTACTGTAGGGATGCAATGGCGCATCCAGCACCCGGGCCGTCGCGCCCTGCTCAATGATGCGCCCCAGGTACATCACGCATACGGTGTCACAAAAGTGCCGCACCACACCTAAGTCGTGAGAAACAAAAACAAACGACAGACCGCGTTCGACCTTCAGACGTTCGAGCAATTGCAGTATCTGCGCCTGCACCGAAACATCCAGCGCCGAGACCGGTTCATCGGCCACAATCAGTTCCGGATCCAGCACGAGTGCCCGTGCGATGCCGACCCGTTGACGCTGTCCGCCCGAGAATTCGTGCGGATAGCGGTCCAGCGCCGAGATAGGCAGACCGACTTCCTGGATGGTTTGCTCCACCTTGGCCGCGATCTGCGCGGCGCTACCCAGGCGATGCACGCGCAGAGGTTCGGCCAATGCCTGACGCACTGTCAGGCGAGGATTCAGCGATGAATACGGGTCCTGGAACACAATCTGAATACGGCGCCTCAACGCCCGCATTTCAGCGGCTCCTGCCTGACGCAAATCGCATCCGTCAAAGTGAATACTGCCAGAGTCAGGCTCAATCAGACGCAACAGCGTGCGGGCCACAGTGGATTTACCGCAGCCCGACTCCCCCACCAGCCCCAGCGACTGGCCACGGCCGACGGAGAACGACACATCATTAACCGCACGCACCACCTGCCGGGCGCCACCGAGCCAGCCCCCCCCGATTTCGAAGTGCTTGACCAAATTTTGTACTTGCAAAAGTTCGCTCATTGCCGTCCTTGACTCGTGGGCGCACGCACTAAGCAGCGCACCTGGTGATCATCGCCCACAGACTCAAGCGCTGGCCGCTGCCGTTCGCAGCTCGGCTGGCGCAGCGGACAACGTGCCGCATAGGCGCAACCGGTAGGCATCGCCGTAATGGCAGGTACGCTGCCGGCGATCGGTTCCAGCACATCGGTATCCGTATCGACACGCGGCATCGCACGCAATAGCGCCTCGGTATAGGGATGAGTGGGACGGGCGAACAGCGTCTCCACATCTGCGGTTTCCACGACTTCGCCGGCATACATGACGGCCACCCGATCGGCGATCTGCGCGACCACGCCCAGATTGTGCGTAATGAACAGCACTGCCATCCCATGTGCGGATTTCAGTTCAGCCAACAAACTGAGAATTTGCGCCTGAATGGTGACGTCCAGCGCCGTGGTGGGTTCATCAGCCAGCAGCACGCGAGGTTTGCAGGCCAAGGCCATGGCGATCATCACGCGCTGCCGCATGCCACCCGAAAACTGGTGCGGGTAATCATTGAAGCGGTTGACGGCGGCAGGGATTTTCACCTCTTGCAGCACTTGCAATGCGGCCTGACGTGCCTGTCGCCAAGACACTCGGCGGTGCTGGCGAATCGCTTCGGCGATCTGGTCGCCCACCGTCATGGTGGGGTTCAGCGAGGTCATCGGTTCCTGGAAGATCATCGCGATGGCATCGCCACGCAATCGAGCCATCCGCTTTTCTGGCAGGACCGCCAAGTCCTCGCCTTCCAACAATATCTGGCCGCCACCGTGTCGGGCGCCAGACTGCGGCAACAAGCGCAGAATTGATAGCGCCGTGACGCTCTTGCCGCTGCCGGACTCGCCCACCACGGCCAGCGTCTCATTGCGCCCCACCGATAGCGATACGTCGCGCACGGCAGCATGCCATTGGCCACCGACGCGAAATTCGGTACGCAGATCGCGTAATTCCAAGACTGTTTCTACGGGGTTCATGAGCGCTCCGAGCGCAATTTGGGATCGATAGCATCGCGCAAGGCATCACCCAACAAGTTCAATGCAAGCACGGTCAACAGGATTGCCATACTGGGAAATACCGTCAACCACCAAGCATCCAGGATATTCTCGAAGCCTTCACGGATCATTCCGCCCCAGGTCGCCGCCGGCGGTGGCACGCCCAGCCCAATAAAACTGAGCGACGCTTCGGTACGGATCGCCGAAGCCATCCACAATGAGCCCAACACGACGACTTCGGAAACCATATTGGGTAGGATATGCACGCCCATCAGTCTCAGCGGTCCATAGCCGAGTGCACGGCCCGCCTCGACAAAATCACGCTGTTTCAAAGCAATCGTAGGCGCGCGCGCCACCCGCACGAACGGCGCTATCTCGGTGATGGCGATGGCAATGATCAGATTCTCCAGGCTGGCGCCCAGCATCGCCGCCACCATCAGGCCCAGTAATAAGGTAGGAAACGACAGCAGAACGTCGACCAAGCCCATGATCAGTTGGTCGATCAGTCCGCCCAGATAGCCGGCGACGATGCCCAGCGTCGCGCCGATGCACATGGCAATCAGAATCGCGACGAAACCCACGAGCAAGGACACTCGCGCACCGAACAACAGGCGCGACAGAACATCGCGACCATAACTGTCGGTGCCCAGCCAGAACTCTGCCGATGGGGGCTCGAGTCGTGCCACAATGTTTTGCTGCAACGGATCGTACGGCGACAGCCAGGGCGCCAGTACGGCGGCCAGCACGATCAGCAATAGCAAGCCCAACCCCACCCACGATAGGCGATTCTTGCGCAGTGCAAGCAACAGGGCATTGGGTTGCGAAACGGGAAGCGCGGCGGCAACACTCATTTGTATTTCACCCTAGGGTCGACCAAGCCATACACCAAGTCGGTCAACAGATTGACGAAAATCACGCAGGCAGCGAAAACCACCATCAAGCCTTGCAGCAAGGTGTAATCGCGCGCGTTAAGCGCACCCAAGATCAGCTTTCCCAAGCCTGGGCGATTGAATACGATCTCGGTCAACACCGAGTTTCCGATCAGCGTACCGAAATACAACCCCACCACCGTGACAATAGGGATCAGCGCATTGCGCAATCCATGTCGCAACACCAGACGCAGGGGTTGTATGCCCTTGGCCCGGGCAGTGCGCACATAATCTTCGCCCATGACCCCCAGCATGGATGAGCGCGTCACCCGCATGACGTAGGCAGTCATGATCAAGCCCAGATTGAATGCCGGCAACACCAAGCCACGCAGTTGTGTGCCCCAATCGCCCGATATCGATGAACCGATCACCGGAAACCATCCAAGGTGAATGGCGAATATCAGCAACATGAGGATGGCCGATACGAACGCCGGAAACGACAGACCAGTCAGCGACAGCACGCGGCCCAGGTAGTCCGGCCAGGCATTGCGCCGCAACGCCGCCCATATCCCCATGGGCAGCCCAAATAGCACGCCGATCAACATGGCGGCCATCGTCAGCTCCAGTGTCCAGGGTAGTACCAGCATGACTTCCTGCAGCACCGTGCGGCCGCTGGCCATCGACACGCCGAAATTGCCCGACAGCATGTCGCCCAGGAAGTGCAGGTACTGCACATGCGTGGGAAGATCCAGGCCAAGGCGATCGCGCAGCGCGGCCAGCGCCTCGGCACTCGCTTGATCCCCCAGCATGACAGCGGCAGGATCGCCCGGCACCAAACGCACCAAGATAAACACGGCCGTCAACATAGCCAGCAACGTGGGTACGGCCAGCAACAGACGCCGTATCGCATAGCGCATCATGGACGATTCTCCTTGGCGGCGGGCGCCATCAGGCGTTGCGCCGAAAGATTACCGATGGCGCGCGTGGTAGTGCCGCGTACCACCAGGTCGGTCAATGCCGCTCCCACCACAGGTACCAATTCAAAACCATGGCCGGAAAATCCAAAAGCGTGGAACACGCCCGGGGCGTTCGGCGACGTTCCAATCACGGGCAACATATCTTCGGTCTTGGCTTCCAAGCCCGACCAAACTCGCACGATGCGTACGTCGCGCACGAGCGGAAACAGGTCAGTGGCCGCACGCGCACCTTTGGCCAACACCCCCATCCGGGCCGTGGACGTCTCGCGATCAAGGTCGGGCACGCCCTGCAGACCGCCACCAATCACCAACGTTCCCTGATCGGACTGCTTAAACGACAACGAGCGCCCCATGATCGAAACCACCGGTTTGATGAATGGACGCAGCCGTTCGCTCACCATCATCATGGAAGACTTGGTCGCAAGCGGAATCTCATCGCCGACCATCGCCGCGACCCTTGCACCCCAAGCGCCGGCAGCGTTAACCAGTACCGGCGCACGCCACTCTTTGCCGCCGGCTTGCACTCGCCAATCGTCACCATGATGTTCGATGAAGGTGACGCCACATTGCTCGACGATGCTGGCGCCAGCCGTCTCGGCAGCACGACGAAAGGCTCGCAGCGCTTGGTGCGGATCGGCGGCACCATCGCGACGGGCCAGCGATGCACCCAGACAATGAGGGCTCAACTCCGGCAGCCACTGCCGCAACTCGGCCGATCCGATCAGTTCTTCATGGGTGTAGCCGTCGGTGCGCAAGGCATGCACGTGCGCTTGCAGGCGCTGCAGCGCGGCTGGCGTCTCGGCAACACAGATCTGCCCGTTGGGATGAAAACCGCAATCGTCGCCCACCAACTCGGGCAGACGATGCCACATCTCGATCGCCTCCAACGACAAATCCAGCTCGCCGCGATCGCGATTGAGCGTGCGCACGCCGGCTGCGGTCGCCCCCGAAGCATGCCGCCCCACCCAAGAGCGCTCCAGCACAGTGACGCGCTGGCCGGCGCGTCCCAGATGCATGGCCGCCGACAGACCATGCAAACCGCCGCCGATGATAATCACGTCACATTGACGATTGCTCATGGTGCTTTTTCCTCGACATCCAGCGACGCCAACTCACCCAGCGTCAGTGGCTT
This sequence comes from Bordetella tumulicola, assembly GCF_054779135.1. NCBI lineage: Bacteria > Pseudomonadati > Pseudomonadota > Betaproteobacteria > Burkholderiales > Alcaligenaceae > Bordetella > Bordetella tumulicola. Next base: position 55,851 of record NZ_BAAGYU010000019.1, on the reverse strand, counting down.
TAACGGTGGACGAATGCGATAAAACCCCACGTCCGCCACGGGTCGTTGCTGTGTCTGCGCCAGGATGTGGGCAATGGTGTAGCCGCACTGCCGCCCCTGGCAAGGTCCCATGCCCGCCCGGGTAATCGACTTGATTTGGTTGGGACCTGGGCGCCCTATCGCCGCGGCCTTGCGAATATCTCCGGCAGTGAGTTCTTCGCAACGGCACACGACCGTGTCGTCACTGGGGGCAAAGATCGCCGCACGCGGCGGGTACATGGCATCGAGAAGCGGCCTCAGTTGCAATTCAGCAACCAGGCGTTGACGAAGCGGCCGTGCGCGATCTTGCGCTTGGTCGACGCTAAGTTTCCCTGCCCCCAATATCAACCCGATGGCGGCTAGCTCTCCTCGCACGCACGCCGCCTGGGCGCCACCGATACCGACGCCATCGCCCGCCACGTAGACGCCCGCCTGGCTGCTCTGCCCCCAATCATCCACATCAGGAACGAGGCAAGCCTGCGCCGCGTTCCAATGGTGTCGGCATTCCAGGGCGCGCGTCATATGGATAGAGGGGACCACGCCCTCGTGCACCAACAGTACGCGAGCCGGCGCCCGTTCGCTGCGGCCATTGCCCAGCGTGTATTCAATGTCACTTAGGTGGGTGTCGCCCACTGCGCGAAAACTGACAACATTCCGAACTCGCTTGACCCCCGCCGCCCGCAACTGGCGCAGCCACCCCAGGCCCTTGGTCAAATCGCGCCAGCGCGACGCCGCAGCCGCCCAGTGTGGCCAGGCACGGCGCCATTGCCCCGCGGGCGTCGTATCCAGCCAGCCGGCGATGCGACCGCCTGCGCGCAGCAATTGCGCCATATACAAGATCACGAGCGGCCCGTTGCCCGCTACCCAGATGGGCTCACGGGGCACTTGGTGCGAAGTCTTCAACAAGATCTGTGCCGCCCCCACCGTCAAGACTCCCGGCAACGTCCAGCCGGGAAACGGCGCCGGGCGTTCCTGTGCACCAGTGGCTAGCAATACTTGCCTGGCACGACAGACTTCCGCCTGACCCGCGCTGCTCATGTAGACATGCCAGCCGGGTTCGATCTGCCAAACCTGAGTTGCCGGACGATACTCGGCGCCGCAAGCGCGAAAGCGTTCGGCCAGCGCCGCGCCTGCACGGTATTCGTCGCCTAGCAACGCCCCCGTCGGCGTTGCGGCCACCGTTTCCACGGCGCGCCATATCTGCCCACCCGGGGTGGGCTGCTCATCCACGACCATCACATCCAGACCGGTCTCGCGCAACGTAATTGCCGCACTCATGCCGGCCGGCCCGGCCCCCACGATCAACACATCCACATCACGTGTCATGACAGCACACTCCGCTTGCCGAATTGGCGCTCGACGCGCATGCCATCACGTACCGTCACCAGGCAGGTCTGGGTCGAGGCCACACCGTCGACAATAGCCAGGCAATCAAAGCAGACACCCATCATGCAATACGGGGCACGCGGACTTTCGCACACCGGCGTGGTCCGCGTGGCCGGGGTTTCCTGGCGCAGCAAAACGGCTGCGACCGTTTCGCCCGGCGTGGCGGACACCGCTGCACCGTCGATGGTCAAGGTCAACGTGGGTGCGCCAGCATCATGCAGCTTGCGGAACATTGAAGCGCTCATGGTGAAAAACATCCAAGAAAGTTGGCAACGTGCCGCCGGCCAGCGCATGGGCCAGCGGCCCTGCGTGAAACGACGCCAGCGTCACGCCGGAGTGACACAGCGCGATCCACGCGCCGGGATAATCGGCCGCCCCGGCGTAGACCGGGCAGCCATCGGGAGTCATGATGCGCAGGCACGACCAGTGGCGCACCAGCCGCGCCCGCGCCAAATCTGGCAACACGTGCAGCGCCTTGCGGCTCATGCGCACGGCAGCCTCAGTGGTCGTTGCGAGGTCGTAGCCCACCTCCTCTTGGGTCAGCCCCACCAGCACTGAACCTTCGTTTGTCTGGCGAATGCCACTGGCGGGCAATGGCAGCAACGGCGCAATCCGCTCAGTGACCAGGATCTGGCCGCGCTGCGGCCGCAGTGGCACACTCAGACCGACCATGGGGCCTAACGTACGCGAACCCAATCCTGCGGCAATGACCAGATGCTGCGTACGCCAGCGTTGGCCTGCGCTCTGCACCTCGAAACCACCGCCGGGCAAAGCAACGAGCCGTTCGGCCGCCTGCCCGTGATACAACTGACCGCCACGCCGCACAAATGCCGCCTGCATAGCAGCCAACAATCGCAGCGGATTCACATGACCATCACGGGTACCCAGACTGGCTCCCGTCACGTGCGGCCCCAGACGCAACTGCGGAAACAGGCGCTGCAACGCGCCGCGATCCAGCATTTCGGTACAGGGCGGCAGTTCGGTCGCCTGCGCCTGCCAGCGCTCCAAGCGCTGGGCACGCTGCATGAACTCCGCCTCGCCTACACAAAAATGCAGACCTCCACGGTTTTCGTAATTCAGCGGTACCCCGCTCTCGCGTTCCAGATCACGCGCGAACGCCGGCCATAGCGCAGCCGCCTGATAGGACAGACGCTGATAATGCGCGTTTCCCAGGCCCTTGCCTTGCACCCATACCAGTCCAAAGTTGGCCTTGGCGGCCCGATAGTCGGTGTCGGCGCCATCCAGCGCGAGCACGCGTCGTCCCGCCCCGGCCAAACCGTAGGCAATGGCCGAGCCGACCATACCGGCACCGGCCACAATGACGTCGTAGTCATGTGTCATGTCGCTGCTCCAGTAGTCGCGCGGGCATGCGGTAATCTAGCGACCGGCATTGTCATTATTCTTCGTACTCGCGGCCAGGTTTCCGAGCTGCGCTTCTTGTGGATACCAACATGCGGCACACACTGAACCTGCGTCAGGTCGAAGCCTTCAAGGCAATCATCGAACAGGGCACTGTCAGCCAGGCCGCCGAGGTGCTGGGGGTAACGCAACCAGCGGTCAGCAAGCTGCTGGCACACCTGGAGGCAGAAACCGGTTTGACGTTGTTTGACCGCGTACGCGGCAAACTGGCCTGTACGCCTCACGGCATGCGGCTGTACCGTGAAATCGACCGCGTGTTCAGCGGTTTGCGCCAAGTCGAACAAGCCGTCGACTCGATCCGCCGCGACGAACAGCGAACGCTTAACGTCGGCGTACTGCCGGCCCTGTCGGGTTCGTTCATCCGTCGTACCACCATGAACTTTCTGAAACATCACCCTGACGTGCGGGTATCCATCAACACGCGCGGTTCGCTGTTTCTGGTCGATCGGTTGGCCACTCGACAAATCGACGTTGCGTTGGTCGGCAGTCGCGCCGACAACCCCTATATTGACCGGGAACCGTTGTTCCAGTATCCGCTGATCTGCGCAATGCCGGTCAATCATGAGCTGACGCGCAAACGTGTGATTCGACCGAAGGACCTTGCGGGTAAACCGTTCCTGTCGTTCGGCACTGACAGCCAGACGCAAAGCCTGGTCGTCAAGGCTTTCGAAAACGCACAAGTCGAGCTGAACGTTGTGCTCAGCACCGATACCGCGCCTACCTTGTGCGAATTCGTCGCGTCCGGTTTGGGAGTTTCGCTTATTCATCCACTATTTGCCGATGGGTTGCAGAATCGCCTGGTACTGCGGCGTTTCGATCCGGAAATGCTCTTTCACTTCCAGTTATGTCGCGTGCAGGCCTCTCGCAATGCGGTCCTGGTGGAAGCCTTCGTCCAGGAAGCCCGTGCCGTGGCGGCACAGGTTTCCCGTGAGCTCCTCAAGGGGCAGTGACGGTCGTCCGTTCAGTCACCGGCGGCTGCAAATTCAACGCGCCCTGGAAGTCGTAGCCGTAATCGACCCGATCGCTATGCACCCAAACCTGCTTCAGGCCAAATAGCGGAATTCCGCAAACGTCGGCGTGGATCTTGGTCTGTGCCTCTTTCCACAAAGCCAATTGCCGCTTGGCATCAGGCTCGACGCGTGCCGCCCGTATCGCCTCATCGGCCACGGAACAATGCGAGAAATTCGACATGGCGGTAGGCGCGCCGATGGCCGAGGCGGAATCGTAGAACTCTGTCAGATAGGAATCGGCCACAGGGAAACGCGCAGCACCATAGAAGACCACGGCGCTTTGATCTTTACGGCTCTTGGCCTGATAAGTCGCGTGGTCTACCACCTCCATGTCGAGCTTTATGCCTGCCTTGGCCAACTGCGCCTGGACGATCTCCATAATCGGTTGTTGGGCGGCAATGTTCGACACCACCGATTTCAGGGTGATACCGTTCGGAAAGCCGGCTTCGGCCAGCAACTGCTTCGCGCGCTCCACATCATAGGGATAGGCTCCGGCGCTGCAATCGTGCCCTTGATAGCCGTTGGGCACGACCGAACAGCCTTTCGTGGCCACATCTTTGCCCACATATCTCACGATTTCGTCGACATTGACAGCGGCCGCCACCGCTTGGCGTACTTGTAGATTGTCCAGCGGTTTGACGGTGCGATTCAGGTGTAGCGTGCGGAATTCGGCGGGTTCGAACACATCGACTTTCATGTCGCGCTTGATGGATCGCTCGACCCAGCGCTGCTCGCGCTTGCCTTGCATAAGATCGATCTCATTGGACACAAACGCCAATTCGCGCGCGCTATCCGAGGGAATCATGCGATAGATCAAACCGCCCAGTTTCGGTTTTCCGCGGAAGTACTCATCGTTGGCCACTAGTTTCACGTACTGCTGCGTCACGTGTTCACCAAACGCGAAGGGACCCGTGCCAATAGGCGCGGCACCGAACTTGTCGCCCAATTTCTCGGCAGCCTTTTTACTGACGATGTTGCCACCGTGATAGTCCGACACACGTCCTAGAAAACCGGCATCAGGGTATTTCAGCGTGACGCGCACGGTGTAGTCATCCACCGCTTCCACCTTGTCTACGCCGGCGAAGGTCGCGGCGAAGCTCGATCGCTTCGGGTCCGCGGCGCGCTGCAGCGAATACACCACATCTTCGGCTTGCATTTCCCCATAACCACCATGAAACCGCACGCCTTTACGCAGATGGAAAGTCCAGACCTTGCTGTCGGATGATGTCTCCCAACTTTCGGCCAGATCGGCCTCCAATGCCTGTGGATCAGCGCTGCCTGGCGGGAAACGCACTAAGCCGTCGAACATTTCGGAAGCAACGCCTTTGTCGACGGTGGACGTCGCGCGATGCGGATCCAGCGTGGCGTTGTCGGCAGCGCCGGAACTGATACGCAGCATCGGGCGCTCCTGAGCATCAGCGTGGATGGGTAGCCCGGCGCCGAACACAAACAGACCGGTGGCGAGAATGGAAAGTGCAGGACGTTTCATGATTCCCCTTGGGAGCGACGTTGCGAAGGACAGCGATAACGTGACAACGGGAGTCAAGGTAGAACTGCTATGCCATGGCGTCAAAGTCGCCTGAGTGCGGCATCTATTCCCCAGGGTTATATCCCTCGTCGTAACGGGGACCCTCACCCAGCGCAGCGCCTCGCCGACTAATGGTTAGTACCCATAGGTCGGCAAAGGCCTATCCTAGGGAAAACACTGAACTCAAAAGCGTGGTGAATACCTCGCAACCGAGATTGAACTAAACGTGCACGTACCGCTCCCGGACGCCACGATCCGTATCCAGCGCGGCGCAATCTGCTGGCTGACTGCGCGCTGCGCGGAGAACGATCCCGATATATCATTAGCAATACCGAATTCGACAGGATCGGCGAAGGGCAGGGCTGGCGCGCCACATAGTTTAGATTTAAAGTATCTGGCAATACATGACTAGTTTTACCGAGGCTCGCTCTGCGCCATACCATGATTGACACGCCCGACCTGGAAACACGCGCCGCCCCCGACGACCATCACGCGCTGCGTCTGTGGCTACGTATGCTGACGTGCTGCAATCTCATCGAGTCCGAAATCCGTGGCCGTCTGCGCACCGAATTCGACACCACGTTGCCCCGTTTCGATCTCATGGCACAACTACAGCGCGCGCCCAAAGGCATGAAAATGGGCGAGCTATCGCGCCGCATGATGGTCACTAACGGCAACATCACTGGCATCGCCGATCAGCTCGAAAAAGAAGGGCTGGTGATGCGCGCCAAAGTCGAAACCGACCGGCGTAGTTCCGTCTTGAAGCTGACACCACAGGGGCGTCGGCTCTTCACGCGCATGGCGCGCGCGCACGAAGGCTGGGTAAAGGGGATGTTCACCGACCTGCCCGAAGCGCACCGGGACGCCTTGTATCAGGCGCTGGGGGAATTGAAATTGCAGGTCGTGGCAGCCCGAGGCAGACCGGTCGCGTGATGATGGGATAATACGCGAAAGTCCCCGCTCACCCGGCGGGTTTTCCGAAGATCCCTTACCGCTCAGCCACAGAGGCGTTGTCATGGCCGTTAATCTGCAGATCCCCTCCGAGTCCGACATTTTTCCCGTTGCCGGTGTTGATATCGGCGTCACCGAAGCCGGCATTCGCAAGGCCAACCGACGCGATCTGACCGTTTTCCGCCTGGCCCCGGGCACCACTGTGGCCGGGGTGTTTACCCGCAACCGTTTCCGCGCGGCGCCGGTTCAGGTCTGTGAAGCGCATCTGGCAGCCGGCGGCCCGATCAGCGCGCTGGTCATCAATACCGGCAACGCCAATGCAGGCACCGGTAATGAGGGCCTGAAAAAAGCCCAAGACACCTGCGCAGCCCTGGGCCAATTGCTGAACGTTCCCGCGCAGCAAATTCTGCCATTCTCGACGGGAGTCATTCTCGAACCTCTCCCCCTGGACCGCCTGACCGCCGCCCTGCCCGCCGCCCTAGGCAATTTGGGCCCGAACGAGTGGTTCAATGCCGCCCACGGCATCATGACCACCGACACCTTGCCCAAAATCCATTCGCGGCGCATGCAGATCGACGGCAAGACCATCACGTTGACCGGCATCAGCAAAGGCGCCGGCATGATCCACCCGAACATGGCCACGATGCTGAGCTTCCTGGCCACTGACGCCGGGATTTCTCAACCGGTGCTGCGCAAGCTCGCGCTGGAAATCGCCAACCAGTCGTTCAACCGCATTACCATCGATGGCGACACGTCGACCAACGACTCCTTCATCATCGCTGCCACCGGCCAGTCGGGCCTGGAGATCACCTCCGAAGCCGATCCGCACTATTCGGCTGTGCGCGACGCACTGGCCACCGCCGCCCTGGATCTGGCGCAGAAAATCGTACGCGACGCCGAAGGCGCCACCAAGTTCATCACGATTCACGTCGAAGAAGCCCTGACCACCGACGAAGCCCTGAAGATCGGCTACTCGATCGCGCATTCGCCGCTGGTCAAGACGGCGTTCTTCGCATCGGATCCCAACCTGGGCCGCATCCTGGCGGCTATCGGCTACGCCGGTGTCGATGATCTGGATGTCTCGAAATTGCGCCTGTGGCTGGACGACGTCCTGGTCGCGTGCGATGGCGGCCGCAATCCGGACTACCAGGAAGAAGACGGCCAACGCGTGATGAAGCAGGCGGAAATCAGCATTCGGGTGGCATTGGCGCGCGGCCAAGCCTCTGATACGGTCTATACCTGTGACCTCTCGCACGAGTATGTCAGCATCAACGCTGATTACCGTTCCTGATTATCCGTGACTGTACCTGCTGGAAAATACTGACGTGAGTGCTGCTGATTTTTCTATTTTGATCGAACGCGCCGAACGCGTGCTGGCGCAACTCGAAGCCTGGCTGCCCGCCGCACCGCCCGAGATCGACTGGTCCGCCCATGCCTACCGCTGGCGCAAGCGCGGTGCGCGCGGATGGCTGGATACCGTGCGCCATATTGCCCGGATCGAGGTCGACGATCTGCAGCATATCGAACGCCAGAAAGACATCATCGATCGCAACACCCGTCAATTTCTCCAGCAAAAGCCGGCCAATAATGTCCTGATGACCGGTGCGCGCGGCACGGGGAAAAGCTCGCTGGTCAAGGCCATGCTGGCCGCCTATGGCGACCAGGGCCTGCGCCTGATCGAAGTCGACAAGTCCGACCTGGGCGACCTGGCCGACATCGTCGAGCTGGTCGCGGCGCGTCCTGAACGCTACATCGTCTTTTGCGACGATCTGTCCTTCGAAGAAGGCGAGGCCGGCTACAAGGCCCTGAAATCCGTGCTGGATGGCTCGGTGTCCGCTTCAGGCGATAACGTGCTGATTTACGCGACATCCAATCGGCGCCACCTGATGCCGGAATACATGAGCGAAAACCTGCAGGCCCAACATCAGGCCGATGGCGAAATTCATCCCGGTGAAACCGTCGAAGAAAAAATCTCGCTGTCCGAACGTTTCGGTCTGTGGCTGTCGTTTCATCCCTTCAAGCAAGATGACTATCTGGATATCGTCTATCACTGGCTACGAGAATTGAACTGCCCCACCGAGCATATCGAAGCCAGCCGTACCGAGGCGTTGCAGTGGGCGCTGGAGCGGGGATCCCGCTCGGGCCGGGTGGCCTATCAGTTTGCTCGCGATTGGGCGGCCCGCCATGTCTGACGGCATCATCAATGTCGCCGCGGGCCTGATTCTGCGCCCTGATGGCCAGCTCCTGCTGGGGCAGCGCCCTGAAGGCAAACCCTGGGCCGGATGGTGGGAACTGCCCGGTGGCAAGCTCGAGCCTGGCGAGACCGTGCTGCAGGCGCTCAGCCGCGAATTACGCGAAGAAATCGGCATCGAAGTCACCCGGGCCGTGCCCTGGGTCACCTACGTCCATGCCTACCCACATACCACGGTGCGACTGGCGTTTTGCCATGTGACGGGATGGAACGGCGAACCGCGCGGGCTGGAAAACCAGCGACTCGCGTGGGTCAATCCCGCCGAGGCCGACACGGTTGGCGATCTATTACCCGCTACCCTGCCTCCGCTACGCTGGCTGCAGCTACCCACGACCTACGGCATTACCTCCATCGGCGGACGCGCGGGCCTGCCCGCGTTTCTGGAGCGCCTGGAACGCGCGCTCGCGCGTGGCCTGAAGCTCGTGCAATTACGCGAACCCGATTGGCCCGATGGTCCAGGCGCGACATCACTGCGCGACGCCACGAGGACAATCATCAAACACTGTCATGCCGCGGGCGCACGCGTGCTGATCAATAGCGTGCATCCCGATGCGTGGTGGCGCCAGGCCGATGGCGTGCATTTGCGCTGGCAAGATGCGGCGACGCTGTCAGAACGGCCCGCCGTGCCCGAGGGGGCCCTGGTAGGCGTCTCTGCCCACGACAATGCCCAGATCGTGCACGCACGAGAGCTTGGAGCCGATTTTGCCGTGCTGGGTCCGGTACTCGAAACCCCATCCCACCCCGGACAACCGGCTTTGGGCTGGGAGGGCTTTGTGGCCGGAAATCAGGATGCGGGCCTTCCCGTGTACGCCCTGGGCGGCCAATCAGACGATACGCTGAACGACGCCCATCGGCATGGCGCGCACGGCATCGCCGGGATTCGAGGACTGATTTAGTCCGCTGCCATCGAGCCCTGCCCCGACAAGGGCGGGTGCAGTGGCCCGCGGCATTACTCCTGCGCCGGCAAGCCGTCCCATCCACCGCCCAGCGCGGCAATCAACTGCACGCTGGCGGTCAGGCGATTGGCCATCAGCGTCAGCGCGGTGCGTTCGCTATTGAGGGCGCTTGCCTCCAGCGTCGCCACGTCCAGATAGTTGATCGTGCCGGCCTCATACTGATTACGCGCCAGGCGCAATGCCTCACGTGCCGCCTCGAGCGCACGGCGCTGTACGACCTGCTCTTCGCCCAGGACGCGCAACTGGATCAGATAATCCTCGACCTCTTGCAGGGCCGTCAACACGGTCTGGCGATAGGCCGCCGCCTGGGCATCATAAGCCGCGCGGGCCTGGTCCACCTGGGCCTGGCGCGCGCCTCCGTCAAACAGGGTCAGGGCCAATGCCGGACCCAACGACCAGAAGCGCGCGGGTGCGGTCAACCACTGTGCAAACTGACCACTGCGAAATCCGCCATCGGCGCTCAACACGAGATCAGGGAACCAGGCCGCCTGCGCGACGCCGATCTGCGCGTTGGCGGCTGCCGTCTGGCGTTCGGCGGCGGCCACATCGGGACGGCGCTCGAGCAACTGAGACGGTAAACCGGCGGGGATTTGCGGAATTGCCTGCGCAAACGATTGCGCGGGCAGCGTAAAGCGTGAGGGCGCCAAGCCGATCAAGACCGCAATCGAATGCTCGAACTGCCCACGCTGCCACGCCAGATCCACTAGCTGTGCACGTGTGCCTTCCAACTGCGCCAGCGCCAACGTCACGTCAGACTTGCCTACGACACCAGCATCATAGAGATTTTGCGTCAGTTTCAATGAGCGCTCATGCGCCGCCACCGTGGCTTCCAGTAGGCGCTTCTGCTCGTCCAGCACACGCAACTGGAAGTAGTTTTGCGCTAGCGCGGCCTGAGAGCTCAAGCGAATATTGGCCAGATCGGCAAAGCTGGCTTGCGCTTCGGCCCGGCTGGCTTCGACTTCGCGGCGCACACGTCCCCAGATATCGGCCTCCCAACTGACGGACCCACTCAGGTCGTATTGATTCCCCGAACCGCTCGTGGAACCACTCCCCGCACCCGAGCGCGTCGCACCCGCCCCGGCGCCCACCGTCGGGAAAAAGCTCGAGCGCGCGCCCCTGACCAAGGCCTGTGCCTGCCGGTAGTTGGCCTCGGCCTGAGCGATGGATTGATTGGCGGTGTTGAGTTGGTCCATCAGGCCACTGAGCGTCGTATCGCCATAGACTTGCCACCAGGCGCCGCGCTCAATATGATCGCCCGGTCGAGCGGGCGTCCAGCCCTCCACGGGTTGCGCGTCCTGCCCAGCGTCGCCCGGCGCCTGTTTGTACACCTCGCCGACATCCATCTCAGGTCGCTGATAGTCGGGCCCCACGGCACACGCAGCCAACAGGGCGCAGCACAGGGCAACCATCGCGCCACGCAACAGACGTGCTTGGGCAAACAAGGTGAACGGGAAGGCTAGAGGCGAAATTGATGCGCGGCTCATGGTCGATCTACATCAGGTTGCGGGTTCGTCGTGCGATACGCAGCACGACGGCGGGCCCATAAACGGAAACGGTCCAGATAAAGATAGACTACGGGCGTGGTGTACAGCGTCAATACCTGGCTAACAATCAGCCCCCCCACGATGGTGACCCCCAGCGGTTGGCGCATCTCCACGCCGGCCCCGGTGGCCAGCAGCAACGGCAACGCGCCAAAGATAGCGGCCAACGTAGTCATCATGATGGGCCGAAAGCGTGTCAGGCAGGCCTCGAAAATCGCGTCGCGCGGCGACAGGTTCAAGCGCCGTTCGGCGTCCAGAGCAAAGTCGACCATCATGATGGCGTTTTTCTTGACGATACCGATCAGCAGGAACACCCCGATCAAGGCAATGATCGTGAACTCGCTGCCCACCAGCATCAATGCCAGCAACGCACCGACGCCCGCGGACGGCAGGGTCGACAAAATGGTCAGGGGATGCACCCAGCTCTCGTATAGCATCCCCAGCACGATATACATGGTGACCAGCGCTGCCAGGATCAGCCACGGTTGTTGCGCCTGCATCTTCTGCTGCGCCTTGGCCGTACCCAGAAAACCGGCCTGAACCTGATCCGAGGGCAACCCGATACGCGCCACCGCCGCGTCGATAGCCGCAACCGCCTCACCCTGCGAGACGCCGGGCGCGAGATTAAAGGAAATCTCCTCGGCGGCGAACAGGCCATTATGCTGCACACTCAGCGGGGCATTACCCGTCTCGAAACGCGCGAATGAGGCCAATGGCACACGCGCGCCATCTTGGGTGATGACATGCACCTGCTTGAGCGACTCGGCATCCTGCGCAAAACGCTGATCGACGCCCAGTACCACGTGGTACTGGTTCAACGGCCCATACATAACCGACACCTGACGCTGACTGAACGAGTTATTCAGTACCGCTGAAATATCGGACATACTGATGCCCAGGCGCGTGGCGGCCTCGCGATCGATCACCAGATTCACCTGGCGGCCCTTGTCCTCGACGCTGGAGTCGACGTCGGTGAGCTCGGGCAACTGGGCCATGGCCTGCCGCACCTTGGGGGCCCAAGTGCGCAAGAGCGACAACTCCCCCGCGAGCAAGGTGTAGTCATACGAACCACTCCCCTGCCTGCCGCCCAAAAAAATGTCTTGCTGTGGCACCAGAAACACGCGGGCGCCCGCCGTGCCTTGCAACTGTCCTCGCAACCGGTTCACCACGTCGTTGGCACTGACCTTGCGTTCGTCCTGCGGCTTGAGCTGAATCATCATGAAGCTGCTATTACTGCCGCCCCGGCCGCCGGAGTACATCGTGACGCTGGCCACGGCGGGATCCGCCAGAATGGCCTCGCGAAAGTATTCCAGCTTGGGCACCGTCGCCTGAAACGACGTCCCCTGATCTGCCCGGAACATACCGATCAACTGCCCCGTATCCTGCTGCGGAAAAAAACCCTTGGGCACAACTGCGTACAAGTACACATTCAATCCGATCGTCGCCACCAACAGCAACAACATGATGCGGCCATGCGCCAACGCCCAGGAAAGGCTGCGCCGATAGCCATTCAACATGGCTTGAAAACCCGACTCGAGCACGCGAGACAGACGGTTGGGTGGACGCTCGGCATGATCGGGTTTTTGCTGACGCAACAAGCGCGCACACATCATGGGCGTCAGCGTCAACGACACCACCATCGACACCAGAATCGCGGCTGACAAGGTCACTGCAAACTCGCGAAACAAGCGTCCCACGATGTCACCCATCAACAAGATGGGAATAAACACGGCGACCAGCGACACGCTCATCGACAACACGGTAAAACCCACCTCGCGCGCGCCACGCAATGCCGCGCGCAATGGCGATGCGCCACGCTCGATGTGGCGCATGATGTTCTCCAGCACCACAATGGCGTCATCCACCACAAAGCCCGTGGCCACGATGAGCGCCATCAACGAGATCGTGTTCAGGGTAAAGCCGCACCAGTACATGATGCAGAACGTGCCGATCAGCGATACGGGAACGGCCACGCTGGGAATCAGCGCTGCACGCCAATGCCGTAAAAACAGCAGCACCACCAGCACCACCAATCCCACCGAGACCACCAACGTCAACTCGGCTTCGTTCAACGAGGCGCGAATACTTGGGGTACGGTCCTGTGCCACCGTCAGATCGACATCCCCCGGCAATAACGCCTGCAATTGCGGCAACTGCGCGCGCACGGCCTCCACCGTTTCGATGATGTTGGCATCGGCCTGGCGCCGCAAAATCAACAAGATCGCTTTGCGATTGTTGTAATAGCCCGTCTGGAACAGGTCTTCGACCGAGTCTTCAACTGTTGCCACGTCCGATAGACGGATCGCAGCGCCATCGCGCCATGCCACAATCAAGGGCCGGTACTGCTCGGCAGTCTCGAGTTGATCGCTGGCCATGATCTGCCAGTGAGTCTCGTCGTTTTCGATCATACCTTTGGGCTTGTTGGCGTTAGCCTCGCTGAGCGTCGAGCGCACCTCGTCGAGCGATACGCCACGACTCGATAGCGCGCCGGGAATCAGATTCACCCGCACCGCGGGCAGCGAACTGCCTCCCACGGAAACCTCGCCGATGCCATTGATCTGCGACACCTTTTGCGCCACGATCGTCGAGGCCAGGTCGTACAGTTTGCCTTGACTCAACGAGTCCGACGTCATCGCCAGCACCATGACGGGCGCCGACGACGGATTGACCTTGCGGTAGGTGGGATTGCTGCGCATCCCCGTCGGCAACAGCGATCGGGCCGCGTTGATCGCGGCCTGCACATCGCGCGCGGCGCCATTGATATCACGGCTGAGGTCAAATTGCAGCGTAATGCGCGTGGAGCCCTGCGAACTGCGCGAGGTCATTTCGGTCAGGCCGGCGATACTGCCAAGCGAACGCTCGAGCGGCGTCGCCACGCTGGACGCCATCGTTTCTGGACTGGCGCCCGGCAAACTGGCCGTCACTGAAATCATCGGCAGATCGACCTGGGGCAGCGCCGCCACCGGCAGCAATCGATAGGCAAGTATTCCCGCCAGCACCAGCCCCAGAGTGAGCAACACCGTGGCAACCGGCCGAACGATGAATGGCGCCGACAGAATCATCGCGGCTCCGCCACGGGCTTGGTCTGACCACGATAACGGCGGGCCAGACGGTCAAACATGAGATAAATCACCGGCGTGGTGAATAGCGTCAAGACTTGGCTCAATAACAAGCCCCCCACCATGACCAGCCCCAGCGGCTGGCGCAATTCGGCGCCTGTACCCGAGGACAACATCAGGGGTAACGCGCCGAACAAGGCCGCCAGCGTCGTCATCAGGATCGGCCGAAAGCGCAGCAGTGCCGCCTCATGGATGGCCTCGCGCGGCGCCAAGCCGCGCTTGCGCTCGGCCTCGAGTGCAAAGTCGATCATCATGATGGCGTTTTTCTTGACGATACCGATCAACAGGATGATGCCGATGATGCCGATCATGTCGAGTTGCGTGCCGCTGATCAGCAGCGCCAGCAAGGCGCCAACCGCGGCCGAAGGCAGCGTGGACAAAATCGTGATGGGATGGATATAGCTTTCGTACAGCACACCCAGCACGATGTACATCGTGATGATGGCAGCCAGTATCAGCCACAGCGTGCTGGACAAAGAATTCTGGAACGCCAGCGCCGCCCCTTGAAACCGCGTCTCGATGCTGGCAGGCAATTCGATCTCGGCCTGCGCCGCGCCGATCGCCTCGACGGCGGCAGACAGCGAAACGCCCGGCGCCAAGTTAAACGACAGCGTCGTCATGGGAAACTGATCCAGCCGGTTGATGGCCAGCATGGTGTTCCCCTGCGAGACGCTAGCCACCGCCGATAATGGCACCGGCGTACCTTCCGTAGATGTCAAGTACACCTGATTCAGGGCCTCGGGCGTCTGGCGGAATTGCGGCAAGACTTCCAGCACTACCCGATACTGATTGGACTGCGTAAAAATGGTGGAAATCAGTCGCTGGCCAAAGGCGTTATACAGCGCGTCGTCAATGGCCGATGTCGTGATGCCCAACCGCGCGGCGGCGTCGCGATCGATCTCGACCCACGTCTGTAATCCATCGTCTTGCAGATCGTCCGTCACATCCACCAATTCGGGCAGCGCGGACAGCCGCGAAACCAGTTTGGGCACCCATTCGGTCAGCACGTTGATGTCGGGGTTCGACAGCGTCATCTGATATTGCGTGCGGCTGACGCGATCCTCGATCGTCAGATCCTGCACGGGTTGCATGTATACCGTCAGCGGCACAGAGCCTTGCTCGTCGGCCAGGGCATCCTGTAGACGTTGAGAAATCGTCGCCAGATCCGCGTCACGCTCGCTATCGGGCGTCAGTGCAATCTGCATGCGACCGCTGTTGAGCGTGGCATTGGTGCCGTCCACCCCGATAAACGACGACACCGAAGCCACATCGGGATCTTGCAGGATGATCCGCGCGGCCGCTTGCTGACGTTTGGCCATCGCCGTAAACGATATCGACGCCGGCGCCTCCGTAATCGCCTGGATCATGCCGCTGTCTTGCTGCGGGAAAAATCCCTTGGGTACGGCGAGATACAAGAGCACCGTCAGCACAAAGGTCGCCAGCGCCACCAGCAGCGTCAAGGGCTGATGCGCCAGCACCCACTTCAGCATGTGGTCATAGCCCGCAATGCAGCGATCGATGAACGCGCTGGTCGCCTGATGGAATCGCCCATAGCGTTGCTCGGATTCGGGGCGCAGCAAACGGGCGCACATCATGGGCGTCAACGTCAGCGATACCACCAGGGAAATCAGGATCGCCACCGCCAGCGTAATCGCGAATTCGCGAAACAGGCGCCCCACGACGTCGGTCATGAACAACAGTGGAATCAACACCGCAATGAGCGAGAAGGTCAGCGAAATCAGTGTGAATCCGATTTGCGAGGCCCCTTTCAGGGCGGCCTGCAGGGGTGTCTCGCCTTTTTCCAGATGGCGCGCGATGTTTTCGATCATGACGATCGCGTCGTCAACCACAAACCCTGTCGCAATCGTCAGCGCCATCAAGGTCAAGTTATTGACGCTGAAACCCGCCAGGTACATGATGCCGAAGGTGCCGACCAAGGACAGGGGCACCACCACACTGGGAATGAGGGTCGCCGTCAGGCTGCGCAAAAAGACAAAGGTCACCATCACGACCAGTGCCACCGACAACAACAGCTCAAATTTCACATCTTCGACGGATTCGCGAATCGTCTGTGTGCGATCGGAAACGATACTGACGTCCAGCGTTGCCGGCATCGCTGCCTGCAATTGCGGCATCATGACGCGGATCTGGTCCACCACATCGATCACGTTGGCGCCAGGTTGACGTTGCACGTTCAGCAGGATCGCCGGTTGTCCGTCGGCCCACGCCGCCTGACGAACGTCTTCGGCCCCCTGTACAGCAGTCGCCACGTCAGAGAGACGCAACGGGGCATTATTGCGATAGGCGATGATCAGGTCGTTGTACTCGGTGGGCGACTTGAGCTGATCATTGGCGTCGATCGTCGTCGAGCGCTCGGGTCCGTCCAGATTCCCTTTCGGCTGATTGACGTTGGCGCCCACCACGGCCGAGCGCAGGTCGCCCAACGACATGCCCGCTGATGCCAGGGCCACGGGATTGACCTGGATGCGCACGGCGGGCCGCTGGCCGCCGGCCACGCTGACCAGGCCAACGCCCGGTACCTGCGAGAGCTTTTGCGCCATTCGAGTATCGACCAGGTCGCGCACCTGCGGCAACGGCATCGTCGGCGAACTGATGGCCAGCGTCAGTACCGGCGCATCGGCCGGGTTGACCTTGTTGTAGATCGGCGGCACTGGCAGGTCACTGGGCAACAAATTTGAGGCGGCATTAATGGCCGCCTGGACCTCTTGCTCCGCCACATCCAGGGCCAGATCCAGACTGAACTGCAGCGTAATCACCGATGCCCCGCCCGAACTCACCGATGACATCTGGTTCAGCCCGGGCATCTGACCAAACTGGCGCTCCAGGGGCGAGGTCACCAGCGACGTCATCACGTCCGGACTGGCCCCCGGGTACAGCGTCACCACTTGAATCGTGGGATAGTCGACCTCGGGCAGTGCCGATACCGGCAACAACCGATAAGAAATAAAGCCCGCGATCAGAATCGCCACCATCGCGAGCGTGGTGGCGACCGGCCTCAGGATAAACAGGCGGGACAGGCTCACGGCGCTTTCGCTGCGGGTTGCCCTTGCGCGGCGCGCCCGGGCCGCTTGGCCCCCAGCGACTCACCCGGTGTCGAAGGGATGGTGGCATTGTCGGTCACGACGACCACCTTGGCGCCGGACCGCAAGCGATCGGTACCCTCGATGACCACACGATCGCCCGGTACCAGTCCGTCATTGACCGCCACACGATCGCCGTTGATCGGTCCCAACTGCACTTGCCGGACATCCACCGTATTGCCATCGCGCAGCAGGAAGACAAACGGCCCTGCCGTTCCTTGCTGGATGGCGGCGGTCGGAATCGCCGTGACATTCTCGCGCGTCTCGACCAACAAGCGCACGTTGACGAATTGATTGGGGAACAGCTTTTCGTCGGTGTTATCAAAACGCGCCTTGAGCTTGACCGTACCCGTGGTGATATCGATCTGGTTGTCGATCGTCTCCAGTTGGCCCGTCGCAATCATCTTGGTGCCGGCACGATCATAGGCCTGCACCTGCAAGGTTTTGCCCGCACGCACCTGCTCCAGTACCTCGGGCAATTGCGTCTCGGGCAAAGAGAACATCACCGCAATGGGTTCCGTTTGCGTGATCACCACCAGACCGTCGACATCACCCGAAGACACCAGGTTGCCGGGATCGACTTTGCGCAAGCCCAGGCGTCCGCCAATCGGCGCGGTGATCTTGGTGTAGCTCAGTTGCAACTTCGCATCGTCGACTGCCGCCTGATCGACTTTCTGAGTCCCTTCGTATTGACGCACCAATGCAGCCTGCGTGTCGAGCTGCTGACGCGCGATGGAGTCTTGTTTGAACAGCGTCTGGTAGCGCTGCAAATCGCGTCGGGCGTTCGCCAGGAGGGCCTGGTTTTGCTGCTGCTGGCCTTGTGCCTGGGCCAGGGCCACCTCGAAAGAGCGCGGATCGATCTGCGCCAGCACGTCGCCGGCCTTGACACGCTGGCCCTCGTCGAAATTGACCTGCATCAATTCGCCATCAACCCGGCTACGCACGGTCACCGTGTTGTAGGCAGTCACTGTGCCCAGGGCAGGCAGCACCACGTCGATCTTTTGCGTTGTCGCCGAGGCCGCGCGCACCGGTGTCGCGAGCGACGTCCCCATCCCACCCCTGGGGCCACGCCCGCCTGCTCTGGAGGACGCGCTGGACGATGCCGTCTGGCTGTCCGGCTTATAGAAGACCCACCACGCAACGATCGTGGCAGCCAGCAACAACAGGATCACGGCGACCAATCGGTACTTGCGGCGAGGTGTAGCAGGTCGACTTTCGGACATAGGAGGCAATGCATAGGCGTCGGGAGCCGCTATTGTCCCCTAAGTCGACTGGATTACGTCATGTCAGCCATCGAACTGAAATACACCGTAATGGAAATCACGCACTGCACAGCGACATCTGGAAGTGGATATCTTTCGCCACCTGTTGTGGCTTGGACTCACCATCCTGGGACGAAAACCGAATCCAGATCATGTATTTGTTGGCGCTGATTTCAGGGAAAGCGCCTTGAGCCGGATCTACCCAAACCCGTAACAGCTGAAACAACTTGCCGGCCAGCATTTGCTGGTAGCCTCCCTGCTCGGCCACGATGTCGCTGCGACGGCCGGCCTCGCGCAGCAAGCGCAGCGCCATCGCCACCGCCTCGTACATGGGCCGCAGGGGCGCGCTCCAGGTTTGCAGGTCAGCGCAGCGGTCAGATTCGGATTTGTGCTGCCACGCATGGTACGACGGCATATCGACCTGCGTCGCGCCGCCCGGCACTGCCAGGCGCCCCCGCAGGCTGATCAACCATTCGTTTTCACGCAGGGGCTGACCTGCGCGGCCCTGGCTCGCCAGGGTGCTGACGGTGCGCTCCATGTCGCCTAGCATCGTTTCCAGAGCGTCTTGCGCCACGCCGGGATGATCGCGCAGGGCCACTAGGGCCATGCGCTGGCGCTCGAGGTCTTGCAAGACGGAGGTTTTGATGTCGGCCCGCTCGGTCGCATCAAGGATATCGAACAAGGTCGAGATGGCAATCTGATGGTGGCGTGAATCGCCCTCACGGGCAAAATAGAACAATCTATCGAATAGATATTCCAGCCGGAGATAGGATCGGATGCGCTCGTTGAAAGGGTATTCGTAAAGAATCACGCTTGCTACAGGCCTGTTGGTGATCGACCCCGTGGGCCGGGTTATTCAGGAAAGCCGGCCACATCAATGAGCGGTCGGCGCGCTGCCGTCGCCAACTGGCACCAGCGGTCGTGCAGAACCTTTGCCCGCGCCTGCAACGCCTGGACAGTGGTCGCGCCATCATTCACGATAACGTCATCCGCTGCCGCCAGTCGGGTTGCCCGCGCGGCCTGTGCTGCCATAATACGCTGGATAGCCTCCGCCGTCAGCCCACTGCGGCTCTGCACCCGGCGAATCTGCGTTTTGGGGTCGCAATCGACCACGCAGATCCGGTCGACGCGATCACGCCAACGGCCAGATTCAACGAGCAACGGCACGACATAGACGAGATAATCGCCCTGCGCCTGTGCGGCCGCGCGCTGGGTTTGCGCACCGATGAGAGGATGCAAAATGCCCTCCAGTCGCGCGCGGGCGTCGGGTTCGCGAAAGACCAGATCACGCATCCAGGTGCGATTCAACGCCCCGCCGGCTGTGATCGCCACGTCGCCGAATGCCTCGCGAATCGCGGCAATGGCGTCTCCGCCCGGCGCGGTCAGGTCATGTGCGATGGCATCGGTATCCACGACCGCGGCCCCCCACTCGGCCAGCATGTCCGCGACACGCGTCTTGCCAGAGCCGATCCCGCCGGTCAGGCCGATCTTGTACATCCTGGATCCCCTACGAAGTCATACTGGTTGCTCGAGCATACGCTGCCCCGGCGTTTCGCAGCAATGCCCTCAAAACCATGCTGCACGCCCCGCCACGGCGAACAGCGTTACCAGGCCGGCCAGTGCCAGATAGGGTCCGAAGGGGAGTGCCTGACCGCGCTGCGCGTGCCCGCTAAAGCGCAAGCAGACCGCCGCGGCCACGCCGGCCAGCGACGCGACCAGCAGTAATCCTGGCAGCGCCGCCAAGCCAAACCACGCCCCCAGCGCGGCCAGCAATTTGAAATCGCCATACCCCATTCCCTCACGTCCCGTTAATAATCGAAACATGTGGAATAACAACCATAAAAAGAAATAGCCGACTGCAGCCCCCAGCACCGCGAGCGGCAGCGGTGTCAGCGCACCGCTCAAGTTGACCAGCAATCCCGTCCAGACCAGCGGCAAGGTAATGACATCGGGCAGCAAGCTCGTCTGCAGATCGATCCACGACAACGCCACCAGCGCCGCACAGAATCCCATGGCACAGAGTGCGATCGGGGTCGGCCCAAAACGCCAGGCACACAGGGCGAACAAGACCGCCGTCAGAATTTCAGTGACTGGGTAGCGCCAACCGATCCGCCCACGGCAGACCGCACAGCGCCCGCGCGACAGCGCCCAGCCCAGGAGTGGCACGCGTCGCCAATCGCGTATTGGCGCTGCACAAGCCGGGCAGTGCCAGCCTGGTCGCCACAACGTGTAGGCCGACGTCGATGTCAGCGTCTCATGGTGGGCCGAGTCGCCCTGCTGTCCCTGCTGATAGGCTTGGACCTGTTGCTGCCAGTCGTGCTCCATCATGCGCGGTAGGCGATGTCCCACGACGGTGAGCCAACTTCCCACCAGCAGGCCCAATGCCGCGGCCAGGGCAATGGCCCACACGGGATCAACAGCAAAGAGGTGCCACATAAGCATTCGTACAGGGCGGGAAAGCCCACAGGGAAACGCCGCATTATTCCGGCATGCGCGAAATAGTTCAAACCACCCATGGCAATTTAACGGATCGGGCGGTTTTCGCTTGATCCTGCAAAGACGATCCTTCACCTCTGCCGTCCAGCGTTTATCCGCTCACGCCAAGGATCAGACTACTGGTATCGGAGGCGGGCATAAATGCGTAGAATTCCGCACATACTCACTATTTACTGCTGCGCTCAGCCATGTCCACCTCTGTGCTTATCCAGTCTCGCCGTCGCCCTCTATCCTTGATCGTGCTCGCCTTGGCTGGTGCCGTGCTGATCACCGGCTGTGCAAAGCAGCGCACTGAGGGTTACTACAACCCGCCTCGGGCCAGCTCCTCGAGCGACGCGTGGAATCAGGCCCAGGGATCGGATTACCTGCCGTTGGTACAGGCCCCTTCGCAATTGCAGATCGAACTGAAAGCCCCGCCCCCTGGCCAGGCTCGCAAATCCGCTCCCACCGCCGAACAAGCCGCACAGAAGCAAGCGGTGGCCGACGCACGCGCCGAAGCCTCGGCCGAAGCCGCGGGCAGCACCTCTGCCGCGGCCCATGCCCTGGTGCCGCAGGCCCAGACGTACACGGGCACCCTGCCCTGCATGACGCCGTCGGCACAGTGCGCCGCCCAGCGCATCACCCTGACCCTGGCGCCGAATGGCCGCTGGCGCAGCCGATCGGCGAATATCGATAGCGCTGGCACGCAGGGCACGCCCTTTGCCCAGCAAGGCTGCTGGGATGCCACGGCAGAACGCCCGCCACGCGTGCTGCTGGCGGATGCGGCTGGCAATCAACGCATCGAACTGATCGTCTCGGCGAATAACGTCCTGCGTGTCGGCTCGGTCCTGGGTGTCACGCCCAATCTGAACTACAGCCTGAAGCGCCAGCCCGATCTCGACCCCATCGACGAGCTCTCAAAAGAAGCCGCCCCCAAGTGCGTCTGATGCGCGCCTGAATCTACACACCGCGTTATCTCGCTAGCGCTCAGTCGTCATGCGCCGCTATTCGGCTAGTGTGCCTCGCACGATTCGCCTCGCGCTCGCCTATTTCATTGGGCTGATGTTTGCCGCCACGGCCTTGGGAGCGCCGACGCTCGTCGTGCCGCCCCCGCCATCGCTGATCGAGTGCCAAGGCGTCAAGGACCTGACGTTTGTCGCGCACCTGGACGACGATTTGTTGTTCATGAACCCTGATATCGCCTCGAATATCCAGGCAGGGGCCTGCGTACAGGTGGTGTACCTGACGGCCAGTGACGCCGGCGAGGGCGAAGGCTATATGCTCGGACGCGAACGCGGGGTAAGGGCCGCTTACGCGTACATGGCCAAACAGCCTGATTTATGGAAAGAAGACATGGTGCAGGTGGGCACCTACCATATCGCCCGCTTTACCCTGCAAGGCAATCCGCATGTACAACTGTGGCACATGCGCCTGAAAGACCCTTGGCTGGGAAAAGGCTGGGGCAGCCTGACACCACTGAGCCAGGCAGAGTCCGTGCCCGGCATGAGCGTCGAGACCTTGGGGCCCTATCGCGACGTCTACACGCGCGATGACCTGGTGCAGACACTAGCCAACATCATCAATGGCTATAACCCAACCACCGTACGCCATCTGGACGATACGATTGCCGTTCCGTATACCAAGCTCTGCTGGCGCTGCGCGGGTCACGGACACCCTGACCACATTGCCAGCGCGCGATTGGTACGCGAGGCCATTGCGCAAGCTCCCGGCAACTATGCCGAGACAGGTTATATCGACTATCCCAGCCAGGAGCACGAGGCCAATCTGGCCGAAACCGAAATCGCCCACAAATCGGAAATCTTTCGGCAATACGCCTGGAACGACTATCACTATTGCGCCGGACCACAAGGTTGCCAGGAGCCGGCCGGTCCCGCTGCGGCATGGGTGCGCCGCTCGTACTATGTCTCTCGCCAGGATGTAGCGCCGGAGCTCTTTGCGGACCCTCAGGGCGGCCTGATGGTCTTCGCCGCCGGCGAAAACAACGACGCCGTCAATATGTGGGACGGCCGCAACCGTCAATGGAGCACGCTGGGCGGCCGCACGGCGGGCCCGCTCGTGTCCTTTGTCTATCCGGACGCCACGGTAGGGCTCTTTGCCCGCGATACGCTAGGCGGGCTGTGGGTCAACAAACAAAAACCTGACGGGACGTGGAAAGGCTGGCAGGCCATGGCGGGCCTGCGCGTCACGCGTCCCCCGGCGGTGGCCCCCCACGGCGATGCCGCCGCAATCGCCATGGGCAACGACGGCCGCTATTATTGGACCGCGCTGACCGGGCTGGACAGTGGCTGGTCCACCTGGCAAGCCCTGCCCCCTTTGCCCCACGCGCGCGGCAATGCGGCCATTGCCAAGACGAGCGATAATAGTTTCATCGCCTTTGCCGCCGACCAGTCGGGCCACGTGTTTGTCAGCACGCAGCATGGCCCACCCACGGCATTCGCCTGGAGCCCGTGGCAACGCATGTCGATTCCTCTCAGTGAGGGCGGATTGGCCGCGATTCGCAACGGCAACGGGCTTATCGAACTGTACTTGCGCAACCAGAACAATCGACACCTGACACGCATCGTCCAGCGCATCCCGCCAACGGCGGAATCGGTCATCGGACAGCCTCTACAGTGGATGGCCGCCACCGACCTGGGCATCGAGTATGTGGGCAAGCCTGCGATAGGTCTGGACCAGAACGGTGAGGTCGTGGCATCGGTACTTGAGCGTCCGGGCGGACCGCTGTGGCTGGTCGAGAATGGGCAAGCCACACAACTGGAGTCCCAGGCGGCATCGTTGCCGGCCATGCGCCTATTGCACGGCACACTGTATGTGGTGGCCCGCAGCGCCGGCCATCTGCAGACCTATCAGGTCATGGCACGCAACCATGAGGGGATCTGGGCAACGGCCTCGGCCATTGGGGCACTGCCCGACGCCGGAGGCGGGCCTTTTATCGGCATGACCGCTACGGCGGTCATCAATAGCTATGAGGGCAAGCGACAACTGCCGTGACGACACAGGCAGCACGCCAGCTCGACGGTGTTGCGCACGCCTAATTTGCGCAGGATACGCGCGCGGTGCGCCTCGGCCGTACGTAATGAAATGCCCAGCTCGATGGCCACCACCTTGTTAGGTTGACCCGTCGCCAGATACGGCACCACCTCGCATTCGCGAGGCGTCAATAGACGCGCAACGGCGCCAGGCAGCGCGGGGAAATCCGACATTCATTTCTCTCTTGCATCGTAATATTGCAAGAGAGTTTGCCAGCGTCGCGGGTCGCCTGACAGCTGTCAATCCTGACAGGGTCACGTTGTCATGCAACCGGTCGCGAGGCGACCCGTCCGATGCCTAGCGCGCCAGTCAGAGCTCCAGATTGTCGATCAAGCGCGTCGCGCCCAGCTTGGCCGCGGCCAGCACCACCAGGGGTTCGCCCGCGGCGATCTCGGCGGCCTCGGGGCGCAGCAGATCGCGCTGGCGGCGCACCGCCAGATAGTCGACCTGCCAACCGCGCGCATCAAGCGCCTGGGTGGCGTCACCCTCGATGGTCGCCAAGTCCTGCTCGCCGGCGGCCACACGCTGCTTGATGGACTGCAACGCCGCGTAAAGCGCTGGCGCCTCGGCACGGTCTTCGGGAGACAAAAAGCGATTACGCGATGACAACGCCAGACCGTCCTCGGCCCGTACCGTTTCGTGCGCCAGGATATCGACGGGCAGTTGAAATTGCCGGCACATCTGACGCACAACCATGAGTTGTTGATAATCCTTTTTGCCAAACACCGCCACGCGCGGCTGTACGCACGACAACAGCTTTAACACGACGGTACTGACACCGCCAAAAAAGCCTGGGCGGAATTCACCCTCGAGGATGTCACCCAAATCGTCGGGGGGCTGCACGCGATAGCTTTGCGGTTCGGGATACATCTCGCGCTCGTCCGGCGCAAACAGCACGTATACATCGCGCTCACGCTCGAGCTTGGCGATGTCGTCCGGCAGGGTGCGCGGATAACGGTTGAAATCCTCGTTCGGGCCGAACTGTAGGCGATTCACAAAAATGCTGGCAACGACCGGATCGCCATGCTGGCGAGCCATTTTCATCAAGGACAAATGCCCTTCGTGCAAATTGCCCATCGTGGGCACAAACGACACGCGGTTCTGACCACGCAACTGATCACGCAGTTCTTCAATCGTGTGAACGACTTTCAAAGAGGATCTCCGAAAACAAGAGAGGCCGCGCGCTCAGGCTGCAGCAGCAACACTGGTATAAGCCAAGCGCACGTAAATGGGGGCGTAGGGCTCGGCCTGGGTGATTTCCAGGAGCGACTCGCGGGCGAGTTCGAGCATGGCGATGAAATGCACCACCACGACCGCCACGGGTGCGCCCTCGAGGATGCGCTCCATGAACAGCTCGCCGAACTCCATGAATCGCACATCGTTCAGACGTCGCAGAATGTGCGTCATGTGATCGCGAACGGAAAGCTGCTCGCGAGTGATGTGGTGGTGCTGGTTGAGCTTGGCGCGCTTGAGAATATCGGCCCATGCGGCACGCAAGTCGTCGACGCTGACATCGGGCTCCATGCGCTCAAAACTGATATCCGCGACGGCCTGGGCGCGGCTGAAATCGCGGCCCAGTTGCGGCAACGCGTCGAGCTTTTGTGCAGCAAGCTTCATTTGCTCGTACTCGAGCAGGCGGCGCACCAGTTCGGCACGCGGGTCTTCGGCTTCTTCGCCCGTGTCGGATTTCTTGACCGGCAGCAGCATGCGCGACTTGATCTCGATCAGCATGGCTGCCATCAACAGATACTCGGCGGCCAGCTCGAGGTTGTGCAGCCGAATCTGATCGACGTACGACAAGTACTGACGCGTGACATCCGCCATTGGGATATCGAGCACGTTGAAGTTTTGCTTGCGGATCAGATACAGCAGCAGATCGAGCGGCCCCTCGAACGTCTCGAGAAAAATCTCCAGCGCATCGGGCGGGATATACAGATCGGTCGGCAGCTGAAACAGCGGCTCGCCATACAGGCGCGCGAACGCCACGCTATCGACGACGTCGGGCGTGCTGTCTATCTGGGGTTCCACCAGAGCAGCCATGGCGTCGCCGGAAACGGGTGGTTTCGAAGGCATATGGGTGCGTGACGTGTCGCGGTCGACTGACGATCAGTCGGCCTGGTACACGTAGGGCTTTTGCGGCACGCGGGCAGCACGGAAACCTTCGAGGAGTTCGGGGTTTTGCGGTTGGTCCCAGAGGCGGGCACGCCCCTCAAGCTGACGTTCCTCGGTATCGGGATGCGACGCCTTGTAGGCCTTGAGGAAGCGGGTGATTTCAGATTCGTAGTTCTTGGCCATGACATTAGGGTCAACAGGTTGCGGATACGGCAAGTTTACTTCAGCCCGGCACATCCCCGGGCGTTACAATCAGGAGGCCCCTCCGCCCTCTGTCGACATGCCGCCCGAATCCACTAGTACCACCTCGCCTCCCTCCTCTGCGCCGGACACTGCCCGCGCAGCCCGAATGATCCCCTTCATCGTGGGATGCGCACTGTTTATGCAGATGCTCGACTCCACGGTCGTCGCCACGGCATTGCCCGCCATGGCGCAGGCGCTGAACTCGACACCCGTGCGGCTGAATGTGGCGATCACGTCCTATTTGCTGGCGGTGGCGGTTTTTGTGCCAATCAGCGGCTGGGCGGCCGACCGGTACGGCGCGCGACGCGTCTTCATGGCAGCCATTGCACTGTTCACCCTCAGTTCCATCGCCTGTGCCGCGGCAGCAACCGTTACGCACCTCGTGTTGGCACGCATTGCGCAGGGCATGGCCGGCGCCATGATGGTGCCGGTGGGCCGCATCATTTTGCTACGCGTGGTACCTAAACAAGACCTGCTCAAGGCCATGTCGTTTCTGTCCATTCCCGCTCTGCTGGGGCCGGTCATCGGCCCGCCAGTCGGGGGGTTCATGGTCACCTACATGTCCTGGCACTGGATTTTCCTGATCAATATCCCTATCGGGGTCATCGGCATTTGGCTGGTGACTCGCTACGTCCCCGAAATCCGCGAGGCCTCGACGCCCCGATTGGACTGGCCGGGCTTTATCTTGAGCGCCGTGTGTCTGGCCACCCTGGTCAGCGCGTTTGAGGCGCTGGGGCACAGCCTGGTCTCGCCACCGGTCGTGATCGGCCTGGCTGTCGTGGGATTGCTGTGCGGCGCACTCTATGTGTGGCATGCCAAGCGTGCCGAGCACCCCATCCTGGATCTGACGCTGATGCGCGAGCCCACGTTCGCGATTTCGGTGCTGGGCGGCAACCTCTGCCGTTTCGCGGTAGGCGCCATGCCGTTCCTGCTGGCGCTGCAGCTACAGGTAGCCTTCAATATGACGCCGTTTGCCGCCGGCCTGATTACCTTTGCGAGCGCCGCCGGAGCGCTGCTGATGAAATTCGTCGCCACGCCCATCGTGCAGCATTTTGGCTTTCGGCGCGTCCTGACCGTCAACGCCCTCCTGACCGGCGCGTTCATTGTCGCTTGCGTGGCCTTTACACCCGCCACGCCGGCGTGGGTGATGATCGCCATTTTGCTGGCCGGCGGTTTTTTTCGCTCGCTGCAATTTACCGCCGTCAACACGTTGACCTTTGCCGATATGACCCCCGAACGCATGAGCCGCGCCAGCAGTTTCTCGGCCATGGCCCAGCAACTGGGTATCAGCCTGGGGGTCGGCGTGGCGGCGGTGACGATCAATCTGAGCATGGCCGCACGCGATGCCGCACGTATCGCCAGCAGCGATATCATGATCGCCTTTACCGTCATTGGCCTGCTTTGCGCGGCCTCGACGTTTTCTTTTCGGCGACTGCCACCGGCCGCCGGCGCCCAGTTGCAGCAGTCGTAGCCGCACGCCAACCCGCTTACGCCGAGGTCCAATCATTATGAAAAACGCGTTCATTCTGGCCCTGGACCAGGGCACCACCAGTTCACGCGCCATTGTGTTCGATCGCCAGGGCATGGCACGTGGCGTCGGGCAACGGGAGTTTCAGCAGCACTATCCGCAGCCCGGCTGGGTCGAACATGACGCCAACGATATCTGGCAAAGCCAGCTGGAGGTCGCTCGCATCGCGCTGCGCAATGCCGGCGCCACGGCGGCCGACATCGCTGCGATCGGCATCACGAACCAGCGCGAAACTACCGTCATCTGGGATCGCGCCACGGGACGCCCCCTGGCCCGTGCGCTTGTCTGGCAAGATCGCCGCACCGCACCGTTCTGCGACGAATTGCGGGCGCAGGGCCACGACCGCCTGTTGCAAGCGCGCACGGGGCTGGTGCTGGATGCGTATTTCTCCGGCACCAAATTGGCCTGGCTGTTGGACAACGTCCCGGGCGCACGCGCGGCCGCGGAACGCGGCGAGCTGGCGTTTGGCACCATAGACACTTGGTTGGTCTGGCACCTGACGGGTGGCGCCGTACACAGCACCGACCCCAGCAATGCGTCGCGCACACTGCTGTTCGACATCCACACCCAGGACTGGAGCGACGAGATCCTGGCGCTGCTCAACATCCCGCGCAGCGTCCTGCCCTCGGTGGCGCCCAGCAGCGCCGAGATCGGCCGTACCCTACCCGAGTGGTTTGGCGGGCCGATCCCCATTGCGGGCGTTGCGGGCGATCAGCAGGCCGCTACCTTTGGCCAGGCCTGCTTCGAGCCCGGCATGGCCAAGAACACCTATGGCACGGGCTGCTTCATGCTCATGAACGTCGGCAACCAGCCCGTGGCATCGCATAACAACCTGTTATCCACCATCGGCTGGAGCCTGCCATCGACCGGGGCGCGCACCGGTCAACCCATCGCAGCCGGGCAGCCCACCTACATGCTGGAAGGCGGTGTCTTCATGGCGGGCGCCGCAGTGCAGTGGCTCCGTGACGGGCTAGGCATTATTCAGCGCTCCGACCAAGTCGAGGCGCTGGCGGCGAGCGTACCGGATACCGAAGATATCTTTCTGGTGCCTGCCTTTGCCGGCCTGGGGGCTCCCGACTGGGATCCCTACGCACGCGGTACGCTCGTCGGGCTCACGCGCGGCACGACACGCGCCCACATCGCGCGCGCCACACTGGAGGCCATTGCCCTGCAAAGCGCCGAACTGATGACCTGCATGAAAGCCGACAGCGGTATCGAACTGTCAGAGCTGCGCGTCGATGGCGGCGCGGCACGCAATGATCTGCTGATGCAAATGCAGGCGGACTTGCTAGGGGTGGCAGTCGTGCGTCCGCGTGTATCGGAATCCACGGCCCGCGGGGCCGCAGGACTGGCGGGATTGGCCGTCGGCTTTTGGTCCGGACAGGATGAGTTCGCCAGCCAATGGGCAGCCGAACGCCGCTTTGAACCCCAATGGAGTACCGATCAACGTACGGCAAGGTTGGCGCGATGGCGCCAGGCGGTAGAGCACGCCAAAGGCTGGGCACAACCGGACGACGCCTGAATCGACGGGCCCGCTGCGCCGGCCTCGTTCAGCGGCTGAGGTCGCCCCAGCCGCTGAACGTGTTTAGTTCAGGCTGGCGCCCGATAGTTTGACGATTTCCTGGTACTTCTCTTTTTCTTTTTTCGCGAATTCGGCGAAGGCTTCGGCCGTCATCGGCTCGGCTTCGGAGCCCATGGCCAACAGGCGTTTACGGACCTCCGGATCGCGCAACGCATCGCTGTAGGCCTTGTTCAGCTTGGCCACCACCTCTGGCGGGGTACCGCCCGTGGTGATGATGCCGAACCAGGTCCCCAGGTCAAAGCCCTTGACCCCGGACTCGTCCATGGTAGGGACGTCGGGCAACAGGGACGAACGCTCCAGCGTGGTCACGGCGATGGCTTTGACTTTGCCGTCCTTGATCATGGGCGCGGAGGCAGCCAGGTTGTCGAACATGAAATCGGACTGCCCGCCAAGCAGGGCCAGTTGTGCGGGGGATGCCCCCTGGTAAGGAACATGCACAGCCTGGATGCTGGCGCGGGCCTTGAGGAGTTCGCCTGCCAAGTGGCCTGCGCTGCCGTTGCCACCCGAACCGTAATTCAGGCGATCCGGGTTTTTCTTGGCGTAGGCGATCAGGTCGGCCAGCGAGTTGATATTGTTGGTCTTGGCGAAGTCGACGTTCATCACCAACACGTTGGGCACGGAGGCGACGAGGGTGACAGGCGCGAAGTCCTTGACCGGATCGAAGGGCAGATTCGAGAATAGCCAGGGATTGATGGCCTGCGTCGCGACAGCTCCCATACCCAGGGTATAACCGTCGGGCTCGGCCTTGGCCACCAGATCAGCGCCGATGTTGCCACCGGCGCCGGCACGATTTTCGACAATGATGGGCTGACCCAGCGAGACGCGGACTTTCTCGGCCAGGAAACGGGCGGTCGTGTCCAGCGGGCCGCCTGGAGGATACGGTACGATAAAGCGCAGAGGCTTGTTGGGGAAATCAATACTTTGTGCGACAGCCGGCCCCACACAAGACCAGGCCGCGGCCAGAGCCACGACGCCGCGTACCAAGGCGCGACGGGTAGAGGAAACAGAGAGATAGTGCGGGTTACGCATTTGTTTTGGTCTCCAGTATGGACTTGCGTGCGGCCGCTAGCATACCCCAGCCCCGTTTGCGTGATAGGACAGGCTGTTTATCCGGGCATCGTTGCAGGCGGCACAGCATAACAAAGATGCTTATTTTTACATTATAAAATAATAATGACAGCGGATTGATAGGTAACGTTCGAGGTTTACGTTAGCTTCAATCAGTGAACATCCTCTACACCAACTTTCACGCGGGTCCGGACGCCGGTGGGCACACCATTTATGTATCGCGGCTGGCGGCTGGCTTATCAGGACAATGTCGCGTCACTGTGGCAGCCCCTGCCTCAAGCGCGCTGTACGCGCTGGCCGGACAGATTCCCGGCGTCGCGCGACACGCGCAGGACTACCCTTCGCGGATATACAAACTTGCTGCCGCCTTGCGCACAATGCGCGCCCTGTTGAAAGCAGGACGTTTCGATGTCGTGCACGTCAACGGATCAGCTGACCATCGATTGGTGATCATGGCAACGCGCTTCATGAAAAACAAGCCGCGTATCGTCTTCACCAAGCACAACAATATTCCTATCTCGCGCGTCAGCGCCACATTACGCGCCCGTTTTGGCACCGACCACGTTATCGCGGTATGCAAACACGTCGAACGGTCCGTGCAGAACAGCCCTTATGCCGCATGCGCCATCAGCACCGTCTTCAATGGCGTGGACACGACGTTCTTCAGCCCGACTAATGACACCGAGGCCGCCGCTGCTCGCCGCAACTTGTTGGGCGAACACATCGAAGGCCGTATCGTGCTGGGCAGCAATGCAGGCACCGCCTCTTACAAGGGCTGGCTCGACATCGTGCGCGCCGTCGCCCTGCTGCCCCCCGAAATCGCCGATCGCTTCCATATTGCACTGGCTGGCGAAGCATTCAGCAAGTCTCAGCAGGCCGAACTCGACGCGTCAGGCGTGAAAGACCGCGTCACCTATGCTGGCTCGCTCAAGGATGTCCGCGCTTTCATTGCCGCGATCGATGTGGGCTTCGTTTTGTCTACCCGGGTGGAGACGATCTCGTTTGCCTGCCGCGAGATGATGGCCATGGCAAAACCCGTAATCGTGACTGACTATGCCGGTTTGCCCGAGAACATTGACCGAGGCCGCGACGGCTGGGTAATCCCCCCGGCCCGGCCCGAAACGCTGGCTGAGTTGCTGCGCGACATCGCTCGTGGCACCTACGACTTGCGCGAAATGGGGCGGGCTGCCCGCCTTAAGAGCCTGGAATCGTTCGGCCTGCAGCGCTTTCTGGAAGGCACCGCTCACGTATATCGGACGGTAACCGGGCTGCCTATGGCAGCCCAGCCGTTGCAGCCCTAGCCGCCCTTTAGTGCAGGATCTGGCTCAGGAAGTGCTGCGTACGTTCGTTCTGAGGGTTATCAAAGAACTGATCCGGGCTGTTTTGCTCGATGATCTCGCCGCGATCCATAAAGATCACGCGATCAGCCACTTTGCGGGCAAACGCCATTTCATGGGTCACGCACAGCATGGTCATGCCGCTTTCCTGAGCCAGCGTCACCATCACGTCCAGCACCTCTTTCACCATTTCCGGATCCAGCGCGGAAGTCGGCTCATCAAACAGCATGATCTTGGGGCTCATGCACAAAGACCTCGCGATCGCCACGCGCTGTTGCTGGCCGCCGGAAAGCTGGCCGGGATATTTGTTGGCCTGCTCCGGAATGCGCACGCGCTCCAAGTACTTCATGGCGGCGGCTTCGGCCTCGGCGCGCGATTTCTTGAGCACCCAAGTGGGACCCAGGGTCAGGTTTTCCAGCACCGTCAGGTGCGGAAACAAATTGAAGTGCTGGAACACCATGCCCACATCGCGGCGAATGGTTTCGATCTGCTTCAGATCGTTGGTCAGTTCGGTGCCATCGACAATGATCTGCCCTTGCTGGTGTTCTTCCAGGCGGTTGATGCAGCGGATCATGGTCGATTTGCCCGACCCTGATGGACCGCACACCACAATGCGTTCGCCCGGAGCGACGTCCAGATTAATGTTGCGCAGTACGTGAAACTGACCGTACCACTTGTTCACGTCCTGCATGCGGATGATGGCATCGCTCATGCCTGTACTCCCAAAAAGTGCGCCTGCCCGAGCCGCTCATAGCGGGCTCGGGCCCGGCAACTATCGTTTCTGCCCGGCTGCCAGATGGCCTTCCAGCCGCTGACTGTATTTCGACATTGAAAAGCAGAACACGAAATAAATGAGTGAGATGAACACGTAGGCTTCGATCCCGAAACCGCGCCACGCGGCGTCCGACAACGCGGCCTTGGCCGCGAGCGTCAGATCGAAAATACCGATGATCACCACCAGCGAGGTGTCTTTGAAAAGTGCGATGAAGATGCTGACCAAAGGCGGGATCACGATGCGCAAGGACTGCGGCAGAATGATTTTGCGCATCTGCTGCCAGTAGTTCAGGCCCAGCGAATCCGCGCCCTCGTACTGTCCTTTGGGAATTGCCTGTAAACCACCCCGCACGGTCTCGGCGATGTAGGCCGCCGCAAACATGATGATGGCGATCTGCGCGCGCAACAGCTTGTCGATAGAGAAGCCGACCGGCAAAAACAGCGGCAGCATGACCGACGACATGAACAACAGACTGATGAGCGGCACGCCGCGAATCAACTCGATGTAGACGACACACAATGCCTTGATGGCGGGCATTTTTGATTTCCGGCCCAGGGCCAGCAACACCCCGATTGGAAAAGCAAAGGCAATCCCGAAGGTCGACAGAATCAGCGTCAGCGGCAGGCCGCCCCACAGCGAGTTTTCGACGTAGGTCATGCCAAACATGCCGCCCCACATCAGGATCGCGACGGACGTCAGGCCAACTACCCAGATCAACAACAGGCGCAGGTTCCAGAAGCGGCGCATGCCGCTGCACACGATGACCCCAATCAGAATGATCGTGGCAATCAGCGGACGCCATTGCTCATCATAGGGATATGTGCCAAACAGGATCAGGCGATGCTTCTCGACGATAAACGCCCAGCATGCGCCGGCCGCCTTGCGGCATTCCTGGGCCGTCGTCGACGTAAAGTCAGCCTGCAAAAAAGCCCAGTCGACGATAGCGGGAACGGCCATCAACAACACCCAGGCAACCAATACGGTGGCCAGGATGTGCACGGGTGACGAGAACAGGCTCGCTTTCAACCAATGCCACACACCGACTTCGCTACGTGGCGGCGGCAAACCTTCGCTGGGGATAGGCGTAGTCGTACTCATCTCAACGCTCCACCAGCGCAATGCGCTTGTTGTACCAGTTCATGAAAATCGAGATCGACAAGCTAACGGTCAGGTAGGCCGCCATGATGATCAGGATGCCCTCAATGGCCTGCCCGGTCTGGTTCATCATCGTGTTGACCACCGACACAATGTCGGGATAACCGATCGCAACCGCCAATGAACTGTTCTTGGTCAAGTTCAAGTATTGACTGGTCATGGGGGGAATGATCACGCGCAGCGCCTGAGGCAGGATCACCAGGCGCAGCACGCGGGCACGGCTCAAACCCAGGGAACCAGCGGCCTCCCATTGGCCCTGATTGACCGCCTGGATGCCCGAGCGCACGACCTCGGCAATAAAGGCCGCGGTGTAGATCACCAAGCCGGCCAGCAAAGCCGCGAACTCCGGAGACAGCGTCAGGCCGCCACTGAAGTTAAAGCCCTTCAGTTCGGGCATGCTCAATGCCAGTGACGCGCCGCTCACGAGCCAGCCCAGAATAGGAAGCGCGATGAACAGCCCTATTGCATAACGCCCCAAGGGGAAAATCTGGCCGGTGGCTTCCTGGCGCTTTTTGCCCCAATGCGCCAACACGATGATGCCGACAATCGCCAGCGCCACTCCCCCCAGGATCCAGTCCATGGAGTTGCCTTCCAGGGCGGGTATTTTCAGACCGCGATTGGAAACGAAGACCCCGGGCAGCGGGTTGTAGGCCTGACGCGGGCCGGGCATGTTTTCGGTAATGAGTGCGTACCAAAAAAACAGCTGCAACAGCAGCGGTACGTTACGCATCACCTCGACATAGAACGAGCAGACTTTGGCGACCAGCCAATTTTTGGACAGTCGCCCAACGCCGATCATGGTGCCGAGTATCGTCGCCAGGATAATACCCAGCACCGCGGCACGCAGCGTATTGACCAGGCCCACCCAAATGGCGCGGCCATAAGTATCGGCGGGCGAATAGGCAATGGAGGTCTCACCGATCGCAAAGCCGGCCTCGCGGTCGAGAAAACCAAAACCTGTAGAGATATTACGAACCTGCAAGTTATGCAGCGTGTTTGACACCAGGAACCACACGCCCAGGGCAACCAGGGCTAGCGCGACAACCTGATAGACCACGGCGCGCACGCCCGGGTCGTTCCAGCTGAGACGGCGCTTGGGCGCTGCCACTGGACTTTGTGGGTTGTTTGTCGTCATCAAAAGCTTCTACAGAAGTCAAAACAGGAATGGCCTGGTGAAATGTGGGCCACCTTACTCCTGCCGCCCGTCTCGCGCGGGCACAGGGCAAGACGGGCACACCCGCCTTGCCCGGCAGCGATGCTTAGCGCACCGGCCAACCGTACATCAGACCGCCGTCCTTGTACGACGCGTTCAAGCCGCGCTCAAGCTTCATCGGGCTGTCCTTGCCCAAAGTGGCTTCGAAGCTTTCGCCGTAGTTACCAACTTGCTTGATGATGGTGTAGGCCCACTTGTCGTCCACGCCCAGGTTCTTGCCCATGCCCGGCGTCACACCCAGAATGCGCTGGATGTTGGGGTTGGGGCTCTTGGTCATTTCGTCGACATTCTTGGACGTGATGCCATACTCTTCGGCTTCGAGCATCGCGTTCAGCGACCAGCGAACAATGTTGAACCATTGCTCATCGCCCTGGCGAACCATGGGGCCCAGCGGCTCTTTGGAGAAATCTTCCGGCAAGATGATGAAGTTGTCGGGATTTTCGAGCGTGGTGCGGCTCGAGGCCAATTGCGATTTGTCAGTCGTGAAAGCATCGCAACGACCTGCCGAGAAAGCACGGATGATTTCATCGTACTTATCGATCACGACAGGCTTGAATTCGATCTTTTGGCCGCGAAACCAGTCGGCCAGGTTGAGCTCGGTGGTGGTGCCGGGCTGAACGCACACGGTGGCGCCGTCCAGTTCTTTGGCGCTTTTAACGCCCAGCTCCTTGGATACCATGATGCCTTGGCTGTCGTAATAGTTGACGCCAGCGCCGATCAACCCCAGCGTGGTGTCACGCGTTAGCGTCTGGGTGGTATTACGGGTCAACACGTCGACTTCACCGGACTGCAGCGCCGTAAAGCGTTGCTGAGTGTTCAGCGGCGTGACTTTGAACTTGCTGGCATCATTGAACATGGTGGCTGCGATGGCGCGGCACATGTTGATGTCGATACCTTGCCATTGGCCCTTGCTGTCGGCCATCGAGAATCCGGGGATCCCCGTCGACACGCCACACTGGACAAAACCCTTCTTCTTGACGTTGTCGAACGTGGCGCCTGCATTGGCGGTCGCTGATGCAGCAAACAGTGCAGCAGCCACCGCGGCTAATTTCAGTGCTTTCATGTTATGGATCTCCTGTAAGGGAATGCCTGGGTGCGTCGTGGGCTCGGCAAATCAAGCATCGCCGGCATGGTAGCGGCTCGGGATATTCGGGGACATGGGGGAAATCCCTCGACAACTTAAGCAAAAAATAGGGACAGAAAAAATATGCAACGGAGCCCACAACCTCGCATAGTACGCGCGGTACTATTGCAGCTTCACCCTTTTTTGCCGCCATGATCGAATTCCAGCACGTTTTCAAATCGTACGGGCGCGGCCGCAATATTCTGGCCGACATCAACTTTCGCGTGACCGCCGGCGAATTCCTTTTTGTGTCGGGCGCTTCAGGCGCGGGCAAGTCCACGTTGCTCAAGCTGATCGGTGGGCTGGAGCCCGCCAGCCGCGGCTCCATCCAGGTCAATGGCCAGCGCCTGGACAAGCTTTCGGCACGTGCGCGCCCCTATCTGCGTCGCGCAGTGGGCGTGATCTTACAAGACACCCATCTGCTGTTTGATCGCAGCGCCTTGCAGAATGTCATGCTGCCATTGGCGGTCACCGGCCAAGCCCGCGCCTCGGCCAGTGCCCGCGCACGCGCCGCCCTGGACAAAGTCGGCCTGGCCGGTAAAGAAGACATGAACCCGATCGAGCTCTCCGGCGGGGAACAACAACGCCTGGCGATCGCGCGCGCGATCGTGAACCGCCCCGCGATTTTGATTGCGGATGAGCCCACCGCCAACCTGGATCACGAGACGGCACGGCGCATTTTGAATGTATTTCGCGACTTTAACCGGGTGGGCGTAACCACCCTGATCGCCTCTCATGATCAAGAGCTGATGGCCCAGTACGCCACACGCACCCTGCGATTGGAACCCGGCAAGTTCTTCGATACGGGAGCCCACGCATGAAATCCTGGCTGCGATTGCATCGCTATGCGCTCATGGTGACCCTGCGTCGCTTGGCGGCGCAACCCTTTTCGTCGCTGGCCAACCTGCTGGTCATGGCGTTGGCCCTGGCACTGCCGTTGCTCGGCGCGGCGATACTCGTGTCGGCACAACCGGTCGCTCGCCAGCTATCGGTCACCCCCGAGGTCACGGTATACCTGGCCACGACCGCCCCTGCAGGCACCGCTGACGCCATTGCACAGCGCATCCGTGATGATCACGCGGCACAGGTACAAGCCGTGCGCGTTGTCCCCCGCGATGAGGCCCTGGCACAGTTGCGCAATGACCCCACCTGGGATCAAGCGCTGGCGGTTTTACCCAACAATCCCTTGCCCGACGCGGTGGTCGCCACGCTGACCGAGGGCGAACATCTCGCGCAACGCGCGGGTCAACTCGCCGAAACCTGGCAAAAATGGGAGCACGTCGACCTGGTGCAACTCGACAGCGACTGGGTACAACGGCTGGAAGCCATCTTGCGCTTTGCCCGCGTGGGCCTGATATTCCTGGCCGCGTGCGTCGCGGCAGTCGTGCTGGCGGCAGTCTTCAATACTGTGCGCATGCAAGCCATGCTGCAGCGAGAGGAAATCGCCGTCGCGCGTCTGGTGGGCGCCACCGAGTCCTTCGTTCGTCGCCCGTTCTTGTATCTGGGCGCACTATCCGGCGTACTGGCTGCGTTGATTGCCATCGCCGCCGCGGCCGCTGCCCTGACGCCGCTGAACAATGCCCTGCTTGGGCTGGCCCGTAGCTATGGCGCGGATTTTTCCCTGCGCTTGCCAGGGCTGCCGATCCTGGCCGTTGCCATCGTGGGCACCGGCATCCTGGGTGCCTTGGCAGCTCGCTGGTCGGTCACGCGCAGCACGCGATTTTGACGGCTGGGCAACGGGAGCAACGGTCCAGATCGACTTGACGGGGATACCGTGCAACACGCACCGTATCCCCGAAATATTTTGGGGACGCATCAACTCGAATTTCCGGCGGCTCCGTGATTTCGTTCCTCCAACCGCGGATTGGCAGAGCGTATATTTTATTTTTTCTTACATAAAGAAAAAATAATTAACGCATTTTGACGCCCCCAAAACCTGTCAGGCCGCGCGAGCGCGTGTAAGGGTGGTGACCGCAGCACTGAAAGTCTGCATGAGTTCGCCCCGGCGGGCGGCGGCCTGCTGCATATTGGCTTCCTTAACGTGGCCATAGCCACGAATCGTATCGGGCAGACTCGCCAATGCCACGGCCTGATCCAGATTCGCCCGGCTCAGTTTGGCCAAAATGGCTTGTATATCGCTGTAATACGTGTCGATCAAAGCACGTTCGGCCCGACGCTCACCCGTATACCCGAACACATCCAATGGCGTGCCCCGCAAGAATCGCAGCCGCGCCAGCAGGCGGAATGCCTTGAGCATGCTCGGCCCGTAGGCACGCTTGATCAAATGGCCCTGCGCGTCCCGGCGCGCCAATAACGGTGGGGCCAGATGGAAATGCAGTTTCCAGTCGCCCTCGAACTGGGCATCCACCTGTTTGAGAAACTCGCCATCGGTATAGAGACGCGCCACTTCATACTCATCTTTGTAAGCCATCAGTTTGAAGTAATAGCGCGCCACGGCCGCGGCCAGACGTGTCGTTCCCGTCGCGGCTTGCTCGGCTTGGGCGACCTGCTGCACCAGGTCCCGATAGCGCCTCGCATAGGCCGCATTCTGATAGGCCATCAAAAACTCGCTGCGTACGGCCACCAAGGCATCCAGCTCGCCCACGGGGCGGTCGATGCTGACCACGGGCGCAGCCGGTGCAACTAGACGCTGCACCGCAGCCAGGTCGTGCGCCGCACGACGGCCCCAGGCAAATGCAGTCAAGTTATTCGGCACCTGCTGCCCATTGAGCTCAATCGCCCGGAGCAGCGCGGCCTCTCCCAAGGGCAACCAACCCTTTTGATAGGCGTACCCCATCATCAGCGGATTGGCGTAGATCGCGTCACCAAGCAGTCGTACCGCCAGGCCCGCCGCATCGACACTATCGACACCGTCCTCACCGCAAGCGCTGCGCAACGTCGTTTGCAGATCGGCGGCTGGCAATCGCCAATCTGGATCGTTCACGAACGCCGCAGTGGGAGCAACGTCACTATTGAGCAATACCCGGGTACGGTCGACGCGCATGCGAGCCACCGCCTCCTGACTCGTTGCCACGACCAGATCGCCCGCTAACATCAGATCCGCCTCGCCCATGGCCACACGGGTATTGAGCAGATCGTCCGGTCTCTGGGTCAACATGACGTGCGAGAACACCGCGCCGCCTTTTTGGGCCAGACCCGCCATATCCAGCACCGAGCAGCCCTTGCCCTCGAGATGCGCGGCCATGCCCAGCAACTGGCCAATGGTGATCACGCCCGTGCCGCCAATACCTGCAATGAACACACCATAGGGCCGTTCCAACCCGGGAACATCAGGCTGGGGCACACCGGCATCAATGGCGCCGTCTTGCGCCAGGGCCTGAGGTTTGCGCAGCTTGCCCCCTTCGACTGTCACCAGACTCGGGCAAAAGCCCTTCAGACAGGAAAAATCCTTGTTGCAGCTGGACTGGTTGATGGTGCGTTTGCGACCAAACTCGGTTTCCAGCGGCTCGACGGATAAGCAATGCGATTGTTCGGAACAATCGCCACAACCCTCGCACACCCGTTCGTTGATCACGACGCGGCGAGCGGGATCCGGATAAGCATTGCGTTTGCGGCGACGCCGTTTTTCAGTCGCGCAGGTCTGGTCATACACGAGCACCGACACGCCGGGATACTCGCGCAGCTCGCGCATGACCGCATCCAGTTCGTCGCGGTGGCGAACCGGAACGCCCGGCGCCAAATCGCTCACACCGTTGTACTTGTCGGGTTCGTCAGTCACGACGACGATTTTGTCGATGCCTTCGGCGGCCACCTGACGCGTGATCATCGGCACATCGATGGGGCCATCCACGGGTTGGCCGCCCGTCATGGCCACCGCGTCGTTGAACAGGATCTTGTAGGTAATAGGGGCTTTGGCCGCGACCGCCGCTCGAATCGCCAACAACCCCGAATGAAAGTAAGTGCCGTCACCCAAATTGGCGAACACATGCTTCTCGTCCGTAAAAGGCGACTGTCCCAGCCAGGGCACGCCTTCGCCGCCCATCTGAGTATAGGTCTGCGTATTGCGGCCCATCCAGGTCACCATATAGTGACAGCCAATACCCGCCATGCCCCGCGACCCCTCGGGCACCCGGGTCGAGGTATTGTGCGGACAGCCCGAACAGAACCACGGCTTGCGCTCGGCGACGACGCGCGGTTTGGCCAGCGCCTGCTCACGTGCCGTGATAAACGCCAGTCGCGCCTCGATGCCGGCCCGAACGTCATCGGGTAACGTAAAGCGCAACAGGCGCGCACCCACGGCTTTGGCCACCATGGCAGGAGAAAACTCGTAATGCGCCGGCAATAACCAGTTGCCCTGCGGCACGGACCATTCCCCACCGTCCTTGTCGTCAAACTTGCCCACGACGCGGGGAATTTTTTTGCCGCTACCAATCCAGCTAAAAAGCTCTTCTTTTAATTGATACTCCAGGATCTGGCGCTTTTCCTCGACGACCAGGATTTCGTCCAGCCCGTCGGCAAATTGCTGCACACCGGTAGCCTCCAGCGGCCATACCATGCCCACCTTGAACAAGCGCAGGCCAATGCGGCGACAGACCGCCTCGGTCAAACCCAGATCGGACAAAGCCTGACGCGTATCCAGATACGCTTTGCCAGACGTCATGATGCCAAAGCGCGCCTGATCTGCCGGCACCTGCCACAGCTCGCGGTTCAGTCCATTGGCCCGCGCATAGGCCAGCGCGGCGTAGAGCTTGTAATCAAGCAGGCGGGCCTCTTGTTGCAAGGGGGTATCCGGAAAACGAATACTCAGTCCGTCGGGCGGCAACGGCACGTCCTGCGGCAGAACGATAGACACACGGTGCGGATCCACATCGACCGAGGCCGAAACCTCGACAATGTCGGTAATGCATTTCATGCCCACCCATACGCCCGCGTAGCGACTCATGGCCCAGCCGTGCAGGCCGTAATCCATGACCTCTTGCACGCTGGCTGGAAACAACACCGGGATCATGCAGGCTTTCAGGATGTGATCGCTTTGATGCGGCAGGGTGGATGACTTCGCTGGATGATCGTCGCCGGCTACGACCAGCACACCGCCATGCGGCGCTGTCCCGGCGGCATTGGCATGCTTGAACACATCGCCACAGCGGTCGACTCCCGGACCCTTGCCGTACCACATGCCAAACACGCCGTCATAGCGTGCGCCGGGAAACAGATTGACCTGCTGCGACCCCCAGACCGCCGTCGCGGCCAGGTCTTCGTTCACGCCCGGTTGAAACTCGATGTGGTGCGCCTTGAGATACTTGGCGGCCTTCCACATATTCAGATCCACGCCACCCAGCGGCGAGCCGCGATAGCCCGAGATATATCCCGCCGTGTTCAACCCCGCCTGCAGATCGCGAACGCGCTGCATCATGGGCAAGCG
Organism: Bordetella tumulicola; assembly: GCF_054779135.1. Classification (NCBI taxonomy): domain Bacteria; kingdom Pseudomonadati; phylum Pseudomonadota; class Betaproteobacteria; order Burkholderiales; family Alcaligenaceae; genus Bordetella; species Bordetella tumulicola. The sequence goes on along the minus strand of NZ_BAAGYU010000019.1, from coordinate 14,264 downwards.
TACCAACGCATGGATACCGCTCATCCAGGCGCGACCTGTCTCCAGGGTGTATTTGTCATCCAGCTGTACCGAAGCCAACGCCGCGTTGTGGGCGGACGAAAGAGGGGCGTTCATGTCTACTCCAGGGTTTTGAATGCCCAACCCCGCGATACGCACCCTTTCTTATGAAAACGGGCGTGAGCAGGATCGGGAGGCATGCCGTTGTTATGTAACGGTTGTACTCGTCGCCGCGGGCCGATGCAAGAGGGCCGGCGTCCAGGTGCGATAATTCCGCCCTATGGATTTCGCCCTTCGAATCGTCACCTGGCAAGCGAGCCAGGGCCGCCACGGATTACCCTGGCAACATACCCAAGACCCCTATCGGATCTGGCTGTCAGAAATCATGCTGCAGCAAACCCAGGTCGCGACGGTCATTCCGTACTATCAACGTTTCCTGGAGCGCTTTCCTGACGTCGCCACCCTGGCCGCGGCCGAGCAAGAAGACGTCATGCCCTATTGGGCCGGCTTGGGCTACTACGCCCGCGCGCGCAATCTGCATCGCTGCGCACAGACCATCATGAGCGACTGGAACGGACGCTTTCCGCCCACCGCCGAACAAATCGCCACCCTGCCCGGCATCGGCCGCTCCACCGCCGCCGCCATCGCCGCCTTCGCCTATGGCGAGCGCTCACCCATCCTCGATGGCAACGTCAAACGCGTTTTCACACGCCATTTCGGTATCGAAGGCGACCCTGCACGACGCGAGGTAGAACAAAAACTCTGGACCCTGGCAGAGCAGCAAGTCGCCAACGCCCCCGGCCTGAACATGTCCACCTATACCCAGGGCCTGATGGACTTGGGCGCCACACTGTGCACCCGCGGCAAACCCGACTGTGCACGCTGCCCCATCACCGAAACCTGTATCGCGCGCCGTGACGGGCGCCAAAGCGAACTTCCCACTCCCAAAGTCCGCAAAGCCATTCCCGAACGCCAAACCGGCATGCTGATCCTGCAACGCGGCGGCGCCATCTTGCTGCAACAACGCCCCTCGCCCGGCATCTGGGGCGGGCTCTGGAGCCTGCCCGAATTCGACGCCGGCGGTGACCCCACCCAGGCCACGCAGCAATTAGGCCTGGAGCCCCAGCAACGCTACGAGCTCGCCGCTTTCGCGCACACGTTCACGCACTATCGCCTGCACATCAAACCGTGGTATCTACCCGTCAAAGACGTCGTCACGTCCAGCCGGAAAACCTTGGCCCCGCCCGCCATAGCGTCCGCCACTGCGTCCGCCAAACCCGCAATGCCGCAGCGCTGGGCCAGCCAGGCAGAGCTCCCCTCGCTCGCACTTCCGGCCCCCATCCGCAAACTGCTTGACGGCCTATTAGAAGCTGGTTTACCCGACTAGGAGGTCGTTCCTGCGATTGGTCCGCGCGCCGCATCGACGACTCAGGCGTCAATCATGCACGCCTGATACCCATGCACACTCACGCATCCTGCAATAGCATCACCAACTTCAAGTCCGGATGCGTCGCCAACCGAAACGTCGTTTGCTGATAAGCCAGGCGCCCATACTGCGGATGCTGAAACTCTCGCAAACCGCCCTCGCGCTCGACGACGGCGTGTCGCGTCCACCAGTGCGCAAACACCTCACTGTCACGATTCAACTCGTCCAACAGCGTCAACACGTCGGGCTCGTCCAAATGCGCTCCCGCATCGGCCCGAAACTCCGCCACCACCCGACGCGCGCGCTGCTCCCAATCCACCACCAGTTGGCGCGCCGCCGGATTCAAAAATATATATCGCAGTAAATTCGGCTGCGGATCACGCACGGGCCACGCATCAAACAAGTCGTTCATCGGCGCGTTATGCACCAAGACATTCCAGGCCCGATCCAACACATAAGCCGGCGCAGTGATCGCATCCACGCACTCTCGCAGCAACCCCGGCGCTTCACTCCCATCATCACGCGGATGCTGCGGATCCGCGCATTCCGCCAACTCAAACAAATACGCACGTTCAGCACGCGCCAACTGCAGCACGCCGGCAATCCGCGCCCACACCGCCGGCGACACCGAGACCTCACGCCCCTGCTCGATCCACGTATACCAAGTCACGCTGATGCCACACAGTTGCGCCACCTCCTCGCGCCGCAACCCGGGCGTGCGTCGCCGCATCCCCTCGGGCAATCCCGCCATCTGCGGCGTGATCCGCGCTCGCGCCGCCCGCACAAACTCTCCCAACGCATGCCGTCGACGGGTCGAACTCTCATGTAATACCGGCGTACCGGGTTGTGCTGTAGTGCTCATACAGGGCAGTGAAGTTGTTGTACGTTGAGGGCATGTTACTTCGTTGGGATGCGAGGTATGTTGCTGGCGGAGGGGATCGCTGTGAAGGCGTTTCTGGCGGGTTCGCGGATTGGCCGCGCTGGCCTAATCACCTCGGCTCGGCCCGACCAGGGGCCTCGGTCCCGCTGCGCGGGACTGCCCGAGGTTCAAAAGGCCAGCGCGGCCAATCCGCGAACCCGCCAGAAACTCACAGTGATTGCATGTCTTCGTCGCTGCATGCAATCATCATTGCATACCAGCATCACCGAAGATAAACCGCAACAAATTCAATGACCGTGCCTGCACGAAACGATTCGGGAAAGTGGGAACAACGCAAGCCGCGGTCGTCCGTGTAAAGGCCACGCCGGCCTTTTGAGCGCCGATTTAGTCCCGCGTAGCGGGACCGAGGCCCCTGATCACGGGCCGAGTCGGCGCGATTTGGCCGGCGTGGCCTTTACACGGACGACCGCGGCGCCATTAGCAGCACCCAACCCCGCCACGCGGGTAAACATCAACCGAGGCTAGGACCCAACGTCCGCCGCACGTCTTCTTCGCTACGACCGCTGCGGGCAACATAATCGGCGAGTTGATCCTCACCGATGGTACCTACGTTGAAGTACTGCGACTGCGGATGGCTGAAGTAAAAGCCCGAGACGCTCGAAGCCGGATACATGGCATAGCTGTCGGTCAGGAGCATATCGATATCATCGCCATCCAGAACGCGGAACATGTCGGTTTTGACGACGTGCTCCGGGCAGGCTGGGTAACCGGGGGCCGGACGGATGCCGACGTATTTTTCGGCGATCATTTCGTCGTTGGAGAGGGTCTCGTCGACCGCATAACCCCACAGGTCTTGGCGAACGCGTGCGTGCAGGCACTCGGCGAAGCCTTCGGCGAGGCGGTCGGCCAGGCTCTTGAGCATGATGCTGGAATAGTCGTCCAAGTCGGCCTGGAATTCGGCTTCTTTTTTCTCGATACCGAGGCCGGCCGTGACAGCGAACATGCCGATGTAGTCGGCGACGCCGCTGGACTTGGGGGCAATGTAGTCTGCCAGACACTTATTGCTGACGCCTTCGCGCTTGACGCCTTGTTGGCGCACATTGCGATAGGTGAAGAGCACCTCGCTGCGCGATTCGTCGGTATAGATCTCGATGTCGTCGTCGTTGACGGTATTGGCCGGATAAAACGCCACGACGCCGTTGGCGGTCAGCCAGCGTCCGTCGATGATGCGTTTGAGCATGGCTTTCCCGTCGGCGTAGACTTTCTGGGCCTGCTCACCCACCACTTTGTCTTCCAGGATAGCGGGGAATTGGCCGAACAGACTCCAGGTCTGGAAGAACGGTGTCCAGTCCAGGTACTTGGCGATTTCGGCGAGGTCGTAGCTTTTGAAGGCGCGGCGGCCGATGAATTTCGGGCGGGGCGGCACATAGCTTGACCAGTCGATCTGCGGACGGGCGGCGCGCGCGTCGGCTAGCGAGACCAGCGGCGTGGCCTTGCGATTGGCGTGGCGACGACGGACGGTCTCGTATTCTGCGGCGATTTCGTCGATATAGCTTTGTGCCTGATCGGAGACCAGGTTGGCGGCCACGCCGACGGCACGACTGGCGTCGGGAGTGTAGATCACGGGACCGTCATAGTGAGGAGCAATCTTGACGGCTGTATGGACGCGGCTGGTGGTCGCGCCGCCGATCATCAGGGGGATCTTGCGATCGCGGAAATACGGATCACGCTGCATTTCCGAGGCTACGTAGGCCATTTCTTCGAGACTGGGCGTGATCAGGCCGGATAGGCCGACGATGTCGGCTTTCTCTTCTTTGGCCTTGTCGAGGATCTGCGCGCAGGGCACCATGACGCCCATGTTCACGACCTCAAAGTTATTGCACTGCATGACCACGGACACGATGTTTTTGCCAATATCGTGAACGTCGCCCTTGACGGTGGCGATGACCATCTTGCCCCGGGCGCGCACATCGCCGCCAGCGGCTTCGATCTGGCGCTTTTCTTCTTCGATGAAGGGAATCAGATGCGCGACCGCCTGCTTCATGACGCGGGCGGATTTCACGACCTGGGGCAGGAACATTTTGCCGGCGCCAAACAGGTCGCCCACGATGTTCATGCCGTCCATCAACGGGCCTTCGATGACCTCAATGGGGCGGCCGCCACGATCGGCGATCTCTTGGCGAACCTCTTCGGTGTCTTCGACGATGAAGTTGGTGATACCAAGCACCAGCGCGTGCGACAAACGCTCTCGCACGGGCGCGGTACGCCAGGTCAGGTCTTCTTCTTTTTTGGCGCCGGAACCTTTGACGCTATCGGCAAACTGCACTAGCCGTTCGGTGGGCGAGCGCTCATCGACCGGGTCGGTTTTGCCGACGGGTTCGGGGCGGTCCAGGATGACGTCTTCGACTAAATCGCGTAGTTGCGCATCCAGATCGGCATACACGCCGAGCTGGCCCGCGTTGACGATACCCATCGTCAGGCCTTGTTGGATGGCGTAATACAGGAATACCGTATGGATGGCCTCGCGCATCGCCTCGTTGCCGCGGAACGAGAAGCTGACATTGGAGATTCCGCCCGAAAGGCGTGCGTGCGGCAAGTTTTGCCGAATCCAGCCCGCGCCTTCGATGAAATCCATGGCGTAGTGATTGTGCTCGTCGATGCCGGTGGCCACCGCAAACACGTTAGGGTCAAAGATGATGTCTTCGGGCGGGAAGTTTTCTTCTTCGACCAGAATTTTGTAGGCGCGTGCACAGATTTCCTTGCGACGCTCTAGCGTGTCGGCCTGGCCTTGTTCGTCAAATGCCATGACCACCGCGGCCGCGCCATAGCGTCGGCACAAACGCGCGTGCTCGCGGAAGCTATCCTCGCCCTCTTTCATGGAGATCGAGTTCACGATGGACTTGCCCTGCACGCATTTCAAGCCCGTCTCGATGACCTCCCATTTGGAGCTGTCGATCATGATAGGCACGCGAGCGATATCGGGCTCGGAGGCAATCAGGTTCAGGAAACGGTGCATGCACGCTACCGAATCCAGCATGGCCTCATCCATGTTGATGTCGATGATCTGTGCGCCGTTTTCGACTTGTTGACGCGCGACGGCCAGGGCTTCGTCGTATTTTTCTTCGCGGATCAGGCGTGCAAACATCTTGCTGCCTGTCACGTTAGTGCGCTCGCCCACGTTGACAAACAACGACTCCTCGTCGATGTTCAACGCCTCCAGGCCCGACAGGCGAGTCTTGATGGGAATCTCCGGCACCACACGCGGCGTGAGCGTGGCGACTTTGTCGGCAATAGCGCGAATGTGATCCGGCGTCGTGCCGCAACAGCCGCCCGACATATTCACCAACCCGGCTTGCGCGAATTCTTCTAGCAAGCTCGAGGTATCGGCCGGGGTTTCGTCGAAGCCGGTTTCCGCCATGGGATTGGGCAGGCCCGCGTTCGGATATACGCAGACGTAGGTTTCGCAGATCTTGGACAGCTCGGCCACATACGGACGCATCAAGGCCGCACCCAACGCACAGTTCAGTCCGATGGTGACGGGCCGTGCATGACGGACGGAGTTCCAGAAGGCTTCGACGGTCTGGCCCGACAAAATGCGGCCCGACGCATCGGTCACGGTGCCCGAGATCATGACGGGCAGACGCACGCCGCGCTCGTCAAAGACGGACTCGACGGCAAAGATCGCCGCCTTGGCGTTGAGCGTGTCGAAAATGGTTTCGATCAGGACGATGTCGATGCCCCCGTCCAGCAAGCCGTTGAGCTGCTCGACATAGGCAACGCGCAATTCATCAAACGTGACGTTGCGCGCACCGGGATCGTTGACGTCCGGCGAGATCGACGCGGTCTTGGGTTGCGGCCCCAACGCGCCCGCGACAAAGCGCGGACGCTCTGGCGTGCTGTAGGCATCACAGGCGACGCGCGCCAGGCGTGCGGATTCAAGGTTCAGCTCGTAGGCCAGGCCGGGCAAGTCATAGTCGCCCTGTGCAATTGAGGTCGCCCCAAAGGTATTGGTCTCGATGACATCGGCGCCCGCCTCAAGATACTGGCGATGGATTTCATCGATGATGTCCGGCCGCACCAGCGACAGCAGCTCGTTGTCGCCTTTCAGGTCTTTGCCGTGATCGGCGAAACGCTGACCGCGAAAATCGGCTTCGCCCAGCTTGTAGCGCTGGATCATAGTGCCCATGGCGCCATCCAGGATCAGGATGCGCTCACCAAGCAGGCGGGCAAAGTCACTACCACGGGTGTAGGACGACAGCGGATAGGGCAGGCGGGGATACGGCACGGGATATCTCGGAAATGTGGTGAAAAGGCAAAAATTGCCTGAAAACCGATCTTTGATGGTAACAAAACGGGTCGCGCCCTGCCTGCCAGTGATACAGTTTCGCCCCGAACTGGTGCTTCTGGCGCGTCATGCGTGCAGAAGATAAACGGGAAACAGGAAGACGCCCTGCGCGTCCAGCCTGTGCTGCCCCCGCAACGGTCCCCATGCCGCGTTACGCCGCATGGCAGCCCGATACCGGCCAGTCCGCCCACGGGGTCGCGCTTGACGCGCCCCATTTCCGAGAACGACGTGCGGGGTCGCGCGTCACACCGAGGTCAGACCGATCATGTCCCGTTATTGCTGGTATGCCGCCAGTATCTTGCTTTGCACCGCCCCGACGCTGGCGGTCGCCCAACAACCCATCCTGACCGCTGCAATTCCCGAACTCAGCGCCATTACCGTCACCGCCTCCCGTGTGCGGACCGAAACCCGCGATCAGCCCGTACAAGTCTCGGTACTGACAGCGGAGCAAATCCACACCAGCAGCGCCATGACCGTGCAAGAACTGCTGTCCACCCAGGCGGGTGTGCATGTGATCAACAACACAGGGGCTGCCGAACAAGGGCTCGTGGACTTGCGCGGCTTTGGAATCGCAGGATTCAGCAATACCCTGATCCTGATCGACGGTGTGCCGCAAAACACCAATGACCTGTCCGCCCCGTCACTGGGGACGGTACCGTTGAATCGCATCGAGCGCATCGAGATCGTGCGCGGCAGCGGCTCGGTGCAGTACGGCGGAGGAACGACCGGCGGCGTCATCAACATCATTACCAAACAGGGCAACCCCAGCGGGCAACCGGTCTCGGCCAGCGCAACGGGTACGGTAGGCAGCTACGGCCTGCGCCAGCTCGATGCGAACGTCAGCCTGCAAAACGAACACGTGACAGTAGACGTCTATGGTCAGACGCTGCGTACCGACAACTATCGCGACAACAACCGCGAAAGTCGCGACAGCGGCGGCGTGGGGCTGGCGTTTCATCATGACAACGGCGACATCCGCCTGTATGCCCGCACCACGCACCAGAAACTGGGCCTGCCCGGCCCTCGTCGGGTCGATCCGGCGACCGGCCTGAATGAATACGAAGACGATCCACGCGGCACCTCGACGCCTGATGATTTTGTCAACACGCAGACCGACGCCTTCGGCGTGCAGATCGAACAGCGACTGGGCGCGGGCACGCTATATGCCGAGTTGAATCAACGCAATAAATCCCTGACTGGCTTTGCCGGCAGTAGCTTTGGCGACACGACCCGCACCCAGGACCTGGACGAAACCACCAGTAGCCTGCGCTATCAGTTGCCGATTGCCGGCAAGCACGCGCTGATCCTGGGTGCCGACATGCTGGACAGTGATCTGGATGCCACCAATCAGTACTCGTTCTCCACGATGCCTGACCAATGGCGAGCCAAACAACACCAGCACGGCGTCTTTGCCGAGGCCCAAGTGCAGGCCACTGATACCACCCGCGTTACGCTGGGCGGTCGTCGGCAGTACGCCAACGACCAGTTGGAAACCTTGTCGGGTTTTAGCGGCAACTCGGACGAGACGCGCCATTTGGGCGCCTGGCAATTGGCGGTACGTCAGGACATCGCCGCGGGCTTTAGCGCTTACGGAAAGATAGGCCGCAGTTTTCGCTTTGCCAATTCCGACGAACTGCTCTACGTGGCCACGCCACTCAAGCCACAAACGTCGGTGGACAAAGAACTCGGCATCTTGTGGCAATCGGACACATCCAGCGCCCGGCTGACCTGGTATCGCTACGACCTGACCAACGAGATCCAGTACAACCCGGTGACGTTCTCGAACGTCAACCTGGACCCGACGCGCCGCCAAGGGATAGAACTGGAAGGCCATCACGACCTGACGCGCACGCTGACCCTGGATGCCAACGTCACTTGGATGCAGGCAAAATTCCGTTCAGGGACCTATGGCGGTGTGGACCTGGCAGGCAACACCGTGCCCCTGGCCCCCAAATGGATGGCGAACCTGGGCGCGACCTGGCGTCCCACTGACAAACTGTTTGTCAGCCTGTCTGGCCAGTACGTAGGCAAAGCACGCATGGATAACGATCAAGCCAATCAGTTCGACCAGCAGATCGATGACTACTTCCTGGTCAACGGCAAAATCGGCTACGACTTTACGAAGAACATCTCAGGTACGCTGGCCGTCAACAATCTGTTTGATCGCGACTACGCGACGTATGGCATCCGTTCGGGCAGCACGGGCGCGACCGGCGCCTACAACCTGTATCCGGCGGCCGGCCGAAACGTCCAGGCGTCCCTGACGATTCGTTATTGATACCGTGACTGATGCGCTCCCTTGAACCCACGACGCATATTGCCCGGCTTACCAGTCTAGCCAGACGGCTCGGCCGGACATCGGCCGCCGTGCGGTTCTTTGTGCAGGTTCCCGTGCGAATTTTCGCGCGGTTCCTCGCGCCACTTCTGTTGGCGACGACCTCGGCGCTGGCCGCAGACATCGTCGTGCGCGACGACCAGGGACGTATTGTCACGCTGTCGAGTCCCGCTCGGCGGGCCATTACATCGGCCCCTCATGCGACCGAACTCGTCTACGCGGCGGGCGCGGGGGCTTATCTCGCCGGCACCGCAGAGGGCAGCAACTATCCCGCCGCAACCCTCGCCCTACCCTCCATCGGCACGGCGCTGCGCCCGAACCTCGAAATCGCGACGTCGTTGCGCCCCGATCTGCTTATCGCCTGGCAGCCCGCGGCATCCGACCCACTGGCAGACTGGATGCAACGCCTCAACGTGTCCGTGTTCTACAGCGATCCACGCACGCTGGCCGCCATTGCCGACGCGGTGCAAACGATGGGTCGCCTGTTTGGCACCGAGCCGCAAGCGAATGCGGCGGCCGACGCGATGCGCACACGCCTGGCCACGCTATCGGCGCGCTATGCCGACAGCACACCGGTGCGAGTTTTCATCCAGGCCGGCTTGCAGCCGATCTATACGCTGAGCGGCCGCAGCATCATCAACGACGCGATACAGGTGTGCGGCGGCGTGAACGTCTTTGCCGATCTATCTACGCTGGCGCCTCAACTCTCGCTGGAAAGCGTGCTGGCGGCGCGCCCGGACGCCGTGATCGCCGGCGCGACAGACACGGACGATGCCCAGCGTAATCTGCAAACCTGGCAACGCCACGGCTTGCCGGCCGCCCGGGATGGTCACGTTTTCAACCTGGATGCCGACGCGCTCTATCGACCGGGGCCGCGGTTGATCGACATGGCAGAGCAGCTATGCGAGCATCTGGACCATGTCCGCCGGCAAAGAGGCCTCGTCAAGTAACGTTTCGTCAAGTCGCGGCCTCGTTTCCAGCCAAACACTCCCGCCCCCGATGCGCGCCCGGCCATGACGTCCTGCGACAGGCTGACGGCGCCTCAGAGGACCCCTCAGAAAAGGCCGCTCGCCGCGCCCTCGCTGACGGTTCCGACACAATGTCCGGGTGGATTATCATGGAGTACTTGCCGGTCGCCTCTTGCGAGCCGGCCATCGCACTTTTTTCTTGCACGCAGAACAATGACGACTCCAGATACTTTGACCATCGCCGGGCGCGAATATCAATCCCGTTTGCTCGTGGGCACCGGCAAGTACAAAGACTTCGAACAGACACGCGCCGCGCTGGATGCCAGCGGCACAGAAATTGTGACGGTGGCCATTCGCCGTACCAACATCGGCCAGAATCCCGGCGAGCCCAGCTTGCTGGACTATGTGCCCCCGTCCAAGTTCACCCTGCTGCCCAATACGGCAGGCTGCTACACCGCCGATGACGCGGTGCGCACGCTGCGACTGGCGCGCGAGCTGCTCGACGGCCATGACCTGGTCAAACTCGAAGTTCTCGGCGATTCGCACACCTTGTTTCCCAACATGCCCGCCACCCTCGAGGCGGCCAAGGTCCTGGTCGATGACGGCTTCAAGGTCATGGTGTATTGCACCGACGATCCCATCCAGTGCCGCATGCTCGAAGACCTGGGCGTCGTCGCGGTGATGCCGCTGGCCTCGCTGATCGGCTCGGGCATGGGCATCCTGAACCCCTGGAACCTGCGGCTGATCATCGACCAGGCACGCGTTCCCGTGCTGGTCGATGCCGGCGTGGGCACGGCTTCCGACGCCGCGATCGCCATGGAACTCGGCTGCGACGGGATCTTGATGAATACTGCTATCGCGGGCGCCCAAGACCCCATCCTGATGGCGCGTGCCATGAAAAACGGCGTACAGGCAGGTCGTGATGCCTACCTGGCCGGCCGCATGCCCCGCAAGCTCTACAGTGGCGCGCCGAGCTCGCCCACCGAAGGCCTGATCACCGCCGCCCCGGCCAACACCCGATGAGTGCTTCGCGCGCCGCGCAAACGAGCGACCGGCCTATTCCCAACGCCCTGAGCATCGCCGGCGTCGACCCCTCGGGCGGCGCAGGCGTTCTAGCCGACATCAAAGCCATGAGCGCGCTCGGCGCCTACGGCTGCGCCGTGATCGCCGCGCTCACCGCCCAAAACACCCAGGGTGTCACCGCCATCTCGCCCGTACCGCCCGAGTTTGTCGGCCAGCAGATCGATACGCTGTTTGCCGACGTACGCATCGATGCCGTCAAGATCGGCATGCTGGGCCAGCAACCCGTGACGCTGGTCGTCGCGGAAAAATTGGCCAAGTGGCGTCCCGCGCACGTCGTCCTGGATCCCGTCATGGTCGCCAAAAGCGGTGATCATCTGCTCGAGCGCAACGCCGTCGGCGCCTTGCGCGAGGCCCTGCTGCCCCAGGCCACCCTGCTGACCCCCAACCTGCCCGAAGCCGGCGTCCTGCTAGACGAACGCCCCGTCGAGACCGTCAAGGAAATGCGCCGTGTCGCCGAACGCCTGCGCAACACCATGGCCTACTCAGGGCAACGCTGGGTCCTGCTCAAGGGCGGGCACCTGCCGGGCAACGACACCATCGACCTGCTACACGACGGCGACCGCATGATCGAACTGCCAGGCCAACGCATCGAAACCCGCAACACCCATGGCACGGGCTGCACTTTATCGGCGGCCCTGGCCGCGCTGCTGCCGCAAATCGACGACGTCCCCGAAGTCGCCCGCCGAGCCAAAGCCTACCTGGCCGAGGCCTTGCGCCATGCCGACCGCTTGCAAGTTGGATCGGGCCACGGGCCAACACATCATTTTCACGCCTGGTGGTGACCGCTGACGACGTACGGCGATAGGGAGGCGATCTCGGGATATCGCGGCGGCCACAAACGCCGCCTCATCGCCATTTCGTCTGATCGCCGTTTCGCCTGATCCCCCACGTCGCCGTCTCGCCTGATCGCCCTTGTCATCGGGTCACCCAGATTCGCAACGAATCAGTACAATGTCCCGTTGTTCTCCCTGATTTCCTCTTCGCTGTCATGAACGCTTCGACCCTGCCTGATGTAGAAAAAGCCCGCTTCAACATGGTGGAGCAGCAAATCCGTCCCTGGGACGTGCTTGATCCCAAGGTACTGGACGCTCTGTTTGCCGTTCGCCGCGAGCAATTTGTGCCACCGGCATTGCGCGCCCTCGCCTTTTCCGACCTGGAACTCCCATTGGAAATCAATGCGACCAATACGCGCCAAAACATGCTGGCACCCAAGGTCGAGGCCCGTCTGGCCCAAGAGCTGCAATTGACCCCCACGGACTGCGTACTGGAAATCGGCACCGGCTCGGGCTATCAGGCCGCCCTGCTCGCGCACCTGGCCCAGCAAGTCACCTCAGTCGAGATCGACAACCGTCTGGTCGCTTTCGCACAGAACAACCTGCAACTGAACAACGTCACCAACGTCAAGATCGAAACCGGTGACGCCCGCAATGGCTGGGGCACCACCGAATACGACGCGATCCTGGTGACAGGCTCCGTCCCCGCCGTACCCGACGCGCTGAAGTATCAACTGCGCGTCGGTGGCCGTCTGGTCGTCGTCGTAGGCCAGGCCCCCGTCATGACCGCCTGCCGTATCACGCGCACCACGGCCGCCAGTTTCGAAACCGTCAATCTGTTCGAAACGGTCATCAAGCCCTTGCGGGGCACCACTGTCTCGCAGTTCAAGTTCTGATCGGGCATCCTCATGCGCGCCCGATCGCTTGCAGCGACGCTGGGCTTGGCGCTGAGCGCCATTTGGGGATTACCCGCTAACGCCGCGCAAGACCTGATGCAAACCTGGCGCGCAGCCTTGGCCAACGACCCCGTCTACGCCGCAGCCCGCGCCCAGTATCGCGCCTCGGTCGAACAAGTCCCGCAAGCACGCGCCAGCCTATTGCCCGCGGTCAACGCCGAAGTCGGTGGCGTCTACGAAGACACCCGCACCACCCGCAACCTGTCCCGACGTACTCAAGACGGCGCCCGCGGCACCTGGGACCTCGTCCTCACCCAGCCTCTCTACGACTGGTCAAGCTGGCAGCGCTATGAGCAGGCCAAGCTGGGTGTCGCCGACGCGGAATTACAATTACAACAGGCCTACCAGGATCTGTTACTGCGCGTCTCTGATACCTATTTCAGCATCCTGGGCGTCGAAGACGCATTGACCGCCACCGAAGGCGAAAAAGCCTCAATCGCCGCCCAACTCGAGTCGGCCAAACAAAACTTCGAACTTGGCAACGCGACCATCACGGACACCTACGAGGCCCAGGCACGCTACGACCTGATCGTCGCCCAAGAATTGCAGCAACAGCAGACCCTGACTGTGCTGCGCGGCCAACTGACGCAAATCATCGGCGAACCTCCCGGCGCTCTCGCCGAACTACCCGCCAGCGTCGCCTTGCCCGCGCCGCAGCCCGCCCGACTCGAAGACTGGTCCACCCAGGCCGAAGCCGCCAGCCTGGAAGTCGCACGCGCCCAGCTACAGACCCAGATCGCCCAGCGCGGCATCCAGGTCGCCCGCGGCGGCCACTACCCCACCCTGAGCCTGCGCGCCAGCAGCGGCAACGCCGAGGGCAACAACCGCGAACAAGCCGGCAGCCGCGCCGTCGACTCCTCGGTCGGTATCATCCTGTCCATCCCGATCTATTCGGGCGGTGGCGTCTCGTCGCTCGTCACCGAAAAAGTCCAACTCGAACAAAAAGCCCGCAACGACTACCAGGCCGCCCGCCGCCAAGCCGCCCAATCCGCCCGCCAGTACTACACCGGCGTCATGACCGGCTTGGCTCGCGTCCGCGCCCTGCAGGCCGGCGAAAAATCCAGCCGAGCCTCCGTCGAAGCCAACAAAACCGGCTACGAAATCGGTGTCCGCATCAACCTGGACGTCCTGGACGCCCAACAACAACTCTACGCCACCCAACGCGACCTCGCCCAAGCCCGCTACACCACCCTGCTCGACGGCCTACGCCTCAGGGCTGCTGGCGGAATCCTGTCCGAAGCGGATCTCGAAACGATCAATCGGTTGCTGCGGTTACCTCCTCGGTAGTGGGTCGCTGTTTGCTGGCTTAGGTTTTCGTTCTTAAGGCGTCCCCGTCAGGCTCGGCAATAGGGGCCATCGGCGTCATCGCGCGGGCTCGGCCCGTACCAGGGGCCGAGGTCCCGCTGCGCGGGACTACCCCGCGCTCAAAGACGCCGATGGCCCCTATTGCCGAGCCTGACGGGGACTCGCATTAAAGAAATGCCTCAGCCGTTAGTCGTCA
>NZ_BAAGYU010000018.1:0-47612 GCF_054779135.1 Bordetella tumulicola | reverse complement strand
GTGAAATCCGCCGTCGGTGTGATCGACAGCGTATTGCCGCTGCGCTTGGTATCCCAGCGATACACCAACGAATCCTGCGCATCGGGCATGCCGTCCAGGCTGGCCGCAGTCAGCACCGGCACCTCGCCCGGCAGCAACGTTACTGACGTCGGCACAATCACGCCATCCAACTGCGCCGACCCGTTGATTTTCACGTGGCTAGCCGTGTTGTTCAGCGAATCCACCGTCACGCCCAGCACACCTTGTGACGTCTGTTCATAGTCGCCGGTCAGCGTGGTGACCATGGCCGCACCCCATCCCGGCACGCCGATGTTCATCGTGCCGGCGTTGACCACTTTGCCCGCCTGGGTCTGCGCACCGGTGTTATGCACGCCAGTCGACTGAATATTCAGCAAGCCGTCGCGTAGTAGCGTCTGACCGGTGAGCATGCCTTGCAACTGCACGGTGGTCTCGCCGCTAAGCGATTGAACCGCATTGCCGTAGATGCCATTGCGGCTGTGGGCGATAACCTGGCCGCCGGACTTGATGTTGAGCGTGCTCGTCGATCCGGGGGCATCCATCTGGATCAGTGCCGTCATATCGGGGGCAGTATTGGCCGCAGCCGATTGCGGGCCCGGTTCATTGTTGATGGTCTGCCCGACAACGGTCCCAGTTACGGAAATGCTGGCGGTGCCCGGATTGGCGCCCGCGGTTTGGGCAAACACCCCGATACCATTTTTGCCGATGGCGCTGACGGTACCGTCAATCGTGACTGTCACATCGCCACCCTGGCCGCAGTGCGAGCACGACTGCCCTTGCGTAGGCGCACCGGCGAACATACCTCCCTCATTGGCGATCAGCCCGCCGCCGCCCGTGACGCTTTGCGCGAAGACGCCGATAGCCCCCGCGCCGCTGACCGCAACACTGCTGGTGCCGTCTACCACCACGTTGACATTTCCGCCTGCGCCGGGCGCAGGCGTCGTCTGGCTAGTGCTGTTGCTGGCACCGGTATAAAGCACCGGCAAGTTGGCCGGGTCACCCACAACGCGAATGACGCCACCGCCTCCGCCAATCGATTGCGCGGCAATCCCAAAGGCGCCCACGCCGGTAGTGGTAATGGAACTGTTGTTGGCCAGGTTGACGTAGACATCTCCCCCATTGCTGCCGCCAACGGTCGCCGTCCCGCCCAGCAGCGTCTGCAGGTCGCTGGAAGCCTGCGTAGACGTAATCACGCCACCGCCGCCGCCGATGCTCTGCGCCAGAACGCCGAAAGAGTTATAGCCGGTCGTTGATATCTGGATAGGGCCGTTGCTGGAATCAAAACTGGCGTAACCGCCCGTACCGTTAGCGTTGTCGCCGCCACCAAGCGTCAGCTTCAAGCTTTGCGAGGTGGCCCACGCACTTTGGAACAGAGAAGAGCCCGCCCCGCCTATGCCGCCCCCACCCCCGATGGACTGCAGCAAGACACCATCTGCGCCACCGCCCGTTGTCGCGATGGTGGACGGATAACTACCTGACGTGGTGAACATTACCGAAGCGCCATAGCCCCCGGCACCGCTCTTGCCCGTCTGCGTCCCGGCACCCACAGAAATCAAGCCGGTCGCTTGGTCGGAACCGTCCACGCCAATACCACCACCGCCACCAATACTCTGGCCCACCGCACCCGCGGCGCCAAAGCCGGCGGTCACAATACTTGGCGTGCCCTCCAGGCTGATCGATACGTTAGCGCCGTTACCCGATGCGCCGCCGCTGCCGCCGATCGCGTGATTCAAATTAAGGGTTATTTCGGGCAAGCCGCCGGTGCCGGATGCAGCCGATGAGCCACCTTTGCCGCCACCGCCGCCAATTGACTGAGCGACCAGGCCCTTGGACCAGTCGCCCGCCGTATTGATAGAGCTGGTCAGCGCGATGCTGACTGCACCACCATCCCCGCCCGTCCCGCCCGTCCCCCCCGTTGTGACACCAAAAGTCAGGTCAATGGTCGGTGGCGTACCGTCATTGAGCAGGCTATGCAGATTGCTGGACGCTTCGCGGGCCTTCAGTGCCGAGATCGTGGCATCGGTTGCTTTCTGAGGCAGGATGGGATTGTCGTTGGACCCGTCCGCCGCAGCCGACCCGCCTACGCCCCCACCACCGGCGATAGACTGGGCCAAGACGCCTGGGGCATCGCCGCCCTTGGTCATGATGTTTGCCCCGACGTAGACATCTACAGCACCACCGCTTTGGCCCGGCACGCCTTTGCCGCCGAGAGCGAAGTTGATACCCGGCTTTATCGTCGTGTTGCCTGACTTGCCGCTTTGCGCCACGTTCACCGAGAGCCCTTGCGACGTACCACCGCCGCCAGCGATGGATTGGGCAATCAGCCCCATCGAACCCGCGCCCCACGTCAAGATCGACCCTGAATAGAGATTGGCGGCGACGTATCCTCCGCCACCGGCCGCGCCGCCCTGGGATCCCAGGTTCAATCCGATGTTGGTGCTGGTCGCCTCGCCAAAGCCTTGCGTATTACCGCCGCCCATACCGGAATTGCCGCCTCCGCCGCCCACCGATTGGGCCACGATGGCAGTGGAATAATCGCCATACGTCACGATGGAAGTCGGCGCGCTTCCTGGGGCATCAGGCGTACTGGATTGGCTGTTGTAATCCGGATTGTTATTGAACCCCGGCACCGTGCCACCCATAGCCACCAGTACATTGCCGCCGTGGCCGCCGGTCCCCCCGTCACCGCCCATACTGAACGTCAGCGTCACGCCGTAGTTGACGCTGTCGTCATCGGCCGTTCCGCCACCATATCCCACTGCGGCGCCCATCGAGGTCGAATCGCCACCCGCTCCGCCGCCACCACCAATGGCCTGCGCCAGCACGCCATGCGATCCGCTGCCGCTGGTGAAAATCTGCCCTCCGTTCGACAACCCGAAAAACACCGGGCCGGCATCCTGGCCAGAACCGCCTGTGCCGCCTAATGAAATGTCGAGCGTGCCCGAGACAGAGCCGCCGTCCACAGGTACACCCACGGCTGCCGACTCTGCCAACGCCGAACCGCCCAACCCACCGCCGCCACCGACGCTTTGAACCAGTACGCCATAACTGTCGGCGGGCAGCAGATTGCAAGGTAGCGACGGGCACGCACCCGGGCCACTGGGATTTGCCTGCAACAATGGGTCCAGCCCGGTAGTGATAGAGCCGCCAATGACGTTGACGGTGGCCGGCCCGCCAGTGCCGCCGGTGGCACCGCTACCCCCCATCGCAAAGCCGGCCGAAAAACCGACGCTAAAAGATCCGGAAATCGCCTGACCACCCGACCCACCGCCGCCGCCGATAGACTGCGCCACGATACCTGGCGAAGTGCCACCCTGGGTCAAGATGTTGGCGCCCGTTGCGGTGACCTGCACTTGTCCGCCATTGCCGCCATTACCTCCCTGGCCACCGATGGAAATCGATTCGAACAGGCCCACCGATGTGGCATTGCCGGCGTTACCTCCACCGCCACCTATCGCTTGCATGAGAACGCCCGTCGCACCCATTCCCGCCGTCGTAATCTGCGTGCCTGCATTCAGATCCGCCACGACAGCCCCACCTGCGCCACCGCCCCCGCCCGTGCCGCCGATGGTCACCTTCGAATTTGATCCACCCCCGCCGTCGCCACCGCCTCCACCAACTGATTGGCCCAGCACCCCATGCGCCGATACACCGGTGGTGCTGATACCGCCGGTAGACTGAAAATAAATGGAATTGCCATTACCGCCCAGCGCGCCCGAGCCACCCACGCTGGACATAAAGCCACTGGCGTCACCGCCGGCGCCGCCGCCGCCGGCAATAGACTGCAGCAACACGCCCTGTGCGTTCGACCCCTGGGTGCTGATCCAGCCATCATGCGACACGTTGGCGCTACCTGCGGCACCGCCCGCCAGACCCTTGCCCCCATACCCCGGGAACAAGCTCCAGTTGCTGCCGCCGCCGCCGCCGCTGCCCGCCAGCGACTGGGCAATAATGCCCCGCGCCGTCTGACCCGACGTGCTGATCGAGCCCCCATTGTTCACCTGGGCGGACCCGGTGTCGCCTCCTGTCCCCCCCACTCCGCCATGACCGGCAGCGCCACCCCCTGCCCCACCGGCACCGGCGTTGCCGCCCACGCTCTGCACGACAATGCCATGCGCATCGTCGCCCTGAGTCGTGATCGACGAGCCGCCATAGACGCTAACCTGCACGTTGCCGGCGCCGCCGCCATTACCCCCGTTGCCACCGTAAACCGCCGTGAAGTCTGTGCCAGTCTGGCCGTCCTGGCCGTTGCCGCCCTGAGTTATCGCCAGGATGCCGGGCGCACTATCTCCTTGCGTCGAAAGCGCGCCCCCGCTCACGGTGATGTCGATGGAGTTGCCGTTAAGATCGTTCGGCGATGCAGAACCCCCATCGCCACCATAGCCAGCGGTACCCTCATCCAGTCCATCGCTGAGATAGCCGCCCTGGCCACCGTCGCCACCGATCAGCGTCACATAAATCGCCGGGGAATCATCGCCCGACGTCGACACTGCCGCGGACCCCG
Organism: Bordetella tumulicola; assembly: GCF_054779135.1. Taxonomy (NCBI): domain Bacteria; kingdom Pseudomonadati; phylum Pseudomonadota; class Betaproteobacteria; order Burkholderiales; family Alcaligenaceae; genus Bordetella; species Bordetella tumulicola. The sequence continues at coordinate 43,090 of NZ_BAAGYU010000018.1, read as the reverse complement.
CGGATGACGCGTTCAGGTTGACGGTGGCTCCCGCGTTGATGTTTCCTCCGGCGCCGCCAAATCCGGCTTTGGCCTCTTCATGGTTGCTGTTATAAGCGCCGCCATCGCCGCCTACGCCACCCTGGGCCACCACCAGCAAGCCCGGTAAATAGCCTCCGGTAGTAGTGACCTTGGCATCCGTCACGTTAATGACACCACCGAAAGCGCCACCCCCTGATCCGCCGTTGTAACCATATACATTGTTGCCTCCCAGGCCGCCCGCCCCGCCCGTGGCCAGGGCGACTACACCGCCGCTGACGGGGGGGGTAGGCAATGATGGCCCGGTGCCGGATGCGTTGAGCGTGACATCGGCACCTGCGGCCAGCGTGATCGATGGCGTTGCTCCTGCATATCCGCCCCAATTCCCATTCGCCTGCGCATTACCGCCCCCGCCGGCGCCCCCCTGGATCGCGGCGAGTATGCCGAACTGACCTCCATTCGTCGTTGCATCGGAGGGCCACGTGAAATTAACCAGTACCGGTGCATAACTTTCTACCGAAGCCGGCCCGACCGGCCCGCCCTGGCCATTTGTATTGGTGCTAGCGTCGGAGCTGCCGTCCCCGCCGGTAGTCATGGCCAGAATGCCGCCTATGCGGCCCTCGGAGCTGATATCAACCGTGATCGGCGCAAAATTAGTGACCCACACGCCGGATGTCCAGCCACCAGTTCCGCCGTTCTCACCAGCACCGCCAAACTCATTGGCCCATATCCCTGCGCCCTGGCCTGACAGAGTGCCACCCATGTTCAACGCAATCGCTCCGGAATTAACCAGATGGATACCAGAGGGCGAGGAACCGCTTTCACTCAGGCCTCCGGGATTACCGCTCCCCCCGCCAAGCGAAGCCTGTATGCCGTACGGGCTTAAGTTCCATCCCGATCCATAATTCAGCGTGATCGAACCGGTATTGTTGAACTGCAAGCCATAAACATTGCCGCCCGAACCGTTCTCTCCGAACGCGCCAAAATTCAGGCCCGTACCTTGCCCGGGTTGCACGGACATCACCACGTTGCCAGAGGTGTTCACCACCATCGGCAACGCATCCGGCGACCCGGTGTAAAGGTTGTGGGCGGTGGACGTACCCGAATAGTTGCAGGTGTAGATACCGTTTTGTGCGCCGCATGACTGCGCCACCAAATGCGCGGGCAATAACATCCACGCCGCGGCGCCCAACAACCCCGCGGCGAGCCCCACTTTGGAAGTCGCGGCGCGCGCCATTGCCGGATCACCCGGACGTAGGGCGATCTCGCGTAATCCCGATCGGGTTGCGCTGCCCCCTGCTTCGGCGCGCGCTTTTTTCTTCAGGAGAATTTGCCCGCGTTTACTAGACCGATCAACGAATCGCTTGTTATTCATGGTGTCTGTCGTTCCGCAGTTCTTAGAAATGGCTTGGGAAGGAGTTTCCAGCCGGGCAGTCGCCGACTGGTTCAGAAGCGGTCCGCTGAAATCGGTGCGCCGCGAGCCTGCACTGCCATGGCACGGCGCCGCCGTTCAACGACTGGAGAGCATCGCCTTGCACATCATTGCGGCTGCGATCGATAGCTTGGCCACGAGAGGTGACCGTACGCATGCCGGCCTCATCTGGCGCCATCGATAAGATGTCAGACTTGTCGTGATACAGAGCGAAGAGGGTGAAACTGCCGGCGTCGATGCGGGCTGCCTTGCCCTGCATGGCGCCACGTTGCGCAGCGGTGGACGCCGGAGCACGCAGCACAACAGGGGTTCCGAATCGCCAGGCGAGACGGGATGCCCAGTCGGCACAAAAAGTGCCCGTCACTGGCCCGCTGGCGCCAAGACCTTCCTGAGCTCGATTCAGCGAGCCCAACGCGTCCCCCGAACCGGAATTCCGTTCGTCCATTGTCAAAGCCCTTTAGCGCTGATGTAACTGCCTCGATCGAGTGAGGCGCTTCACTGCCAAGCATGCAGAATCAACATCAGCGCGGGGCTAGCCTGGGCGCGAATGAGCGATTACTGTATTGACACTTTTTGATTTGAGCGGTGTCAATTTGTAAAATCAATGCGTCTAATGTTGTAAGTTATCGACACCGCCTTGCCACGAAGTGAATCCAAAGCTAGTCCAAGTCCGTCTTCGTAGATTTCGCTCGTTCGCCGATTTCCAGAAAACGATCTCTGAGCCATATGCCGGCGGGATCACTCTGTGCCCGCGGATGCCATGCCATCGCCAAGCGAAATGACGGAATCTGAAATGGAAGAGAAATCAAATCCACAAACGTCGCATAGCGCTGGAGCAATTTTCGTGGAAGACTGGCCACGCCATCGGTCTGGGATAGAACGAGCGCCACTTGGTTATAGCTGGGCACGGTAGCGACGACGTGTCTCTCGACGCCCAATTTTTCCAAAACCGTATCTACGGGAGTGGAAAAGCCTGCACGGGATGACACAACGATATGGTGAAGAGCGCAATACTCTGCCAGATCGGGGGTGCCGGTCCCTCGGGGATGACCACAACGTTGCGCCAATACAAAATCGTCGCTGAGCAGAAATCGGGCCTTCAGAGTATCCGGCACGCGATCGATATCCCCGAGAAACAGGTCGACCTCGCGGCGCGCCATGCGCTCGACCAACCCGGCATCGTCGGCAGGCACGACGGCCATCCGCAATGCGGGGTTGCCGTAACTCATCACCTTCGCCATCACGTCCAGTGCCACGATCGTGAACACGCTGTCATTTGTTGCGACGACAAAAGTTCTCGCCGAAGTTCCAGGATCAAATTCGTGCGGTTGCGCCACAGCGTCGCGGAGCCTGACAAGTGCATCCGACAAACTCGAACGCAACGCAAGCGCTCGTTCGGTCGGCACCATGCCGCGGCCCGTTTCGGAAGGCACAAGCAGCGGGTCCTGGAACAGCTCGCGCAGACGAGACAGGTGGCCCGACAGGGTCGGCTGACCGATGTGCAAGCGCCGCGCCGCGCGCGTCACGTTCAGTTCGTCCAGCAATGTGTCCAACGAGATCAGCAAGTACAACTCCGATCTTTTCATATCGAACATTCCGATACCTCCCATCGAATCTAGCGATTAACAGCCACTTCGATATCCCCTTTACGCTTTGACTGATTGCATCCAGTGCGATATCGCATTGCCTCTACTTGAAAAGAAACTCATCATGCATCGATCCATTCTCACCATTTCCCTAGCCATTGCCGCGGCCCTCGCGCCGGTCGCCGGTCCCGCTTTGGCCGAAGGCGTAAATACGCCTTCGACCAAGATCAGTCAATTCCAGGCAGGCTACTACCATTTCAAAATCGGCGACGTCGAAGTCGTCGCACTGTCGGATGGCACGCTGCCGATTCCCGCGAACAAGCTGCTGACCAATGTTCGAGCTGGCGAGGTGGCATCGCGCCTCGCACAGACATACCAGAGCACGGATGTCGAGGCGTCTATCAATGCGTACCTGATCAAAGCCGGCGACCGGCTGATCATGGTGGACGCGGGCACCGGCGAACTCTACGGCCCCACCTTGAACAAATTGAGCGCAAGCCTCAAGGCTGCGGGCTACCTGCCAGAGCAAATCACCGACATCTTGATCACCCACATTCACACAGACCACACCGGAGGCCTAATGGACGGCCAACGCATGGTCTTCCCGAACGCCACCGTGCACATCGAGCGAAAGGAAGTCGACTACTGGTTGAATCCGGAACGCCGCATGCAGGCGCCTGAATCGACGAGGAAGTACTTCGACGAAGCATCCGCCAAGGTCCAGCCCTACCTGAATGCAGGGAAAGTGAAAACATTCAGTGGAGAAACGGTGTTGTTCCCAGGAATCCGATCAATCCCGGCACCTGGCCACACACCGGGCCATACCCTCTATGCCCTTGAGAGCAAGGGAGAGAAGCTCGTGTTCTGGGGAGATCTCCTTCACATTGCAGAGGTACAGCTACCGCGACCGGATGTCACGATTATCTTTGACGTGGATCCTGAAGCTGCCGCGGCTACCCGCAAGCAGGTGATCGCTGACGCTGTGAAGGGACGCTATTGGATAGCCGGAGATCACGTCTCATTTCCGGGCGTGGGGCATGTGCAAGTCGACGGAGACGGCTACCGCTGGATACCCATGACATACATCAACGACTATTACGAAAAGAATTGAGCGCGCGCCCGGGCCGGGTATCTTCCTGATCACTCCCTCTCGAAAAATGGCCCGAGCGGGCCAACGCGCAACCCGCTCCTGAGACGCCGCCACGGAAGGTCAGCCGGGTCAGCCACGACAGCGCCCGGTGCCTTCGCGACGAGAGTCGCCTGTGCGATGGGATCAAAGTCTGCCCGAAAATGAACAGAACTTTTATTCACCAGTATCTTCATTTTTTCGGGATCGAGACCCACGACTCGGTATAGATTCCGATCCATCATCTGAGGAGGGTGCTCCGAGCTCACCACCACCGACACCCCGCCAATCTTCAACAGCGCAGCCGGTCCTAACTTCACTTCCATACCGTTGAGCATCGGTCCATCGAAGCGACACACCCCATCAGACAGGGTAACGACCTCGAATATGCCTCGAAAGCGCTCTCCATTAGGAAGGCCGGCTTCGCCTCCAAGAGGGATGTCAATCAAAGCACCCACGCCGCTCTGATGCGCGCGTCGTGCAGCCTCGGGGTCGTACACGACACCCAAAGCGGCGTCCTGGGCATTCTTGGATATCAGTGCGCGCAGCATACCGGTCGTATTCGACTCTCCGCCCGCCCCGGGATTATCTTGCGTGTCGGCGATAACAACAGGTTTCGAAGCGCCCGTCGATAAGTGCATGGCCTCCTCGACCGCGGCTTCTGGCAACAAGAAATGCACCTGCCAGGCGGCCTCGGAGGCCACGATTTCATCAGCCAGGGTTGCTACGGCATCTTCGACCTTTCGCGCGTCAAGACCGTAGCCCCAAACTGCCGGCCCACACTCGGGAAAGTCCGCAGCGGGAAACCCCAATGCCAAGGAAAGTGACGCCAGCCCGGCACGCTCAATCTCTTCAAGTCGACGATAGGTTCCAAGCGCCGGCTCTACCAGCGTACACATGGAATTTAGCGGAATCAAAAAAGGCAGTTTGCGCCACGCGCAATGCCAACGAGGGCCGTTGAGTCGCTCGCGCATAAGCTTTGCGGCACGCTGTCCGGCAATCGCCATGTCTACATGCGGGTAGGTACGATAGCCCACGATCGCGTCGGCAAGTCGCAACATCCGCTCAGTGACATTCGCGTGAAGGTCCACCGACGCGACGATAGCCACGTCTTCTCCTACGGCTCGTCTCAATCTCTCTAGTAGCTCACCCTCGCCATCCTCGGCCTGCTCGGCAACCATCGCTCCGTGCAAATCGAGATAGATAGCGTCAGCCCGTTCCGCGCGGGCTGCGTCGACGATCTCGCCGACGATGCGCTCGAACGCATCGTGCTGTACCTCCGCCGAAGGCCCGGCACCCGCCCAGACGACCGGCACCAGTTGGTGGCCATCGCGTTCGATCTCCTTGATGAAACCGCCGACGGGGATATTCACATCCCGCAAGGCGAACATTTCGCTTCCACGCTTCAGGGCGGGAAAGGTCTCCCCATTGACGAAATTCTCATAGGCCGCATGGAGCGCGACAAACGTGTTCGTTTCATGTTGGAAACCAGCAAGCAGGATTTTCATATTGGGATTGTCGAGGCGGTACTAGAGTGGCCAGGCACGATGCCTGTCAGTGAGATTTCAACCAGGACATGCCACTGATATATCAGTTGTCGACATACTAGATTCGTGCGTAGGAAAAGTCAACGCCGACAAGGAAAGAATAAAACAAGGGGAAACCCGTATTGACCAAAAATCAGCAATCTCGGATATTTACCATCCATCTGACATATCAGACGAATGTCAATAAAAATTGGGCACTGTTGGCGCCATGACCGCCGCCCGATTGTCGATTTGAATACACACCGCGAACGATAAAAATCATCCCGGTAGTTGCCGCTCGAGCAGACACGCCGAGTTGCTGTCGATGCAAGCCTTTTTAACGAACAGGCCGCGCCACTTGGCGAGGCTGAAAACTCCCTACGGTGCCCCCTCATGAACAATGTATTGCTTTCGCAATCCGGCCAGCAGGCCCTCTTCAAGAAGATCAGTTGGCGGCTGCTCCCATTCCTTACACTGTGCTATGTCTTTGCCTACCTGGACAGAATAAATATCGGATTCGCCAAGATCCAGATGCAGGCGGACATTGGCCTGAGCGATGCCGCCTACGGTCTGGGTGCGGGGATATTCTTTCTCAGCTACATGCTTTTCGAAGTTCCCAGCAACCTGCTTTTCCCTCGGCTGGGCGCGCGCCGTACCTTCAGCCGGATCATGATCCTCTGGGGGCTGACTTCGGCAGCGATGCTCTTCGTCACCAACGCGAACCAGTTTTATGCGTTGCGCTTCCTGCTGGGTGTATTCGAAGCCGGCTTCGCACCGGGACTTATTTTCTACCTAACCTATTGGTACCCGGAAAACCGGATGGCTCGGGCACTCACGGTCATCATGTTGTGCGGCCCGATTGGCGGCATTGTTGGTGCACCGCTGTCCACGGGCTTGATGACCATGCTCGATAACGTCGGTGGTCTCTCAGGATGGCAATGGATGTTTCTTGTCGAAGGACTTCCTTGCGTCATTCTCGGCCTCATCTCCCTGCGCTTGATCGTAGATCGCCCCTCGGATGCCAAATGGCTGAGTCAGGACGAAAAAACCTATCTTGCAGCGCAACTGCAACGCAGCGGCAATCCCGAATCTCGCAAGCACCATTCCTTCAAGCAGGTTATCAGCGATCCGCGCGTTCTTTTGCTGAGCATAGCGTACTTCTGCATTATCTGCGGGCACTATGCCGTCAGCTTCTGGTTGCCAACGATTCTGAAAAGTACGGGGGTGACGAGCACCATGCACATTGGTTTCTACGCGGCAATTCCCTATGTTGCGGCGATATTCACCATGATTTGGTGGGGACGCCGCTCCGACCGACTGGGAGAACGACGTTGGCACAGCGCTTCGATGCTGGCGTTAGCCGCCGTTACTCTCTTGGTCGCCGCATTGAACGGGTCCAGTCTCGTTATTACACTCGTCAGCATCACCATCGCCACTGCGGCCCTATGGGCGGCCTATACCGTATTTTGGGCAATGCCGTCGGATTACATGAAAGGAGACTCTGCAGCCGGTGGCATCGCCCTCGTCAACACGATCGGGGCATTCGGAGGATTCGTGAGCCCTACCCTTATTGGCTACGTCAAGACGCTCACCGGAACCATGCAATCCGGTCTGCTCGCGATGGTTGGCGTGCTGGCTATCGGAACCGTCCTACTCTTGGTAAATCGCCTGCCCGCCCCCGCCGGAAAGACAGACCTGCACGCCGAGTTGGAGTCGCTTTGAAAAACCTCCCCACTCGCTGGTGCTCGCAGCAACGGACGCAGACTTCGCGGCAGACCAATCTGAAATCCACTTGAGATTTCCTTAATATACTAGGCGCTGCGGTGTGCCCAGGAGATTCGACGTTGAAACGAAATACGCCTTCCGTTCAGGAAGATGATGCTGCCAAAGAGCAGTTCCAAACTGATATTGCGTTCTCGCGTATCGAGCAGATGATCGTCACTCGCCAACTGCCTCCCGGCGAAGTCGTCTCCGAAGTGCAATTGGCCGATCAACTCCACATGGGTCGCACGCCCGTTCGCGAGGCGCTTCAACGTCTGCGCCAATTGGGATTTGTCGAAATGCGTCCGCGCCGCGGAACCTCGATCTGCAGCGTGGATGTACGCCAGCAACTCGAGCTTCTCGAAGTGCGTCGTCCGCTTGAAGCACTGGTCGTCCGGTGCGCTTGTGCCCGCGCCAGTACGGACGAGCGCACGGAGCTCAAAAGACTGGCAAGGCGACTCGTCGACGCAGCCAGGAAGAAAAATGTGGAAGACTATTTCGATGTCAACCGCACGATTCACCAGGCGCAGGTTCTCGCGGCGCACAACTCAATGCTGACCAGTACGATGCTGCCGATCCACGCGCAATCTCGCCGTTTCTGGTATCAGACAATAGAGGAAGCCAATGCCTTTCTGGATGCGGCAAAACTGCATGCCAGCGTGCTTGACGGTATCGTCGAAAACGCCCCGGACGACGCCGTCAAGGCCTCGGACGAGCTCATGTCTTTGCTCGACCGGCTGACCAGGGCGGCGCTCGACGCATTCTCGATTCATAGCCGCTAAGCCTGCACGGTCTGGCATTGACGGCACAGGCAATCCAGCCGTTCGTAGCCAATGGCTTGAAGGATTACACTATCCGCAACGGGCACGAGGCGCCGACTCGCGACGTTGCCTTTTACATTCAAGCCATTATTCCAGTGAACTAGCGGATACCCCCATGTCCAACACCGTCTCTTCGCCTCTTTCTTTCAATACGATGCGTTCTTCGACCGCACGGGCGGTCGCCGAACGCGATGCCATCCTGGCCGATCCCGGGTTCGGGAAATATTTCACGGATCACATGGTCTCGATCGATTGGACCAAAGAAAAGGGTTGGCACGATGCCGAAGTACGGCCTTATGGTCCGTTGCAATTGGATCCGGCAGCCTCGGTGTTGCATTACGCGCAGGAAATCTTCGAAGGCCTGAAGGTCTACCGTCATGCAGACGGCTCGGTCTGGACGTTCCGCCCGCAAGCCAATGCCGAACGCATGCAGCGCTCGGCGCGCCGACTGGCGCTGCCAGAGCTGCCCGCCGAGCTCTTCATCGAATCGCTCAAGCAATTGTTGGCGGTCGACGCCCCCTGGGTGCCCTCCGCGCCGGAAACCAGCCTCTACCTGCGCCCGTTCATGATCGCCAATGAGAGTTTCCTGGGCGTTCGCGCGGCGCACCGCGCGGCCTACTATGTTATCGCCAGCCCGGCGGGCTCGTATTTTGCCGGTGGGGTCAAGCCGGTGTCGATCTGGTTGTCTACGGACTACGCGCGTGCGGCCAAGGGTGGGACGGGTGCTGCCAAGTGCGGCGGCAACTACGCGGCCTCGCTGCTGCCCCAACAGGAAGCCCACGAAAACGGCTGCGCGCAGGTCCTGTTCCTGGATCCGCTTGAAGGTAAGTACCTCGAAGAACTGGGTGGCATGAATGTGTTCCTGGTGCTCAAGGACGGAACGGTGGTCACGCCTGAATTGTCCGGCAGCATTCTTGAGGGCGTGACTCGCGCCAGCATTATTCAATTGGCTCGCGATCGCGGACATGACGTTCAGGAGCGCAAGGTCTCGGTACAGGAATGGCGAGACGGCTTTGCGTCGGGGCAGGTGGTAGAGGCTTTCGCTTGCGGAACCGCAGCGGTGGTTACGCCAATCTCGGTGCTCAAGGGAGCAGGTTTTACCGTGGGTGACGATAACGCACCCGCAGGCAAACTGACCATGGCGTTGCGTGAAGAACTGACTAATATTCAGTATGGACGCTCGCCTGACCATCACGGGTGGATGATGCGCCTGGCGTAAAAAGAGAACCACCGCGAGGAGTACTCTCGCGGTAGGCTTGGCAGCACGAAAGGGTCGCCGAGAGGGTGACGAGTCCTCCAACTAGGGCGCCTGCGCACACATCCGACATGCTACGCATTGACAACCTCAGCAAACGCTACGGCAACCATCTCGTATTTCAGGGGCTGACCCAGGCGTTTCCTCCTGGATGTGTGGCGCTATGCGAAGAAGATAGCACTGGCAAATCCAGCATGCTGCGCATTATTGCGGGTGTCATCGCTCCGGATGAAGGAGACGTCTGGATAGACGGGCATTCGATGATCCATTCGCCAGTACAAGCCAAATCCCGCCTGGCCTATGTACCCGACAATTGCCTGGCATTTCCGGCGCAGACGGGGCGAGGGTTGCTCGAACAGGTCGCTTCGGAAAAAAATTCAGCCATAGACGATACCGTGCTCGATCTGGCATATCGGCTAGGGCTGGAACCTCACCTGGACAAGCGCTTTGAACAAATGTCGACCGGTACGCGCCGTAAGGTCTTTCTGACGGCGGCCGCCTTGGGCGAACCGGCCGTCATCATCGCGGATGGTCCCAGCAATGGGCTGGATACCCAAGCACGCGCCGTGCTGGCCGAACAATTCCGGATCTGGTCCCAGGATCGTGTCGTGCTGTTTGCCAGCCATGATTACGAACTGGTGCAGGCGTGTGGCGCAAGAGCATTGAATGTTGACGAACTGCGCTGACCCCGACACTACTCAGCCCGCCATGTCGCCCATTACCTTTGAAGGATTAATACTCCGTCGTTTTCAGAACAACGACGCAACAGCCTTTGCAAACGCGGCTCGTGAATCCGTTGACACCGTGGGGCGGTGGATGCCGTGGTGTACCCCCTCCTTCTCCAAGCAAGATGCGCTAGCGTGGTTCAAGCAATGTCGTGCAAGTGCGCGCTCCGAGACAGGATACGAATTAGGCGTGTTTTCACAGCAAACAGGAGAATTCCTCGGGGGGGTCGCGCTCAACGCGATACATCATCAGAATCTCTTCTGCAATTTAGGATATTGGGTAAAACAGTCGGCCCAACGGAAGGGTGTAGCACTGCGCGCAGTACGGGCTCTGGTCCCACATGCATTCCACGTGCTGGGTATGCAACGTGTTGAGATAGTGATTGCCACAGGCAACACAGCAAGCGAGGCGATTGCACGCAACTATGGTGCGCATTTTGAAGGTATCGCACGCAATCGGCTTCAGTTACATGGCGTGGCGGTATCGGCATCGATTTTCTCGATAGTCCCTTAACGTATGGTGAATACTTGACGTCCTTGGATAATCGCCTGGAACAAAAAGCATCCATGAAAAGACTGGCAATCATGGCCGCCATGCCCAAAGAGTTGGACGGCCTCGTTTTGGCCATGGGCTCGTCGATATCGGTACAGAGAGTAGCCATGCGCGACTTCTACCTCGGAGAGATTGCGGGCCAGCCCTGTGTGGTTGTATTGAGTCGTATCGGAAAAGTTGCAGCGGCGGCGACAACGACGATCCTGATAGAAACATTTAATGTGACGGAGATTGTTTTCGTCGGCTTGGCTGGTGGCCTTCACCGTTCGGTTCAGATCGGAGACATCGTTGTGGCAAGCAGCTTGATGCAGCATGATCTGGACGCCCGCCCTTTGTTTGATCGATACCAGGTGCCGATGCTGGGTCGTGCACAATTCGACCCCAACCCGACACTCAGCCTGGCGCTCATCAACCATTCGGAAGCGTATTTGAACGAGCTGTCCACTGAGAATGGTCAAGCGCCGTCGGCGCGAACCGTTGGTATCCGACGCCCTCGAGCGCACCATGGTCTCATTGCGACAGGCGATCTTTTCGTGAGTGACTCGGCTGTCGGTGGCGAGATACAAGAGCGCTTACCCGAGGTGCTTTGTGTCGAGATGGAAGGCGCCGCCATGGCCCAGGTGTGCTACGAGTTTGGTGTTCCCTATGCTGTTATGCGAGTGATTTCAGATCACGCCAATCAGAACGCAAAGGATCATTTCACGGACTTTCTGGAGCAATGGGCGGGACGCTACTCGTGTGGTGTGCTGTTGAAGTTCATGGCGAGCCGGGCACTTATCACCTCACGCAATTCGACGCACGCCAACGTCTGCCCGGCACGAAACTAACGGACCCGAGGCTCCCAATCGACGGGCGCTAACTCGAAGCTGCCAAACTCGAACCCGGGCGCGACAGTACAACCCACCAACGTGAAACGCCCAAGCGGTCGTGCAGCCTGCCAGACATCAACCGGCACCACGGCTTGCGGCCGCTCGCCATTCGCGAAATCGGTACCGAGCGTAGTCTCCTCGAGCTTATTGCCATCGAAAAGCCTGAGAAGCAATGGATCGCCGGCATAGAAGTGCCAGACTTCCGCCGCATCACGAACGCGGTGCCAATGAGAGCTGTCACCGGCTTCAAGCAAATAATAGATTGCCGTTGAATGAGCGCGTGTCTCGCCCCGAACATCGCGAAAAGTTTCAACATACCAGCCGCCTTCCGGGTGACGCCGCATGCCAAGCGTTTCGATGATTTCACTAATGTCCATTTCGATGATCTCTTTGTCCCTGAAGTTTTCAGTCATAGGTCGAGCGGCTCAAGTCCAGACGTCACGACCAAGCGGCATGATCTAAAAGACTACTCTTCGCCGATGTCCGCGTGCGTGGATATCCACAGTACGAGCGCGTCTTTCTTGCTCAGGCTGATCACCCGATGGCCCATGCGACTGTCGATGTAGAAGCTCTCGCCGGCTCGCAGGCGGGCAGGCTCGTAGAACTCAGTGTAGAGCCGGACTTCGCCTTCGAGGACGTAGACGAACTCCTCCCCCTGATGGCGGCTCCAATCGTGGAACTCTTCGAATGCGCGGGCCTTGACTCGGGTATGGAACGGCATCATGCGCTTGTGGGACAGCGCGGTGCAAAGTAGACGGTGGTCGTAGTACGGCGTTTCGTACGGACGCCCCTCTCCCGCCAGGCTGAGGCTGCAGCGTCCGGTGCCCATATGGGCGTCGGACGCCGTGAACAATTCGGCCACATCCAGATCCAAGCCCGTAGCGATCTTGATCAGGTTGTCATAGGTGGGCGATAGCAGACCGTTCTCGATCTTGGACAATGTGGACGTGGACACACCGGTGGCCGCCGCCGCCTGCTTCAGGGTCCAAGTCCGCGCTCGACGCAAGGCTCTCAGCCGTTGTGCCAACACGCTCTGTTTGTCGTCTTCCATCTATACATCCTGTCATGCCCGCGACCGTATCTCCCGCCACCAGTCGCGGGCCTGGTACGACCAATAAGTCAGTTGAACCGCCGTCCTGCCAAAACCGCCACCGGCCCATGCAAGTCCAAAGGGGGCGAACAGCTTATAGCGCTGGGTTTCGCCCGTGATCCCTTCGGCGACGACCCGGCCACCGATCGAGGTGGTATTCATGCCGTGCCCGCCGAACGCCGTGCAGTACCAGACGTCCGGCGCCAACTGGCCGATCTGGGGCATCAGGTGCCGCGCGTAAGCCATGCGTCCCGACCACGCCGTCTCCACCTTCACCCCCGCCAGTTGGGGATAAACGGAGAGCAATTCGCGACGCAGCGACTCCGCCAGATCCGGAGGGTCATCCACACGGGTGGTGATTCTACTGCCCCAGCCGATACGGCCGCCATCAAGCACCCGATAGTAGTTGCCAGCGCGACGGTCATCGCCAATGGCGGCGTTGCTGCGGATAGCGTCCAGGACCCGATCACCTAGCGGCTCCGTCAGCATGATGTAGGTAACGATCGGCTGCATGGCCCGGCGCAACGTGGGTACGATGCTGTCCGTATAGCCGCCGGTGGCCAGTACCACGGAGCGGGCGTCGACCTGGCCCTGTCCGGTCCTCAGGCGCTTGACCGCGTCGTCCAGATCCACATGCGTGACGGCGGTATCCTCGTGGATCCGCACGCCTAGTCGCATGCATTCTCGAGCCAGCGCGCGAGCGTAGTTCAACGGATGAAAATGAAACGACGAGGGATCCTCGATCCCTTGGTGATAGGCGTCGGACAGCAGCCGCTCGCGGACCTCGCCGCGGGTCAGGAAGCGGACGTCGCGACCGAAGTCGCGCTGCTGGCCGTCGCACCATTGCCTTAGCGCATCGGTCGCTTCATAGCGCACGACGCGTAAGCGGCCATCCACCTGGTGCGCGTCCTCGATCGCCAGATCGCGGATATTGGCGCGGATGATTTCCACGCCCTCCATGGAAAGCCGGTAAAGCTGGCGGTAGTGGTCTTCGTCCACGTGCCGCCGAATGGTGTCCGCGCCCGCGGCAAAGGCCGGTGACACCGAGCCGCCGTTGCGACCCGACGCGCCCCAGGCGATGCGCCGCCCTTCCAGCAAGGTAACGTCGCGCCCGCGCCGCGCCAGTTCCAGCGCGGTGGACAGGCCAGCCAACCCTCCCCCTACCACGCAGACATCGGTGCTGCTCGCACCCGTCAGCGGTGGATAGTAGGTACTGGTGTCGGCGAGCGTACGCCGGTAATAGGTATCAACGTACTCGGATGCCATGATGCCCCGTATCAGTGCAGGCTTGCGCCCTGCAGGCCGCCGGTCAACCGCTTTTCGAGCCAGTTGGCCAGGCGCAGCAGCGGATAGCAGTAGATGAAATAAATGGCAGCGATCATGCCGTAGATAAAGAGCGATTTAGACGGGAAGGTGATGATGAACACCTCGCCCTGCCGCGTCAGCTCGGTGATGCCTACCACCGACAAGATGGCTGTGCTCTTGATCAACATGACGTAGACGCCGCTCATGGGCTGTACGATCAAGCGCATGGCCTGCGGCAGGATGACCAGCCGCAAAATCTGAAAGGGTTTCAAGCCGAGTGTCATCGCACCCTCGGTTTGGCCGCGCGGCACCGCTTCAATGGCCCCCCTGACGATCTCCGCTACGTAGCAGGACGTGTAGACCGAGAGCGACACGAACGCCGCCGTGGCGGAATCCCAATGCAGCATCTCGATGCCGGTACTGGGCAGCACGAAATAGAAAATATAAAGCTGCACCAGGAACGGCGTACCGCGCAGAAGGTGGATGTACAACCCCAGCAGTTGGTGCACGCCGCGGATGCGGTAGCTGCGGATCACGCCGATGACGAAACCCAGCAGCGAGCCGGCGATGATCGCCACGAAAGAAACTTTCAGGGTTTCCCAGAAGCCCTTCAGCAGGAAGGGCAGCACGACGCCCGCGGTGGAAAGATAGGAGTCCAGCATGCTCACCTCGCGTTCCAGGCAGGACCCGCCAGCCAGAGGCTCACGCCCCTGGACAACAGCAGCATGCAGCCGTAGATCAACAGATAGCCCGCCGCGATGGTCAGGAAACTCTCGCTGGGCACGATACGGTCGCTGTTCATCTGCACGCCAGCGGCAACCAGTTCGAATACTGTGATCAACGACAACAACGACGTATCCTTGATCAGCACGGCAGTCTGGCCCAGCAGGGGCGGCAGCGTATTAACGAAGGCCTGCGGCAGCACGACATAGCGCAGGCGCTGGCGATAGTTCATGCCGCAGGCCTTCGCACCTTCGACCTGACCCTGCGGCACGGATTCGATTCCCACGCGGATGATCTCACTCATGTAGGCGGCGTGGTGCAGGGTCATTGCGATGATGCCCAGCAGCATCTCGCTCCAGCCCTTGGCCCCTGGCACCAGGTAGGGCACGGCATAGTAGACCAGGTAGATTTGCACTAGGAGCGGCGTAGAGCGGATGAATTGCACATAGGCCGCCACGGGACGCCAGACAGCGCCCCGCGGCGACATATGGGCAAGCGCGATCGGAATGCCCGCCAACACCGACAACACGAGGCTCGCGCCGGCCGCGATGAGCGTGTTGCCCAGGCCGGTGGCGAACTCGCCCGCGTACTGGCTGACGATGCGCCAGTTATAGAAATCGATCAGCCAGTCCATGAGATCAGTGGTTTTTCTTCCAGTCGGTGGAATACCAATACTTCACCAGTTCGGGCAGCGAATTATCGGCAGTCTTCAGGGTCTGCCAGTTGTCCAGCCAGAACTTCAGGCGCACGGCGTCGGGACCGACAGCAAAAGCCAGGGGCTCACGCACCATGACACCGTCCAGCACCCGCAGGTTGCCGAAGTCGGCCAGAAACTGGTTGGCGGTAGATAACGACATGATGCCGGCGTCCAGCCGTCCGCTGGACAAGGCCTGCCCCACCGGCGCACTGCCACCCGAAAACTCTTTCATGGTGGCCTTGGGCAACATCTTCTTGCCCGCCTCTGCATAGGTGCTGGCCCCCAACACGCCGACAGTCACGCCCTCCTTGTCGAGTTCGCCATAAGACTTATAGGGTGAGTCCTTGGGCACGATCGCCACGGTGTCGGCGTAGAACATGGGCATCGAGAACAGCACCTGCGCCGCGCGCTGCGGCGTAGGCGTCATGTCGGCGGCAACCATGTCGGCCTTGCCTGACAGCAGCGCGGGAATCAGGCCCTTCCACTCATAGTCCTGCAGCACCAGCTCTACGCCCAAGTCGTCGGCCATGCGCTTGGCCACTTCCACTGCCAGCCCGGTGCGCTTGCCGGTCTTGTCCATGAAGCTCATCAGCGGCCCCGAGGTCTGCACCGCCACTCGGAACTCGCCGCGCTTGAGGATGTCCGCCAGCACGTCGGCCTGGGTCGGCGCAGCGACCGTTACGGCGGCTAGGGCGAAACCCGCCACGCCTAGCCATTGTTTGATTTTCAGCATGTCTAACCCCTTGTGGTGAATGGATCCATATCATTCCGGGCAAAGCACATCGCACCAGTAGTGCCCGGGCCGGCCAAATCGGCCTGATTACTCCGCGTACCGCGCCACGCGGCCCGCTTGCTTCTTTCCTACTGCGACTACAGAATCTTCTCCAGGAAAGCGCGAGTGCGCGCCTCCTGGGGATGGCAGAAAACTTCCTCGGGTGTGCCCATTTCGACGATGCGGCCGGCGTCCATAAAGAGGGCGCGGTCTGCCACGTCGCGAGCAAAGCCCATTTCATGGGTGACAACCGCCATGGTCATGCCCTCGCGCGCCAAAGTGCGCATCAGTTCCAGGATGCCGCCCACCGTTTCCGGATCGAGCGCCGAGGTCGCCTCGTCGAACAGCATCAGCTTGGGATCCATGGCCAGCGCGCGGGCGATAGCGACGCGCTGTTGCTGGCCGCCGGACAACTGGCTCGGGTAGCGCTCACCAAAATCGGCCATACCGACGCGGCCCAGCAGTTCGCGGGCGTAGCGCTCGGCTTCGGCGCGGCTGCGCCCTCGCACCACGCGCTGGGGAAGCGCGACATTGTCCAACGCAGTACGGTGCTGGAACAGGTTGAAATGTTGGAACACCATGCCCACCTCCGTGCGCCACAGATTGACGTCGGTGGCCGGATCCGTGAGCGACACACCATCCACGCGGATCGTGCCGCTGTCAATGCTCTCCAATCCGTTCAAGGTGCGCAGCAAAGTGCTCTTGCCAGAGCCCGACGGTCCGACCACGGCCATGACCTCACCCCGGCCAAGGTGGCAATCGACGGCGTCCAGCGCGCGATGCGGGGTCTGCCCATCGCGCTGATAGGTCTTGGTGACTGCCTGAACAACTAACAACGGATCCGTCACGAACTCCCCTGCAGAAAAAGTTTCGCATTTCACGCTAGAGTTTCGTATAGTAAATTTATTTCCAGAATCGCCACTTAGGCATAACCCTTAAAAGCGAAGGAATTGGCATGGATACCCCCCAAGAAATCTTGCGAGCGCTCGGCCTGAATGCGGATTCGCTGAGTGGTGGAACGCTGAGCGCGCGCAGCCCGATCGACGGCGTCGAACTCGCCCAGGTCCACGAACACAGCGTCGCGCAGGCCCATGCCGCCATCACGCGTGCGCATCAGGCCAGCCTGGCGTGGCGCGACGTCCCGGCGCCGCGCCGAGGCGAACTGGTGCGCCTGTTCGGCGAGATCCTGCGCCAGCACAAACGCGAACTGGGCCGCCTGGTCAGCCTGGAAGCCGGCAAAATCATCGCGGAAGGCGAAGGCGAAGTGCAGGAAATGATCGACATCTGCGATTTCGCCGTAGGCCTGTCACGCCAGTTGTACGGCCTGACCATCGCATCCGAACGCCCCGGCCATCGCATGATGGAAACCTGGCATCCGTTGGGCGTGGTCGGCGTGATCAGCGCCTTTAATTTTCCGGTCGCCGTCTGGTCCTGGAACACGGCGCTGGCACTGGTCTGCGGCAATGCCGTGGTGTGGAAACCGTCAGAGAAAACGCCGCTGACCGCGCTGGCCTGCAAGGCACTCTTCGCCCAGGCCGCGCAACGCTTCGGCGATGTGCCCGCCGGCTTGGTGGAAGTGCTGATCGGCGGCCGCGACATCGGCGAAGCGCTGGTGGATTCGCCTAAAGTGGCGCTGGTGTCGGCCACCGGATCGACCCGCATGGGCCGTCAGGTGGGCCCGCGTGTGGCCCAGCGTTTCGGCCGCGTGCTGCTGGAGTTGGGCGGCAACAATGCCATTATCGTCGGCCCAACGGCCGATCTGGACATGGCCGCGCGCGGCATCGTGTTCGGCGCCATCGGCACGGCAGGCCAGCGCTGCACCAGCACGCGCCGCCTGATCGTGCACGAAAGCGTGGCCGACGACCTGCTACAGCGCCTGCACAAAGCCTACGCCAGCGCGCCCATCGGCAATCCGCTGGACGCTACCAAGCTGGTCGGCCCGCTGATCGACCGCGCGTCGTTCGACGCCATGCAGGCGGCGCTGACAGCAGCGCGCGAACAGGGTGGCAAGGTGACCGGCGGCGAACGCGTGCTGGCCGACGAATACCCCGATGCCTGGTACGTGCGCCCAGCCATCGCCGAAATGCCCGGCCAGACCGACGTGGTGTGCCACGAAACTTTCGCGCCCATCCTCTACGTGATGCGCTACACCGATTTCAACGCGGCGCTGGCGCTGCACAACGGCGTGCCGCAGGGTCTGTCGTCGGCCATCTTCACCAATGACCTGCGCGAAGCCGAAACCTTCTTGTCAGCGTCGGGCTCCGACTGCGGTATCGCCAATGTGAACATCGGCACCTCGGGCGCCGAAATCGGTGGCGCTTTCGGCGGTGAAAAGGAAACCGGCGGCGGTCGAGAATCAGGTTCGGATGCATGGCGCAATTACATGCGCCGCGCCACCAACACGATCAACTATACGCGTGAGCTTCCGCTCGCCCAGGGCATCAAGTTCGGCGAATAGTGCCTGCCGGCCGAGCTGCACGAGCGCGGCGTGTCCGTGCAAGGCCTTTAACACCGGTGCGGCGGGTGGCCGAGCCCGCCCCGCAACGCCGTCATGGCGTTACCGGCTCGGCCACTCCCGCGGCGAAGATCCCGTCGCGGCGATTCCCCTGTCCCAACGCGGCGGCGTCAACGACATGCGCGTGACCGGCCCCAAATGCGAGACAACGCCAGCCGGCGAGGCGGACGCCTGCAACAACGGCGCTACCACGTCATCCCTCACCTGCGTCGGACACCGTCCATAATCTTCTGGTGCGACCAGCCCTGGCCTGCGGATCCACTCGCCGCACCCGGCCAACGACACCCGTACCAACCACGACCCACCTTCACTCACCCGCCGGGCGAGCGCAACCATGGCGCCATATGCCATCAGATACCCAGCCACATAATCCTGCTGTGCAACCGGCGTAAACACAGGCGGCGCATTCATCCCATTCCAGGCCAGCCCATTCGCCGCCTGCACCACGGTGTCGTATCCGCGCCTATCCTTCCACGGCCCACGAAACCCCCAAGCATTGAGCGTGACGCAAACAATCCCGGGCCGCAGTTTAGCCAGTTCCAACGGCGACAACCCTCGTGCATCGAGCGTGCCAGGACGATAGGCTTGCGAAAACACGTCACACCCACGCACCAGTTCTCGCATCTGCGCCATCTGCGCGGTATCGCGCATGTCCACATAGGCCGACAGCTTGCCAACCCCGGTATCGAAATCCAGCACACCCGAATCGGCCAGGCCAGGACGCGAAATGCGCAACACGTCGGCCCCGTGTTCGGCCAGATTTTTCGCGCAAGTCGGCCCAGCCAGGACGCGGGTAAGATCCAGAACGCGCACGCCGGACAAGGGTCTGTCGCCTTTCGGCAGCGGCTGTGCAGGCGCGTCTGCGATCCGCACGATCTCCAGCACCGGCTCCGCAGCCGCTGCGATACCTTGCGGCAGCGCTTGCCATTCCTTCTCGCTGCGGACCAGCGCGCCGCAACCGCCGGTCGCGAATAACGCCTCCTCGAGCCGTTCCCCATCCCACTGCGCCACATGCTCGCGAATGGACTCGGGCACCATCCGCGCGCCGAGCGCAAGGCAGTTCTTCTCGGCCAGATTCGGAAAGTTGCAATGCAGATAGATCCAGCGGCCGTCCCTGAGCTGGTAGGCATTGGTCAGCACGTCCATCACCGCACCGGGCGGCCGGCCATCCACCTTCATGAACTTGTAGCTCTGCATAGCAGCCACGGCCGCGGCGCCGTCCACGCGCACTTCCTGTATCGACCCGCTCTTTTGCCACCACAGCCATGCGGCAGCCATACCCGCTGCGGCGATGGCCGCTGCGCCGGTTTCCGCAGTCTTGATGGGCGTGCTCAGCACGGGGTCCCCACCATCGATGTGCACGTCCGACGCCGCCTCGGCGGGCAATCCCGCCTGTTGCCTCAGTTGTTCGAGCAGGTCCCGCGAAGTCGACATCTGCATGATTACGCCGGTTCGATGCCAGCCTCGCGCGCGATACGCGCGGTATTGGCGATCTCGGATTTGATGAAAGCGCCGAACAACTCCGGTGTACCGACCTTCGCCTCGTCTCCCAAGAACAGCCCGCGCGACGCGAAGGTATCCAGCACCTGCTTCTCTCGCAGGACCTTGTTGATCGCCTGGTTCAACTGGAGAACGATCGACTGTGGCGTGCCGGCCGGCGCCATCATGCCGTACCACAGCGACGTGTCGAAGCCCGGCATGCCGGACTCCGCGATCGTCGGGACGTCGGGATACTGAGACGAGCGCGCGTTGTTGGCGATTGCGATGAGCTTGAGCTTCCCGCTGCGGATGTAAGGCTGGACCGCGGCCCGTGCCGTAATCATCACTTGTATCTGGCCACCGATCAGATCAGTAATGGCGGGCGCGGCACCCTTGTAGGGAATCGCGGTTACCTCAGCGCCAGCCATCTGACCGAACATCACGCTGGCCAGGTGTTCCGGCCCGCCCTGCCCCGTATTGCCGAACTTCAGCCCATCCTTCGATTTGGCCAGCGCCACCAGTTCGGGCACATTCTTCGCCTGCACCGACGGGTTGGCTACCAGCACCAGTTCGGTGAACGCCACGAAGGCAATCGGCGCGAAGTCCTTCACCGTGTCATAGGGCATCTTGGCATAGAAACTCGGATTGGTGGCAAAGCCATTGCCGTTGAGAATCAGCGTGTAGCCGTCTGGCGGCGACGTCGCTACAAACTGGTTGCCGATGATGGTATTGGCACCCGGTTTGTTCTCCACGATAACGGTCTGTTTTAAGGTTTTCCCAAGCCCCGTGGCAAGCAACCGTGCGATCGTGTCATTGCCGCCGCCCGGTCCGTAGGGCGAGATGAGACGGATCGGCTTGCTGGGGTAGCCCTGCGCGAACGCGCAAGGAGCGGCCCAGGCACCGGCGAGTGCGGCGATGACCGCCAGCGATTGGCGTCGATTCATATCTAGTCTCCTCATTTTGATGAGAGATAGAGTAGATGCGGGACTTTGTCACAACAAATGATGAATTCCCATTACCATGATCGATACTATCGATTGCTCTGCGGGCAATCGTGCAATAGGTAGCTCCATCCAGTCAGTGCGTGCTAAGACGCCAAATTGTCCGTCATCCCCATTGGGGCTTGTTGATGATCTCTCTCCTCAAAAGGATCACTGCCATGAACACCAACGGTCAACACAGAAGCGTGCTCCAAACCATCGGCGGGGCGATCTTGCTGCTTATTGCGCTCTATTCGCTGCTGGGCGGCGTCTGGTTGGCAACGCTGGGCGGCTCGTGGTATTACGCCGTGCTGGGCATCGTGCTGCTGACGAGCGCGGGATTTCTGTGGCGCAACCGTGAGACAGGACTGTGGCTTTACGCGCTAATCCTGGCGGCCACGCTGGTCTGGGGGGTGTGGGAGGCCGGCGCCGATTTCTGGGCACTGGCGCCGCGCTATGGCCTTCTTTTTCTGCTTGGCCTGTGGCTGTTGCTGCCCCCGGCTACGCGCGGCTTCGCCGCGCCGCGACCCGCCAAAGCCGCCATCGGTGCGATCATGGCGGGCATGCTGGCGGTGCTGGGCTACGGCATATTCAACGACCCGCAGGAAATCAATGGCACGCTGAGCCGCGCGCAGCCGGCCCAAGCACAGCCCGTGCCCGGTGTGGCCGATGAGGACTGGCCGTCCTACGGGCGCACTGAAGGCGGCGTACGCTATTCCCCGCTCGCGCAGATCAACGACAAGAACGCCAAAGCTCTACAAGTGGCATGGACCTATCGCACGGGCGACTTTCGCACCGAGAACGACTCTGGCGAAACCACCAACGAAGTCACGCCCATCAAGATCGGCGACAAGCTATTCCTGTGCACACCTCATCAGTTTCTCGACGCGCTCGACGCTGCCACCGGCAAGCGCCTATGGCGCTACGACCCGAAGCTGAAATCAGACAAGACCTTCCAGCATCTGACCTGCCGCGGCGTGTCCTACCACGATGCGGGCAACACCGACCGTTTCCCGGGCAGCCTGGCCAAGGCCGATAGCAACGCGTCCACCGTCTGCCCCCGCAAGTTGCTGTTGCCCGTCAACGACGGCCGCCTGATCGCGGTGAACGCCGACGACGGCCAGAAATGCAGTGACTTTGGCGACGACGGAGAAATCGATCTGCAAAAGAGCATGCCCCACGCCTATCCCGGGGGCTACAACCCGACCTCGCCGCCGGTGGTGACCTCGACGACGATCATCATAGGCGGCTCGGTGACGGACAACCTCTCCGACAAAGAACCGTCTGGCGTGATTCGTGGCTACGACGTACGCACTGGGGCGCTGAAATGGGTGTTCGACACCGGTGCGCAAGACCCGAACGCCATGCCGGGCGAATCGACGACCTTCGTGCACAATTCACCCAACGCCTGGGCACCGCTGGCCTACGATGCGCAGTCCGACGTCGTCTACGTTCCGACCGGCGTGGGCACCCCTGACATCTGGGGGGGTGACCGCGACCCACTGAAGGAGCGTTATGCCAACGCCATGCTGGCGCTCGACGCCACCACCGGCCGCCTCATCTGGCACTTTCAGACGACACACCACGACCTGTGGGACATGGACGTGCCGGCACAACCCTCGCTCATGGACGTCACGCTGGCAAACGGCCAGACCGTGCCGGCGATCTATGTCCTCACCAAAACCGGCAACGTGTTCGTGCTTGATCGCCGCACTGGCCAGCCCGTCGTACCGGTGACGGAAAAAGCCGTGCCGCAAAGCGTGGCACGCGGCCCGCAAACCCGGGATGAGCATTACGCACCCAAGCAACCGTTCTCGGACCTGAACCTCGCGCCGCAAGAAAAGCTCACCGACAAGGACATGTGGGGCGCCACCATGCTCGACCAGCTCATGTGCCGTGTGATATTCAAGCGCCTGAACTACGACGGGATCTACACGCCGCCCTCCGAGAACGGCACGTTGGTGTTTCCAGGCAACCTGGGCGTGTTCGAGTGGGGCGGCATGTCGGTAAACCGGGATCGCCAGGTGGCGCTGATGAACCCGATCGGCCTGCCCTTCGTCTCCAAACTCATACCTGAAGACGCGAACCGGCCTCATAAGGAAAAAGGAGCAGGCACGGAAAGCGGTGTGCAGCCGATGTACGGTACGCCGTACGGTGTAGAGCTGAATCCGTTCCTGTCGCCGCTGGGTCTACCGTGCAAGGCGCCCGCTTGGGGTTACGTCGCTGGCGTGGATCTGCAGAGCCACCAGATCGTGTGGAAAAAACGTATCGGCACCATTCGCGACAGCCTGCCGCACTTGTTCCAGTTGCCGCCGTTAAAGATCGGCGTGCCAGGCCTGGGCGGTCCCATCTCCACTGCCGGCAATCTGATGTTCGTCGCTGCCACACAGGATAACTACCTGCGCGCTTTCGACGTCAGCAATGGCACGCTTCTTTGGGAAGGACGTCTGCCCGCGGGCGGCCAAGCCACGCCGATGACCTACGCCGTCGACGGCAAGCAATTTGTGGTTGTCATGGCCGGCGGTCATGGCTCGTTCGGTACGAAGATGGGAGACTATCTGGTGGCCTATGCCCTGCCGGACTGATGGTCGGTGCGGCTCAGTCTGCCGCTGAGTCCGCTCGCCTGATCACGAAGCGTTCGACGTATTCGTTGATGGGGCAGTTGCGGATGTCTTCAGGCGAGCCTATCTGCTCCACTTTCCCGTCCCGCAGAATGATGATGTGTTGGCCCAGGCGCAGGGCCTCTTCAATGTCGTGCGTGATGAATACAATCGTCTTGCGCAGGCGTTGCTGCAGCGCCAGCAATTGGTCCTGCATGTCATAGCGAATGAGGGGATCGAGCGCCGAGAAGGCCTCATCCATTAACAGCACCTCAGCATCGATTGCCAGCGCTCGCGCCAAGCCCACCCGCTGGCGCATGCCGCCTGAAAGTTCATCGGGGTAATTTTTCTCGTATTCCTCCAGGCCCACGCGCGCCAACCATTGCCGCGCCGTATCACGGGCCCGCGTCCGAGACTCGCCACGGACGCTGAGGCCAAAGGCGACGTTATCCAGCACATTGATATGAGGCAGCAACCCAAAGCTCTGAAAGACCATGCTGATCTTGTGGCGCCTCAACTCACGCAGTGCGGGCATGCTCAGGGAAAGGATGTTCTCACCGTCCACCAATATCTCACCGGCCGAAGGATCAATGAGCCGGTTCAGATGCCGCACCAGCGTGGATTTTCCCGATCCCGACAGGCCCATGATGCAGGTGATCTGGCCAGTAGGGATCTGTGCATCCACACCGGCCAAACCAACATTGGCACCGGTTTCAGACTGCACGGTGGTTTTGTCGGCCCCCTGCCTGAGCATCTCCAGCGCCCGCGCCTCGTTGCGCCCGAAGACCTTGTAGACGCTATTGATCTGGATCTTGACCGCATCAGAGGCAAACTCCGGCGGCCGGGCTTGCGTGGCATACGAGGTGGTGGATGTGTCGCTGGTCACTTGCCCTCCTGTTGCCGCATGGCTTGGCGCCGCCGGCGCGGGCGCCCATATGCCTGGGTAATGCGATCAATGATAATAGCCAATATCACGATGGCCACGCCGGCCTGCAGGCCACGCCCGACATCGAGTGTCTGTATGCCCGCCAGCACGTCCTCGCCGAGCCCGCGCGCCCCGATCATGGACGCGACCACGACCATGGCCAGTGCCATCATGGTGGTCTGGTTAATGCCAGCCATAATGCTCGGACGGGCTAGCGGCAATGTCACTCTGAGCAGCATCTGCCAGCGCGTCACGCCAAACGACTGTGCCGCTTCCATCACATTGCGGTCAACCTGATGCAGCCCCAGTATTGTCAGGCGTATCAGGGGTGGAATGGCATAGATAATGGTCGCAAACAAGGCCGGCACCTTGCCCAGCCCGAACAGCATCAGCACGGGTATCAGGTACACAAAACTGGGAAGCGTCTGCATCACATCGAGTACGGGTGTCAGCACCCGGCGCAGCACCTTGCTGCCTGCGGCCAGGATACCTATCGGAATCCCGACAATGATGGAAAACACGGTCGACACGAGCACCAGCGAGAACGTCTGCATCAGTTTGTCCCACAGGCCCACCGCGCCTATGGCATACAAGCAGATGACATATAGGATCGTGGGCAACGTCTTACGCGTGCCATGCCACGAAAGCACGGCCACAAAGGCAAGAAAGAGCCAAGCGGGAATGGCCTGCATCAGGCGTTCCACAGGCAACAGTACCTTCGTGAGGATGACTTCACTCACTTTACGCAAACTCTCGCCGTAGTGCTTGACGATCGCGACCAAGCGCTGGTTCACGAACTCCGCCACGGACCAGTCAGGGAAAATGCCCCGCCCAGCGGCCGTCGGTTGCGTCAGATCCAGCGCGGCGTCGGCTCGGGCCGCTGCATCGGCGGGTAGCCAGGCGTGCCAGATATCGGGGTTGTCTCGCAGAAAGCGGGTCGCGATATCTCGCCCTTCAGCACGCGACTCAGTCATGTCCAGCACCATTTTGTTGAGCAGAGGCGCCTGGAAACTCAACCGCTCCAGAAAGGCGACGATCTCAGGATTTGCCTGCGCAAATGGCGTTGATACCCCTATCCCCAATTTGGCCGTCAAAAAATCGGACGAGCACAGCGTGCCCTGACCGCTCACGATCGTGTCCCAGCACTCCTGGTTGAACGCATCCTGCTCCACCTTGGCAAATTTGTATTTCGCCATCAGGCCCGCTGGCTGCCAGTAATAGAAGAGAATCGGTACCCCACGGTCATAAGCCGCGCTGATAGCCGAGTCCAGCGCAGCGCCGGTACCGGCGCGAAAATTGGTGTAATCGTCGTTCAGCTCATGAATTTCTAGCAGGCGGCTGTTGGTTTGCTCACAAACCCAGCCCGACGGGCAATTCAGAAAACGACCTTTGGATGGGTCTTCCGGATCACGAAAAAGCTGTTTGTAGCGCGGCAGGTCGCGCCAGGACTTCAGCTCCGGGGCAACCGCCTCGATGCCACGCGTACTGTCGCCATGCACCACATAGTCCGGCACGTACCAACCCTGCTGCGCCCCGCCCTGCAGTGTGTCGCCCACGACCCTGACATCACCCGCCTTGGCTGCCTTTTCGATGATGGGCGAGCGTCCAGACCATATCTCGGCGATGATTTGCAGGTCGTTTTGTGCGAGCGCGGACTCGGTGGCCGCCGGCGTGCCGGGTACGACTTCCGTTTTGCAGCCGTAGGCGGTCTCGAGCAGGGCCTTGACGACATGCATCGTAAATGTCGCGCTTTCCCAGGTTTGGTCGGCCAGCTTGACAGGATGCCCGGCGTTGCATGGGGTCTGCTGCGCCATGGCCGGCAGGCTTGCCAGTCCCAGCAAACACATGCAGAGAAAAACCCTCAATCCGCGCATTCGTCCTTTTGCCACGATTTTTCCCATCAATGTCCGTGATGTCGTTCGCACGATGTGCACATACCGACCGTAGCATGGAAATGTGCCACGACGAACACCGAAAAGGCGTGCAATCGTCATTACACCTAGGCCGTGGGTCCACCCACCTTGACCACCAGTGTCGCTATCGGTGTTGTCATGGATGGCATCTGCCCCGCCTTTTTAAGTCAGTCCAGATAACGGGACCCATACAGGTCCAAGGCATATTTGGCTTTATCGAGCGGGCCGAAGCCGCTCTCGAAATTATCACTGATATACCTCAGGGTTGCGGCAATGGCCCGGTGTTGGTCTTCGCCCAGACTCTGGATCGAATGCGGCAGGTCCAAGTCTTCTTGCTCTATACCAGCATTCTGCCTGTTCGTCGTTCATGGTGTCATCCTGGCTTCGCATCTAGCCACGCCGTTCCATGCATCGATCGCCTCATTTCGATGCGTCACATCGCCACCGGCAAAGCAACGATTGTTGATCAGATCCCGGGCCATGGCGCACTGTCTGTTGCGCTCCCTGAATCCTGAATCGGACCCTCGTCTGGTGGGATAGCGCGATTGGCGGTCAGTGCGGCTCCCACGTCAGCCCGTCGGTCGAACGATACTCAGGGCGGCCGGTGCAACAACCACCTGCGCCGAACGCCTGGCGCCCAATAACAGCCGTCACAAAGCCTTTCCCGGCAGCGAGCGATTGGCGAATGCAGGAGGTTGGTAGCGGATAAAACCCCCCCTCTAATACCAATGTCCATCTCACATTTTCGCCCTCGGCAGCGTCCACTTTATAGACTTTGCAATCATTGACGAGTAAGTGAATAGGTTTACCCGCCAGCGTACCTTTAAACTGTTGTTCCGAGGGTGTTCCGCGCGTCGCGATTGTCTCGGCGGTGAACCTCGATCCAGCAGGTGGCGGAGGAAGCGAGGTGTCACATCCCGACAGTACGCTCACCGTGCATAGCGTCATTGCCAGTCGCCGAATCAGCCGCGTCAAGTCGACGATCCCCGGTCAGGCCACGCTAGCGAAGCGCTGTTCAAGGTAGGCAATGATATCGTTGGACTCGTATAGCCAGCGCGTACCGCCCGCTTCCTCGATACGCAGACAAGGCACCTTTATTTTGCCTCCTCCTGCCAGCAGTTGTTCGCGTGCCTGCTGATCGTGCTTGGCATCGTGCAGTGACACTGGCACGTTCAGGCGATGGATGGCGCGTCGCGTTTTGACGCAAAACGGGCAAGCCTGAAATTGATAGAGCGAGAGCGCAGCCGCTTCCTTGTTTACCGCAGCCTGGCCTTGTGCTGAACGCTGCTGTGGGCGCGGACGCGTCAGTGCGTCGCCAAATACAATCAATTGACCTAGACCGACACGTAGGGCTTTGACAAGCATGGATATGGACTCGAAACGTAAAGAGAAGCGGCTAGTCTACTCGCTGCTGAGGTGTCCCCGGCCTGCATACCCGTAGAGCGGACTTTGCGAACTGAACTGAATTGCCCGCTATTACCGATCAGCTTTCAGCGCTGGCCTGGTTGAGCGTGGCCATGGCTGTATCGTCCAGTTGCAGCTGTGCCGCACGGATAAGCGATTGCAGTTGGGCTAGGCTGGTGGCGCTGGCAATCGGCGCGGCGATAGCGGACTGGCGCATCACCCAGGCGATAGCCACTTCGCTAGGCTGCGCACCCACATGCTGCGCCACCGTGTCCAGCGCGTCGAGAATGCGCAGGCCACGCTCATTCAGGTACACACTGGTGGTCTTGGCGCCGCGTGCGCTCTTGTCGGCATCGGCCAGCGTACGATATTTTCCGGTCAGGAAACCCGCGGCCAGGGCATAGAAGTTGATGACGCCGACCTGTTGCTCGACACACAGCGGCTGCAGTTCCTTTTCGAACACCGCACGGTCGTACAGGTTGTAGAGCGGCTGCAGGCTTTCGTAACGTACCAGACCATGTTTCTGGCTGGTCTGCAATGCCTCGGCCAAGCGCGGTGCGCTGTAGTTACTGGCACCGATGGCGCGTACCTTGCCTTGCTGGATCAAATCGCCAAAGGTACCCAGCACGTCTTCGAGTGGCACGTCCGTATCGTCATCGTGCGACTGGTAGAGATCGATATAGTCCGTCTGCAGGCGACGCAACGATGCATCGACGGCCTCGCGGATGTATTCGGGACGCAGGCCGACCTTGCCTTCGCCCATCTCTTTGCCCACCTTGGTGGCGAGCACGAGTTGGTCACGCTTGCCGGACTGACGCAGCCATTTGCCGATCACAGTTTCAGATTCGCCGCCCTGGTGGCCAGGGGCCCAGCGCGAGTACACGTCCGCGGTGTCGACAAAATTCATACCTGCGTCGATCCAGGCATCCAGTAGAGAAAAGCTAGTGGGTTCGTCCACTGTCCAGCCGAAAACATTGCCGCCAAAGCACAGCGGCGATACCTCAAGCGACGAACGACCGAGCGAGCGCAGAGCAAAAGTCATGATAGGTGGATCAACAAGAGCTAATGACAGCAACGATTATGCAAGGCTGACAGCGACTGTCAAGAAAATAGCGACATACCGATCGGTCAGTGCTATCGTCTAACGCCAAATCCCAAATTAAACGAGATAGGGGTTATCGTCACGGCAAAGCCGAGACTGCAAAATCCACCTATTAAAAGCACCGTCACAAAAAAGAGATACTAGTTTGCTATAAAAAAGTTACATTTGGGTTCCCTTAGCTTGGAGCACCCTGTGACGACAAACACCCCTTTGAGTGCGTAGCATCGCAGCCGGCGATAAGGTCTACAACATCGCCCACCTGATGTATCGCGCCAAGGGCGACGGAGGCGACAACAAAGACAACGAGTTCTCGCGGGCCGCCCTGGAAGAACACCGGGCCTCGGGTTACGAAGACGCGTTGATGCCGCTCATGCTTGTTTAAAACTGACCACTCGTCCATCGACAGGAAAAATTATCGTGAAACTTGCTGACGTGCGCGCCAAAGCTTTTGCCATGCCGTTGAACGATCCCGCATATCCGAAACCGCCTTATAAGTTTTATAACCGCGAGTTCTTTGTCGTCAATTACCGAACTGACCCTGAACGCCTTCGGGAGGTGGTCCCCGAACCCTTAGAGGTCGCGGGCGATACCGTGTCTTACGAGTTCATCCGCATGCCGGATTCCACTGGGTTTGGCGACTATACGGAAACAGGACAGGTGATTCCGGTACGTTTCACGACACCGTCCGGCGAGGTGCAGGAAGGCGGCTACGTGCACGCCATGTATCTGGACGATAACTCGCCGATCGCCGGTGGCCGCGAGATCTGGGGTTTTCCCAAGAAGCTGGCCACCCCCAAGCTGCGGCACGAGCAAGAAACCCTGGTGGGCACTCTGCATTACGGCTCGGTGCTTTGTGTCACCGCCACCATGGGCTATAAGCATCGCGAGCTTGATTTGGCACCCATTGCCAAGGCGATGGGCAAGCCTGCCTTCATGATCAAGATCATCCCGCATGTCGACTGCACACCGCGCATTTGTGAACTGGTACGCTATTACACGGAAGACGTCACGCTCAAGGGGGCCTGGGAAGGACCGGGTGCCTTGCAGTTGTTCGAGCACGCCATGTGCGACGTCGCTCGTCTGCCGGTGCGCGAGATCGTCTCCGCCACCCATTACATTGCCGACTTGACGCTCGGCCTCGGCGAGGTGGTGCACGACTACCTGGCCGACGAAATTTCCCATACTTGAAAGGAAACTGCATCATGAGTCGTTTTGACGGAAAAGTTGGCCTCATCACCGGCGCCGCTAGTGGTATCGGCAAAGAAATCGCAATCCGCTTTGCCGCCGAAGGCGGTATCCCGATCATTGCCGATCTCAACCTGGAGACCGCCACCGCAACCGCCGAGGAAATCCGGGCAACGGGTGCCGATGCCTTTGCAGTGGCAATGAACGTGACCGACGAGGCACAGGTAGAGAAAGGTACTGATGACGTCATCGCCAAATATGGCAAGATCGACATACTCGTCAGTAATGCGGGCATCCAGATCGTCAAACCATTAGTCGACTTTCCCTTTGCCGATTGGAAGAAACTCCTCTCCATCCACCTTGACGGCGCTTTTCTCACCACCCGCGCTTGCCTCAAGCACATGTACGCGGCCAACTATGGCCGCGTGGTCTACATGGGATCAGTGCATTCCAAAGAGGCCTCCAAGCTCAAGGCGCCCTACGTTACGGCCAAGCATGGCCTAATTGGCCTGGCTAAAGTATTGGCCAAAGAAGGCGCGGAGCATAACGTCACCGCCAATGTCGTATGCCCGGGCTTCGTGCGTACGCCGCTGGTGGACAAGCAGATTCCCGAGCAGGCAGAAGCGCTCGGCATCACCGAAGATGAAGTCATTAAAAACGTCATGCTCAAGGACACCGTCGACGGTCAATTCACGACTATCGATGATGTGGCCGACGCCGTGCTGTTCTTTGCCGGCGCCAAGAACAACGCCCTGACGGGTCAGTCGCTGGTCGTCAGTCACGGCTGGTTCATGCAGTAAGCCGCTTTCCTGACGTTCGCCAAAGAGCGAACGTCAGGAAAGTTTTCCACCAGTTGGTGGCGGCCATCAGGCCTTGAGCTGGTCGCGGATAGGCAGACTGCGGATGCGCTTGCCGGTGGCGGCAAAAATTGCATTGCACAATGCCGGCGCAAAAGGCGGAACCGCAGGTTCGCCCACCCCGCCCAGCGGCACATCGAAACCGTGCTCGACCACATGCACCTTGATGTCGCGCGGCGATTCGGACATCCGCGTGACTTCATACTGGTGGAAGTTGGTCTGGTTGGTACGCCCCTTGGAGAACGAGATCTCGCTGCGCGTGGCCAGACTCAGGCCCATGATGCAGGCGCCCTCGGTCTGTGCCCGCACGCGGTCGGGATGCACCTGCGGTCCGCAATCCACAGCCACATGCACTTGGTGCACCACCAGGCCGCCGTCCTTGCCGACTTCGACTTCCACCACCGTGGCGATGTAGGTCACGAAGCTATAGCTCACCGCCAGCCCCAGCCCACGGCCCGGTTCGAGCTTGCGTCCCCAGCCTGCCTCGCGGGTCGCCACCTCGATAACATGCCGCATGCGCCCTGTATCCAGCGGATAGACCACGGGTGATTCGCCGTAATTCCAGTCATCGGACATATCCGCGGGCGAGATCTTGCGTGGCGGCCCGATCAGTTCCAGCAGATAATCACGCGGATCCCGCTTGAGCGTGTGGGCCATTTCGGCCACGAAGCTTTGCACCGCGAAGACATGCGGAATGTTCGACACGGAACGAAACCAACCTATGCGCGTATGCGCCGGCACCGGCACCGACTCGACGCGGAAATTGGCAATGGCGAACGGAATGTTCACCGCCGACATGCCCAGTTCGAAAGGCTGCTGGCCCTGCGCATTGGCAACAAAGGTAGAACCGATGGTAGGCGCCGCGGTGCGATGCAGCCACGCCACGGCCTTGCCCTGTGCATCGACGCCGGCCTCCAGCCGCTCGACCGACACGGTATGGAAATAATCGTTGGTAATGTCGTCTTCTCGTGACCAGGTCACTTTTACCGGTTTGCCGTCCATGGCGCGCGACAGCAAGGCGGCCTCGACGACGAAGTCCGACTTCGACTTGCGGCCGAAGGCACCGCCCAGCAAGGTCTGGTGCACGGTAACGGCCGCGATGTCCATGCCCAGCTGCGTGGCCACGTTCTCGCGCGTGCCGTAGGGCGACTGCACACAGGCCCAGACTTCGCACTTGCCATCGGCCACGCGGGCGCAAGCCGCCGGCGGCTCCATAGAAGCATGCGCCAGGTGCGGCAAGTAGTATTCGGCCTGAATACGCTGGGCCGCGTCAGCCAGCGCCTTCATGGCATCGCCGTCGTTGCGCACCGCCTTGGCAGGCTTGCTTGCGGCCTCACTCATGGTCTTGTGGAAGACGTCGGAATCGTAGCTGGCGTTGGGGCCGTCGTCCCATTCGATCTCGAGCGCCTGACGGCCCTTCAACGCGGCCCAGGTATCCTTGGCAATCACGGCCACACCGCCCAGCGGCGCGAACACCGGCGGCGTGGGCCCGGCCGGGATCTCAACCACCTTGACGACGCCCGGTACTTTCATGGCGGCATCGGCGTTGTAGTGCTTGACCTTGCCGCCCAGCACCGCTGGCCGTGCCACCGAGGCATACAGCATATCGTCCAGGCGCGTATCGATACCGAAATGCGTCTTGCCCGTGACGATATCCTGGATATCGACGTTGCGCGTGCTCTGCTTGCCTATATAGCGGAACTGCTCGGGCGTCTTCAGCCGCAACGTGTCGACAGCCGGCACCGGCAGCGCCGCGGCGGCCTCGGCCAGTTCGCCAAAACCCAGCTTGCGCCCGGTTTTCTCGTGCATGACTTCATGATTACGCGTCACGACTTCGTCGGCCGGCACGCCCCATTGCTTGGCAGCGGCCGCCTCAAGCATGCTGCGCGCGGCGGCACCCACGCGGCGCATAGGCAGGAAAAAATGACGGGTGCTGCGCGAACCGTCAGTGTCCTGGTTGCCATAGCGGGGCTCATCACCCGGCGCCTGGATGACGCGCACCTTGCTCCAGTCGGCCTCGAGTTCATCGGCGACCACCATGGGCAGACCAGTGCGGACGCCCGTGCCCATTTCGGCGCGATGCGCGATGATGGTCACGATGCCATCGGTGCCAATCGACACGAATACGTGCGGATCGTCCACCGTGCCATGCGGCATGCCGTCGGCACCGTATTTCTTCTCGGCCTTGCCGGCCGTGTCGGCCGCGCGCACGATACCGGCGGCACCTACGGAAAGGACCAGTCCGGTCAGCGCGCCAGCGGCCTTCAGCCAATCGCGGCGGGCCGGCGAAACAGGCAACTCGCCAACAAACCCGGACGCTTGGGCGGCGGGAACTTGTGGGAACATCCGGGAAAATCCGCTCATTTGGTGGCTCCCTGGGAGACGGCAACCTGTTTGATGGCGGCGCGTATGCGCGGATAGGTGCCGCAGCGGCAGATATTGCCGCTCATGGCCGCGTCGATATCCGCGTCGGTCGGTGCGGGATTGCTTTTGATAAGGGCCGTTGCGGACATGATCTGGCCCGATTGGCAGTATCCGCATTGCGGCACACCGATCTCGGTCCATGCCTGCTGTACGGCGCGGCCCACTTCATCTTCGCCCACGGCCTCGATCGTGATGATCTGCTTGCCAGTCGCCGCCGAAATGGGCGTAATACAGGAACGGATGGGCTGGCCATCCAGGTGCACCGTACAGGCACCGCACATGGCCATGCCGCAGCCGAATTTGGTTCCTGTCATCCCCAGG
Source organism: Bordetella tumulicola (assembly GCF_054779135.1). NCBI lineage: Bacteria > Pseudomonadati > Pseudomonadota > Betaproteobacteria > Burkholderiales > Alcaligenaceae > Bordetella > Bordetella tumulicola. The sequence goes on along the minus strand of NZ_BAAGYU010000018.1, from coordinate 9,126 downwards.
CGGTCCCGAATGACCCACAGCAGGGGCATGTCATCGGGGGCATCTACGTCTTGGGGCTTGCCGTTGATCGTCAAACTGGCCATGGGGGCTCCTTAGGCTAAAAAACTAGGTGTAGACGACGCTCATACTAGCGCAAGCCCCCCTCGGCAAGCTACTACCCGTTTACGCCACCCACCGCAAGACCAGCACCGCGTTATTGCCCCCATGCCGAACGAGTTGCTCAACGCCAATCGCAGTCTGAGCGGCATCGTGAGTCTAATGTTCGCCGACTTCAGTGCGACTTGAGCCGCGCGATCCACGCCACCATGAGCACAGCCGCCACCGCAATGCCAGTAGCCACATAGCCAATGCTTCCCAGGCCCCATTGCGAGATCGCCAGGCCGCCGATGATCGCCCCCAAGCCGGTGCCTGCATTGGCAGCCGACACGTTCAAGGTGCCAGCCAGCGCCTGCGCGTGAGTCGCCGCCTTCATTACCCGTACCTGGCAAATCGGAAACAAGGCCGTATAGGCGATGCCCCACAACGCCAGTGACAGACCAAGCCAGCCGTAGGAACCTGCCAACGGTACGCTGGCCGCCATACCGACGCCGAGCAACACGGTGAAGGCTACCGTCGCTCCCAGCGGACTGCGATCCACCAAACGCCCGCCTAGCCAATTGCCCACCAGACCGATGGCACCAAACCCCATCAGCCACCAACCCACCTGCGCAGGCGCCACACCGGCGATACGCTCCAGCATGTCGGCCAGATAGGTGTAGGCCGTGAACATCGCCGTGAACACGACTACCGACAGCGCCACATTGGCCACAAAGCGCGGGTCCTTGAGGATGCGGGTCTGCTCGGCGATGCGCAGCCGCTGTGGGCGGGCCACGGTGGGCATGAACGCCAGTGTCAGCACCGCCATCAAAAACGACAAGCCCGACAAGATCCAGAATGTGCCGCGCCAGCCAATAGCATCCGCGGCCAGCGTCCCCAGCGGAATGCCGAACAACAGCGCGGCCGATATCCCCAGATAGACCTGGGACACAGCACGCCCGGCGCGCTGCGGCCCCACCAGTTGCCCGGCCGTTTCGCTGGCGGTACCCCAGAATACCGGCAGCACCAGCGCCGGAATGAACCGGGCAATGGCCAGCACCCAAATGTTCGGCGCCACGGCCGCCAGGGCATTGGCCGCCGTGAAGATCAGCAAAATGATGACGAACAAGCGCTTGCGCTCGAAATGCGAGAGCAGCACGGTCAGCACCGGCCCAAACAGCATCACGGTGAAAGCGAACAGCGTGACCAGCTGCCCGGCGGCGGAAATCGAGAGGTTCATGTCTCGCGCCAGGCCTGGCAGCAAGCCGACGATCAGGTACTCGGTGGTGACGATGACGAACGCCGCCACGGCCAGGATAGCTATTGACCCGCGCCCACGGGCAGCAACAGGGGGTACGACGGATAACGTCGCATCGACAGAAGTCATGAGAGGAAGCTCCAGCGCAATTCAACGGAAGGCCTCCAGCTTATTAGAGATTAATAATCTTATTTTTGGCATTTATTCCTATTACTATTGAATTAAATTCTATAATTGCGAGAACCCATGATTCCTTCTGAACGTCTTAAAGGTATCGAAGCCTTCGTGGCCACGGCAGATGCAGGCAGCTTCACCGCCGCCGCCGAACGGCTGCACCTGACGAACTCCGCCGTCAGCAAGAGCGTGGCTCGCCTGGAAGCCCGCCTGGGCACTCGGCTGTTCGAGCGCACGACGCGCACCCTGTCGATTACCGACGCCGGAGCGGCGTTCTATCGCACCTGCGTGAGAGTATTGGCTGAGCTGGAGGAAGCCGAAGCCGTGCTGGCCACCCATCGGTCCGAGCCGGTGGGTCGGCTGCGGCTGGACGCGCCTGCCGCATTCGGACGCCTGCAAGTCTGGCCGCTACTGCTGCAATACGTCGGGCAGCATCCCCACTTACGTCCCCATGTATCGTTCACGGACCGCTTCGTCGATCTGATCGACGAAGGCATCGACGTGGCCGTGCGCATCGGCGGCCCCGATCATTGGCCGGCCACGTTAGGACATCGTTACCTGGGCAGCGAACGGCTGATTTTCTGCGCCGCGCCCAGCTACCTGGTACGTTACGGCACGCCCGCGTCCGTCACCGATCTGCTCCGCCACGATGCCATTCTGTACGGCAAAGCTGATGGCAGCACCAGCCCGTGGCTCATCGCCCAGGATGCGGGGCCAGCCGAACGCCGGACGGTGGAAGCAGGCCGCATCATCGTCGGCAGCGGCGAAGCTCAGGTCAGCGCAGTCACGGCTGGCTGCGGCGTCGCGCAGCTGGCAACGTGGCTCGTGCGGGATGAACTGCAACGCGGCGAGCTAGTGGAAATCCTGCCGAAATTAACCACCGATGGCCTGCCGCTAAATCTGGTGTGGCCGCTAGCCAAGCAGTTGCTGCCGAAGGTCGATACCATGCTGAATCTGCTGGCTGGATCGTTGCGGATCGACTGAGTATTGTCCAACCTGCATTGGCGTTAAGGTGTTTCGTCATTTCGCGGGCTCCGGTCATCCCGCAGAGGTGACCCTACGGAAATGGCTCCCTCACTCACGTGCAGCCGGTCGAGTGCGATAGCGACAGACCATTCATCACGTGTGGGTCTGCCTCAGCGTTTTCTCGACCACCTCCTCGGCCTGTGCATGGAGTGCCCAAAAGTTGGTGACGGCCTCCCCCCTGATACGCCTCTCGAGTACAGCAAGATGCGAATGCCATCCACCGCCGAAATTGACAGCATCGTCGCGGCCCCGCAAACCTGTGTGAGTCAACACCAGTAGGGTTTTGCTGCCTTCGGCGGTCAATGCAAAAGTGACCTCACCGCCATCGCCGCCCTCCCAGGTAATGGCAAGGAGATGCGGCGGTTCATACCGTGTGATGTGTTCTGCCCAGCTCTTGCCGAGGTAGGGTCGGTATTTTTCCGGTGTGGCCACATCCTCGTCAGACAGATTGTCGTGATCCATCGTCAGGCCGAAACTGCCGCCCACTTTCAGCTCGGACGGCCCGGCCATGAACCACCGCGCACGTAGCTCGGGATCGATCAGATATCGCCAGACTTTTTCCACCGAAGCATCGAGCAAGCGCTCGAAACGCAAAGTGTCAGGGGTAATGATGTCTGCCATTTAGGCTCTCCCTTCATCGACAAGATTCAATTGCCAAGATACGCCGAACCGATCATTCAACCAGCCGAACCGCTGACCTATCGTCATCAGATACCTCGATATGGGTTGGCGCCTGACATCAGATGTCGTGTGGCGATTATTCGGGGTCTTCCTTCAATACGGCCTCCAGCGCGTCGAGGCGAGCGGTCCAGAATCGTTCCCATTGCCTGAGCCAATCGCTGGCGTCCTTCAGCTGGCTGGCGTTGAATCTGCACAATTGCTGCCGCCCTACCTTGCGCCGTTCAATCAGGCCCGCACGTGCGAGCACGGCAACGTGTTTGGCGGCGCCCGCGAAGCTCATTCTGTGAGGCGCGGCAAGTTCACCAATCGACTTTTCGCCCAGCATCAGATCCGCCAGCATTGCGCGCCGGGTCGGATCGGCAAGCGCCGTGAACGTCATATCGAGCCGTTTTTCAACCATGTGGTTTAGTATAAAGTGCCATGACGCTATTATCAACCAATTGGTTTAATGTATTTTATCGTGCCCCTTCCGGAAAAAGATCAACGATGACAAACCTCAATGATGTTTGCGAGACCCGCGAAGCCACCAGGACCTTCCATGCCGAGGACTGACGTTGATGCTTGTCTTGTGTCACGCCGAGGCTCCGAGCATCAGTTGCTCAAGCGGATAAGGACTTTGCCGCGTGCATGTCCGGTGGCTAGTTTCTCCAACGCCGAACGCGCTTCGTCCAGCGGGAAGATCGAGTCGGTGATGATCTGGAGTTGGCCGTCCTGGAACTGTCGGATCGCTTCCGGCAGGAAGGGGGTCGCGCTCGCGAAGAACACGAACTCGCCCTTGTGCCCGTCCTTGGGCTGAATGCCGAACTCCACCAAACTAGCAATGCGCCCACCAGCGCGAAGCACCGACCACGACTTTTCCAGCGTCTCGCCGCCAATGGTGTCGAGCACCAGATCAATGTCGCGCATCTGGGCGAAGTCCTGGGTACGGTAGTCGATGACCTCGTCCGCACCCAGGCTCTTCACCAGTTCGATGTTCCCGGCAGACGCCGTGGCGACGACATAGGCGCCCGCATGATGGGCCTGCTGGACGGCCATGCTGCCGACACCACCCGCCGCCGCATGAATCAGAGCCCGTTCTCCGCGTTGCAGATGGCCAACATCGAAGAGGCCTTGCCGGGCAGTACCGAACGCGGTCGGCATGGCTGCCGCCTGCTCGAAGCTCATCTCCGCCGGAATCAGGCACAAATCCGCGGCGGTTATCACCAGACTCGTTCCGAACGCACCACCCGTGTTGGGCGCGGCACGTCCCACCACGCGATCGCCCGGCTTCAGGCCTGTCACCTGCGCGCCGGTCGCCTCGACCACGCCGCTGAAGTCCGTGCCCGGTGCATAGGGAAACTCGACCGGGAAGACGTGCTGCATATAGCCAGCGATGATCTTCAGGTCCAGCGGGTTGATACCGGCCACTTCGACGCGAACGACGGCATCGTGGGGTTGTGGATTACGCAGGCTGGCTTCGCCGATCGTGACAACATCGGGGCTGCCGAAAGCATTGATAAGAACAGTTTTCATGGATGCGATTCCTGGGTGTTTGTGAACGCGAATGGGTTGTTGACGATGGCGAAAAACTATGGCTGCCAACAAAATCCGCTAAAACAGTGCAGTCGCTGCTGCATTCTCCTGCGCCAAGGCGCCGACAGGATCGGCCACAAGCGCCACAGCAAGCAGCACTGGAAAAATCGGTTTCAACACAAGGACCTCATTCTTTTTTGGCTGGCGGCGGGAACTGCCCGAGTTGGAGGAACAGACCAAACCAATCCTCCATGTGCCACGTCGTGGTCACACGCTTGCCGTCGAGCATGTGGAACTCGTGCAGGCGGAAGCTCACCTTCTTGCCCGTGGGAGCGATGCCGAAGAGTTCTCCCCGATGGGTGCCACTGATCTCGGCGCGAACGCCAATCTTGCCGGGCTCCTGGACCATGTCGTGGACGGTGACGCGAACGTCCGGGAATGCCTGCACGACGCTGCGGATGATGGACTTGACGCCTTCCGGCCCAGGGCCTTGCCCAGGCGCCAGCGGAATGTCATCCCACGTAGGCGCGAGGACTTCGTCTACTAAATCGGGGTTCCGGTCACTGAAGGCGCGATAGAACGTTTCCACCGCCAAGCGCTCTGCGCGAAGCCGATCGGAGAGGCCTGTGTCGGATGTACTCATAGTCTTGACCGTGGATGGGTGATTGGTGATGGCACAGATTCTGCTCGCGGCATTACAATCCGTCCAACAAATAACCCATATATAGATTTATTCGTTCTATGGATTTTCACGGTATCGACTTGAATCTGCTCGTGGCCTTCGACGCCCTGATGAACGAGCGCAACGTGACCCGCGCCGCCACTCAGGTCGGGGTCAGCCAGCCGGCCATGAGCGCGGCCCTGTCGCGGTTGCGCAAACTCTTCGGCGACCCGCTGTTTCTGCGCAGCGCCGACGGCCTGCTGCCCACGCCGCGCGCACGGGACCTGGCCGAGCCGATTTCGCAAGCGTTGCGGCAGATCGAAACCACGCTGGTAAAGAAACCCGAATTCGTGCCGGGTAAGGCGTCGTTGACATTCAAGCTGGGGCTTTCTGACTACCCGGCCTTCGTGCTGCTGCCTTCGCTGCTGCAGGCGCTTGGAAAGAAGGCGCCGGGCGTGTCGGTGAACGTGCATGCATTCAACAACCGGGATCATGCGGTCGATCTGCTAGATGCTGGCACGATCGATGCGGCCATCGGCGTGCCACCCACGCATGCCGATGGCCGGATACTGACACGCCCCGTGCTTCGGGACGAGTTCGTCACGATCATCGCCAGCGACCACCAAGCGGCCAGGCGCGGGATGAGCATGAAGACCTTCCTGGCGTTGCCCCACGTTCTCGTGTCTCCGGAAGGAGAGATGTACGGGCTCGTGGATCAGGCCCTCGCGCAACAAGGCAAGAAGCGCAAGCTCGCGCTGACGCTGCCGCATATGTTCGCCGTGCCGGCCGTCGTAGCTCGAACAAGCATGACGGCCACGGTGATGAAGCGGGTTGCATTGCACTCGCCAGTCGGTCGCAAGCTGGTGCTATTCCCGCCGCCTATCGCATTACCCGAAGTCATATTCGACCTGATCTGGCATAGACGCGGCGACGCTCATCCTGCCCAACTATGGTTCAGGGAATTTATCGCCGCGCATGCCGCATCGTTGTGACGATCTGCTGATCCGGTTGCCACTGATTTCATCGCCACGGCAGCTCAAGACGAAGCAGTACACTTCGCGCTTGCCCCGATTACCTTAGCCACCGGATGCCTGATCTCGAAACGATCCTCGTCGCAGCGCCAACATTCATCGCCGCGTACACGGTCTTCGCCATGGTCGGATTCGGGACGACGCTCATCTCGGCTCCCATCGTGGCGCAAGTGGTGCCGCTGCCCACGTTGATTCCCGCCCAAGCCCTCCTCGATCTCGCCGCCTCGACCGGCAACGGTTTGAAACTAGGCTCAAAGGTGGAGAAATCGGAAGTCTTGCGCCTGCTGCCGGCACTGATGCTAGGCCTGATTGCGGGGGCCTACCTGCTCATCGTCGTGCCCTTGACGGCGCTGATGGTGCTGCTTGGCGCATTTGTCGTCCTCTATGCCTTGCGCGGCATGCTGACGCGGCCCCGGCGGCGACCGCTACGTGCCGGATGGGCGTGGTGGTACGGTTTTTCGGGCGGCGCGTTAAGCGCAATGTTTGGCGCGGGCGCATGGCTGTATGCCATCTATCTAACGCGCAGGATCGACGATCCGACTGTGATACGGGCAAGCCAGACCTGCCTCATCGCCATCAGTGCGGTCATCCGGGTCGCGCTCTTTGCCGTGGCGGGAAAGTATTCCGACTGGCAGGTGGTCGGGCTTTCGCTGGTCCTGCTGCCCGCAATGGTGCTGGGTGTCTTCATCGGCAACAAGATCGCGCACAAACTGGATCGGCCGCGTTTTCTGCGCGCTCTCTATCTCGTTTTGCTAGGTACTGGCGGAGCACTTCTGGCGCGCGGCGTCATCTTATTGTTGTAAGCCGCCTCGCCAGACGGAACCCATGACCCGGCGGCAAAGAGGCGACGTCGGTTTGCACGGACTTATGTACCGATCTCTCTCGTAGGACCCTCTCTGCATTTCATCAACTCAGCAAGGGCCTGTCCAATATCCTGCCTGGCAGAGCATCTGCCCCTCCGCACTGGCTACAATCCCTCAATGCTGGCAAGGTGACCCCGCTGCCGCATTACCTATATCTGCTGGTCTGCCGAACTTGCCCACGAGCGGGCGGCAGACCCTGGACCAGGCCCGGCCATACCCAGCGTTGCGGCATCGTTCTGATGCATACCAGAGCATTTCATCAAAAGTTTCGAAGAAAGGTGTTTTATGTCGCAGCGACTCAAGGGCCTGACCGGCCTGGTAGCCAGTCTCTTTCTCAGTGCCGCGGGGGTTGCCCACGCCGCTTATCCCGAACGGCCCGTCAATCTGGTCGTGCCCTTCCCGCCTGGCCAGGCGACCGATATTTTTGCGCGCATGGTGGCCGAACAGTTGGCCAAGGAAATAGGCCAACCCGTCGTGGTCGAGAACAAGGCCGGCGCCGGCAGCAATATTGGCATGCAGTTCGTCAGCCGCGCCACCCCCGACGGCTACACCCTGGTAGTGGGCGGCAGCGCCGCGGCGGTCAACCAGACGCTCTACAGCAACCCGGGCTATTCACTGAAGAACGATTTCAAACCTGTGGGCGGCATCTTTACCGTGCCGCTGATCTTCCTGGCCACGCCGCAAAGCGGTATCAGCTCACTGCCCCAGTTGATCAAGCAGGCCAAGGCCAAGCCCAATGAACTGGCCTACGCCAGCGCCGGCATCGGCGGCACGCAGCACCTGTCAGCCGAGATGTTCAAGGCCGATGCGCAGGTGGAGCTGCGCCACATCCCCTACAAGGGCAGCGGCCCGGCACAGGCAGACTTCCTGGGAAACCATGTGCCCCTGATGGTGGACTCGGTCACGGCCGCCCTGCCCCATGTGGCATCGAAGGCGGCCGTGCCGCTGGCGGTGACCACGCGTGAGCGCGTGCCGCAATTGCCGGACGTGCCCACCGTGGCCGAATCAGGCCTGCCCGGTTTCGAGGCGGTAGGCTGGGCGATGATTTTCGCGCCGGCAAAAACACCCGATGACGTGGTTGCCTATCTCAATCAGAAGATCAACGCGATTTTGCGGTCACCGGCCATGGCCAAGGCTTTAGCCGACCGCGGAGCCCAGCCGCTTGTCTACGCACCGCAAGACGGCAGTGTTTTTGTCGACAACGAAATCGAAAAATGGGGCAAGGCCGTGAAACGGTCTGGCGCCTCGGTCGACTAAGCGTTGACCACGCGGCAGATACGCAACGCAAGGCCCCGGTCATGGTGCTGACTGTCAAGCAAATCGCAGCCCTCGATTGGGTGGTGCAACTGGGAGGCTTTGCCAATGCGGCCGAGCGGCTCAACACCACCCAATCGGCGAACACCAAGCGCATCCAGGAACTCGAGACCAGTTCAATATCCCAGCCTGCTCGGACACCAGGGTAAGACAAAAAAAGAAAGCAAGCCCAGGCGTCGCTATCTCTCGTGAGGCCCATCTAGAGGATGCGGCGGCTTCGATTGCTGGGAGATACACCCGAAGTGATGTACGCTCATGCTTCCGTAAACGGAAAGAATCCATTTTCTGTTACATGGCAGTTCCTCCGATGGATGCTGGCCGGCGCTTCGGCAAGGATCTCAGGGGTCTCAGCGAGGATGCGTCTATGGCGAATGATCCGTTGTGGCAGCACCAGATCTTGGGCGACGAAGACGATCCGCAGAGCGTGATCGCCAGCCAAGTGGGCTATTGGAAGGACCGGCTATCGGGGTTGCCCGACCAACTGGACTTACCCTATGACCGGGCGCGGCCCGCCGTGGCGAGCCACCGGGG
>NZ_BAAGYU010000017.1:0-6740 GCF_054779135.1 Bordetella tumulicola | reverse complement strand
GTGAAATCCGCCGTCGGTGTGATCGACAGCGTATTGCCGCTGCGCTTGGTATCCCAGCGGTAGATCAGCGAATCCTGCGCATCGGGCATGCCGTCCAGACTGCCCGCAGTCAGCACCGGCACCTCGCCCGGCAGCAACGTTACCGCGGTGGGCACGATCGCCCCATCCAACTTGGCGCTGCCTTCCACCTGGAACAAGCTGGCCTTGCCATTGACCGAATCGATCAGCGGGCTGAGCCGGCCTTTCGCCGTCTGAATGAAATGGCCATTCACTCGCGTAGCCATCGTGGCATCGTCGTAGCGGATATTGCCTTCGTTCACGATGTCCGCCACCGCCAGCTTGCCGGCGGTCCAGATGCCCTGGTTGCGCATGACACCGCGGTCGCTGTCGTAGCCGCCATTGCTGTTCACCGGGCCGGCGTTGAAGCTTCCGCTACCGCTCTGCACACTCTCGGGACCGAGGGCGAGCGTGCCCGTGATGCTGCCCAGGTTAGTCAGTGTGACGCTGCCGCCTCCGGTTACTTTGACCGCCGTGCCGCTGGAACCCGCCGCAGTCGTGATGACGCCATCCAGTTGCGCCTTGATGTAGGCCTGGCTAAGTCCGGACGGGCCGTTGGGGCGATCAATCCAGATGGCAGCGCCGTTGCCCGTGCCCCCGGTCACCGTCGTGGTGTGGCCGTTAGAGTCATCTCCACTGCCTACGATCACATTGGGCGTGCCGCTGGCTATCAGGCCGTATCCCGCGGCCTGGGCGAAGATCCCGACGCCATTCTCGCCCGTGGCGGAAACGGAATTACTCAGCAGCGTCACGGTGAAGTTGTCGCTGCCGCTGGTGGAGCTGCCGCAATCGCTGGCCCCGCAGATGATCCCTTGCTGCAGGGGCGCCCCGGCATAAAGCGTGGAGCCATTCAAAATCAAGCCGCCGCCGCCGCCCACACTCTGCGCGAAAATGCCGATGCCCCCGGGCCCATTGGCGCTGATCGTTGCATACGAGCTCACCGTCACGCTGCCGCCGTCGGCCGGGCCAGGAGAGGTCTGGTTGGCGAACGTGGCGTTATAGCCGGTGGTAAGCCCAGGCGTGGTGTTGGTGCCGTCGTTGATGCGAATGATGCCCCCCCCACTGCCTACGGATTGCGCCACGACGCCGATACCCGCGATGCCGCTGGCGGTGATCACGGACGGCGATGTCAAATTGACCTGTACCGCGCCGCCCGACGCTTGCGCATCGTTACCCACGCCCCCTAATTGAATCGTCGGCGTGCCCGAGCCCGCTTGGTTGGCGATGATGTTGCCGCCACCTCCGCCGATACTCTGGGCCAGCACGCCATAGGCGCCGTAACCCGATACGTTCACTAAAAGCGGGTTGTTGGCGAAGTCCGGGTTGATTTGCACGCTGCCGCCCCCACCGCTGGACGACGTACCGCCACCCGCCGTGAAAGTCATGCCGGCCTTGGCATGCGCGCCCGGCACGCCGTACGAACCCCACACGCTGGAGCCCGCGCCAGCAATACCGCCTCCACCGCCGACAGACTGGGCGTTGATGCCGTCGGCGAATATGCCTTGCGTCTGAATGGTGCTGCCCAGGTTGCCATACTCATTGATGACGACGGATCCCCCGGCCCCGCCTGCGCCGCCGTCGCGTCCTTTCGTCATACCCACAGACAGATTACCGCCGAGCGCGTCGGATCCGTCCGCGCCCATGCCGCCTCCGCCGCCAATGCTCTGCGCCACAATACCCGTGGCGCCATAACCGACGGTCTGGATAACGCCGTTGTTCTGCAGATTGACCGTGACGGTACCGCCGGCGCCGCCGCTGCCGCCGGTGCCGCCCACAGCAAAGTTATATGAGCTGTTGACCTCCGCCCAGTCGCCTCCATTGGCGGTTGCCCATGCGGTCCCACCTTTCCCCCCTCCGCCTCCTATGGATTGCGCCACGATGCCGTGCGCCCAGTCGCCTGTGCTGGCCTGCTGATTGCCCTGGTCCTTGACGGGATTGCCCAGGGTGGAAATACCGGACGCCAGCCAAACTGTGACGTCGCCTCCCGCCCCACCCGTGCCCCCGGTTCCGCCTATCGACACATTCAGCGTGGTGTCATCCTGAGCGCCCGACGTGGGATCATTCAACCAATTGACCACGTCGCTGACGAACTCCCGGCCTTGCAAGGCCTGCACCACGGGGTTATCGCCGGAGCCATCCGACCCCGACGTTCCACCCAGCCCGCCGCCCCCGCCGATCGACTGGGCAAGGACCCCGGTAGAGTCATTGCCGCGCGTGACGATGGGCGCCTGCACCGATACCGATACCGTGCCACCCGTGCCCCCCTTCTCGCTTGTCTGGTTGCCCAGGTTGACATTGGCGCCGGGCTTCTGGGACCCCCCTGCCAAGGATTGCGCCAGGCTGAAGGATCCGCCTTGTGACGTACCACCTCCGCCGCCGATGGATTGCGCAATCACACCCGCCGCAGATGACCCAAAAGTCTGGATGCCCTTACCCGGGTATAGGTAAACGGCCACTGGACCTCCATCGCCCCCGGGTGAGCCGGCGCGCCCCACATTGAAAGTCAGCGAGCTGGTGGTCTTGGTGCCGAAGTCCTGGGTATTGCTCGATCCCACCCCAGCATTGCCGCCACCGCCGCCGATGGATTGGGCCTTGACGCCCACTGCGTAATCACCGTAGGTGACGATCGACGTGGGGCTGCTACCACTGTCGTCGGGCACATAACCGCCATCAGAATTAATGGTGCCGCCCATTACCACGTCCACCTGGCCGCCGCTTCCAGCGCCTCCGCCAGTGCCCGCGACCGTGGACGTCAACTCCACGCCATAGACCTTGCCAGTGGGCGACGCGCCGGACGTGTAGCCCATCGCGGCGGCCATGGCTGATGAGTCGCCACCGTCGCCGCCGCCTCCGCCGATACTCTGCACCAGCACGCCCGTGGCGCCGTTACCCAGGGTCGTGATGTCCGCACCGCTAGACATGGCAAAGAGCGCCCTGCCGCCATCGCCACCGGATCCACCGTTGCCCCCGACGCTGACGGCGGCGCTGACGGCCGCCTGCGTTCCGCCGGGCGTCACGGGCGCGGCATCCGCGATCGAGTGCGCAAGCGAATTGCCGCCTTGTCCGCCACCGCCGCCAATGCTCTGGACGACGACGCCATGCCCGTCCACGGGCTGCACATTACAGGTTCGGAGCGAAGATGAAGACCTTGCGCAGATCTGCGGCACATCCGAGGAGCCATGTTGCAGGCTCTTGCTCTGTCCAGTGGCGATCGATCCGCCGACCAAAGTCACTTCGGCCTGCCCCCCGCCATTGGCGGCGCTGCCGCCCTGCCCCCCTACCGACACCGAGACATCGAAGAGCGCTCCCAGCGACGTACCCACGGCATTACCGCCCGTGCCGCCGCCACCACCGACCGACTGAGCGATCAGCCCGGCCGACTTGATGCCCGTCGTGCTGATGAAGGCATTATTGGCCTGAACAGTGACAGCGCCCCCGCCGCCAGCGGAACCGCCACTGCCCCCCACGTTCACCGTCACTTGAACGCCCGTTCCCGTGGCATCGCCACCGTTGCCGCCGCCGCCCCCGATCGACTGGAACACGGCGCCATGCGCGTTGTCGCCGGTAGTATGGATCTTGGAGCCGCTGTTGAAATTGCCCGTTATCGTGCCGCCTGTGGTCGAAGAGCTGCCGCCAGTGCCGCCGACGTTTACCGTGATGCCCGCCGCGCCGCCGCCATCTCCTCCATTGCCGCCGATAGACTGGGCTAATACCCCGATGCCGCCGGACCCGGACGTGGAAATCGAACCCGAGTTGGTGAAACTGATATCGCCACCCGCGCTGGCATTGCCACCGCCGCCGCCCACGTTGGCAATGATGCCGGAAGCGCTTCCGCCGGCGCCGCCCTGGCCGCCGATGGATTGCAAGAGCACGCCTTGCGAGGTGTCGCCCGCGGTAGTGATAGCGCCACTATTGGTGACAGTGATAGCGCCAGACGCACCCGCCGCGCCGCCAGTGCCGGCGTTGGAATGAAAGATGGACCAGCTAGAACCCCCGGCGCCGCCGCTGCCCGCCATGGCCTGCGCAAGAATTCCTCGAGACGTCGAACCAGCGGTACTGATGGTGCCGGCGTTCGTGACAGTGACGGTGCCGACACTGCCACCGACTCCGGTCGTGCCGGGACCTCCGCTGCAACACGAATTCGTGCCGCCCGAGTCATTACCATCGGCGCTGATGCTTTGGGCCAGAATGCCCATGGCATCGGAACCGTAGGTCGTGGTGATCGAGGACGCGCTGTCCAGGGAGACCTGGACGTTACCAGAGCTACCTCCATTGCCCCCATCTCCGCCCTGGGCCGAGCCCGTCCCTGCATTAGCGTACCCGCCCGCGCCACCGGTCCCCCCCTGCGAGCGTGCGACGATTCCTGGGGCATTGGAATGGTTCGTCGTAATCTGGGCCGAAGATACCGTAACGGTAATGTCTCCGCCCGCGCCGCCTGTGCCTCCGTCTCCTCCTTCCGCCTGGCCGCCGATCGATGTTAATGCTTGACCGGCATCGTTTCCGGCGCCCCCTACGCTGGAAGCATAGACACCAGGCGAACTGGGCGAGTCTGTGATCACAGTGACGACATTCGAATTTTGGCCTGTCACGCTGATCGACACGGCTCCCGCGTTACCTCCAGACCCGCCATCGCCGCCGTGTGACGTGGAAAATCCGGTGTCTTGACTAAAGCCGCCGTATCCCCCATCGCCCCCCACTTGGATACCGGCAATAGCAGGCGACTGGCCAGGACCATCGGACCCAATGTAAATTGTCATGTTGCGATTCTGTGCGGAGACAGAGACGCTGGCTCCCTCCGTACTGCCGCCATACCCACCATTTTGCGAAGGGTTCCCGCCAGCGCCAGCAGAGTTCGGGGTGCCTCCGTTGCCACCGTCGCCACCTGCACCGTAGGCCACCAAGCCGGGTAGGTAGTCGCCCGTCGCGGTGATGTAGGCATCGGCGTGGCTTATGGACACCTGTTGGGCGCCACCGCCGAAGGCACCGGAGTTGCCGTTGCCTTGGCTGGCCGACCCGCCGTCGCCACCCAGACTCATCGCCGCGACCACGGCGGCGGGTACGTCGGGGCTGTTCTGCGGGGCCGTTCCACTCACCGTGACAGCGACATCGCCATACTCGTGCAGCGTGACACTGGCGCTGCGCCCCTGGCCGCCGGTACCTCCACCGCCGGAAGAGCTGCTCGTGTTCGTGCTGACGCCATCGGCGCCCTGCGAAAGCGCCTGGACACCATAGACACCCGAACTGGTGCTGGCAGCGTTTTGCCAGGTCCAATTTACAGCTACAGCCCCGTTTGAGATGACGGACGCCGATCCGGCATTACCGCCCCCGCCGTTACCGTTGCTATATCCCCCGAGGGATAGAGCCTGCATTCCGGCGAAGCCGGTTGTTCCGGTCGCGGTTAAATTCAATTGCCCCGTATTCGTAATGCTCGAAGCAAAAGTCGACCCGCCGGCCGCCCCAGAACCCTGTCCGGCACCACCATACTCCCTCGCCAGGATGCCCCCGCCCTGCGTAGTTCCGCTACCCATGTTGATCGTGATTGACCCCGAATTAGCTACCGCAATTCCGCCCGAGATTTGCGAGCTAGTCCAGACGCTGCTGGACCCGCCAGGGTTGCCGCTACCCCCGCCCAGCACGGCCTGCAGGCCGTACGGGCTCAAGTTCGAACCCGAGCCATAATTCAATGTGATGGAGCCGGTATTGTTGAATTGCAGGCCATAGACATTGCCGCCGGATCCATCGGCGCCGTAAGAGCCGAAGTTCAAGCCGCTACCCTGTCCTGGCTGCACCGACATCACCACATCGCCCGATGTGTTCACCTGCATAGGAAGCGCATCCGGGGAACCGGTCTGCGAGTCGTAGGCGGTAGACGTGCCAGAATAATTGCAGACATAGACGCCGCTTTGCATACCGCAAGACTGCGCCAACGCCGCCGTGGGCAGCATCATCCACACCGTAGTCCCTAACAGCCCGGCAATGACGCTGGCCCGAACGGGCCTTAGTGCGCCCGGTTTGTCTACGGTATCCCCTGGTTTACCGGGTTCGTGCGCCCACAGCCCGACGCTGACAACCGAATGTTGCTCATTCATGGTTTAAAGCCCTTTGACGCTAATTCAGATGCCTCAGTCCAGAGGCGCGAAACTGCCACGCGATTGCAGTACCGACATCAGCGCGGGGACTCATGCGCGAATGACGCGATTAATGTATTGATATTTTTGAGATATAGACAGATCCAATTTGTAAAATTTAGAAGCTAGATTGTGACGATTCCGGACTCTTACCCCGCCTGCCCTAGCCAGGCAACCGCCAGATCGTGCAGCGGCTTGTCCACCAGTTTGCCGTCCACGGTCTACCCGTCAGGTGCCTGACACCTCTGCTACCCAAGGCCCCCCTTCTTCCGCCCTCTCAGAAGTAATAGCCCAGTCGGATGTTCGCCGACTGACTCAGGAACGAGCTACTGAAGTCAGCGCTATAGCCCGCCTTGATCTCCAACCCGCCCGCGCGGAACATCTGCAAGCCCAGATCCACCTTGCCCAGCAGCTCCGGCGAACGCACCCGGTCGGTGAACGTGCCGTTATCCGCCGTCGCATTCGCAAAACTGGCGTCAATGCGATGCGTGTTGTTCGGCGTATAACGCAGCCCGAAGGCCGCATAGGCCCGCAACGTGGTCTTGTCATCCAGGT
>NZ_BAAGYU010000016.1:0-506 GCF_054779135.1 Bordetella tumulicola | reverse complement strand
ATTTAGGCTATTTTTTCCACCATTTCTGGCGTTATTTCCGGTTTTTACTGAGATCTCTCCCACTGACGTATCATTTGGTCCACCCGAAACAGGTTGGCCAGGGTGAATAACATCGCCAGTTGGTTATCGTTTTTCAGCAGCCCTTTGTATCTGGCTTTCACGAAGCCGAACTGCCGCTTGATGATGCGAAACGGGTGCTCCACCCTGGCACGGATGCTGGCTTTCATGTATTCGATGTTGATGGCCGTTTTGTTCTTGCGCGGATGCTGCTTCAAGGTTTTTACCTTGCCGGGACGCTCGGCGATCAGCCAGTCCACATCCACCTCGGCCAGCTCCTCGCGCTGTGGCGCTCCTTGGTAGCCGGCATCGGCTGAGACAAATTGCTCCTCTCCATGAAGCAGATTACCCAGCTGATTGAGGTCATGCTCGTTGGCCGCGGTGGTGACTAGGCTGTGGGTCAGGCCACTCTTGGCATCGACACCAATGTGGGCCTTCATGCCAAAGTG
>NZ_BAAGYU010000015.1:0-6857 GCF_054779135.1 Bordetella tumulicola | reverse complement strand
CTCCGGCCCCGCCGCCTGAACACTCGTGTTCCAGCAGCGAAGGAGCGAGACTATAGCACGTATTACAAACGCATGACGGCAAAAGCGGCACTATTTTCTGCAAATCCTCAAAAAAATGGGGACACGCCGCTGATTGCCTACGTATTCCCCTCTTTTTGCCCTATCCAACCGCGCCGTCAGCCACTTTGCTGCCTATATATACAGATTCAACATTCACGCTCTATATCAGGGACGCAACTGCTTGGCGAGGCAGCTTTGAACGGCCCGCACCCTCGCCGGAATGCCCTTTAGACAGATTTTTTCAGTTGGTCGCGGTATAGCTTGCGGAATTTGGCGACCTTGGGGGCGATGACAAACTGGCAATAACCCTGCTCGGGGTGCAGTTCGAAATAGTTGCGGTGATAGTCTTCAGCGGACCAGAAAGTCGCGGGCTCGCGCAGTTGCGTGACCAGCGGGGCGTCATATACGTGTTGGGCTTCGATCTCGGCCATGACGGTCTGGGCCTGCTCGCGCTGTGATGCGTCTTGCCAAAAAATGGCGGATTCGTACTGTGGCCCGACGTCATTACCCTGACGGCCCGGCGTGGTGGGGTCATGGGTAGCGAAAAATACTCTCAGCAAATCGGCGTAAGACAGGATCGCGGGGTCAAATTCGACTCGAGCGACTTCGATATGCCCTGTGTTCTTGCCACACACCTGTTCGTACGTGGGATGATCGACATGGCCGCCGCTATAGCCGGGCAGCACGCTGACCACACCGCGTAAATCGACCAATACGGCCTCGACGCACCAGAAGCAACCGCCGCCAAGAACGGCGACCTCGGTGGCAGGAGAAGAATTTGATTCCGTCATTTTCGCAATTCCTTATTCAAATCAGGCAGGACCGCGGTATCTACTATATAGAGCGCTTCAATATTGTTGGGGCCGCAATACGATCACTCGATAAGGCCCCCTAGATATAGAAGCAATAACGGCCTACTTTGTCGTGGCGGGCGCCAAAGACAATACCCACAGGGCCAGCAAGCGTGCATCGTCTTCGCTAACCTGCGACTGTGCAGGCATGGGGACGGCTCCCCACGCGCTGCGACCGCCGCCGCGGATCTTGTCCGCCAGATATTGCACCGTAGCGCCCCCCTGGTCCGCCGCGGCGTAACGCTCGGCGACACTACGCAAGGGCGGGCCTACCCGCTTGCTATCGATCTGGTGGCATGCCATGCAGGCTTTGCGCTGCGCCAGCGCCAAGCCCTCGGCCTGGCTCAGATCCTGTGCATTAACAGGCGCCGTCCAGGCGACCGCCCAAGCCCCACAGGCGATTACGGTCGCCCAACCACGCTTTACATACATCCGTACTGTCTCAAATTCAAAAAAACGCCGATATGACGTCATCGCCCTTGGACCCACGTTGCCCCTCCCCCTTTGCAGAAGGAGGTTTGTCGCGCAAGTGATCAGGCGTCGAAGGCATCCGTCACCGCCCCACGGCTGGCCGTGCTGGCCAACTTGCCGAACTTGGCCAGCACCCCCCGCGTATAACGCGGTTTGGGCTGCACCCAAGCCTGGCGTCGCGTCGCCATCTCTTCGTCAGAAATATTGAGCTGCAACAACTGTTGATGAGCATCGATGGTAACCGAATCACCCTCTTGAATCAGGGCAATGGGGCCACCGACATAAGCTTCGGGCGCCACATGTCCCACCACCATGCCCCAGGTCCCGCCAGAAAAACGACCGTCAGTGATCAGGCCCACGGTTTCGCCCAACCCCTGCCCAACCAGCGCTGAGGTGGGCGCCAGCATTTCCCGCATGCCCGGCCCGCCTTTAGGACCCTCGTAGCGGATCACCACCACATCGCCGCTTTGAATCTGGCGATCCATGATGGCTTGCATTGCTGCGTCTTCAGAGTCAAAAACGCGTGCGGGACCGGTGATAACGGGATTCTTCAAGCCCGTAATCTTGGCCACGCAGCCCTCTGGCGACAGATTGCCCTTGAGAATGGCCAAGTGCCCCTGGGGATAGAGGGCGCGGTCAATCGAACGAATGACATCCTGATCGGCACGGGGTGTCGCTGGCACATCGGCCAGTGTCTCGGCGATGGTTTTGCCAGTAATGGTGATGCAGTCGCCATGCAACAGGCCCGCGTCCAATAGCAGCTTCATGACTTGCGGGATACCGCCGGCGCGATGCAGATCGGTCGCCACATAGCGCCCCGAAGGCTTTAGATCGCAAATGACCGGCACGCGTCGACGAATACGCTCGAAGTCGTCGATCGTCCACTCCACCTCGGCGGCGTGCGCAATGGCCAGAAAATGCAATACCGCATTGGTCGAGCCGCCGGTCGCCATGATGACGGACACAGCGTTCTCGATGGATTGACGGGTAATGATGTCGCGTGGGCACACGCCACGTCGCACTGCGTCGACCAGCACACGGGCCGACTCTGCGGCCGACACGACTTTTTCGTCATCTTCGTTAGCCATGGTGCTGGAGTACGGCAAGCTCATACCCAGCGCCTCGAAGGCCGAACTCATCGTATTGGCGGTATACATGCCACCGCACGAGCCCGAGCCCGGAATAGCGCATTTTTCGATTTGCTTGAAATCGTCCTGATCCATGCGCCCCATGGTGAACTCGCCCACTGCTTCGAATACCGAGACGATGGTCAAATCCTGGCCCTTATGGCGACCGGGCTTGATGGTGCCGCCATAAACGTAAATACCGGGTACATTGCTGCGCGCTAACGCAATCATGCCGCCGGGCATATTTTTGTCGCAGCCACCGATCACGACGACACCGTCCATCCACTGCCCCTGGACCGCCGTTTCGATACAGTCGGCGATTACTTCGCGCGACACGAGCGAATATTTCATTCCCTCGGTCCCCATGGACATCCCATCGGAAATCGTGGGTGTACCAAAGACCTGAGGATTGGCTTGTGCCGCACGGATGGCATCGATGGCAGCATCCGCCAGACGCTGCAGCCCGCTATTACAGGGAGTAATCGTGGAATGGCCGTTGGCCACACCAATCATGGGGTTATCAAAATCCTTTTCCTGATAACCCAACGCGTAGTACATAGCCCGATTGGGCGCGCGCGCTACGCCATGGGTGATGTGCTTTGAACGTTCATTGTTGGGCATGGTCTGTCTCCGGAGTCTTATCAAGCATTACGTGACTGCACTACGTCGTGACGTCTGTGGCGGTTATTATCAACCCAATCCTTTTTTACGTGGCGGATTATGCTGCACCATCCCGAGTTTGACCCTATTGCCCTACGTCTTGGTCCTGTAGCGATTCATTGGTATGGATTGATGTACCTGGCGGGATTCGCGCTGGTTTATTTGCTGGGCCGCTGGCGCCTGACACGCGGCCATACGCCAGAACTCAACACGCGCGACCTGGAAGACCTGATTTTTTATAGTGTTCTGGGCGTGGTGCTGGGAGGACGGCTGGGCTACGTTTTATTTTATAAGCCCGGCTATTACCTGAGCCATCCCCTGGAGATCTTGTATCTCTGGGAGGGCGGAATGTCGTTTCACGGCGGCCTGATTGGCGTGATTCTCGTCATGGTGCTGTTTGCCCGTAAAAAAGGCTTGTCATTCTTTCAGGTCAGCGATTTCATCGCGCCGTTGATCCCCCTGGGGCTGGGCGCCGGGCGGTTGGGCAACTTTATCAATGGCGAACTCTGGGGCCGCCCCAGCGATGTGCCCTGGGCGATGGTGTTCCCGCAATCGGGCAGCGATTTACCGCGACACCCCTCGCAACTCTACGAGTTGGGCCTGGAAGGTATCGTGCTCTTTGTATTACTGTGGTGGTTTTCGAGCAAACGCAGGCCCACCGGGCAAGTCAGCGCGCTGTTCTTGATAGGCTATGGCGCGTTCCGCTTTTTGGTGGAGTTTACGCGCGAGCCGGATGATTTCCTGGGCTTGCTTGCCGGCGGCATGAGCATGGGACAATGGCTGTCCCTGCCCATGGTGGCGTTCGGCGTCGCGCTCCTGTTCTTTAGCGCAAATCGACAGTCCCGTTCACCGCGATAGTGACGGTGACCTTGCCGGCCTCGAGCGGCACATCGGCGTAGTCGCTCTGACTGCCCTTGGCCATCGCGGCCATGGGGCGCGGCACGGGTACCGCTGAACCACCACCACTTAGCTCCAGATGCTTCACATGATAGGCGCCAAACCCGAAGGCGGTGGCCGCGGCCTGCGCACGCGCACGGAAGGCATCGGCCGCCTGCTTCAGCAATTTTTCTTCGGCAGCCTGGCGAGCCTCGCGCGACAACGAGAAACTGATCTGCGAAATAGCCGCTTTGTCGGATAACTGTGTCGCCAATGCCGAGGCGGCGGCGAAATCTTTGGATTCCAGCGTGATTTCTCCGCGAGCGCGCCAATTTTCGATTTTGCCTTTGTCGTTGGTGGTGGGCCAGACGTTGTAGCCACTGGTCCGAACCTCGATGCCTTTGGCTCCCTTGGTGCGTTTGACTGCATCGTCCAGCGCGGCCGTCAAGTCAGTCGTCGCCTTGGATTGCGACGCTGCCTCGAACTCGGCGGCCAGCGTAATGCGCACGATGTCTTGCTCGACCTCGCTGGCGGCGGACGCCTGCAAGGTCAACGTAGGCGCACCTGTAGTGGATGCCACTTGTGGGGCGAGCTGAGGTTGAGAGGACTGAGCCAGCGCCAGCGGCGCGGCCAACAAGGCAAAGGCGGCGCAACACGCAGCCGCGACACGATTCAATGAAGACACGCCGGAAGTGTGCATCATGGCAACCTATAGGGGAGATGGGAAGGAAAGCAGACTATCTGGTGCGGACCTGAGACGACGCACAGGCCCGCACAAATAGATGCCCCGCCTGTGCCGTCTAGGCCGGCATCTCGAACCGTGAGGTTCAAGGTGGTCGCGATCCGTTGAGCATCGGGTTCGTCTACGAAGAGACAATCACTCCCGCTCACCATTCACGCAACCAATATGCCAAAAGACATAGGTTCAGAGAGTGTATGGCCAATTCACGAGCACGGCAGGGACAAACTGAAAAACATCAAAACATGCGTGATACCGACACGCCGGGGGCCGAAGCCCGGTACTAGCTAACCCCGATTGGACAACGCGTCATCAAGCAGGGAGTTCATGTGCTCGATTCTACTCTTGAACTCACCCACCGCCAAACCTCCTAGTGGACCATCTGGCGCTTTCATGGCTAATAGTTCGCTAGCCACCTGCAATGCGGCCATCACTGCGATGCGCTCGTTGCTGGAAACCTTGCCTGAGCCCTGAATGCGCAGCATGAGCTGATCGACATGCCGTACGGCCGCCATCAAGGCAGGCTTTTCGTCGCTGGAGCATGCGAGGGAATAATCGCGCCCCAGAATGGTGACATCAACACGTTCCATTAGGGTTGCGCTCCGGAGGGTTGTTCTTCGGCGGCTGCACCAGGCAGGCGTGCCAAGACCGTATCGATACGTTCGCGCGCGGCATCCGTCGCGACGCGTAGACGCTGGAGATCCGTATCGCGCTCATTGAGATTACTCAGTAACTCTGCCTCGCGGGTCTGGGCGCGCGTCTCGGATGTTTGCCGCTCTGACGCCTCGCGAGCGAGTTGCGCGCGTAGATCGTTTTCCGCCTGACGCGCCTCGGACAGCAGGTCGTCGACCGTTCCGTCGTGCTCCTGCAATTTAGTTTGCAGTGTCAGGATTTCGGCCTGACGCTCGTTGCAACGCTGTTCGAGCGCACGCTGAGCGGCTTCGCTTTGGCTCAAGCTGACACGCAACGCATCACGCTCGGCTTGAAGTTGCCGGGTACGTTGCACCAATTGCCCGATACGGGCGGCGAGTTGATCTAAGTCTTGCAGCATGGGCGGTATCGTAAACCATCCGGGCGTCGCCCGGGAGGACGTACGCAACGAGAGAAAACTAGCAATATTCTGTAGGACTTAAGCGCCGAACAGAATTAAGACATACCAAAGAATTCTGACACAGCACTTGCGTTACCGCCAATCCGTGCTCCGAGGCTGCTCAGCCTTTCGCAGGTCTTTCTATTTACTTTCAATTTGCTTTCATTTCAGGACCATTATGCCCTGAGGTTACAACTTGGGTGCCCATTCTAGGGAAAACCCCATCCGCCTAGCCGATGACTTGGGTTTGCAGGTCCCAGCCCCTTCGCTACCATGCGGCCTGCTCAAAAAAAGCGTGTTTCGAATTCAGAAAAATCGAGCAGCACCAGAAATCGCGCTTGAGCGCCGTTCGTTGAACGGTCAGGTTTTAACTCACATGCTGTAAATAGGAGCAAACCATGCAGCTAAGGAATAAGCAAGATTTCTGGTCGGGAGTGATGTTCGCACTCATCGGCCTGGGATTTGCCTTTAAAGCCGCCGAGTACTCCATGGGTACGTCCGCCCGCATGGGCCCGGGTTACTTTCCCTTTTGGCTCGGGATCTGTCTGGCCATCTTGGGTGCGGTAGTCGCTCTTGGCGCACTGTCGCCCAAAGCGGAAGAAACCACCATCGACAAGTTCGACTTCAAGATTCTCTTGATCATCATCGGCTCTGTCGTGCTGTTCGGCGTGCTGCTGCGTCCGCTGGGTCTCTACGTCTCACTGTTCCTGCTGGTCGTGCTCAGTAGCCTTGCCAGCTACGAATTCAGCTGGCGTGTCGCATTGCTTAACGCAATTTTCCTGGTCGCGTTCTGCTGGCTGGCGTTTATCAAAGGCCTGGGGCTGATTTTCCCGTTGTGGCCGTCGTTTCTCGGCATGAACTAAAACAAGGGAAGACAAGATCATGGAATTGATGGACAACCTGATGCTCGGATTTTCCGTAGCATTCACTCCCGAAAACCTGCTGTACGCCTTGCTGGGCTGCATTTTGGGCACCCTGGTTGG
>NZ_BAAGYU010000014.1:0-146136 GCF_054779135.1 Bordetella tumulicola | reverse complement strand
GCAGTCCCCGCAGGGGACCGAGGGCGCCTCCTGGCGCGCCCGAGCCATTTCGATCAGGCTGGGCGGGACCGACCCGCGACGCTCGCCCTGCAACGGCGCCTCAAGAACTCAACCACCCGCCACCGAACAGCTAGCCCTCAATCCCCGCGAATTTTCTTCACGAGCGACGTAGTGGAACGTTCGAACTCGAATGGAATCGCCAATGCCCTGCCGCCCCAGGTTTTGACCAGGGCAGTTTCGGGGAGCTTTTCCATATCGTAGTCACCGCCCTTGACGATGAGATCGGGGCGCAGCTCGCCGATGATTTCGACAGGTGTGTCTTCGTCAAAGGTGGTGACGATGCTTACGCACGCCAGGGCGGCTAGCAGGGCGGCGCGGTCTTCTTGGCGGTTCAGGGGGCGATCGCTGCCTTTGCCCAGGCGACGTACGGAATCGTCGGTGTTGATCGCTACGATCAGCGTGGCGCCTAGTTGGGCGGCCTGGTCCAGGTACGTGGCGTGGCCTCGATGCAGGATGTCGAAGACACCATTGGTAAAGACCAACGGCCGGGGTAACTTGCCCAATGCGAGTGCGGCGGCGCAGGCCTCGCGGGACAGGACTTTGGATTCGAAACGGGCGGCAGACATACGAAGATTGTACGCTGCCGCCTCAGGGACGACGAGAGAGGCCCGATGGTGCTCGGCCCTTGTGATCAGGCGCCAACGGGCAGGATCAGGTCTGATTTTGCATTGGCCGAGATCATGTTGGAGACCTCTTTGCGGTAGCGGCTCAGGTCTTTCACCGAATCGAAAGTGCGGTCCATCAGCTTGGACAGGATGTGGAGGATGCGCGAGGCGACTTTGTCCTCCCAGACGCCATCGAAACGGATCTGCGTATCCAGCCAGTTTTCCAGCCAGCCTGGCTCCGGCAGACGCGACTGGATCGTGTCATTGGGAAACAGGCCCTTGTTCACGTGCAAATTGGTTGGGTGCATAGCC
This sequence comes from Bordetella tumulicola, assembly GCF_054779135.1. Lineage (NCBI taxonomy): Bacteria > Pseudomonadati > Pseudomonadota > Betaproteobacteria > Burkholderiales > Alcaligenaceae > Bordetella > Bordetella tumulicola. The sequence continues at coordinate 145,159 of NZ_BAAGYU010000014.1, read as the reverse complement.
TGCGACGTGCGGCCGGCCGAGGCCATCAGCACACCGATCTTCGAAAACGCCAAACGTGCCTGCGCGCTGGTTTGCTCGCCACGGTCGTGCAGGGCACGACGCATGTATTGCAAATAGGCACCAGCATGGCGGGCCTCGTCGCGCGAAATGGTGCGGTAGATTTCCCTGATGACGGGTTCAGTGTGCCATTCCGCGGCACGCCGATACCAGTGATTCAGGCGAATTTCGCCGCAGAAGTGCAACATCAGCGTATCGAGCTCCGGTGCCGGATCAAACTCGAAACGGATCTTGTGCAGTTCTTCCTCGGTGGGTACCAGCTCCGGGTAGAAACGGCGCAGATACTCCATCAACACCAGCGAATGCTTTTGCTCTTCGAAAAACCAGACCGACATAAACGCGCAAAAATCGCTGTCGCCGCGGTTATCGCGCAAAAACATTTCCGTTGCAGGTAACGCCGCCCATTCCGTGATGGCGTTCATTTTGATGGTATAGGCTTGTTCGTCCGACAGCTTGCTGCGGTCGAACTGATCCCAGGGAATATCGCTCGCCATGTTCCAGCGCACGGCTTCCATGGTCTTGAAAAGTTCAGGATAAAGCATGATTTGGCCCTTATTGATCCCGCGTGGGACGCTAGCAGTTCAGTAGTCCCGTGCAATCACGGAGCGAACACTCGCATTTCATGACGCAAGTGTATTTATCGCCTTTGGATGCGAATCTATCATGACAGAAATATGACAGATTCATGACATCCAAGTACGGCTAATCAGCGAGTCAGCGCCCACAAGGCAACCCCCACTGCGACCGCCAGCACTGCCGTCAAGGCAATGAGTAGGCGATTACCCTGCTCTTGCGCATAACGCAGGCGGGTCATTTCTTCTAGTAACTGTGGCGCCGTATCCGGGCGATTCAGTCTCTCGTACATCAAGCGCGGCAAGGATGGCAGCGTCTGCGACCATTGCGTAGCTTCTTTTTCCAGCGACTGGCGCAGACCTTGCAGGCCCATGCGTCGTCGCATCCAGTTTTCCAGGTAGGGCTTGGCAGTCTTCCAGAGATCGAGGTTCGGATCCAGTTGACGACCGAGCCCTTCGACATTCAGCAAGGTTTTTTGCAACAACACCAATTGTGGCTGAATTTCGACATTAAAGCGTCGAGACGTCTGAAATAAGCGGAGCAGGACTTGCCCCAGCGAGATCTCAGACAACGGCCGGTCGAAGTACGGCTCGCAGACGGCACGCACGGCGCCTTCGAGCTCCTCTTCGCGTGTGTCGGCAGGCACCCAGCCAGACTCAATGTGCAATTGTGCCACGCGACGATAATCGCGGTGAAAAAATGCCAGAAAGTTCTGCGCGAGGTAGTTCTTGTCAAACTCCGACAGCGATCCGACGATACCGAAATCCAGGGCGATATAGCGTCCCAGAGATTCGGGCTGATCAGAGACGTAGATGTTACCCGGGTGCATGTCGGCATGGAAAAAACCGTCGGAAAACACCTGGGTAAAGAAAATATCCACACCACTGCGCGCCAGCTTGGCGATGTCGATGCCAGCCGCACGCAAACGATCGATCTGTCCCACCGGTATGCCATACATCCGCTGCATGGTGAACACCGTCGCGGTCGTGAACTCCCAGATCACCTCGGGGACGATCAGCAAATCACCGCGCCCGGATTGCGCATCGAAATTGCGGCGCAACTGGCTGCAATTAGAAGCCTCGCGCACGAGATCGAGCTCATCGTGCAGGTAATTGTCAAACTCCGCCACGACTTCGCGTGGCTTGAGGCGGCGGCCATCGGCGCCGGCGCGCTCGACAATGCGCGCCACAATATGCAGCAAGGACAAATCGCGCTCGATCGCTTTGCGCATTCCGGGACGCAGGACTTTCACGGCGACCTCGCGGCCGTCGTGCAGCACGGCGAAGTGGACTTGGGCAATCGACGCAGAGGCCACCGGATCGACATCGAACTGTGCGAACAACTGCGAGGGCGGCGCCCCAAGCGCGGTCTCAATGCACGCCGCCGCCTGCGCCGACGGAAATGGTGCGACGCGGTCCTGCAAATGCGCGAGCTCGTCAGCAATATCGGCTGGAATCAGGTCGCGGCGCGTCGATAGCACCTGGCCGAACTTCACAAAAATCGGACCCAGGGACTCGAGGGCGCGTCGCAAACGCAAGCCGCGCGGCGCTTTGGGCTGCCCCCCCAATCTCAGCAACCACCGCAACGCGCTCGCCAACGGGTGATTCAGACTGGACAACACCAAGTCATCGAGACCGAAACGAAACGCCACGCACAGGATACGAAGCACGCGAAAGATGCTGGGCATGGATCAGACGCCTCGCTTTGCGGCCAGACGGGCCAAACGTGCTTCCAGTGCCGCTGCCCCGCGGGCGATCTCGTCGCGACGTTGGGTCATGTCAGCCAGATCCTGACGCCATTGGGCCAACAAGGGCGCGCCGACGAGCACACCCCGCTCTTCGGCCAGGTACTCTGACACATTTCGGGTCAGATTGGATGCAGCGGTGCGCGCGCCCTGGCTGGCAGCCCGGGCCCCGGCCATCAGGCGCGCGGCGGGAATATCGCCCACGAACCGAGACAGGTCGTCCTCCGGATCCCAGCGCAGGTTTTCTGCCAGATCGGACACGACACGCGCCAGGGCGGCATCGCCCTCGATATGGGTCGCCTCGGCCATATCCGGCCGCGTCTGGCCGGGCAGCAGGCCCAGCGGGTTGAACTTGGCGGGGTCCACGGTCAGGGTCACATCCGGCACCACGGCGGCGTCGGCCTGATCGGCGTAGCCCTCGCTATTGATCGCCAGGCCCGTCACGAAACCGCCCACGGCAAAACGTACGGTTTTACCCGCATGACGCGCCAAGCGTTCGCGCGCCCAGTCCTCACGCGACAGCAAGGCGTTGAGCGCACGGACAGCCAACCGCGACGGCGTGGGCAGTAAGGAAAAAGGCAGCATTGATGCGAGACGAGCCTGCACTAGCAGCCCCCGTCAAAAAAACGAAGATATCCGGAGTTTACCGGTTCAGGGCATGAGCCCCTGAAAACGCGCCGTGTCGGCCCGCAGAAATGAAAAGCCCCGCATGCTGCGCCTTTGGCTTGCTGCCCCCCAAGGGGGGTTTTGCCTTGGGGCGGCCCGGCGGCAAAAAAAGGCCCCCAACGCTGCGCCTTTGGCTTGCTGCCCCCCAAGGGGGGTTTTGCCTTGGGGCGGCCCGGCGGCAAAAAAAGGGCGCCTCACTGACGACGCCCTCTTTGGATTGGGGGGAATCCGACGGGATCCGTGCTTCAGATCCCATGGCCCACCGTGATCAGCTGGCGTATTCGACAGGAATCTGCTGAATACCGGCCAACAGCCACCCGCCTTGCTGAGGCTTGTAGAGGTTCCAGACTTCTTCGAAGCGGAAGGCTTCAGTACCCGGGGCCTCACGCAGCATGCCGGAAAAGCGCACGCTGGCCAGGTGACCGTCGGACACCGTCTCGATGCCCAGCATTTCGGCGTTGAGCAAAACGACCTCGGTTTTGTTCGGCGCCGCGCCACGCTCGGTCAATTGCTGCTTGAGCTCGGCGATCAGATCGTCGGTCAGGTATTCGCGCAGACGATCCGTCTCGCCACTATCCCAGATGCCCTGGATAGCCACAAACTGGGCCTTGGCGTTTTTCAGGAACGCGGTGGTATCGAAATCACCTGGGATATACCAGTTATCGTTATCGCCCGCGGCAGGCGATTCAGCCGATGCCGAGGCCGGGGCCGAAGGTGCCACCGCGGCGGCGGGCACGGCTGCCGGCGACTGCGACTGCGATTCGCGCCACATGGGTTGCTGGCTCTGGCCGGCATGGTCCTGGCGGGCGGCATTGTTGCCGCCAAAAGCGCCTTGCATGGCCGGACGCGCGCCCGCACCGCGCAGGCGGCGGACGATAAACAAGATGGCGAAGACAACCAGCCCGATCAGCAGCATGCTGGACAGGAACTCGGCAAACGCGCCCGACAAGCCCAGGTGAGACAGCAGAGCGGCAATACCCAGACCCGCTGCGATACCGGCGATCGGACCCAGCCAGCGGGACATGCCGCTCTTGGCCGCGGTGCCCGCCGCCGCTGTACCCGCCGCGGCAGCCGTCGGTGCGGCACTGCGGTTGGTCGTGGTCGACGTGGTCGACGGCGTCGTGGCCTGGCGCTGCTGCGTGATGTTGGTGGATTGACGGCCAAAGCTGCTGCCGCCGCCCATGCGACGCGCCTCGGCGTCAAACGACACCGCAAGCATCGCGGTACCCGCGACGGCGATCAGCGCTGCAGCGAAAAACCGGGTAATTCCGGATCGGGACATATCGTGTGACTCCTGACATATGGCGGTGCCCTGGAAGACGCCGCTACCAGCCCCCCGCTAGGTTGCTGGCTTTTTGTTAAAAGCTTTCTTACGGAAAGCTGAATACCCAAAGAATAATAGACAAGCCCGGGAACGGCAAGTTCCTCGCGCGACGCCCTGGGGGATCAGGCCGATGCCTCGTGAGGCGAGCAATCCCCATCGGGGCCTTCATTGTGCGGGGCAGGCCGGCAATGGTACCAAGGCGCGCCCTGCCGACGTTCAAGCCAGACGCACACCTTCGTGCAGTGCCGCCACGCCGGCCGTCAGATTGAAGTACTGCACCCGCTCGAGGCCCGCCTTGCGCATCATGTCGGCCAGGGTGTCCTGGTCGGGATGCATGCGGATGGATTCGGCCAGGTAACGGTAACTGGCTTCGTCGCTGGCGACTTTTTTGCCCAGCCAGGGCAGCACATTAAAGGAATACCAGTCGTACACCGGCGCCAGTGGGCGCGCCACGCGTGAGAACTCGAGCACCAGCAATTTGCCACCTGGCTTGAGCACCCGCGTCATTTCCGCCAACGCCTGGTCTTTGTGCGTCATGTTGCGTAGACCAAACGCCACGCTCACCCGGTCAAAATAACCGGAAGGAAACGGTAATTTTTCAGCGTCGCACACCGCCGTGGGCAACAACAGGCCCGCATCGGTCAGACGATCGCGCCCGACCCGCAACATCGAGTCGTTGATATCAGTCAGCCAGACCTCGCCCGTCGGACCGGCGCGACGTGCAAAGGCGCGGGCCAGATCACCAGTGCCACCCGCGATATCCAGCACTTTCATGCCGGGGCGAATGGCCGCACGGCCAATGGTAAAAGCCTTCCAGATGCGATGCAGGCCGCCCGACATCAGATCGTTCATGACGTCATAGCGCGAGGCCACGGAATGGAAGACTTCGGCGACCTTGCGCGCTTTTTCGCTTTCGGGAACCGATTGAAAGCCGAAATGGGTGCTGGCCGAATCAGAAGAAGAATCAGGGTTTTGTTGCATAGTGAGGGCCCGGTGTATGACGCAATGGTAGCCGATCGGGGCTCAGAACCGTTGCGAAAGTCCTGGCAAAAAAGGCATTGGTCACATACCTGTAATAATTTGGCCATAGTATCGCAATGTTCGCGCCTACTATGCGCTCATCAGCCTTCCTGATTACTGCCCATGTCCAGCACTATTCTTGTCGTCGAAGACGAACCCGCCATTCAAGAACTGATTGCCGTCAACCTCTCGTTTGCCGGCCATAAGGTCTTGCGCGCGTTCGACGCGGATCAGGCGCAAACCCTGATCCGCGCTGAGCTCCCCGATCTGATTCTGCTGGACTGGATGCTGCCCGGCACATCCGGCCTGGCCCTGGCGCGCAAGCTACGCGATAGCGAACGCACTCGTGCCGTCCCCGTCATCATGCTGACGGCCAAGGGGGCTGAGCAGGACAAGGTCGACGGACTGGAAGCCGGCGCCGACGACTACATCACCAAGCCGTTCTCGCCCAAAGAGTTGATGGCGCGCATCAAGGCGGTCTTGCGCCGCCGTGCGCCCCAACTGACGGACGACATCATCGATGTCAGCGGCCTGAAACTCGACCCGGTAACGCACCGCCTGTCCGGAAATGAGCAATCGTTATCGATCGGCCCCACCGAGTTCCGCCTGCTGCATTTCTTCATGACCCACCCGGAACGTGTGTTCTCGCGCTCGCAATTGCTGGATCAAGTATGGGGCGATCATGTCTTCGTCGAGGAACGGACGGTGGATGTGCACATCCGGCGTCTGCGCAAGGCCCTGGAGCCCTCGGGCCATGACTCCCACGTGGAAACGGTGCGTGGCAGCGGATATCGCTTTACGGCACAGATTCCGGCACGGTAAAACTGTGCCACGATGATTTGGCTGCGCACTTTCTTTCTCGTCGCCCTCTGGGCGATCCTGGCGTTGCTCGTGCAATGGATAATTGGCGATCCGGCAGGCTGGATCGTATTTTGCACCGCCGTGACATTCATGCTGTTTTGGCGCAGCTGGCGACTGCGCCTGGTATCCCACTGGGCCAATCATCCAGACACCTCGCCCCCCGCCGCGGTTGGCCCCTGGGATGACATCCTGGCGCCGCTGTATCGCTACACGCGCGCCCGGGCCCGCGATCTGGCCGAGGCGCGTGCCGCCATGCAAAGCATGCTGTCGGCCGCTCAAGCCCTGCCTGATGGTGTCGTCACACTGAACGAAGACTTTCAGATTGAATGGTGCAATCGCGTCGCGCGCCATCACCTGTCGCTGAATTTACCCGCTGATCGCGGCCAAAATCTACTGAACCTGCTACGAGCACCAGAGTTTGTCGCGTACGCCCATCTGGACGACTGGCCCGATCCTATTTTGGTGCGCCTGGCGCATGGCGGCCAAGAGCGCGTCATGATGATGCATTTGGCCGCCTACGCCAGCAACCGCCGGCTGCTGATCACGCGCGATGTCACGCAAATCGAAAAACTCGAAACCACGCGACGCGATTTTGTGGCCAACGTCTCGCACGAGCTACGCACGCCGTTGACGGTGCTGACGGGCTTTCTGGAAACACTGCGCGATATGCCCGTGGATGCGCTGGATGATGCGCAGCGTGCCCAATACCAGGCCATGATGTTCGAACAGGCGCAACGCATGCAGGCGATCGTCGAAGACTTGCTGGCGCTCTCTACACTGGAGTCCTCTCCCGGATCCGATCCCCGCGCCGTCAACGTCCCTGCGCTGCTGCAAACGGCACGCCAGCAGATCGAGGCGCTGTCGGCTGGCCGGCATACCTTCTCGTGGGACATCGACGAAACCCTTGACATCCTGGGCGCCGAAACCGAGCTGGCATCGGCCATGTCGAACCTGTTAACGAACGCCGTGCGCTATACACCCGACGGCGGCAAGATTACGGTACGCTGGTATAGCGAGTCCGATGGCGGGGCCCGCTATAGCGTGCAGGACACCGGCATAGGCATCTCCGCGCTGCATATCCCCCGCCTGACCGAGCGCTTTTACCGAGTAGATCGGGGTCGTTCGCGTGCAGCGGGCGGTACGGGACTGGGGCTGGCCATCACCAAGCACATCGCGATCCGCCACGATGCCGAGTTGCTGATCACCAGCGAACCCAGCCGCGGCAGCACGTTCGCCCTGCATTTCTCCGCCGAGCGCGTGGTGGCCGCCTGAGCTCGCGGCGCGTCCTTGCATTGCGCCCTATCGCCTTACCGATCTAATGGGCTCTCGCACCTGAAACGGGAAACTAGGTCACAATCAATGAACGCTTTTCATTGATTCCTTCCGCATTTTCCCACTGCCGCATCCATGACCAAGATCGTCCTGTTCGAGAATATCCATCCTAGCGCCCGCGAAGTCTTTGCCGCGGCGGGCTACACCGACATTGTCACGCATGCGACGGCGCTGCCGCCAGCCGAGTTGCGTGAGGCGCTGCGCGGTGTGCACGTCGCGGGTATTCGTTCCCGCAGTCACATCGATGAGCAGGCCCTGGCCGCAGCCACCGACCTGCGGCTGGTGGGCTGCTTTTGCATCGGCACCAATCAGGTCGATCTGAATCACGCCATGCAACGGGGCATTCCGGTCTTTAATGCGCCATTTTCCAATACCCGCTCGGTGGCCGAATTGGTATTGGGCGAAGCGATCCTCTTGCTGCGCCGCATTCCCGAAAAAAATGCCAGGGTCCATCTCGGGCATTGGGATAAATCAGCCAATGGCGCATTCGAAGCCCGTGGCAAGACGCTGGGCATCATCGGCTACGGCAATATCGGGTCGCAGATCAGCACATTGGCCGAAGGCCTGGGTATGCGCGTGGTCTTTCATGATGTAGAAGGCAAGCTGCCGCTGGGCAATGCACGCGCGGCGAATTCGCTCGCCGACCTGCTCAAGCAAGCCGACGTGGTAACGCTGCATGTGCCGGGCGGCAAGAGCACGGAAAACTTGATAAATGCCGATACGCTGGCCCAGATGAAGCCCGGCGCGATCCTGATCAACGCGTCGCGCGGCACAGTGGTCGACATCGACGCGCTGCACACGGCATTGACGTCGGGCCATTTGGCGGGGGCGGCACTCGATGTTTTCCCGACGGAGCCCAAGGGGCCGAACGAACCGCTGGCAAGCCCACTGATCGGCCTGCCGAATGTTTTGCTGACCCCGCACATCGGAGGCAGTACGCAGGAGTCACAGGAAAACATCGGCCGCGAGGTGGCGGAGAAGCTCGTGCGCTTCTTGCAAGCGGGCACGACGAAGGGCGCGGTGAATTTTCCCGAATTGCCCTACCAGGAGCCGACGGGCGAGACGCGCATCCTGCACGTTCACCGCAATGCGCCGGGCGCGTTAGGCGCGCTGGATAATCTGCTGGCGGAACAGGGCCTGAATATTCTCAGCCAAAGTCTGCAGACGCGTGGCCAAGTGGGCTACGTGATTACCGATGTGGATGGGGAAGTCAATGATCTCGTACTAGAGAAGTTGCGCAATCATCCCATTACGGTGCGGTGCGATCTAGTGTAGCGGCGCAAAGCCAGGCAGTGGCTTAGCTGAGCCGCAAGCGAGTTGGGGTCTTGAGCGGCCGGGGCAACGACACCCACCTCCCGGTTGAAGGCAGCAGGCCCCAGGTCCTGGAGGTGCAGGCCTTGTGAGTCGAGGTGGCGAGTGCGAGGCAGCAGCGCCACACCCAGACCGCGGCGGACGAGGTTGGCGATCGCGTCCATTTCGTCGAGTTCTATGGCCTCGCGTACGGTGATACGGTGTTTTTTCAGGAACATATCGACGAGGCGGCCGCCGAACGAGGAGCGGTCGTAACGGATGAATGGTTGCCTGGTGAGATGATCACGCCAGGATTGCGCGGGCAGATCTGCGGGTGCCGCCAAGACGAGGGGCTCTTGCAGAATGAGACGCCAGGTCAGTTCGGGGGGCAAGGCAAAGGGCGGACGCAGCATGACGGCCATGTCTATTTCGCCGGCGTCGACTTGGCCCAATAGCGACAGAGAAACGCCGGGAATGACGCGCACCCGCACGTCAGGAAACGTTTCCCGAAAATCCTTGAGGGCATCGACGAGCAGATGCTGCTGGACCGACGCGATGGCTCCCACTCGCAGTAGACCGCTGATGTGTCCGGCACCCGCGGAGGTAGCCATGCGCTCTGCCATGGCCACCAGTTCTTCGGCCTGAGGCAGCATGTCGCGGCCTGCGGCGTTCAGCACGGCCGATTTGCCTGTGCGCTCGAACAAGGTCACACCCAGATAGTCTTCGAGCCGGCGCATTTGCGCGCTGACGGCGGATTGGGTCAGGCCCAGTTGGCGGCCAGCGCCGGTAAAGGTGCCATCGCGTGCGACGGCAATAAAGGTTTTGAACTCTCGGATCATGATGACCCCATACTATCGATTTTTTTGATGCTCAGGACAAATAAATATCGTTTTTCGATCAAAAAAACAATTGCTAAACTATCTCTCATTGTGTCGCTATCGACATAGCCGTTTGTTCCGGCATCAGGATGTCGACACCTTCCCCTACTTTTTTTACGCTTATTGACTTGGAGTTCTGTATGAGCACACCCGCCATTCTGCCGCCCTTTCACTTGGCATTCCCCGTGCGCGATATCGCCGAAGCCCGCGCGTTTTATGGTGAATTATTGGGCTGTCCCGAGGGCCGTAGTTCGGACGAATGGGTAGACTTTAACTTCTATGGCCACCAAATCGTTGCGCACCTGTCGCCCGACGAGTGCGGCCACAAGTCGACCAGCTCGGTGGATTCGCACGATGTGCCAGTGCGCCACTATGGCGCCGTGCTGCCCATGCAAGACTGGGAAACGCTGTCCAAGAAGCTGATCGCTGCCGGCACCAAATTTGTCATTGAGCCCTATGTGCGCTTCAAGGGCGAGGTTGGCGAGCAAGCCACCATGTTCTTCCTGGATCCGTCGGGCAATGCTCTAGAATTCAAATCGTTCAAGAACCTGGATTCGCTGTTTGCGAAATAATCCCGTCTGGAGGCGGTTGCCCTGGTGAACGAGTCCTCGCTGATACCCAGTTCAACCGCCTGGCGCATCGTGCCGCAAGGCGATCGCTGCCTGATGATTTATTTTGGCGACCAGATCGACGCCGCGACGGGTCGATTATGCCTGGCCGCAGCCAGCCTGCTGAGCCAGGCCAGGTTGCCCGGGGTCACGGATCTGGTGCCGTCGTTCATCGCGCTAGCCGTGCATTATCAGCCCAACGGTCGGCACGGCCCACGCTACACAGCGTTGGTCAACCAGATCGAGGGAATTTTGTCGCAAGGCATCGCGCCCGATGCGCAAACCGGGCGGGACGTCGATATCCCCGTTTGCTATGGCGGCGAGTATGGCCCGGATCTGGACGAAGTCGCCCGTCACGCCGACACGTCCACCGATGAGATCATTGCACTGCACACGCGCCCCGGCAGTCTGGTGTTCATGCTGGGATTCGCACCGGGCGCCCCTTATATCGGAGTCCACGACGAACGATTGAATATTCCCCGGCGAGCCTCGCCACGTACTGCCGTCCCGGCGGGATCCGTTGCCGTCGCCAATCGCCAAAGCGTACTGTATCCCAGTCGCTCACCCGGCGGCTGGAACATCATCGGTGCCACGCCCTTGTCGTTGTTTGATCCTGCGCGTACGCCCTCCACACTGTTGCAACCCGGTGATCGCGTGCATTTTGTGCCGATCGACCGCGCCGAGTTCCTCCGACTGCGGGAGGCCAAAGCATGAGCCTGACCGTCCTGAAGCCCGGCCTGCTTTCTACCTTTCAGGATATGGGTCGCGCCGGCCATCAGCATTTAGGTGTGCCCGTCTGCGGTGCCATGGACATGTGCTCGCATCGTCTGGCCAACCTGCTGGCGGGCAATGACACCGATCACGCCACGCTGGAAATGACCCTGGTCGGCCCGACGCTGCGGTTTGAGGCACCGGCCTGTTTCGCGATTGCGGGGGCCGACTTGCAACCGACGATCAATGACGCCCCCGTTTCCGCTTATCGTCCGCTGATCGCCCGTGCGGGCGACGTACTGGCCTTTGGATCGGCTGCACCCGATACCGGCGTGCGTACCTACCTGGCCGTCCACGGTGGCTACGCGCTCACCCCCGTGCTGCAAAGCACCAGCACTTATGTCCGCGGCGCCTTTGGTGGACATGCCGGCCGAGCGCTCGCCAAGGGCGATACCATCGGCCTGCACACGACGCTGACGGCGGCCTCCGACACCTTGACGGATCTGGCCCAGGCCTTGTGGCAGATCCGCGTCTACCTGCCCAGCGCAGTCGTGGCCCGGGCACGCAGTCATCTGCGTCTATTGCCCGGCGTTCATTGGGACGAATTCACCGCAGCATCCCACCACGATCTGCTGAGCAGCGCATTCCGCATCAGCGTCCAATCAGACCGCATGGGCTACCGTCTCGAGGGCCCTGCCCTGTCGATGACGACGCCGCGTCAGATTCTGTCCGAGGCGGCCAGCTATGGGACCATCCAGGTGCCATCTGGCGGCGAGGCCATCATCCTGATGGCCGATCGCCAAAGCACCGGCGGATATCCCAAAATCGCGCAAGTCATTACCGTAGACCTGCCCTGGCTGGCACAACGTGGGCCCGGAGCGACAGTACGCTTTGAACTTACCGAGCTCGATGACGCCCAGCGGCTCGACGGCGAGCGCGAAGCCGCTTTTCTACAATTACAGGACGCGCTCGCCTCGCTGCGAACCGCGCTACAGGCCTGACGCCACTCTCATCTGCATCCTCACAGGAACGCCATCATGACCACCACGCCCCATCTTGTCATTGACCTGAACTGCGACATGGGCGAAAGCTATGGCGCCTGGCACATGGGCAACGACGACGCCATCTTGCAATTTGTCAGCTCGGCGAACGTGGCCTGTGGGTTTCATGGCGGTGATCCCTCGACCATGCGCAAAACGGTCGCCGCGGCCATCTCGAACAACGTCGCGATCGGCGCGCACCCCAGTCTGCCCGATCTGGTGGGCTTTGGGCGGCGCGTGATGCAGATCACGCCCCAGGAAGCCTACGACATGGTGGTCTATCAAGTCGGCGCGCTCGCTGCCGTCGCCGCCACGCAAGGCACGCGATTGCATCACGTCAAGGCCCACGGTGCCCTCTATAACATGGCCGCCAAAGACGCCGCCTTGTCACAAGCCATTTGCCGCGCAGTCCGGGATGTCGATGCCAATCTCGTGCTCTATGGCCTGGCGGGCAGCCACCTCATCCAGGCCGCCCAGGATCTGGGCCTGAAGGCGGCTAGCGAGGTGTTTGCCGATCGCTCTTATCAGGACGACGGCTCGCTCACTCCCCGCAGCCAGCCAGGCGCCATGATCGAAGGTGTGGACACGGCGGTCGCCCAGGTCCTGCGCATGGTTCAGGAACGCCTCGTGCGTTCGGTCAACGGCCGCGACGTACCCGTTCAGGCCGACACGCTCTGCATTCATGGCGATCAGCCCGGCGCCCTAGTTTTTGCGCAAACATTGCGCGATGCACTCGGCCAGGCAGGGATCGACGTACGGACAATGTCGTGATGAGCGCAGTCACGGGCTTTTAAGCGCCGCGCGCTCAAAAGCCCTCTCCCATTAGGTGTAACGCGTAAACGCGTTACACCAGCACCCGCTCAATCCCGCCCGCATTCGCGCGCTGCACGTATTCTTGCATCCATTGCTCGCCCAGGATATGGCGCGCCATCTCGACCACGATGTAATCCGCCTGCATCGCCGTATCGCCCTCATAGCGTGACAATCCCTGCAAGCAGGACGGGCACGACGTCAGCACTTTGATGTCGTCGGTATTGCCATCCTTGCGTAGTGCCTCCTGGCCCTTGAGCAGTTCCTCTTGCTTGCGGAATCGCACTTGGGTCGACACATCGGGCCGGCTCACCGCCAACGTCCCCGACTCGCCACAGCAGCGATCCGTTTTCACCGTACTGTCGCCCACGAGCGAACGCACCGTCTTCATCGGATCCTGCAGCTTCATGGGCGTATGGCAGGGGTCGTGGTACATGTAGCGCACGCCCTTGGCTCCGTCCAGCTTGATGCCTTTTTCCAGCAGATATTCGTGAATATCGATCAGGCGGCAGCCCGGGAAAATTTTGTCGAATTCGTACCCGGCAAGCTGGTCGTAACAAGTCCCACAACTAACCACGACGGTCTTGATATCCAGATAGTTCAACGTGTTGGCGACACGATGGAACAGCACGCGGTTATCCGTGATGATCTGCTCGGCCTTGTCATTCATGCCATTGCCGCGTTGCGGATATCCGCAGCACAGATAACCTGGCGGCAAGACGGTTTGTACACCCGCGTGCCATAGCATCGCCTGCGTCGCGAGGCCGACCTGCGAGAACAGGCGTTCGGATCCGCAGCCCGGGAAATAAAACACGGCTTCGGTATCCGCCGACGTGTGCTTGGGATCACGAATGATCGGCACGTAATTGGCGTCTTCGATATCCAGCAGTTTGCGCGCGCTTTGCTTGGGCAGCCCACCGGGCATCTTTTTATTGATGAAGTGCACGACCTGCTCGCGCAGCGGCGGCTTGCCCACCGTGGCGGGCGGCTGTGCGGTTTGCTTGCGAGCAAAGGACGACAAGACATCATGGGCCAGGCGCTGGGCTTTGTAGCCCACGCCCACCATCGCCTTGCGCGTGGCGTTGATGGTGGCCGGGTCTTTAGCGTTCAAGAAAAACATGGCCGCCGAAGTACCGGGGTTAAATGACTTGCGACCCATGCGGCGCAACAGCGCACGCATGTTCATCGATACGTCGCCGAAGTCGATATCCACCGGACAGGGGTTGTAGCACTTGTGGCACACCGTACAGTGGTCGGCCACGTCTTCGAACTCTTCCCAGTGCTTGAGACTGACGCCGCGGCGAGTCTGCTCTTCGTAGAGGAAGGCCTCGACCAGCAACGACGTCGCCAGGATCTTGTTACGCGGCGAATACAGCAAATTGGCGCGCGGCACATGCGTGGCACACACGGGCTTGCACTTGCCGCAACGCAGACAATCTTTCACCGAATCGGCGATCGCGCCGATGTCGCTTTGCTGCATGATCAGCGATTCGTGCCCCATCAGGCCAAAGCTGGGCGTCCAGGCATGGCGCAAATCCGCACCCGGCATCAGCTTGCCTGCGTTGAAATGGCCACGCGGATCGACACGCCGCTTGTAGTCCTGGAACGGCGCGAGTTCGGCTTCGCTCAAAAACTCGTACTTGGTCAGGCCGATGCCGTGTTCCCCCGAAATCACCCCATCCAGATCCCGCGCGATCTGCATGATGCGGGCCACTGCCTGGTGCGCCTCGGTCAACATCTCGTAGTCGTCGGAGTTAACCGGGATATTGGTGTGCACGTTGCCATCGCCGGCGTGCATATGCAGGGCGATAAACACTCGGCCCTTGAGCACACGCGCGTGAATGGCCTTGAGTTCGTCAACGATGTGCGTACCCGTGGCCCCTGAAAAAATGGTGCTCAGCGGCGCCAGCACCTCGGTGCGCCAGGACACCCGCACCGTGTGATCCTGCACCACATCAAAGATACGTGCCTCGGGTTGCGTCGCTACGCGATCGGACAACACACCCTGCAATGGGGTCATACCCAATCCGGACAAATCAGGCAGGGCCTGCCGCAGCGGCAGGTCGAGATGATCAAGCAGCCATTGCCAGCGTTGACGCACCGCCGCCAACACCTTGACCGCCTGCAACGTGCGCTCGGCCAGCGTTTCGGCGCGGGTCAGCTCGTCTTCCTCGTCTTCGGCCTTGCCCACGGGCAAGGGCTCGGACAGGTACTTGTCCAGCGCGTCGAGCAGCTTCAGCTTGTTGCGCGTCGAAAGCTCGATGTTGAGACGTTCGATGTGATCGGTGTACTCGCCCATGCGCGGCAGCGGAATCACGACGTCTTCGTTGATCTTGAAGGCGTTGGTGTGTCGTGCAATCGCCGCGGTACGAGAACGATCCAGCCAGAATTTTTTACGCGCCTCGGCACTGACCGCGACAAAGCCCTCGCCATGGCGCGTGTTGGCCAGGCGTACGACCTCGCTGGCGGCAATCGCCACAGCGTTCTCGTCGTCACCGACGATGTCGCCGATCAGCACCATCTTGGGCAGCGTGCCGCGCTTGCTCTTGGTGGCGTAGCCCACCGCACGCAGATACCGCTCGTCCAGATGCTCCAGGCCAGCCAAAATTGCCCCAAGCGCACGACCCTCGCCATCGAGATAGCCTTTGACTTCGACAATGGACGGAATCGCATCTCGCGCCTGGCCGAAGAATTCCATACAGACCGTACGCGTATGACGCGGCATACGGTGCAGCACCCAGCGGGCCGACGTAATCAGGCCATCACAGCCTTCTTTTTGGACGCCAGGCAGACCCGCCAGGAACTTGTCGGTGACGTCTTTGCCCAGGCCCGTCTTGCGGAACACGCCGCCGGCGATATCGAGCTGCTCCGTCTTGAGCAGCTTTTCACCGGGCTTGCCGGTACCGTCGAACCACTTGAGCTCAAAGCGCGCGACGGGGACGTCATGGATCTTGCCCAGGTTGTGTTCCAGACGGGTGACCTCAAGCCAGTTGCCGTCGGGATCCACCATGCGCCACCACGCCAGGTTGTCCAGTGCGGTACCCCATAGCACGGCTTTCTTGCCGCCTGCGTTCATGGCGATATTGCCGCCCACACAAGAGGCCTCGGCCGAGGTCGGATCGACGGCAAACACAAAGCCCGCCTGCTCGGCGGCCTCGGACACGCGCTTGGTAACCACCCCTGCACCGGCATCGATCACCGCGCACGGCTCGGTACGGCCCGGCAACATACAGGACTCGACCGCCCCCAGGGTGTCGAATTTCTCGGTATTGATAACGGCGGACTTCCAGGTCAGCGGGATTGCGCCGCCGGTATAACCCGTGCCACCCCCGCGCGGCACAATAGTCAGTCCCAGTTCGATGCACGCACGCACCATGGCGGCGATTTCGGATTCACTATCCGGCGTCAACACCACAAAGGGATAATCCACCCGCCAGTCCGTCGCGTCCGTCACATGAGACACACGCGACAGGCCATCGAACTTGATGTTGTCGCGGGCCGTGATGCGGCCCAGGACTTTCTGGGCCTGCTTACGCATGTGCTGCGTTTGATCGAACTCGCTTTCGAATGCCGCCACCGCCGAGCGCGCCCGCGCCAACAAGTCGACGACCTTGGTGTCGCGCAGCGGATCATGGCCCGCCTCGGGGGGCGAGCCCGGTTCGCGACGCTTGTCGATCTCGCCCAGGCGGTGATGCAGGGCCTCGATCAACTGCTTGCGTCGTTTGGGGTTATCGAGCAGATCGTCTTGCAGATAAGGGTTGCGACGCACCACCCAGATATCGCCCAGCACCTCGTACAACATGCGCGCGGACCGGCCGGTACGCCGCTCACCGCGCAGGTCGCTCAACCATTGCCAGGCGTCTTCGCCCAGCAAACGACCGACAATCTCACGATCGGAGAATGACGTGTAGTTGTACGGAATTTCGCGCAAACGCGAAGTTGCTGCCGGCGGGATCGCCGCAGATAAGATTTGGCTAGCGAGGGGGGCGTTCATGAAAAGACGGGGATAGGCCCTTAAAGAGTCATTTTATGACATTGCGCGAAAAATGCCTTTCGGTCTTGTCGTTCGCCTACGGCGTCTGGGGGAAAAACCACAGCAACCCGGCCGTCATGACCGCATAACGGGCAAATTTGCCAATGGCCATGTACAGCACGCTGGGCCAAAAGGCCAAGCGCAGCCAGCCCGCCACGGCGCACAACGGGTCGCCTACGGCAGGCAGCCACGACAGCAGCAAAGCGGGAGGCCCCATACGGTACAGCCAATCGTGCGCATATCGGTGCCAACGGCCGCTCATGCTGCCTTCCTTGGCCAGCGCGTCGCGCGGCGATTCGGCATGGGGATGTTTTTCACGCCAATCCTCCACGGCCCGGTGAGCGCCTCGCCCCATGGCGTAGCTGATCGCGCCTCCGACGGTATTGCCCGCCGTGGCCACCAGGACCGCGGGCCAGAACATATCCGGCGCCAGCTTCACAAAGCCAAATACCGCCGGCTCGGACCCCAGGGGCAGCAGCGTCGCAGAGATCAGGCTGATCAGGAAAATCGCCGGCAGGCCGATCTTAGGCAGCGCCAGTACGGCCAGCAACCAGTGCACGGCACTCAGAAGACTTTGTTCCATGATTCCACGAACAAGCAGGATGGCGGGCAGTGTAGCCCGGCTTGCCCGATGGTGGCAGAAGGCTGTGGTAATCTGGCCCGTGCTTTTTTTCCCTCCCGGCCTGTTACGCCTCCATGTCTGACGATTATCTCAAACGCATCCTGACCTCCAAGGTCTACGACGTCGCTGTCGAATCCCCGCTAGAACCTGCCACCCAGTTATCCCAGCGAATTTCGAACACGATTTTGCTCAAGCGTGAAGATACTCAAGCCGTATTCAGTTTCAAGCTGCGCGGCGCGTACAACAAGATGGCCAACCTGCAGCCCGCCGCCCGCAATCGCGGTGTGATCGCAGCATCGGCGGGCAATCATGCCCAGGGGGTCGCACTAGCGGCACGCCGACTCGGCTGCCGGGCTGTCATTGTCATGCCCACCACCAGCCCGCAGGTCAAGATCGACGCAGTACGCAGCCTGGGCGGCGAGGTCGTGCTGGCGGGCGAAAGCTTTTCAGATGCCTACACGCACGCAGTAGCGCTGGAAAAGAAAGAAAAACTGACCTTCGTCCATCCCTTTGACGATCCTGATGTCATCGCCGGCCAGGGAACCGTCGGCATGGAGATCTTGCGCCAGCATCCCGGCCCGATCGACGCCATCTTCGTGGCCATTGGCGGCGGCGGGCTGGTGTCGGGCATCGCGGCCTATGTCAAGGAACTGCGCCCCGAGATCAAAATCATCGGCGTACAAACCGAAGACTCCGACGCCATGTTGCGCAGCGTGCGCGCCGGGCGGCGCGTCCAACTGAACGACGTCGGCCTGTTCTCCGACGGCACCGCCGTCAAAATGGTGGGCGCCGAGACCTTCCGCCTCACGCGCAAGTATGTGGACGATTTCGTGGTGGTCGATACCGACGCGATCTGCGCGGCTATCAAAGATGTGTTCCAGGACACGCGTAGCGTACTGGAACCCGCCGGCGCCATGGCCGTGGCGGGAGCCAAGCAATACGCGGCCCAGCACAAGCTAAAAGACAAGACGCTCGTCGCCATCGCCTGTGGCGCCAATATGAATTTCGACCGCCTGCGTTTCGTGGCCGAGCGGGCCGAGGTCGGTGAAATGCGTGAGGCCGTCTTCGCCGTCACCATGCCCGAGCAGCGCGGCAGTTTCCGCCGCTTCTGCGAGCTATTGGGGCACCGCAACGTCACCGAGTTCAACTACCGCATTTCCGACGCCCAGCGCGCCCATGTTTTCGTCGGCGTACAAATCAGCTCGCCGGCCGAGTCCGACAAGATCGCGGCCAATTTCCGACGCCATGGTTTCGACACGCTAGACTTGACGCATGATGAAATGGCCAAAACCCACTTGCGCCACATGGTGGGTGGCCGTTCGACCTTGGCCCAAAACGAACTGCTGTACCGCTTTGAGTTCCCCGAGCGCCCGGGCGCCCTGATGCGCTTTCTGAATGCCATGAATCCCGACTGGAACATCAGCCTGTTCCACTATCGCAACCAGGGCGCCGACTACGGTCGCATCCTGATCGGCATCCAGGTGCCACCGTCGGATAAAAAACAGTTCAAGACCTTTGTGGCAGAACTAGGCTATCCGAACTGGAACGAAACCGACAATCCCGCGTACAAGCTGTTCCTGTAGACCGCCCCACTGAAACTGCTGTCCTCATTCCCATTACCGTCGGCTTGAATGGTCAGTTAAAAAGCGGATTCTCTCGCAGTCGTGGCACCGCCAAGTCCACAAAGGCTCTCACTTTCGCGGGAGCCTGCCGGCCCTCTGGATACAGCACGTGCACAGGTAACGGGGGCTCTTCAAAGTCGCTAAGCACAATCTGCAGTGTGCCATCATGCAAGGCGGGCCCGACCTGATAGTGCAGCACTCTGGTCAGGCCCCAGCCCGCTTTGGCGGTGGCAATCGCAGCTTCGTTGGTATTGCATTGCAGGACGGGATCGATAATGACGCGTTGCCCATGTGCAAAATGCCATTCCGGAGATATCCAGGCACTATGGGAAGCCACAATGCGGTGATGCTTGAGATCCGCAGGCGTGGTGGGTATGCCACGGGTTTTCAAGTATTCTGGCGACGCGCAGATAACGCGGCGAATGGAGCCGACCTGGATAGCAGTAAAACCCGAATCCGGCAGATGACCTATTCGGATGGCAAGGTCCATGCCTTCTTCCACGATGTTAACGAGGCGGTCGACAAAGAAAGTCCTCGCGTACATGCCCGGGTATGCATCAAGATATTCCGTCACGATGGGCAGTACGTACATCTGGCCAAACAAAGCAGAGGCCGTGAGAGTCAGCGTTCCAGATGGCTCGGCGTAGTGGCCGGCCGCGGCCGACTCCGCCTGCGCAATGTCATTCAGGATCCGGCGACAATCATCCAAATAGCGACCGCCCGCTTCGGTGGTCTTGACTGACCGGGTGGTGCGCACGAATAGACGCGCTCCAATCAGTTCCTCCAGCGCGGCCACCGTCCGTGTAACCGCGGGCGCACTCATGTGCATCTGGCGAGCAGCTTTAGCGAAGCTCTCGGTCTCGGCGACCTTCACAAAAATTCGCATCGCCTGCCAACGATCCATTTCTTTGTCCTTGCTCTTGCACTAATGGATTTGCATGAGAGTCTCCGGCGCCATTCTCGGATGGACTGTCGGCGTGTGTCGACATAGTAATCGGGACAGCGGCGACTTGCCTTCTGCGAGCCGGCGAAGCGGCGCGCGCGCCGTCCCGAACCCGTATCAAGCATCAAAGCGGGTGGCGGTTCGGTAAATAGGGTGTCAGTCTCTTAGAAGCCGAAATCGCTCAGACCGGGAGATCGTCTGGTCGACGTCCGAGCGGCCAGCGGAACTGACGCTCGGTCTCGGCGATCGGGTGTTCGTTAATGCTGGCGTGGCGCACCCGCATCAGGCCATCTTCGGCGAACTCCCAATTCTCGTTGCCATAGGCGCGAAACCATTGACCGCTATCGTTGTGATATTCATAGGCGTAGCGGACGGCGATGCGATTGTCCTTGAACGCCCAGAGCTCTTTGATCAGACGATAGTCCAGCTCCTGGCTCCATTTACGGGTGAGGAAGGCTTCGGCTTGAACACGGTTCGTGACGAACTCCACTCGGTTTCGCCAATGGGTATCCACGGTATAGGCCAGCGCGACCTTGGCAGGGTCGCGACTGTTCCAGCCGTCTTCGGCAAGGCGCACTTTCTCTACGGCCGTCTGTTCAGTGAACGGAGGGAGCGGGGGACGGGACATTGGAAAACTCCTTGAGTATGAAAGGACACGGAGGGATGGCGACGAGCAGCAACCTCCCTAGTCGCATCATGTGTCAAATACGTAAACGGAAGTCTGTCAAAGTGCGAGCTGGATTCGATCCTCATCGTCCTTTTCCTGTTGTGCCGGTACGGCACAGCAAATGAGAACCTCATCCTTACCAACGCTGGCAACGGGCTCCTTAATATAGGTCACTGTACCCTTGATGAGCTGCGTGCGACAGGTCCCGCAACTCCCTTCGCGACAACTGAATTCGGGTTCAAGGCCACGGGCTTCAGCTAGCTCCAGGAGCGTGCCGGAATCGGGCATCCAGCGCGCCTCCTTCAGCGAGTTCATGAATGCAACCGACACAGGCTTGATCGATGGCGACAATCGGGCAGGAGGCGTTGCAACGTGGTCACGTGTGCGCGTTAACGACGCCGGTCCAAACGCTTCGGCATGGACTCTTTCGTCGGCGATGCCGTAGCTCCGCAGTCCGTCGTAGATCGCCTGCGTAAATGGCGGTGGGCCGCATAGGTAGAACTCGTAGTCGCCGAAGGCCAGGAAACGGCCAAGGAGCGGCATATCAATGCGACCGGAGGCATCATAATCAACGCCATCCTGGGCACCACGGGTGTCGCTAAGCACCCGGACCAGTTTTACTGCGCCTTGCCCGGCAGCGATGAGCTCTGCCAGCTCCTGGTCAAAGGCACGCTCCTGCTTTGATCGCGAGGCATAAACGAGCGTGGTGGGCCGGGTGCGCTGCTTACGTAGCCCCTCGTAGACAATATGGCGCAGCATCGCAAGCAGGGGCGTTATACCGACACCGCCGGCTATCAGCACCACGGGACGCATCGCCAGCGTATCCAGCGTGAAATTTCCGGCCGGTACGCGCGCTTCGATCATATCGCCTTCACGTAACTGATCATGGAGGTATTGGGACACCAGGCCATCACGCTTGACACTGATCCGGTAGCGGCCATCAGAGGGGGCGACCGACAGCGTATAGGTACGAATGATGGACTTATCTGCACCAGGCAGCCGAACCCGGATGGGCAAGTGTTGACCTGCGGCATGTGGCAACAGCCCCGCGCCATCGTTCGGTTCCAGATGAAAAGATCGGATGGACTCGCTTTCTTGGACGATCCGGGATATCGTCAGCGCCCGCCAACGCGTTGCCAACTCGGCGGCACGCAACCGGTCGTCCGCCTGCAGCCAGTCGCCCGTCATGAGCGAACTATCAGACCAACCGCCATCCTGGAACGCCCAGCGCAGGGCCAGGCCGCCGAGTCTGCGAACCATCTTGCGCGCTCGAAATGTCCAGAGCCGCTCGGCGCCTTGAAACACCGCGATTTCGGGCGAATCAAAGACAACTTCAGCGTCGCCCGTCATCTGCAGCATGTCGCCGGTCTCGAAATCGACAAAGAGAAGCCCTGCTTGACCATTCAGAAAAATGTTGCCAAGCGTGGAGAAGAACAGATTACCGTCGAAATCCGGAATCGTGAGCGTACCGTCGCCGGCCACGCGAACAAAGCCCGCTTTTCCGCCGCGGTGGGAGACGTCGACTTGGCGGCGATCTTCACGATCGGCGTAGGAGGCAACGAAAAATGCGTCGGCGCGCTCGATCAACTCGCGAGCCGCTGGATCCATCGCCGCGAGTGCCTCGACCTGCCCTGCAAAGGAGCCGTTCGGATCTCGATCGAAACTGAAATCACGCAGCTGTATGTACCGAGGGCAGTTGCCAAAGCTTTGATCGACCTCGACCCGCAACCCTAGGTCAATATTCGAGAGAACACCATTCATGCGGTTGCGTCGACGCGTGTGCATCTCGATGCCCAGTAGGCCAACTGAGGCTCCTTCGATCATCCCACGCCCCGCGGGGTCCGCAGGACTCGGACGCGCGGCAATGTCGAGCGTCGTTGGCGTGGATGAAGACATAAAACCCGGCCTGCCTTCAAGAAACGTTGCCCAAGCATTCCCCTCAGAATCAACGCTGCCCAGCACGATGAACGGAAGTTGCGCGTAGAAGGCACGATGCTGGTCGGGCATGAAGTCCCGCACAACACGTTGGCCGACCGCTTCCATTCGTTCGGCCACACCGACCTTTTCCTGGATGAATTTCTCGCCCTCATGCCAGATGGGAAACTGCTTCTGTTTCACGGTCATTTCCGTCCCTTTGTGGCTCACATCGCTGCCGGTGTACGCACACGCCCTTTGGCCGCTATCACGCGTTAGCCGCGAGCCCTGCCGGGGTTTGGACGAAAGGGACAAAGCCGGGCAATGCTTCAACGCGGCCAAGAAAGCGCTTGACGGCGGTGTACGCGGACAGATCAACATTTCCCTCGGGCGCGCGAGCGACGTAGCTATAGATCGCAGCGTCAGCGATGGTTGGATGATCGGCGGCTAACCAATCGCGGGTTGTCAGATGGTGTTCCAGTTTATTGAGCAGGATATGCGCGCGCCCAATGACTTCTTCGGCGTTATAGGCGGCGCCAAACACGGTGATCAACCGAGCGGCTGCCGGGCCATACGCGAGCTCGCCGGCGGCCACGGACAGCCAGCGCTGGACGGTAGCCGCGCCGCGCGCGTCGTCCGGTAGCCACTCGCTTCGCCCCGTCCTCTTGGCGAGGTAAACAAGGATGGCGTTTGAATCCACGATGACAACACCGTCGTCGTCCAGCACCGGCACTTGGCCAAAGGGATTCAGGGCAAGAAACTCGGGCTTTTTGTGTGCGCCCGCCTTGAGGTCGACTTCAATCAGGTCGCTCTGCAGGCCAAGCAGCGATGCGAAAAGGACCACTCGATGAGAATGACCCGACAAAGGATGGTGATAAATCTTCATTGCCCGGTTCCTGGTTGGGGTTATCGGGCCGGGTTAATTCCCGATCCGTGTCACCAGTGTGAAACCGAATGTCCTCCAGAGGAATGATCTCTCTGGACATTTCTTTATTGCGCCAAGTGAAATAATTGACGCATTGTCAGGCTAGCGCCACCAAGACGGCGATCGCGTCATCGTCGCCGGGCGCGACAACAGGACAGCATCAATCAGGTGTTTGCCACCAAGCGATACCGCACAAAAGCGGAGGGGCCTCCGAAGAGGCCCCTCCTATCTAGGGCACGTGCACGCCCGGCGCAAAACCTTCGCGGGGTTAGTTGTCACTCGATGGAACGGAGAGAACCATGCATTCGTCAACCCACGCCGGAACGTGCGACGGCCTTAGAACCGGTGACGCAAGCCGACAGCCACAGCGGTGCTGCGCTGGTCTTCTTGGAATGCCCAGTTGTCGCCGTACGAACCCATCGCGTACAGGTTGGTACGCTTGCTCAGGTCATAGGTGTAACCCAGGCTGAACGTGTTGCTCGTGGCGTCGTCGCCCGTCAGACGGCTGTTGTTGACGTCAGCGCGCTGCCAGGAGGCCCAGATGTTGCTGGCACCGCCGATCGGAGCGCTGATACCCAACAGGTACGAGTTAACGCGCGAGCCGTCAGCCAACTGCCAGCTGCCCGTACCCGTGCCACCGACGTCGCTCAAGCCATCAATGCTCGTGCCAACGAACCAGCCGTCAAACGTTTGACCGAAAGCGGCCGAGATTTTGACGACTTCGAAGTCGTAAGCAGCACCAAGGATGTACGCTTGGACGTTGTCGGTATCGTATTGACCTTTGGTACGGCTGCTGTCCGGACGGAAGTTGTCGTACGACAGGGCCACATCCAGCGGGCCATTCTGATAGCGACCACCAACGGTCAGCACACGGTTGTTTTCGTTGGTACGGAAGCCGCCGCCGGGGTTATCGACGCTGCTGGAATTATCATCAGCATTGAACGAATAACCAACGCCGAACTTGAAACCCGAGAACGAGGGGGTTTGGTACAAGACCAAGTTGTCCAGACGGACCGTGTTGGCCGAGCTGAACGACGTACCCATAGTGGCTTGGTCGTAGCTGATGCCCGAGGGATCGATGCCGGAGAAATATTTCGAAGCCAAGTTGGTTTGACGACCGAAATCGAGTTGACCCCAGCTGTCGCTTTGCAAACCGACCGTAGCTTGACGACCAAACAGACGGCCACTTTGCGAAGAGTTACCGTTGTTGGGCGAAAAACCGCCTTCCAACGTGAACACAGCCTTCAGGCCATCACCCAGGTCTTCCGAGCCGCGCAGACCGAAACGCGAACCGCTATTCACGCCGTCCACAGCGCCGATACGGCTGGCTTTGTCGCCATTAGCACCCTTGACTTGGTTGTAACCAAGACCTGCATCAATCAGGCCATACAGCGTGACCGAGGTTTCGGCTTGGGCCACGCCTGCGAAGCCGGCAGCTAGCGCAACGGCTAGTAGCGTTTTTTTCATCATGATTTCCTAAAGCGATGTGACAGGAAAGGGCATGCGCGACCCGTCTATGCCGTAAGCGGTGCCGGACGACGCATGTACAAACGAAGTATCTTTCCTGAGGCAATAGGGATTAACCACGAATTTGGCGATCTGTCTTCCAAAAACAGGGGTAAGCGATATAGAGACACCCCGAAATCGCCGGTACCACCAATGAGGACGCCGTTTGTATCGGTTCAGAACGGCCTCGAGCACACCGTTGCATGATGCAAATTTATTAACAGAATACGTTGCACTAGCGCAACATTTATAGCAACAGCCCGCTCGCTATCGACGCTCTGGAGGATAGTCCTGTTCGCCGTACGTCACTTCCCCAGCCGCTTTAGCGGCCTGTAGTTCGGCCCGCACTTGCTCGCGTGTTTTATGGGTTGTGGCACGAAGTGGCGGCGGATAGTCCAGATCACCTGAGCTCACGTCGCCAGCAGCACGGGCTTGCTCAAGTTCGGCGCGAACTTGCTCGCGCGTCTGGACTGTCGTCGCCGACTGAACAGGCGGATAGTCCTGTTCGCCGTCAGTCACCTCGCCTGCGGCCTTGGCAGCAGCAAGCTCCGCACGGACCTGAGCGCGGGATTTTCCTTTTTTTGAATGCTTTTCCATCATCCGCACCAAACTAAATGTCTTCACCATTCATGCCGCCTCTGCGCATGACCGACACGAGCGTTTGTTCGGCCCACTGGAACAGTCTTTCCCATTTTTCACGCAGACGCGCACCATTACATTGGGATATCGTATGTATTCGGCACATTACTCGCAGAAAGATCATGGATATCCAGCTAAACGACATCGCCCTGTTTGTCGAAGTCGCCAAGCGCAAGAATTTCAGTCATGCCGCCGAAGCACTCAATATGCCCGCCTCGACCCTATCACGGCGAGTTAGCGACCTTGAGCACAACATCGGCATGAAACTGCTTAACCGCAGCACTCGACGCATCGATCTGACCGAAGCCGGTCAGATATATTTTGAACGTTGCCGCCCTATTATTGAAGAAGCCAGCGTCGCGCACGACCAATTAGTGGACATGGCCGCCCAGCCCAAAGGACGCCTGCGTGTCTCGATGCCTTCCAGCTTGGCGCAGATATTTTTACCCGCGATCATCCGCGACTTTCGCACACAGTATCCCGATATCGAGTGCGATTTTGACCTGAACATACATCCAGTCGACCCGATCAGCAATCCGTATGATCTCGTATTGCGATTCGGTCAGCAACCCGATTCAAGTCTGGTCGCACGCCAGGTCGTGCTCATGGAACACCGTTTATACGCGTCATCGCAATACCTGAAGCTGCACGGCACCCCACGCATACCGAGCGACCTGGAACACCACGAGTGCCTGCGTCCCGCCATGAGCGATGCGTTCTCGCACTGGACGCTGCATTCGGGCGACAAGACCGAGCGCATTGCCGTATCTGGGCGAGTGGCGGCCAACAACGTAGGCATGCTGTCGAGCTTGGCCAATCAGGGCATGGGTATCGCGCCCTTGCTGCACTTTGAGCCCATTGGCCACCCGATTGCCAACAAAGATTTGGTGCTCGTGCTGCCCGAGTGGCGCCTGACGCCTGTCCCATTGTTCGCGCTGCTGCCTTCGCGCATGATTCCTGCGAAAACACGGGCATTTCTGGACTTTATTCAGCCACGATTGATTAACCCGACCTCATGGCTGCAGCCGGACGCGGATATCGCCACAAGGCATGACCAATTGAACGCCGCCTAATCCGCCGAGCCGTAGCTACACACAGTAAACAGCGGTGTACCCGTTGCGGCAATCTTGCCCGACCCACCCAAGTCGGGCAGATCCACAATCGCGGCGGCCTCGACGACATTAGCCCCGAGTCGCTGCAGTAGCTTGATCGCGGCCAACATCGTGCCACCCGTGGCAATCAGGTCATCCACCAACAGCACGCGCTGGCCCGTACGCACCGCGTCGGCGTGCATTTCCACGGACGAGTTGCCGTATTCCAGTGTGTATTCTTCGGCGACCGTACGAAATGGCAGCTTGCCGCTCTTGCGCACCGGTACAAAGCCCAGATTCAACTCGTACGCCAGGACGCTGCCAATGATGAAGCCACGCGCGTCGACGCCCGCGACCAAATCTAAACGCTGGCGCATATAGCGGTACACAAACAGGTCGATCAGGACACGAAAAGTGCGAGGATCTTGCAATAATGGCGTGATATCACGAAACATCACGCCCGGGCGTGGCCAGTCGGGTATGCTGCGGATGGTGCGCCGAATCAGTTCGACGTTGTCGGTCTGCATAAGCATGCCCCGGGGATAAATTAATGCAAGGCGAACTATAACCGCGCCCGTGCGGTTAGGCTAGAACAGAAACTTCCAGACATCCGCCACGCAAGCGCAGCGTGCGGTCCACCGCGCCCGGCGGCAAACGCGCATGCGTTACCAACACGACCGTGCGGCCCGCCGCAGCACGTGCCAGATCGGTAAAAAAAGCCTCCTGTGCGTCTTCCGCCAGCCCGGCGGTGGGCTCATCCAGGGCCAGGACCGGACAGGGCGTCAACAAGGCCCGCGCCAGACACAAGCGACGTGCTTGCCCCATCGATAGACTCGCCCCCGTCTCTCCGACCCAGGTATCCAGTCCATCCGGCAAGCTCCGCGCAAAGTCTCCCAACCGTGCCCCATCCAACGCCGCCCACAGCGACGCCTCATCGGCCTGCGCATCACCGATCAACAAGTTGGTTCGCAGCGTGCCCAGAAACGCCGGCGCGTCCTGCGCCAACCACGCTACTTTGCTGTGCAATTCCGCTAACGACGCCTGACGCAAATCCACACCGCCAAAACGCACGCATCCAGACTGGGGATCCTCGAGTCGCACCAACAGTTGCAACAATGTGGACTTGCCTGCTCCGCTGGGGCCGGTGATGGCGACGTGCTCACCCGGCTCGATACGCAAATTGATCGATTTCAACACCGGCGCCGTCAGCGCCTCCTCCGCACTCGGGTAAGCAAAAGACACGTCATCAAACTCAATCGCTCCCTGCGCGGGCAAGGACCGGGGGTGCGCCGGGTCACGTTGATCAGGTATCTGTTCAACCAGAGCGCGAATACGCTGCGCGGCCGCGACTGCGCCCCCCAATCTTGCGGCGCCTCGCATCAATGGACCCGTGACCTCAAAAATACCGATGACCGCCAACAGCAGTCCCGCCAACAACGGTCCGCTCAACCGTCCCTGGCGCAACCCTTCCAGACCGAACCACAAAACGCCCAGCACACAAACGCCGGCCAGGACCTGCAGCAGCCACACGCCATTGGCCGCCACGTGCATTTGCGTTTCATGGGCGCGCGCCGCGCGCCGGCAGTCCACGGCAAATCCGGATCTGACCTGATCCACGGCAGACAAGGCCATCAGGTCAGCGTGACTTTCCACCACCTCGAGTGTGGTCGCTCGCAACGCCGCCAGATTTTCTTGAAGTTCAACCCCAGGCACACGCGCAGCACGCGCCTGCCAGACGGGAATCACCAGACAGGCCACCCCCATCGCACCAGCCAACACCCACCCCGCCGCGGGCACCCAGACGCCCAGCACGACAGCCAGCACGACCGCCGCAATGCCGGACGTAAGCATGGGGGTCAGTACGTGTAGAAACACGGTATCCAGGGCATCGACGTCCCCTGTCAAACGCGCCACCAAGTCGCCATCGCGATAGCGCCCCAACTGGCGAGGCGTCAACGCCACCAGCGCCGTGAACACGCGGCTGCGCAAATCCGTCAACAAGCGCAGCGTGGCGGCATGCCCTACCAATCGCTCCGCATAACGCGACGCGATGCGCACAAAAGACAACATCCGCACCAGCGCCGACGGCGCGAACAGGTTAAAAAAGGCCCCCGCTCCCGCCAAGGCGGCCGCACTCAAAAACCAGCCCGATACGCCGAGCAATCCCACGCCGGCGGCGATCGTCAATAGCGCCAGCAACAGCGATCCTGCCAAACTCACCCAGCGGCGGCGATATAAAGATGGCAACAACCGCAGGAGGGATTTCATGCGGGCTCCAGCTTGCTATGCACCACCTGAATCGTTCGCGACAAGCGCTGCGCCACGGCCGAAGCATGGGTCGCCAGCAGCAGCGTGCGCCCCTGTGCAAACGCCAGTATTTCGTCCAGGACTTGCATTTGCATCGCCCCGTCCAGATGCGCGGTCGGCTCGTCCAGCAGGATCAGCCCGGGGTCTCGCAGAAACAGTCGCGCCAGCGCGACCCGCTGCGCCTGACCGCCAGACAGTCCGCGTCCCCGCGTGCCCAGTTCAGTATCCAGACCTGCGGGCAGGGGCGACGCAAACTCCCACACATACGCGCGACGCGCGGCCTCATGCACCTGCGCATCGGTCGCATCGGGTCGGCCCAATCGAATGTTGTCCGCGATGCTGCCCGCAAACAAAAAGGGCTTTTGTCCGATGAGGGCGACATGCGTACGCAACGCGCTCTCGTCCCAATCTGCCAGCGGTATGCCGCCGAGCTCGATCGCACCTTGGCCAGGACGCAAGCGACAAAGTGTTTCCAGCAAGGTGGTCTTGCCACTCCCGCTGGGGCCCATCAACGCCACCTGCTCGCCCGCCGCCAGACGGATCGACGCCGCGTCGAGCACAGGCGCGGACCGGCCCGGCGCGTGTACCGTCAAACCGGGCGCGGACACACTCATTGCGACACCCGCAAGAGGCCGTGTCGAAGATCCTGTGCGTTCGGGAAGACGCGCATCGTCCGCCGCATCGGCAGGCGTCATCACGGGCTCGGCCTCGGACCGCAACGTTTCAGGCAGTCCCTCGAACGCCGTCGCGATTTGCGCGGTTGCCGCGCGCGCGGCCGCCCTATCGTGATAATGCGCGGCAAACTGACGCAACGGCGCATACGCCTCAGGCGCCATTAGCAAGCAGAAAAGCCCGACCTGCAACGTCAGCCCAGTCGCGCGCAAATCCAGAAAACCCAGATACGTCAGACCAAAATACACGGCCATGCCGGCGACACCCAGCGCAGCGAAAAACTCCAGGACGGCGGAGGACAGAAAGGCGATACGTAACACCGACATCGTGCGCTGACGTACGGCCTCGCTGGCCGTCGCCACCGACGTCGCCTCGGCCTGGGCACGACCATACAGTTTCAGCGTCGACAATCCGCGCAAGCGATCTGCAAAAAAACCCGACAACCGCGCAAAGGCCCGCAAATGCCGGCGACTCGCCGCCTCGGCCCCCCACCCGACCAACGCCATGAACAGGGGAATCAGCGGTGCGGTCACGAGCAGCAGCAGGCCCGCAATCCAATCAAACGGCAGCAACACCACCGCAAAGGTGATGGGCAGCAGCGCGGCAGAGACAGCGGCGGGCAAATACCGAGAGAAAAAGCTATCAAGGGCCTCGACCTGATCGACGATGCCGCTGGCCAGCTCACCGGACACGCGCGCCCGCGACCATACGGGGCCGCGACTCACCAGCCGATCAAACAACGCCAAGCGAATACGCTGCTTAATGTCCTCGGCCGCGCGCGCGCCTGCCCGCTCGCTGACCCACGCCAGCCCCGCGCGCACTACCATCAGCACGATAATCACCGAGATCTTGCCCACCAGCGCCGTACGCGGCACCTGATGGGCAATCGCAGCATCTAGCACCTGCGCCAACAACCAGGCCTGCACTAACAGCAGCACCCCACCCAAGAGAGGCGCCGCAATGGCCAATGCCAGCGGTACCCGCGGGATGCGGGCCTGGGCACTTAGCCAACGGACGTGCTCGCGCGGCAGCTTGTCGGCCCCCAACGTCGAGGCAGATGTCGCCCCCGAAGGCCCCTGCTGCACGCGGGTCACACGCGGCCAGACGTCTTGGCCGGATCGTGCTCTGCGCCTTCACGCAGTTCGAACCACATGGCGTTCAAAATGCCGAACGCACAGGCTAGGCTCAAGCCCAAAATCCACGAGAAATACCACATGATTTAACGCTCCTCGCAATACGCAATAACGTATTAGGCTCAATAAGAATTAGGCGTTTCCGAAATCGACTCGGTCGTGACTTTACCGCGCATTACACGGTAGACCCAGGCGGTGTAGAGCGTGATGATCGGCAGAAAAAATGCGACCGCCAACACCATGATCCACAACGTCAGCTTGCTCGACGATGCATCCCATATGGTCAACCCGA
This sequence comes from Bordetella tumulicola, assembly GCF_054779135.1. Lineage (NCBI taxonomy): Bacteria > Pseudomonadati > Pseudomonadota > Betaproteobacteria > Burkholderiales > Alcaligenaceae > Bordetella > Bordetella tumulicola. The sequence goes on along the minus strand of NZ_BAAGYU010000014.1, from coordinate 113,879 downwards.
AATTCGGATTCGTCGACGACGGCATCAAGAAGGGAAACAGCGCAAACCCGACCGTCAGGATGACACCCGCGATGGCCAGCGACGAGACGATGAACGCCAGCCAGTGCGCCCGTACCGTCAGCAGCAAAGCCACCACCAACGCGCCGCCGACGCCCAGCGCGGGTGCAATCCAGGCCAGGGGCCATTTTTCAAAGTTGAGCATCCAACTGCCCGCCTGGACGGCGACCTCTTTGAGGGTGGGATTCGAAGGCGCCATCGTATTCACGGCACTGGTAATGACATGACCATCGATCGCTCCCGCGATCCAGAATCCTCCGGCGGCAAATAGCACGGCTGTCAGCACGGCAGCGATGCGCCCGGCATGACGCGCCCGTGCCGCTACCGCGCCTTCGGTTCGCCACGCCAGCACCACCGCGCCGTGCATCACCACCATGAGTACGCTCACGATACCGGCCAACAACGCGAAAGGACTGAACAACTGATAAAAGTGCCCGTGGTACTCGGGTCGCAAAGAAGCGCTATCAAAACCAAACGGCACGCCCACGATCAGATTGCCCATGGCCACCCCGAACACCAGCGCGGCCACCACGCCCGTCCCGCAGAGCACGCCATCCCAGGTTTTACGCCAACGGCTGCCTTCCATTTTGCTGCGATATTTGAAAGCCACCGGTCGCAAGATGAGCGCGAGCAGCGCCAGCATCATCGCCAGATAAAACCCGGAAAATGACGCCGCATAGAGCAGCGGCCAGGCCGCAAAAATAGCGCCTCCGCCCGTAATCAACCAGACCTGGTTGCCCTCCCAGACAGGTGCCACGACGTTAATGACCACCCGCCGCTCGGCATCGGTGTGCGCCACAACAGGCAGCAACGCCGCGACGCCCAAGTCAAAACCGTCCATGACGGCAAATCCGATCAATAGCAGGCCCAACAGCGCCCACCAGATCACGCGCAATGTCGCGTAGTCAAAAGGAATCAGCGTTTCCATGTGTGATCTCCGGGCTTAGTAGGCATCAACAGCGGCGGCCACCGGGTCGGCCGGCGTCGGACGCGCAACGGCCAAGTCCGATTTGGGCCCTGCCTTGATCGCATGCAGCATCACCTTCACGCCGACAACCAATAGTGCGGTATACAACACCAGGAATATCGTCAAACTGATCACCAGATCGGTAACGGTCAGGCCGGACGCCGCATAGTACGTCGGCAGCACCCCTTCGATCACCCAGGGTTGACGCCCATACTCTGCGACAAACCATCCCGCCTCGATCGCCACCCATGGCAACGGCAGGCTCCATAACGCGATCTTCAGGAGTGCGGGTCGCTTCTCCAGGTGCCCACGCGAAGCCAACCAAAACGCCACCGCGAAGAACAGGATCAGATACATCCCCACGGCCACCATGATGCGAAACGCCCAGAATAGCGGCGCCACGGTCGGAATCGTGTCTATCGCCGCCTGTTGAATCTCGGCGTCGGTGACTTTGCTCAGATCGGGTTGATAGCGCTTGACCAACAAGGCGTATCCCAGATCGGGCCACCCTTTGTCCAGGATCATACGGGCCTCGACATCGTCTGGATTGGCCCGTATGCGTTCCATGGCCTGGTACGCGACGATCCCCTCACGAATACGAAACTCGGCGCGCCTGACCAGATCGTCGATCCCCAACAACGGCGTCGTCAGCGAACGCGTACCGATGATGCCCATCACATAGGGGATCTCGATCGCGAAATCATTCTTGCGCTCGGCCTGATTGGGAATAGCAAACAGATTAAAGCTGGCCGGTGCGGGCTCGGTATGCCACATCGCCTCAATGGCCGCAATCTTCATTTTCTGATGTTCCGTGGTCAGGTAACCGCTTTCGTCACCCAGCACCACGACCGACAGGGACGCGGCCAGACCAAAACTGGCCGCTACCGTCATGGAGCGTTTAGCCAGGTCCACGTGACGACGGCGCAGTAGATACCAGGCACTGATCGACATCACAAACATCGCACCCGCTACGTAACCGGCGCTGACCGTATGTACGAACTTAGCCTGTGCCACCGGGTTGAAAATAACGGCGGCAAAATCCGTCATCTCCATACGCATGGTGTCGGGGTTGAACACCGCCCCTACCGGGTTCTGCATCCAGCCATTGGCGATCAAAATCCACAGCGCAGAAAAATTGGTGCCAAACGCCACCAGCCAGGTCACGGTTAAGTGCCCAACCTTCGAGAGACGATTCCAGCCAAAGAAGAACAGCCCGACAAAGGTCGCCTCGAGGAAGAACGCCATCAGGCCCTCGAGCGCCAACGGCGCGCCAAACACATCGCCCACGTAGTGGCTGTAGTAGGACCAGTTCATGCCGAACTGGAACTCCATCACGACGCCCGTGGCCACGCCCAACGCGAAATTGATGCCGAACAATGTGCCCCAGAACATCGTCATGCGGCGCCAGATGTCGCGCCCCGTCATGACGTACACACTCTCCATGATGGCGAGAATGAATGACAAGCCCAAGGTCAGCGGCACAAAAATGAAGTGATACATGACTGTCGCGGCAAACTGAAACCGCGACAAATTCACGACGTCTAAATCAATCATGGACAGCCCCCGAACAGACAGCACACCACGACGGCATTTGCACGCCGCGACCGACGCAACAGGTATCCCATAATAGGGACATACAGGGCAACTTCATAGGGGCTCTCATTGTGCGCTGCGATGTCAATCCCGGCCCCGCAGCTTGCCGGCAAAATCCAGAACCTTTTGAACCTTGGTGCCCATCCGCATCAGCCGTTGCAGCGTTTCTGGGGGTAGGCTATGCACCTCATCGAACCAACCGGTGGTGAGCTCGATGAGTTTGAGCATTTCGTCCATACGTTCATGCGCATAAGCCTCGGCCTCGCCCATAGGCGCCTCCAACAGCGTGTCACGCAGCATCGTCAACGTCGGATCGATTTCGCGCTTACGCTTTTCTTCCATCAAAATGCGGAAGATTTCCCAGACGTCTTTGGGGGTTTCAAAGTAATCGCGCCGATCTCCAATCTGGTGAATCAGCTTGACCAGCCGCCAGGACTGCAGCTCTTTGAGTCCCATGCTGACGTTCGAGCGCGAAAATCCCAGCGCCTCGGCAATGTCATCCGCATGCAACGGCTGCGGAGACAGGAACAGCAATGCATACATCTGCCCAACCGTCCGGTTAACTCCCCAGCGGCTGCCCATCTCGCCAAAATGCAGGACGAAACGTTCGGTTTGAGGGCTGAGTGGCATTATTTTATTACGTTGATTTCAGAAATTCCTGAAATTATCGAACAAACAGAATACGAAGGCAAATCCTGTGATGTAGCGCAGCCACACTCACGGCAACTCGGAAAAAAGATCAAAGACGTCATATCGCGGCATGATACGGCCGCAAAAATGACTTTGTATTAAGGACCGCGCGGATAAACTGCCTAACCCTGATAAAGATCAAACCCTTGGCATTTTTCGCCGTGGCACCTGCCCGATCAGACTCAGGCCTTGACGGTCACCGTCGACGAAACGCGTTTGGCCTTTTCGCGAGCGGCCTCGACATTGTCGGCAACCGCCAACGCCACGCCCATGCGACGCTTTACAAAAGATTCGGGCTTGCCGAATAGCCGCAGATCGGTGCCGGATTCGGCCAGCGCCTGTGCGACGTCGTGAAACGACACTCCACGCGTGTCGAGCCCCCCGTAAATCACGCTGCTGGCGCCGGCCTGACGCAGCGCCGTATCGACAGGCAGACCCAGCAACGCACGAGCATGCAATTCGAACTCGCTTTGTACCTGGGAAATCATGGTCACCATGCCCGTATCGTGCGGCCGCGGACTGACTTCGGAAAACCAGACCTGATCCCCGGCCACGAACAGTTCGACCCCAAAGACCCCCATTCCGCCCAGATCGCTCGTAATGGCACGGGCAATCTCGCGCGAGCGCTCCAGCGCGATCGGCGACATGGGATGCGGCTGCCAGCTTTCGACATAGTCGCCGTCGACCTGGCGGTGACCGATCGGGTCGCAGAAAAACGTCTCGATGTCACCATTCGCACCGCGTGCTCGCACGGTCAGCAGAGTGATTTCGTAATCAAAGCGGATAAAGCCTTCGACAATGATGCGACCGGCGCCCACGCGGCCGCCTTCTTGGGAATATTGCCAGGCAGCCTCAATATCGTCAGGCCCATGAATGACGGATTGCCCTTTGCCCGACGAGGACATCACGGGCTTGACCACGCAGGGATAGCCAATGCCACTATCAATCGCCTGGCGCAACTCGGTCTCGGTATCGACGAAACGATAGGGCGAGACCGGGAGATTCAGGGTTTCTGCGGCCAAACGCCGAATCCCCTCGCGATTCATTGTCAATTGTGCAGCCCGCGCGGTCGGCGTCACCCGCACGGCGCCGGCGGCCTCTAGCGCCACCAGCACATCCGTGGCAATCGCCTCGATCTCGGGCACCACGACATCGGGACGTTCTTGTTCGATCACGCGCCGCAAGGCCTCGGGATCAGTCATGGGGATGACGTGCGCACGGTGCGCGACCTGATGACCTGGTGCATCCGCATAGCGATCCACGGCGATAACCTCGATACCCAACCGTTGCAGGGCAATGATGACTTCTTTACCTAGCTCGCCAGAACCCAGCAACATGACACGGGTGGCCGTTGGGGACAAAGGCGTGCCTAGCACGGGCGCGGGAAACGAGGACATGATAGGAACCTGACTAAGAATGGATGCGAAAGGAAACGCAAATTTGCCGCGCCAGCATGCCATACCCCCCGACCATCAGCAACTGGCCATAGTGCGATTAAAATCCGTCCATGATCGATCATCCCACCCCCTCGTCCGCGACGGCGCTCAGTTCGGCGCGCCGCACCCTGCAAATCGAAGCACAGGCCCTCACCGACCTGGCGGCACGGCTGGACGACGACTTTAGACACGTCGTCGACCTGCTGCTGGCGTGTCGTGGGCGCGTCGTGGTCAGCGGTATAGGCAAAACGGGCCATATTGCCCGCAAAGTCGCCGCCACCTTTGCCTCGACCGGCACCCCGGCGTTTTTCGTCCATGCGGCCGAGGCCATCCATGGCGACCTGGGCATGATTACGCGTGACGACGTCCTGATCGCGATTTCACACTCCGGATCCGGTCAGGAATTGCTCACCATTTTGCCCGTTGCCCGTCGTATGGGAACCACCCTGGTCGCCATCACCGGCAACCCGGACTCCGAATTGGCGCGATTGGCCGACTGGCACCTGGACACCAGCGTGGCCCAAGAGGCCTGCCCGCTGAATCTGGCCCCGACCGCCAGCACGACGGCCGCCCTGGCTCTCGGCGACGCGCTCGCCGTGGCTTGCCTGGAGGCCCGCGGCTTCGGTCCCGAGGACTTTGCCCGCTCGCATCCCGGCGGCACGCTAGGTCGCCGGCTGTTGACCCACGTCCGCGATGTCATGCGCGACGGCGCCGCGCTCCCCCTGGTCACCGAAGACGCCAGCCTCTTTCCGGTGCTCGAAGTCATGTCCGCCAAAGGCATGGGCATGACCATCGTGGTAGATTCAGAAGGCAAGCCGGTCGGCATTTTCACTGACGGCGATTTACGTCGCCTGATTGAACGCCATGGTGACATTCGCAATCTAACGGTCGCCCAGGGCATGACCCGCCTGCCGCGCAGCATCGGCCCCGATGCGCTGGCCGTCGATGCCGCCCGGGAAATGGACGAACAACGGCTGAACCAGATGCTCGTGGTCGATGCCGACGGCGCCCTGTTGGGCGCCCTACACATGCATGACCTGATGGCCGCGAAGGTAGTATGACCATGACGATTTCTCCTCTTCCCCACCCCGCCGAAGCCCTGGTGCTCGCCCGCATTGCTCCCGCCATACGCCAGCGCGCCGCGGCCGTACGCCTGATGGTTTTTGACGTCGACGGCGTCCTGACCGATGGCAGCCTGTACTACGGCGAGAGCGGCGAATTATTCAAACGCTTTAATTCCCTGGACGGCCACGGCTTGCGCTTGCTCACAGAAGGCGGCCTCAAGGTCGCACTGATTACCGGTCGCTCGGGCCCCATCGTCAGTCGTCGCGCCGCCGAACTCGGCATCGCCGATGTCATGCAAGGCATACGAGACAAGGCCGCCGCACTGACCGAACTGGCGCAACGGCACGGCATGGAACTCTCCCAGATCGGTTATATGGGTGACGACATCATCGATTTGCCCGCCATGCAGCGGGTCGGTTTCGCTGCCAGCGTCCCCAACGCCCCCGGCTACATCACCCAGACCGCGCACTGGGTGGCATCGGTTCCCGGCGGCAGCGGCGCCGTACGCGAATGCTGCGACCTGCTGCTGGCCGCCCAAGGCCGGCTCGGCGCCTTCATGAACGCGCCCGGCCTGCTCGGTCCGGGCGCGATTCAGTAACGCAAGGGCGTCGCATGAAAGAACGACTTCCCGCGCTGATCGCCCTGCTGCTGCTGATTGCACTAGTGGTCGGCACCTGGTGGGCGGCGGGTTACGCGCAGCGTGCCATTCCCATCGACCCGCCTCGTCGCCTGACCCACGAGATGGATTCTTGGGCGCGCGACTTCGTCATGTTGCGCACGGACGCCAGCGGCAAACCCGTCAATCGTATGGAAGGCGCATACGCCGAACACTTTCCGGACGATGACTCCTACCATGTCACCGACCCGCGGGCCGTTGGCCAACAAGAAGCCAACCCTATCACTGTCGCCACCGCCAACAGCGCCATCATGGAAAAAGGCGGTGATCGCATCATCATGAATGGTTCGGCGCATGTCCATCGCCAACCAGACGCAAAGAACGACGCGCTTGACGTACGTAGCGAACAGCTCATCATCTTGCCTGACGAGGACGTCATTTACACCGACCTGCCTGCGATCGTCCTCAAGGGCAACTCACGCATGAGCGGCACTGGCATGCGCTACAACAACAAAACCCGGCAATTGCAGGTCTCGGCGTCCACCGACGTCGAGATTGCCGGATCCGAAACACGCAGCCGCACTCGAGACGGCTCCAACCAGAATCCACCATGACCGACTTACGGACTTTCTTTAGCCCACGGCCACGCCGCCACGCGATCACGTTCCTGCTCGCCACCGTGCTGCTGGGCATGGGTGCCGGCGTGCACGCGCAAGACCAGAACGCGCCCGCCGAAGATCCCAGCACGATGATTTTGTCGGACACGCTGCACTACGATGACATCAAGCGTCAAAGCGTTTTCACTGGTAACGTTGTGCTGACGCGCGGACTCATGAAATTGACCGCCGATGAACTCGAGGTCACTGAAGACGACGCGGGCAACCAGCACGGCACGGCCCGGGCCAACAAAGGTAAAGTCGTCACCATCCGCCAAGAGCGGCCCGCCACCTACGAGGTGATCGAGGGCAAAGGCCTGCGCGCCGAATATGACAGCAACAAAAGTCAGTTCGACCTGATCGGGCAAGCCGTCATCATCCGCTACGTCTGTGGCAAACCCTTCGACACCATCCGTGGCGAGCGGGTACGCTACAACGAAAAAACCGGGGTATACCAAGCCCAGGGGGGAGCCAACTCCTCGGCGCCCGGCGGCCGCGTACGCTCGATTGTCGAGCCGCGTGCCAAAGCCGATGCCGCAGCCGCGGAATGCCGTGGCGGAAAAGGCCCCAAAGACGCCAAACAAAATGGCTAATTCATCCTCGCCGTCCGCTCATACCGTTGCAATGACCCAGACTTCCACGCCGTCTTCCTCGTCGTCCGCCCCCAGGGTCAAACAAGGTAGCCTGCGTGCCACCGGCCTACGCAAAATCTACAACGGTCGCACCGTCGTGCAAGATGTCTCACTGTCGGTCGTCAGCGGCGAGGTCGTGGGCCTGCTGGGCCCCAACGGCGCCGGCAAGACCACCAGTTTCTACATGATCGTCGGACTGGTGCCCGCCGACGCCGGCCGGATAGAAATCGACGGCACCACCATCACGTCCATGCCGATTCACAAACGAGCGAGGATGGGGCTGTCCTATCTGCCACAGGATGCGTCCGTGTTTCGACGTCTGACCGTTGAGCAAAACATCCGGGCCGTGCTGGAATTGCAACTCAATGCGCAGGGCAAGGCCTTGTCCCAGGCCGAAATTAAAGAGCAGCTTGAAGCCCTGCTCGACGACCTGCAGATCGGTCATATCCGGGATAATGCCGCGATCTCGCTGTCCGGTGGCGAGCGCCGCCGCGTCGAGATCGCCCGCGCCCTGGCCACACGTCCGCGTTTCATCCTGCTCGATGAGCCCTTTGCCGGCGTCGATCCGATCGCCGTCATCGAAATTCAACGCATCGTGCGCTTTCTCAAGGGTCGCGGCATCGGTGTGCTCATCACCGATCACAACGTCAGGGAAACACTGGGGATCTGCGACCGCGCGTACATCATCAGCGAGGGCAAGGTTCTGACGGACGGTCAGCCCGACGAGATCGTCGGCGACCCCGCCGTGCGGCGCGTTTATCTAGGCGAACATTTTCGGATGTAACCCCGGCGACCGGGCCCCTTGTTTTACCGGGCAGAGTCTATACACTAGTACTGAGTCAGTTCTATTTCTATTTTTCTACAGGAGGTCCTTTTTACTCATTTTCCCGCGCAATACGCGCACTTATTTCTCTTTGATATGGAAGGAGAGCACACTATGAACCTGAGCATCTGCGGTCGTCATCTCGACGTCACCCCGGCCATCCGGGAATATGTCATGAACAAACTGGCGCGAGTGCTACGGCATTTCGATCATGTGATCGATACCCAGGTCATGCTCTCAGTAGAGCCCCTGCGGCATAAAGCCGAAATCACCATGAGACTGCGCGGCAAGGATATCCATTGCGAAGCCGTGGATGAAAACCTCTATGCAGCCATCGATCTATTGGTCGACAAAATCGACCGTCAGGTCTTGAAACACAAAGACAAGATGCAGAGCCACACGGCAGAGTCCGTCAAGCGGTTGCCCGATATCAGCGCACCGCCCAGCCCATAAGGCAGGCACAGCATTACTTGTTCGCGCCACGCTACGGCCGGACTGAACCTTAAGATCCTCACGGATCGCCCTGACACCGGTGTCCCGCTGGATGGTTTCGATCCCGCCGGGGCATCGGCAAGTTACCCCCTCCCATTCCCGCCCGGAACCGACTATGCTTGTGGATTCCAACAGGCGAGCGAACGCAGTGTTTGTTGCACTGCGGGATAACACCTATAATGATCCGCATGAATCATTTGTCGCGCATCCTACCCGCCGGCAACATCATGCTCGACATGGCCGTTACCAGCAAGAAACGGGCATTCGAGCAGGCCGGGCTACTCTTTGAAAACCATCATGGCTTGGCCCGAACCATCGTGTTCGACAGCCTGTTTGCCCGCGAGCGCCTGGGATCCACTGCCCTGGGCCAAGGCGTGGCAGTCCCGCATGGTCGCGTAAAAGGTCTGGAAACCCCCCTGGCCGCATTTGTGCGGCTGGCGCAGCCGGTGCCGTTTGATGCGCCCGATGGTGAGCCGGTCATCATGCTGATGTGTCTGCTTGTGCCCGAGACGGCCACTCAGCAACACTTGGACATCCTGGCCGAACTGGCGCAATTGATGTCCAACAAAGCGTTGCGCGAAGCCCTGGTCACCGAGACGGATCCGACCGAAGTCCATCGCATGCTGACCACGGGCCAACGCTGACGTTCGCGGAACTACTGCCATGCTGACGGTCCAGGAACTGATCGACGATAACGTCGGCGATATCCCCTTCAACTGGGTCGCCGGCCAACCTGCGGCCCAACGCTCCGTCCCCGATAATGGCATGGCGGCCGCCGACCTGGTGGGTCACCTGAATCTCATCCATCCCTCGCGCGTCCAGGTTTTTGGCGTAGAAGAGCTCGCCTACTACGAGCGGATGGATCGGCGCCGCCGCACCCATCTGATGGATGAGCTCTTGCTCGGCGGCGTACCGGCGATCCTGCTGGGCGATGGACTGACACCCCTACAAGAACTGATCGATCAGTGCGAGCAACACCAGGTGCCGCTGCTGTCCACGCCCGTCGCAGCGGCCCAGCTCATCGATTTGTTACGTATCTATCTCAGCAAAAAACTGGCGCCCACCACGACCGTACACGGCGTTTTCATGGACGTGCTGGGCCTGGGCGTGCTGATCACAGGCGAATCCGGCCTGGGCAAAAGCGAACTCGCGCTGGAGCTGATCTCGCGCGGACACGGCCTGGTGGCCGACGACGCGGTGGAGTTTTCCCGCATCGCGCCCAGCATGATCGAGGGTCACTGCCCGCAGCTCTTGCAAAACATGCTTGAGGTTCGCGGCCTGGGCCTGCTGGACATTCGCACCATCTTTGGCGAAACCTCGGTCCGCCGCAAAATGCGCCTGAAACTGATCGTGCACCTCGTGCGCGCCACGGCGCAAGACAAATTCGAGCGCCTGCCCCTACAGGACATCACCCAGGACATGCTCGGCCTGCCTGTGCGCAAAGTCATGCTGCAAGTGGCCGCCGGTCGCAACCTGGCCGTGCTGGTCGAGGCCGCCGTGCGCAACACCATCCTGAAACTGCGCGGCATCGACACGCTGGGCGAGTTCATGGAACGCCAGGCCATGGCGATTCTGCAAAGCAGTAAATAAACCCCATCACATCAATGGGCCGGCGCCACCCCATCGCGCCGTGCCCCCCTTGCAAACTCAGTTCAACGTTGACGCGTCTCGCACGCGCTTGACGTCAAATCCCGTGACAGCGCTCGCCCGGTTATCCCAACTGAACCGGATATACGAGACCAGCGCCGCAATATCGTTGTCCCCCAGCACCTGCCCAAACGGCGGCATGCCGTGCGGCCGCGGGTTCGCGGCGGTCGCGGGCGCGTAGGCACCATCGAGCACCAGTCGGATCGCGTTGACGGGTGACGGCGCCGTCACCGTGGGATTACCGGCTAACGCTGGCCAGGCCACCCCGCTGCCCTGTCCTTGGTCCTGATGGCACTGGGCACAGTGCTGCGCGTACAGCTTGCCCCCGTGGTTCAGCAACGCCGTCGAGGGTTGGGTGACCGTGTTCTCGCTATCCGTTGACGATGCTGGCAAGGATTTCAGATACTGGCCCATCGCCAGCGCGTCGGTCTCGGTCAGGTATTGGGAACTCCCCAGCACCACTTCCGCCATCGGCCCGCTGGCCGTGGAGTGCGTCGCCACCCCAGTACGCAATAGGGTCGCGATATCTTGCGCGCTCCATTTGCCCAGCCCCCTCACGGGGTCATTGGCCAGAGAAGGGGCATACCACCCCAGCCCCGCAATCATTCCTCCGGCCAGGCCGTCCGCGGCACGCGTGGCCCCGTGGCTATTACGCGGCGCGTGACAAGCAGCACAATGACCCAGCCCTTCGACCAGATAGCGGCCACGATTCCATTGCGTCGATTGCCCGGCCTCCGGCTGCAGCACCCCTGGCTCAAAATACAGGGCCCGCCAAAACGCCAGCAACTCCCTTTGATCATAGGGAAACTTCAACTCATGCGCGCGACTGGGCTGACTGGATGGCGGCACCGTACGCAGAAAAGCAAATAACGCATCCGAATCAGCACGCGATACACGCGTGTATTCGGTATAAGGAAAAGCGGGGTACAGCAAACTCCCATCTTTCGATTTACCGTTATGCAGGGCATGCCAAAAATCGTCGGCGTCCCAGTCGCCTATGCCGGCTTGTACGTCGGACGTGATGTTGGGGCCGTACAAGGTGCCAAATGGCGTAGGGATCGGCGTTCCTCCCGCATAGGCTTGACCGCCTTGCGCTGTGTGGCATCCCATGCAATTGCCCAGACGAGCCAGATAACGGCCTTGTTCGATCAGACCTTCAGTCTGCACTGCGCCGCTCACCTGGACAGGGTTCCCCGCGGCGGCCGGGACCGCCTCATCGCGAGTCCCCAGCCAGTACACGACGCCAAGCGCCACCACACACGCGACGACCAGGGCCAGCAGAACATACAAAATGACGCGTTTCATGCCGCCCCCTTAGCGCTGCTGGGCTTGGCTGCCGCATTCGGCAGGCAAGGTCGTTGAACCGGCGGGATCTGGCACATAAGGCTCCACGATCGTACGCGAGGACAACCAGGCCGACAGGGCTCCGATATCCTCTGGCGTGAGTTTCTGCACAATATCGGCCATGCAATCTGGCTCCGCCGCTCGACGCAAACCGTTTTTCCAACCCCCGATTTGCGAGCCGATGTAGTCTCGCGGCAAGCCCAACAGGCCCGGAATCGCGGGCGCCAGTCCGCTGAATGACGTGCCATGGCAGGCCACGCAGGCGGGAATGCCGCGAGCGGTGTCTCCTCGGGTCGCCAACACGCGACCGTGCTCCAACGTACTCGCGGACACCGCAGGCCGCGATGCCGGCGGATACGGCACATGCTGATCGGCAAAGTAAGTGGCAATTTCCAGCAGGTAGTCGTCAGGCAGACCTGTTAGCAAATGTGTCATTGGTCGATATTGACGCAAACCGTCGCGAAAATTCAGCAACTGATGGTAAAGATAGTCACGAGGTTTGCCGGCTAAGCGAGGATAGTAGCCATCCGTCCCCGCTTTGCCCTGTGCGCCATGGCAGGCGGTACAGGCGGCCACGCGTGCCTGCATCGTGTCCGGACGCAGGGTCGGGCCCTGCGCTGCGGGTTGCCCCATGGCAGTCCCGCCGGACAGCACGGCCCATATCAGGATGAGTAGCAGGCACAAGGGCCCTCTCGTGCGGCTCACACAGGGAAATGCTGACATGGGAGATGCTGACATTGATTGCTGCGAAGAAAAATGGGGACGAGGCACTGCCGGGCGTGCTTGACCACTCGCCAGGGTAGTACGGGTGCCTCATCTTACGCTGTCACATCAATTTGATACAACAAAACTCCTTCTTCTTGATGCCTACTGATCCTATCATCGGGCATCCAGTGCGTGTCAGGTAAGCAAAATCATGCAACAATCGAGGTCATGCTAAGAGTTGTCCTTATTACTGGAATTTCCGGCTCAGGGAAATCCGTGGCGCTGCGCATGCTCGAAGACGCCGGCTACACGTGTATCGACAATCTGCCGGTTCGATTCCTGAGCGAGTTCATCGCCAACGCGCGCGATGAGCAGCTCGAACGCGTAGCGGTCGCGATCGACGTGCGTTCCCCAGGCGAGCTCGCCGACTTGCCAGATACCATCACAGCGTTACGTGCCATGGGTACCTCGTTGCGCGTGATATTCCTCGACGCCAACACCCAAACGTTGGCGCAACGCTATTCCGAGTCCCGCCGCCGCCACCCCCTCACTGACCGGCTGTCGCGCGGCGGGCAAGCCCCCTCGCTCCTGGATGCCATTTCGCTGGAACGCGATCTGCTGGCTCCGTTGCGTGAACAAGAACACGTCATTGACACCTCGGGCCTCACCCCGGGCCAGCTCCGCTCCTGGATCGCAGACCTGATCCAGGACGACCGGCCCCCACTGGTGCTGACGTTTCAATCTTTTGCCTACAAGCGCGGCGTCCCCAACGATGCCGACTTGGTTTTTGACGTGCGCTGTCTGCCTAATCCCTACTATGACCGCAACTTGCGCCCCCTGACAGGCCGCGACGAGCCCGTCGCGACGTGGCTGGCCAGTTTTGAGATTGTCGGCCAGATGATCGACGACATTACGGGCTTTTTGCAGCGCTGGTTACCTCAATACACGCAAGATACGCGCAGCTATCTGACGATCGCGGTCGGATGTACGGGCGGCCAACATCGGTCTGTCTATGTCGTCGAGCAATTAGCCAAGCGCTTTGCCGACCATGACCCATTGTTAGTGCGGCATCGCGCACAATTACCGGACGAATCCTCTTGAAGAACACCCGCCAGATCCTGACCCCGCTATTGGTCGGCTTGGCTGTGGTAATTGCAGGTTGCACTTCCACAGCGCCGTCGCACACGGGCAGCCAATCCCCTACCCATTCCCCCAGCAGCAGTTCCAGCACGAGCAAGGGGGGAGGCTATTACAAAGATGACGGCCCCGAGCGTGACGTGCCGGCAGGCATTGAAAAGACCGCGGACGCTATCCCGCAGCTTGAGCCATTGTCCCGTGGTGGTAATAGCCCGTACAAGGTGTTCGGCAAACGCTATGTGCCCATCACCGACGAGAACAAAGCCTACAAGGTAAGCGGCAAAGCGTCGTGGTACGGTAAAAAATTCCATGGCAGGCGCACGTCTAACGGCGAGACCTATGACATGTACGCCATGACGGCTGCCCATCCGACGTTGCCGATACCCAGTTATGCGCGGGTCACCAGCAGTGTCAATGGCCGCACGGTGATTGTGCGTATCAATGATCGCGGGCCGTTTCACCGCGGTCGCATCGTGGATTTGTCTTATACCGCGGCAAAGAAGTTGGGACTCATCAAGGTGGGTAGCGCCAAGGTGACGGTGGAGCGCATTTTGCCTGAGGAAATCCGCCTGGCGCAGGCCGAAGGCACTAACATTACGGGGACGCCGGCGCCAGACAAGATAGCGCAGGCGCCAAAGGCGAAACCGACGCCAGCGCCGGTCGGAAAACTGACCATGAAGGTGATCGAACCCGAAGCGCAACCGACGCCGTCGCCCACCGCAAAGTTGGCCGCGAAAGAGACCAAAGCCGAATCGAAGCCAACGCCCTCACCCATCGGAACGTTGACCACCAAGGAAGTGGCGCCTGCGCCGGCTTCCAACGTAACCCGTGTCGCGAGCCGTTCGAGCGGGCCGTCGATGTTGTCGCGATCGGATGGTATCTATCTGCAGATGGGTGCGTTTAGTCAGCCCACCAACGCGCAGGCGCTCGTACAGCGGGTCAATAGCCAGCTTGATAATTCGTCAGGCGATACGGCCGTGGTGCAACAGAATGCCGGTCTATACCGGGTCCGGTTGGGTCCTTATGTTGACCGTGCAGCGGCGCTTGATGTGGCGCGCCAGGTGGCAAGTCAGACAGGGATTTTGCCGCAACTGGCTGCGCAGTAATCCATTCACTGCCAAGGCAGTGCCAATTGGCTGTTGTCGATACGGCGCACGCGGGCGTGATGGCCCGGATAGCGATGGCCTTCATGCTGGAGCAGCGCTTGCTTGCGAGGCAGGCCGCCGCCGAATCCTGTGAGCGAGCTGTCGCGGCCGACCACTCGATGACAAGGAATGAAGATTGAGATCGGATTGCGGCCGATGGCTTGGGCGGCAGCTCGGAACGATTTGGGTTTGCCGATCGCGCTCGCCAGATCGCTATAGCTGCAGGTAGTGCCAAAAGACAAATCGAGCAGAGCCTGCCACACGGCTTGCTGGAAAAGCGTTCCCTGCGGCGCCAGGGCAACGTCGAATTCGCGGCGTTGACCGGCGAACCATTCGGTGAGTTCGGTTTGAGCCTGGCGCAAGATGGGGTGTTGCGTGTCTTGCTGCCAGGCGTCCGAGGGCGCGGGCAAGTCGGATTGATCCAGAAACCAGGCGCCACTCAAAGCGACAACGGTGTCATCACTGTCAGGATCCCGCGCGGTAGGACGATTGGCCAATTGGCGAGTCGGGCCGGACACCTCGTTTGCGGCGCAGGCGCGAGCCGCTAGCCGCATGAGCCCCAACGGGGTTTCTGTATCAAGATAAATTACGTGGTCTGTGGCCGAGGGGATTTTCATGTGCCCTCCTTGCGGGCCAGCGCCAGCGCGTAAAGAACATCGCGGGGTTGGCCTGTGACTTTGGCAGCGACTTTAGCGGTGTCGCGCACGGACAGAGTATCGAGCAAGGCATCGAGCAGGACGATCGTCGCGGGGTCATCCGGGCCGACATCGTCGTCGCCCGAGGAAGCGGCAGCGTGGACGATCAGAACGAATTCACCCTGCGCGCGATGAGGATCTTCGGCGAGCCAGTCGGCGGCACGAGATAGCGGCAGCGTGGCGATTTGCTCGAAACGTTTAGTCAGTTCGCGGGCGATCGTGAGCTCGCGCTGTCCGCCGCAAACCTCGAGCAAATCGTTCAGCGTCGCGGTCAGGCGATGCGGGGATTCGAACATGACGACGGGCGCGGGCAAGGCACACCATGACCGCAGCCAACGCTGCCGTGCGACGGCTTTGGGGGGAGCGAAGCCTGCAAAGGCATAGGCGGGATTTTCGTCGGAGGTGACACCACTGCCCATGAGGGCCGTGATGACGGCACTGGGGCCCGGTACGGGCACCACGATATAGCCGGCGGCCCGCACGGCCCTTACGACACGCGCACCCGGGTCGCTGACGGCGGGTGCGCCGGCATCGGAGACGAGGGCGACGCGCTGCCCCTGCTCGAGGCGCTGGCAGATATCTTGGGCGGCGGTCGCCTCGTTATGACGATGCGCGGCGATCAATGGTGTGCTGATGCCCCATGCATCCAGCAGGCTGCGACTGGAGCGTGTGTCTTCGGCAGCGATCACATCCGCCTGGGCGAGGGCCTGCCAGGCACGCAACCCCAAGTCCCCCAGATTGCCGATGGGGGTGGCCACGACGTATAAGGTGGCCGTAGGCCAATGCTGGCCGGCCACACGTTCAGCCATGCGGCTCCATACATCGCCAGCGTGCGCAAGCGGGACATTTTGATTCATGGGGCAATAGCAACCTGACAGCAAAGTATGTCAGTGTAGCCGCCCGACACGAGCAGGGCATCTCACGACATGCACGATCCTTTTCTGGATATTGCCTATGAACGCGCCCGTCTGGCACAGCAACGCCAATTGAAACGGCGCCGCGTCGCCATGCGTAAGGCGGCGCTAGCGCGGACAACGACCGATGTGCGCCGGTCCGAGCCCAAGGTTTCACCCACACAGCGCGTGGGCGCCACCCACGAAGATCGGGCCTTGCGACGACTGACAGACGCGGGGCTGATCCCGCTGGCTCGCAATGTGCACTGCCGCACCGGAGAAATCGATTTGATCATGCGCGATGGCGACACCCTGGTGTTTGTCGAGGTACGAGCGCGGGCCAGCAGTCGTTATGGCGGGGCGGCCGCCAGCGTAGGTCACATGAAGCGCGCCCGCGTTGCCCGCAGTGCGGCGTTGCTGCTGCCCGGCCTGGCTCGCCAGCATTGGCAGGGTCGCACGCCGCCTGTGCGGTTTGATGTCGTGGCCTTTGATGCGGATGAGATCGAATGGCTAACGGCGGCCTTTACACTTTGACGCAGAGAGTTCTCGTGACACTTGTATCCTTATCCTTAGAGGCGACCTCTTCCCCGTCCGCCCTTGCGCCCGCCACCGTGAGATAATGGCGGCCATGGATATGACCTCTAGGATGACGTCACACTTTCGTGACGCCATGGCAGTCTGCGAAGCAAGCATGCACGCGCTATCGGCCCCGCTGGCCGGCGCGGTCGACCTGCTGTTCGCGGCGCTGGCCAATAACGGCAAGATTCTGGCCTGCGGCAATGGCGGCTCGGCCGCTGACGCGCAGCATTTCATTGCCGAGCTGGTCGGCCGCTTCGAGCGCGAACGACTGCCGTTGGCGGGAATCGCTCTGAATACCGACACAGCGATCATGACCGCTGTGGGCAACGACTATGGTTTCGAAGAAATCTACGAACGCCAAGTCAGCGCCCTGGGCCAACCCGGCGACGTGCTGGTTGCAATTTCCACCAGCGGCAATTCCCCCAACGTGATCCGCGCCATGGAGGCCGCTCACGAACGCGAGATGACCATCATCACCCTGACCGGCAAAGGCGGGGGGGTCATGAGTGAACTATTGACCGAGCACGACGTCAATTTATGTGTGCCTCATGACCGCACCATGCGCATCCAGGAAGTTCACACCCTGATCTTGCATGCGCTGTGTGACGGTATAGACGCCTTACTTCTCGGAGACACTGAATGATCCACGATACCAAGAAGATCGCCCGCCCCCTGCTGTTGGCAGCTCTGATCGCCACTGCGGCAGGTTCCCTGTCGGCGTGTGCGCCCCTGCTCGTGGGCGGTGCCGCGGCTACGACCGCCGTGGTGGTCACCGACCGGCGTACCTCGGGCGCTCAACTCGAAGACCAGAATATCGAGTTCAAAGCCGAGCGGGATATCAGCGCCAAGCTCGGCGACGCGGCGCGCGTGAACGCCATGTCTTATAACAACGTGGTCCTGCTGACCGGTGACGTCCCCAACGCCGAGGCCAAAAATCAGGCCACCGCCCTGGCGCAAAACGTTCAGCACGTCAAAAAGGTCGTCAACCAGCTCAATATCGGACCGGCCGCCTCGTTCGGCACCCGCTCGAGCGACACCTGGCTGACCTCCAAGGTCAAAACCAAACTACTCAATACCGAATACGTGCCTTCGGCAACGATTGATGTCACCACCGATCATGCCGTGGTCTACCTGATGGGTCTGGTCACCGAAGCCGAAGGCAATAACGCGGCCACCGCCGCGTCAGGCGTCAGCGGCGTGGCCAAGGTCGTGAAAATCTTCGAATTCATCAGCCGCGAAGAAGCCCTTCGCCTGTCAGGAACCTCGTCCTCCAAACCCAAGGACTCGTCATCGTCGGGCACGCAGACCAACGCCCCCATCGAGTCGGGCGGCAGCAGCAGCTCGGGTGGCGTAGAAGTCATGCCCATCCAATAACTGAAAAAGCAAGCCATGAAAAAAATTGTTCTTGCCCTGGCCGTTCTGGTGGCAGCGGGTATCGGGGCCTGGTTTGTATGGCGGCCAGCTCCCACCGCCCCGGATGTGGCTTTCACCACCATCGAAGGCAAGACCTTCAGCATGCAGGATCTGCGTGGCAAGGTCGTGATGGTGAAGTTCTGGGCGACCAGTTGTGTCACGTGCGTCAAACAGATGCCCGGCGCGATTGAGACCTACAACGAATACGCGCCCAAGGGCTACGAGACCGTCGCCGTCGCGATGAGCTATGACCCGCCCAACTATGTGCTCAACTACGCCGAAACACGCAAACTGCCGTTTCCGGTGACCCTGGACACTAAAGGCGAGCTCGCGCGCGCCTTTGGCGACGTCAAGCTCACGCCCACCGCATTTCTGATCGATAAACAAGGGCATATCATCAAGCGCTATCTCGGCGACTACGATGTCGCCGAGTTTCACGCCACCCTCAAAAAAGCCCTGGCCGCAGGCTGATCAGCCTGACGAGCCTAGAACGCCGGAACCACGGCGCCCTTGTACTTTTCCTCAATGAACTTCTTGACTGCGGGGGTATGCAGGGCGTCAACCAGTTTCTTGATCGCGGGTGCATCCTTGTTGTCTTCGCGCGCGACCACGATATTGGCGTAGGGTGACTCTGCGCCCTCGATGAACAACGCATCTTTGGTTGGAACCAAACCGGCCTCCAGGGCGTAATTGGTGTTGATCAGCGCCAAGTCAACATCCTCCAGGGCGCGCGGCAGAATCGCGGCCTCAAGTTCGCGGAACTTCAATTTCTTGGGATTTTCCGCGATGTCGAGTGGCGTTGCCGCGATGTTGGTCGGATCTTTCAGCTTGATCAGACCTTGTTTTTGCAGCAACAACAAGGCTCGACCGCTATTGGACGGATCGTTCGGAATCGCAATGGTTGCGCCCTCGGGTAGCTTGTCCAGAGACTTGAGCTTGCGCGAGTAGCCGCCAAAGGGCTCGACATGCACGAGACCGACCGACACCAGCTTCGCACCTCGATCCTTGTTAAAAGTGTCCAGATACGGTTGATGCTGGAAGAAGTTCGCATCCAGTTCTTTATCAGCCAGTTGCAAATTAGGCTGCACGTAATCGCTGAACACCTTGATATCCAGCTCGACACCCTCTTTGGCCAGCTCGGGCTTGACGACTTCCAGGATCTCGGCGTGCGGCACCTGGGTCGCACCCACGATCAACTTGTCCGCATGCGCGGTGCCGACCAGAAAAAACGCGGAGGCCAAGAGGGCCGTCCGGGCAAATGAGAAGCGCATAAATCACCCCGTGAAGTAGAAAAGCCCGGCCTACCGGGCCGGGGCCGTTGCAAAAACGCCCCCAATTTACCTGAATAGCGGTTATTTGTCGGGCATAACAACATAGGTTTTGGCTATATGACATAGGCGGGGTCTACAATCTGCCGTATGCTTGCCCTGGCAGCGCCGATGTCCGCGCCGGCGCAGGCATTTTACTTTTCTACTAACTCCTTCTTTAGCTGAGTTTTTGTTGCCATGACCGACACCCCCGACCCTGCCCCCGTTTCGTCGCCTGCCATCAAGGCGGCCGTTCTTTCCGAAGCGCTGCCGTATATACGACGATTCCACGGCAAGACCATCGTGGTGAAGTACGGCGGCAACGCCATGACTGAAGAGCGCCTGCAACGCAGCTTCGCGCACGACGTGGTCCTGCTCAAGCTGGTGGGATTGAACCCGGTGGTCGTCCATGGCGGCGGGCCGCAGATCGACGATGCGCTACGCCGCATCGGCAAACAAGGCACGTTCGTACAAGGCATGCGCGTCACCGACGCCGAGACCATGGAGGTCGTCGAGTGGGTACTCGGCGGCCAGGTCCAGCAGGACATCGTCATGATGATCAACGAGGCAGGCGGTAAAGCCGTCGGCCTGACCGGCAAAGACGGCATGTTGATCCAGGCCCAGAAAAAGCTCATGGCCAACAAGGAAAATCCCGCTGAACCACTGGATATCGGTTTCGTGGGTGACATCACCTTGGTCGAGCCCGCCGTCGTCAAAGCGCTGCAAGACGACCAGTTCATCCCGGTGATTTCGCCAATCGGCTATGGCGAGGACGGCACGGCCTACAACATCAACGCAGACGTGGTCGCCGGCAAAATGGCCGAAGTGCTGGGCGCGGAAAAACTGCTGATGATGACCAATACGCCGGGCGTACTGGACAAGGCCGGCAATCTGCTGACCAAGCTGTCCGCGCAGACCATCGACGAGTTGTTCGCCGACGGCACCATCTCTGGCGGCATGCTGCCCAAGATCTCGTCGTCGCTGGATGCCGCCAAAAATGGCGTGAACTCCGTACACATTGTCGATGGCCGCGTCCCCCACTGCCTGCTGCTGGAGATCCTGACCAACGAAGGCGTTGGCACCATGATCAGCTCGCATTGATGCTCGCGCATCGCTACTTGCTGCGACCCGCGGCGCGCCTGCGTCGCTCGCGCCGCATTGCCGCGGGCGTTTCCGAACGCCTGTGGCTGTTCGATCTGGATAACACGCTGCACGACTGCTCGCACGCGATCTTCCCGTGCATCGATCGCGGCATGACCGCCGCCGTCTCCGAGTCGCTCAATGTCGATATCGAGACCGCCAATGCGCTACGCGCAAAGTACTGGCTGCGCTACGGCGCGACGGCCATCGGCATGGAACGTCACCACGGCATCAATATGCGTGATTTCCTGCATCGCAGCCATGACTTCGACGTGCGCCCCCTGATACGCGCCGAAACCGGCCTGTCAGCCAAGCTGCGACAGTTGCCCGGCCGCAAGGTGCTGCTGACCAACGCACCGTTTCATTACGCGCGCAGCGTGCTGCGGCATCTGGGTATCCTGCAACAGTTCGACAGTCTATGGGCCATCGAGCATATGCGTTTGCACGGCGAATTCCGCCCCAAGCCCTCACCGGCGCTGCTCCGTTACGTGTTGGCTCGCGAAGGCGTCCCCGCGGCACGCGCCGTGCTCGTGGAGGACACGCTGCCTAACCTGCGCAGCGCTCGCCAGGTCGGTCTGCGCACCGTGCACGTGTATCACTCGGGTACACCTTTTGCTCGTCGCAACAACCAGCGACCGAGCTATGTCGACTTGCGGGTAAACTCGGTCAGTGATTTATTGCTGCGCCGCCGTCCAGTGCGTGCGGTGTAGCATACACGCCCTTTCCCTTTTTGTCGGACCCATCCGTTGTCAGCCATGGCGAGCAAACCCGGCGAGCGCAAGAACCAGATCCTGCAAACCCTGGCAGAAATGCTAGAGCAGCCACACGCGGCCCGTATCACGACGGCCGCCCTGGCAGCACGGATGCAAGTGTCCGAAGCCGCGCTGTACCGACATTTCGCCAGCAAGGCCCAAATGTTCGAGGGCCTCATTGAATTCATCGAAGTCAGCCTGTTTACGCTAGTCAACCAGATCGCGACGGCAGAGCCCCATGGCGTGGGCCAAGCCCGCAAGACGGTGTCGATGCTGCTGGCGTTTTCCGAGCGCAATAAAGGCATGACTCGCGTGCTGACCGGCGATGCGCTGGTCACGGAAGACAACCGACTGCAAGAACGCATCAACCACATCAACGACCGCATCGAGGCCTCGATCAAGCAGTCCTTGCGTGTTGCGGTCACCGATGGCGACTTGCCCCCCGACACCGACATCAGCGCACGGGCCAGCCTGCTGACCCATTTGGTGCTGGGTCGCTGGTTGCGCTACGCCCAAAGCGGCTGGCGGGTTACTCCGACCGGGCACTTGGATGAGCACCTGCGGGTTGTGCTTTAAGCGGGGGGTGTTGTTCTTCTGGACGTCGAGGCGGGCCGGAGCGACCCCCAGGCACTCGGCAGGGACGCCAACATAGAGACATCCCACAACGCCAGCACGCGCACACAATCACTCAGCCAACGCCCGCATCTCCGCATACAAGTCGGCCTTGCCTTCGAAGCCGATGCCAGGCAGTTCCGGCAAGGTCACGATGCTGTCTTTGACTTGTACGCCGTCAGGGAAACCGCCATAGGGTTGGAACAGATCGGGGTAGGACTCATTGCCGCCTAGTCCGAGCCCGGCCGCGATGGCCAGCGACATTTGATGGCCGCCGTGAGGGATGCAGCGCGATGCGGACCAGCCGTTTTCTTTCAGCATGTCCAGCGTGCGCAAATACTCCACTAGCCCATAACTCAACGCACAATCGAACTGCAGCCAATCCCGATCGGAGCGCATACCGCCATAACGAATCAGATTGCGCGCATCCTGCATAGAAAACAGATTTTCCCCCGTTGCCATCGATCCCGCGTAGTGATTCGCCAGCTCCGCCTGCAAGGCGTAATCCAGCGGATCGCCCGCCTCTTCGTACCAGAACAAATCATACTGAGACAAGGCCTTGGCATACTCCACCGCCGTCTTCAAATCAAACCGGCCATTCGCATCGACCGCCAAACGCTGCCCCGGTCCGAGCAGTTTCAAGACGGCCTCGATACGCGCGCAATCTTCGGCTAGCGAGGCGCCGCCGATTTTCTTTTTCACGACCGAATAACCACGGTCCAGATAACTTTGCATTTCGCGGCGCAGACCTTCCAGCCCCTGCCCCGGCCAGTAATACCCACCCGCGGCGTACACGAACACGTCGCGATTCGCCTTGCCATTTCCATAGCGCTCAGCCAATAGTTGGTACAGGGGTTTTTCCTCGATTTTGGCGACGGCGTCCCAGACAGCCATGTCGATCGTCCCGACAGCAACCGAGCGCTCACCGTGCCCCCCCGGTTTCTCATTCGTCATCAACGTCGCCCAGATTTTGTGAGGATCCAGGTTGTTACGCGTATCGTCGAGCAGACTATCGGCTTCGGCTTGCAAAACGCGTGGCGCAAAACGCTCCCGAATCAAACCACCCTGCCCATAGCGGCCATTGGAGTTAAATCCGTAGCCGATGACCGGTTTGCCATCACGGATCACATCCGTCACGACCGCCACAAGGCTGAGTGTCATTTTCGAGAAATCGATATACGCGTTGCGAATATTCGACTTAATCGGGCGCGTAGATTCGCGGATGTCGACAATCTTCATGAACAGGGTCTCCGGTCGTTCGAGGAATCAGGGCTGTACCGAGGTGTCGGTCAACGATGCAGCGTATTATCAAGGCTTGGCATGAGGTTTGCCCAATGCCATTTTTTTCTGCTTTCATGCTTTCTAGGCATTGCCATGAATTTGTCCTGGCTAGAAGACTTTCAGGCCTTGGCCACCAGCGGTAATTTCTCGCGCGCGGCGCAAGACCGGCACATGACTCAACCGGCTTTCAGTCGTCGCATCCGCGCGCTCGAAGAATGGCTTGGCGTCGAATTATTTGACCGCAGCACGCATCCGATCACTTTGACCGAGACCGGCGCCTGGTTTCGCGAGACGGCGCAAGAAATCCTTGGACGTGTCGCACGCGTGCCCGACGAAGCCCGTGCCGTCGCGGCAGCCGGCTCCGCCACCCTGCGCTTTGCGGCCACCCACGCCTTATCGCTGACCTTCCTGCCGCAATGGCTGCGCGGCCTGGAGTCGCGCACCCCTATCGGTCCGATTCAACTCGTCTCAGACATGCTGCAACAATGCGAAGCCTGGATGCAGCAAGGTCGCGTGCAGTTTCTACTGTGCCACACCCATGCCCAAGCCCCCAGCCGCCTGGACACGCCGGCTTATCAAGCCCTGACTATCGGCAGCGACACGCTGGTCCCCGTATGTTCGCCTGATCGTGCCGGCCGGCCTCGCCATACCTTGTCGGAACACGCGAATCACACCGTCCCGATGCTGACCTACAGCATCGAATCCGGCCTGGGCCGCCTGATCCACGCCCGACTGGGGGCTGCACTACAGCAGGCGCGCGTAGAACCGGTTTTCACCGCCCACCTGGCGACTGTCCTGAAAAACATGGCGCTGGATGGTCGCGGGATCACATGGTTACCACACAGTCTCATCGAGACCGAGATACAGGATGGCCGACTCGTCGAGGCAGGATCTGCCGATTGGCGGGTCAGCACCGACATTTGCTTGTACCGCCCCACCACCACGCTCACACCCGCGGCCGAAGCCTTCTGGCAAGCCGCTATCGCCGCACACGCGACGAGTACCTGACAAGCCTGTGATTGCCCCAGGGAACTATTTATCAATCTCCCCTCTAATTTTAAAAGGGCACCCACGTTGTATCGCGTCATCCACGCGTCCCGGGAGCCGGGCTAACTAGCGGGGCAAACCCGCCCATAACAAATCACCCGCAAGGTACACCGCTCCCTATGGATCTGAATTGGCATCAGCAATTAAGCAGCAGCCTGCTTTGGCTGCTGTACAGTTTTCTTATTGCCGGCAGTGTTTCGGCAGTACTGATTTACATCCTGGCGCGCACGACTCAGTGGGGTCGTCAGTTCTGGCGGCTGACGTGGCCGTACCTGGACCCGCGCCGTAGCTGGGGGCCGCTACTCAGCTTGGCGCTGCAGCTATTGCTTGCTTTGGCCGCGGTACGCATGACGGTCCTGTTTTCGTACTGGTACCAAGGGTTCTACAACGCGTTGCAGGCCCTGAACGCCGGGGCGTTCAGGATCATGCTGGGCGTATTCGGTATCTTGGCCACCATCCACGTCGCGCGCTCGCTGATCGATTACTACATCGGCCAGGCCTTTGAAATTCACTGGCGCGTCTGGCTCAATGAACGCCTGACAGAAGATTGGCTGGCGGGCAGCGCTTACTACCGCGGTCAATTTCTCGATGACCCCATCGACAACCCCGACCAACGCATTGAACTGGACATCACGGCATTTGTGGCGGGCTCGCGTGCCCTGGCGTTCGGTGCGATCAGCGCCCTCGTGTCGCTCGTGGCGTTCACACAGATTCTGTGGATCCAATCCGGCCCGCTGACCCTGGGCAGCATCGAAGTGCCTCGCGCCATGGTCATGCTGGTGTATGCCTACGTCATTGTGGCCACGCTCCTCGCCTTTAAAGTCGGGCATCCGTTAATTCGACTGAATTTCCTCGCCGAGCAACTCACAGCAAACTTCCGCTATGCACTGGTGCGACTGCGCGAAAACGCCGAGAACGTCGCCTTTTATCAAGGAGCGGCCGTCGAACGACAGACCTTGGCCACACGCTTTGCCGCATTCATCGCCAACCAATGGGCGCTCATCCGCCGCATGGTGAAGTTCGACGGATTGAACCTCACCATCAGCCAGATCGCGGTCATATTCCCGTTCATGCTGCAGGCCCAACGTTTTTTCAGTGGCGCCATCAAGCTAGGCGACGTCATGCAAACCGCCCAGGCCTTTGGCCAGGTCCAGGACTCACTATCGTTCTTTCGGACCTCGTACGACACCTTCGCCCAGTACCGTGCCACCCTGACGCGACTAGACGGCTTTCAGGATGCCAACCAACAAGCACGCGCCCTGCCGCACGTGCAAACCCGATCACAGCCCGATGCCCTGCACATCGACGGCGTAAACGTCTATCGCCCCGACGATCAAGAGCACCCTCTGCTACGCGACCTGCACCTGCGCCTGACACCCAGCCAAGCCTTGTTGATCAAAGGCCCCTCCGGCAGCGGCAAGACAACCCTGCTACGCGCCCTGGCAGGCCTATGGCCGCATGCCGATGGCCTGGTGCAACGTCCCACACAGGCACAAGCGCTATTCTTATCGCAACGCCCCTACTTGCCATTGGGCGACCTGCGCACCGCGTTGGCCTACCCCGCTCACGCCACGCCTGCAGACGATCCCCGTCTGATCGAGGCACTGCACCAGACGCAACTCGGACACCTGACCAAAGCCCTGGACCAACCTAACGATTGGTCACGCGTCCTCTCCCTCGGCGAGCAACAACGCCTGGCTTTTGCTCGCGTTCTGTTCAACCGACCGGCCATCGTTTTTCTCGACGAAGCGACCTCCGCCACCGACGAAGGACTGGAACATGCGCTCTATACGTTGCTGCGCGAAACACTACCGAACAGCATGCTCGTCAGCGTGGGACATCGCAGCACACTGGACGCATTTCATGGTCACGTGCTGCGTCTGGATGGGCACGGGGGATGGCAAATTGCGGCGCTTTAGGGCGGCTTAATGCGTCGGTCTTGGCTCGGGCATGCGTCGGTGGTGCGATTGGCGCCCCGGTGTGGGATGCGAAGCGGCGCCGGGCCGTTGAGCGACGGGCAGTCCCGCGCAGCGGGACCGAGGCCCCTGGTCACGGGCCGAGCCGTCGTGATAGGCCCGGCGCCGCTTCGCATCCCACACCGGGGCTCGCATTTTCTCCACGCGCAAGCTGTCTGCTACACAGGATAGAGAGCGGATCGGCATCACTGCACTGCGAGTCCCGTGCGCGTGTTATGGGTCACGCCGGCCAGTTTGAGCGGCGGGAAGTCCCGTGCAGCGGGACCTCGGCCCGTGCTTATGGGCCGAGCCGTCGCGATCTGGCCGGTGTGACCCATAACACGCGCACGGGACGCCTAGACAGAGACCAACCGCCACCCACAGCAGACACCTACGCCAACAACGGTACGCCAGGCAAGGACGCCGACCGGGTCTGCGGCAACGGTGCACATGTCTGCGGATAATAGGTGTGGACCACGGAGAGTTTGACTTGCGTGCTGCTGTTCTGGCGCGCCGCATGCAGGGTCCGGCAATGGAAGAAGACGACGTCGCCGGGTTCGAGATCCGGGCAGACTGCGCGATTGATCCAGGATTGGTTTTCCGGGAGATCGGCGCGAAAGAATTTTTGCTCGTCGAATTGCTCGGCAGAGAATGGGGCGGTGTGGGAGCCCGGCAAGAAAAACAGGCCACCGTTATCCGCGGTCTCGGGACCTAGCGCCAGCCAAGTCGAGACGAGGTCATCGTCAGTGAACGACCAATAGCGGATATCCTGGTGCCAGCCGGTCAGGCTGCCGTAGGCCGGGTGTTTGGTCATGACGCAATTGTGATGGACGGTGGACAACACGGGGGTGTCCGCAAAATACGTCCTGAGCCAGCTAGCCACGGCTGGTGTGGTGGACCATGCCTGAAACAGGGGGCCGCGGCCATAGGCATTGAGCAGACGGCGCACCGTTGCGCCGCCTTGCGCCTGACGGGACGTGGGCGCGCCTGGATATTGCAAATCGGCCTCGTATTCCAGTGGGGCAACGGCCTGGGCCAACTGTTGTTGTGTCTCAGCGCGCAGGGCCTTTACGGTGTCGGGTGAAGCAAACTGGCGGGCGACCACAAACCCCTGCTCGCGCAGAGTGGCCACTTGGGCCGCCACGGATGATGCAGACATTTTTTCCTCGATGATATCGACGAGAACAATCGACTTGGATGTGTCGAAAGAGCCCCGCGCACGATGCAATCGGACGAGCCGACGCTTCATACGCAGGCTTAATCATATCGCTTTACGCGGGTTCGTCGGCCTGCGTCCTGGTCGGCGCCTCTGCATTCTTTAATCGAGCCAGATCGCGGTCGCGCCTGACATTGCGCACCCATTCGCGCCATACGGCGACCAGCAATGCCATCAGCACCGGGCCTACGAACAGACCCACGATGCCCATGGTTTTTACCCCGCCGATCAAACCAAAAAACGTGGGGAGAAACGGCAATTTGACCGGTCCGCCCACGAGGCGCGGGCGCAAGGTCTTGTCGACGATGAAGAGCTCAATGGTGCCCCAGGCTAACAGCGCAATGCCGGCCACTAACTGCCCCGATCCCACCAAATACAGGGACACCAGGGTGAATGACAGCGGGGCGCCGCCGGGGACCATGGCCATAAAGCCTGTCACCACGCCCAGCAACACCGGCGAGGGCACGCCAGCGATCCAGTACGCCAGGCCCAGCACAACCCCTTCACCCACGGCGATCAGGCTCATGCCTGTCACCGTGGAGCCCACGGTTGCCGGTACCACGCGGGAGAAGCGTTGCCAGCGTGTCGGCAAAATCCGCTCGCCCAGTACGTCCAGTTGCTCGATCATGTTGTCGCCATCCTTGTACACAAAGAACAGCGTGATCAACATGAATATGACATTCAGCACCAGGTGAAAGGCGTTGCCGGTTGCGGACAGCACCATGCGATAGATATTACCCAGATGTTCGCCGCTGACCATTTCGACCAACGCGCCCAACGCGTGGGGCTCGCCGATATACGTGCGCCAATATTCGGACAGCTTTTCACCGACCCCAGGCAATGCCGAGATCCAGGTCGGGACCTCTACCCCGTGACGGTTGGCGGCCAGGGCCCAGGCGATGAAACTGCTGGCCTCCTGCACCGCGTATGACAGCGCCAGGGTCAGCGGCACGATCAGTACCAGGATCACGCCAACCAGGGCTAATGAGGCCGCCACCATGGTTCGGCCACCGCAGGCTGCGACCAGGCGCTGAAACAACGGCCATGTGGCCAGGCCGATGATCAGGGCCGCCAGCGCCGGTACCAAAAAACCGCTGAGAAAATAAACGCCGGCCAGCAGCACTAGCAAAAGTAGCCAGCGGGCAATCAAGTACGCGGGTAGGACGGGCTGCTGCATGGGACGGGCCGATGAGGCGGAAAAGCCGAGCGTTCAAATATACAGTACGAACCAGGGCGGCCCGTCACAGTTCGCCCTGGCATGGCATCTGAATGTTCCCGCTCGCCAGGCCTGCCCGACCCTGCCGTCGGACCGTGCAGGTCCTATATCGCATACTCGGGTTCGGCGAGCTCGCCACGGCGCGGGGCCCGCATTGCAGACTGGGACAATTCTGCATAGCGAACGTCGTGACAGGCCTCGGTACCGTCGCCTCCACGCAACAGAGGACACCGCGAGAACAACTCCGCCACCCAATCGGAAAACACTCTCACCTTGGGTGAGAGTTGACGGCTTTGCGGAT
The DNA here is from genome assembly GCF_054779135.1 of Bordetella tumulicola. Classification (NCBI taxonomy): domain Bacteria; kingdom Pseudomonadati; phylum Pseudomonadota; class Betaproteobacteria; order Burkholderiales; family Alcaligenaceae; genus Bordetella; species Bordetella tumulicola. The sequence continues at coordinate 84,467 of NZ_BAAGYU010000014.1, read as the reverse complement.
AAAGCAAGGAAATCGGCAACACCTGGGGCTTGTACTGCGGCATCACCTCGATCAGTTCACCCGCCAGCACATGCGGCAAGGCGATGAAACGGGCCGTCTGGATCAGGCCGAACCCTTGCAGCGCAAGTGCCAAGTGGGCGTTCGAATCGTTGACAGAGACGATCCCCGGCATTTCGATTTCGTGAACCTGGCCATCGATCACAAAATCCCAGTTGTAATTACGGCCGGAACGGCTGGCAAAGTAATTCAGGGCAGTATGGTTTTTCAGGTCGTCCAGCGTATGTGGCACGCCATTGCGCGCCAGATAAGACGGCGCCGCGCAGGTCAGGAACTGGAACGACCCGATACGACGCGCCACGAGGGTCGAGTCTTCGAGTTCGCCGCCTCGGATGACGCAATCGACGGCCTCTTGCACCAGGTCGACGCGACGATCACTCATGCCAAGCACCAACTCAATATCGGGATAGCGCGTGTGGAATTCGCAGAGCGCCGGGACCAGGATCCGCTGGCCCACACTGGCGGGCACATCAATACGCAATTTACCCTGTGGGCGAACCGCCGCCTCTTGAAAGCAGGCCTCGGTTTCCTCGACGTCGGCCAGAATGCGTTGGCTATGGTCATAGTAGGCCGCCCCATCCGGGGTCAAGCTGATGCGGCGTGTGGTGCGATTCAATAGCCGCACCCCCAGGTGGCGCTCCAGATTCTGAATGGTGGTGGTGACTGTCGTGCGCGGCAATGCCAGGCTGTCGGCGGCCCGGGTAAAGCTGTTGACGTCAACGACACGTACAAAGACCTGCATGGCTTGAAAACGATCCATGGTCCCGTCCTGAAAAACAAAATAGCAGTGGCTAAAGCATACCGCGCTTTTAGATTTTATTAGTCGAGTATTTTGAATAGTATTGACGGAATAGCTATATTTATCCTGCGCGGGAAAACACTCAGAATACGTCCTATCTGATTAGACCGATACCCCAAGCCCCGGATTTCGGGACTGCGCGGTGCAATACCGCCGCCCTTTTCGCCTCGGTCAATTATCCCTCATGCTCTAAGGAAACATCATGCTTGTTTCGCGCCCGCCTATTGCGCTGTTGACGATTTTTGTGGCCCTGGTGGCCGCCGCAGGCAGTTATTCCCTGTGGGGCGACCCCGCCGGCACCGCTACCGCTCAGACCCAGGCTGCGCCTGCAGCCCCGTCCGTTGACGTGGCGCCTGCCCTGGGCAAAACGCTGATCGACTGGCAGGATTACTCCGGCCGGCTCGAAGCCATCGACCGAGTCGACATTCGGCCATTGGTCTCCGGCACCCTGACCGCGGTGCATTTTAAAGATGGCAGCCTGGTCAACAAAGGGGATCCGCTTTTTACCATCGACCCGCGCCCCTATGCCGCCGAGGTCGACCGCGCCGAGGCGCAACTCGCCGCCGCTCGCGCGCGGGTCGCATTTACGGCGTCCGAGCTGGCACGCGGCAAGCGCCTGTTGGCGGAAAACGCGATCGCCCGGCGCGATTTTGAATCAAAACGTAACGATGCCAGAGAGGCGGCTGCTAACGTACAAGCGGCCGACGCCGCGCTGGATGCCGCCAAGCTGAACCTAGGCTACACGGAAATCGTCGCCCCGGTGGCGGGCCGTGTCTCGCGAGCGGAAATCACCGAAGGCAACGTCGTAGCGGCCGGTGCCACGTCGACACCCCTCACCACGCTGGTATCGGTATCTCAGATGTATGCCGCCTTTGACGTCGACGAGCGGACCTATCTGAAGTACATGAGTCCGGCCCGTGTCTCCGGTGCGCCAGTCCCTGTCCAACTGGGTCTTGCGAACGAGGAGAATTATTCCCGCGAAGGGGTTGTGCAATCGGTCGACAACCGCATCAACACCACCTCGGGCACGATACGCGTGCGAGCAATGTTCAACAACGCCGATGGCTCGCTGCTGCCGGGGATGTACGCTCGCATTCGCCTGGGTGGCACGGAACCCCACGCGGCCGTCCTGGTTGAAGAGCGCGCCATTGGCACTGACCAGGACAAACGCTTCGTGTTGGTCGTGGACGACGAAGGTCGCACGGTCTATCGACGAGTATCGCTGGGTGCGAGCCAAGGCAAGTTGCGCGTCATCACCGAAGGGTTGCAAGCGGGCGAACGTGTCGTCGTCAATGGTCTACAGCGCGTGCGTCCGGGCGAAATCGTGGCGCCCAATCTGGTCTCGATGGAAGATTCGCCCCAAAGCACGCCGACAGCGACAACCGCCGCCACAACCGCCACAAGCACCACCGCAACCACAACAGCCAGTATCAACTGAAGACGTTAGGCCGGCGCCGGGATGACAGCGCCTGAACACATAAAAGGCTTTATCCAAGCAGAGCTGCCAGCACACAAATCGTGTGCTGGCTAGATCCCGTGTTGCCTGAAGTCACCGTGCCCCTTGCAGGAAGCAAGCATGAACATCTCTAAATTCTTTATCGATCGGCCCATCTTTGCAGGCGTCTTGTCAGTGATTATTTTGCTGGCTGGCCTGCTGGCCATGTTCCAGCTGCCCATCTCGGAATACCCCGAAGTGGTGCCGCCGTCGGTCGTGGTGCGTGCCCAGTATCCCGGCGCCAACCCCGCCGTGATCGCCAATACCGTTGCCTCGCCTCTGGAGGAATCCATCAACGGTGTCGAGGACATGCTCTACATGCAGTCGCAAGCCAACAGCGACGGCAACCTGGCCGTGACGGTGTACTTCAAACTCGGCGTCGATCCGGACAAGGCGCAACAACTCGTGCAAAACCGGGTCTCGCAAGCCTTGCCGCGCCTGCCGCCGGACGTTCAACGCCTGGGCGTCACCACCACCAAAAGCTCGCCGACACTGACGCTGGTGGTGCATCTGATTTCGCCTGACGATCGCTATGACAGCACCTATCTGCGCAACTACGCCGTCCTTAACGTCAAAGACCGTCTGGCGCGCATTAGCGGCGTGGGCGAAGTACAAATCTGGGGATCGGGCAGCTATTCCATGCGTGTGTGGCTCGATCCGCAAAAGGTCGCGCAACGCGACCTGACCGCCACCGACGTCGTCAACGCGATTCGCGAGCAAAACGTGCAGGTCGCTGCGGGCGTGATCGGCGCCTCGCCCACGGTGGGCGACGTGCCCATGCAGTTTTCGGTCAATGCGCAGGGTCGCCTGAAAGACGAAACCGAGTTCGGCAACATTATTTTGAAGTCCTCTCCTGATGGCGCTATCACGCGACTGTCGGATGTGGCGCGCATCGAGTTGGGCGCCCAGGAGTACGGGTTGCGCTCGTTGCTGGACAACAAGCCCGCTATCGGGATGGGAATCATGCAGTCACCTGGCGCCAACGCGCTGGACGTTTCCTCGCAGGTTCGCGAGACCATGAAAGAACTCGCCGCCGACTTTCCGCCCTCGGTGGAATACCGTATCGAGTACGACCCGACGCAGTTCGTGCGCTCGAGCATCAAGGCGGTGATTACGACGCTGCTGGAGGCCATCGCCCTGGTGGTGCTGGTCGTGATCGTCTTCCTGCAAACCTGGCGGGCTTCGTTGATTCCGCTATTGGCCGTGCCGGTGTCGATCGTGGGCACGTTCTCGCTCTTGTTGATGTTCGGCTATTCGATCAACGCCCTGTCGCTGTTTGGCATGGTGCTCGCCATCGGTATTGTGGTCGATGATGCGATCGTGGTCGTCGAAAACGTCGAGCGCAATATTGCCGCCGGGCTCACACCGCGCGACGCTACCTATCGCGCCATGCGCGAAGTCAGCGGGCCCATCATCGCTATCGCACTGACGCTATGCGCGGTGTTCGTACCGCTGGCGTTCATGACGGGGCTATCGGGTCAGTTCTACAAACAGTTCGCCATGACCATCGCCATCTCGACGGTCATCTCGGCATTTAACTCGTTGACCCTGTCGCCCGCCCTGTCTGCCATCTTGTTAAAGGGTCATCACGACAAACCCGATTGGCTGACGCGCGTAATGAACCGATTGTTTGGACGATTCTTCAATGCGTTCAACCGATTTTTCTCGCGCTCATCGGATGCCTATGCGGTCGGCGTCACAGGCGTGATTCGCCGCAAAGCCGGCGCAATGGGCATCTATGTCGTGTTGCTGGCGGCAACCGTCGGCGTTTCACAACTGGTGCCGGGCGGATTTGTGCCCGCCCAGGACAAGCAATATCTGATCGGCTTTACGCAATTGCCCAATGGTGCCTCGCTGGACCGCACCGAAGACGTGATCCGCCGCATGTCCGATATCGCGCTCAAGGAGCCGGGCGTGGCCAGTGCCATCGCCTTTCCTGGCCTATCGATCAACGGCTTTACCAATAGCTCCAGTGCGGGCATCGTCTTCGTGACCCTCAAGCCCTTTGATGAACGTCACGATCCTGCCCTGTCCAGCGACGCCATCACGGGCGCGCTCAATGCCAAGTTCGCGTCGATCAAGGATGCCTATATCGCGGTATTCCCACCACCTCCGGTCATGGGCCTGGGCACGATGGGCGGCTTCAAATTGCAAATCGAAGACCGTGCCTCGCTGGGCTATGCCGAATTGGACAAGGCTACCCAGGCGTTCCTGGCCAAAGCACAGCAGACGCCGGAGCTCGGCCCGACGTTCTCCAATTACCAGATCAACGTGCCGCAACTGGACGTAGACCTCGACCGGGTCAAGGCCAAGCAATTGGGTGTGCCCGTGACCGATGTGTTCGACACATTACAAATCTATCTGGGTTCGATGTATGTCAACGACTTCAATCGTTTCGGCCGGGTTTTCCAAGTACGCGCACAGGCTGACGCGCAGTTCCGTGCCCACCCTGACGACATTGGACAATTGAAGACCCGCAGCGATACCGGGCAAATGGTGCCATTATCCGCATTGGTCAATGTACGTCAGACCTTTGGCCCGGAAATGGTGGTGCGCTACAACGGCTTTACGGCCGCGGATATCAATGGCGGACCGGCGCCCGGATACTCATCCGACCAGGCCCAGGAAGCGGCAGAACGTATCGCGGCCGAGACCTTGCCACGTGGCGTGAAATTCGAATGGACGGACCTGACCTACCAACAAATCCTGGCGGGTAATGCCGGGCTGTGGGTATTCCCCATCAGTGTGCTGCTGGTCTTCCTGGTGCTCGCCGCCTTGTATGAAAGCCTGACGCTACCCCTGGCTGTCATCCTGATCGTGCCGATGAGCGTCCTGGCGGCGCTGACAGGGGTGTGGTTAACGGGCGGCGATAACAACATTTTCACCCAGATCGGGTTGATGGTGCTGGTCGGGTTATCCGCGAAGAACGCCATCCTGATTGTGGAATTCGCACGCGAACTGGAGATGCAGGGCAGCACGCCGCTGCAGGCCGCCATCGAAGCAAGTCGCTTGCGCTTGCGGCCTATTTTGATGACGTCCATTGCTTTCATCATGGGAGTGGTGCCACTGGTCCTGTCCTTTGGCGCCGGCGCAGAAATGCGGCAAGCCATGGGGGTGGCGGTGTTCTTCGGGATGCTCGGCGTAACGTTGTTCGGCTTGTTCCTGACACCCGTTTTTTATGTACTGCTGCGATCGCTGGGCACACGCAAGCTGCACTCGGCCACGGCCCATGAAGCCCCCGTGACAACGCAACCGGCTAGCGAGCATGTGGGCCACTAAGCCCGAACAGACGCAGAGAACTGCTATGCAAAACACATCGACCATGACGCACTTATCCACACACGCCCTCTCTGCAGAGGGCTCCACGATGGCGCCCGCGACCACGCGTCCTTTGCGGGTGCGGGCCGCCCTGCCCAAAATGTCCGGCCTGCTCGCCATGCTGCTGATCCTGGCCGGCTGCGCGGTCGGCCCGGAGTACGAGCGCCCCAGCGTGACGACCCCGGCCGCGTTCAAAGAGGCTCAGGCCGAGTCGCCCTTGCCTGCACATGAAGCGGGCACGTGGCAGGCCGCGCAACCGGCCGAACAAGCATTACGCGGCGAATGGTGGAAACTCTTTGGCGATGACACCCTCAATGCGCTGGAGCAAGAGGCGCAACAGGCCAATCAAAACCTGCAGGCCGCCGCCGCTCGCCTGAAGCAAGCCCGGGCGCTGCTCGGCGACGCGCGCTCGGAACGATTCCCCACGGTGGATGCCGGCTTTGGTCCGACGCGCCAACGCTCTTCGCCCGCGGCACAAGGCCTATCCGACAACGACTCGACCGATCCCTCAACGTTGTGGCGCGCCCAGGCCAGCGTGGCCTACGAGGTAGATCTGTTCGGCCGCGTCGCCTCCACGGTCGATGCCGCCACGGCGGATGCGCAGCAAAGCGAAGCCCTCTATCGGTCGGTGCTATTAGCGCTACAGGCCGACGTCGCGCAAGCTTATTTCCAGGTACGTGAGCTGGATGCCGGCTTACGCCTGTATCGGCAAACCGTCACGTTGCGCGAAGAGACACTACAACTCATTGAGCGCCGCTACGATGCGGGCGACATCAGCGAGCTCGATCTCGCGCGGGCCCGCTCGGAGCTCGAGTCTGCACGCGCTGAAGCCCTGGGTTTCGAACGCCGCCGCACCACGGCGGAACATGCGCTGGCGGTCTTGCTCGGCAAAGCCCCGGCGGACTTCAACCTGGCCGCACAACCCTTGACTCGCATCGCTGTCAACATCCCTGCGGGCCTACCCTCGACCCTACTCGAACGTCGTCCGGACATTGCCGCCGCGGAGCGCGCCATGGCGGCTGCTAATGCTCGCGTCGGTGTTGCCAAGGCCGCATTTTTCCCTCGGCTGAACATCACGGGTGCGGCCGGGTTTGAATCGTCTGAACTCGGTAATTTGTTTGAGTGGTCCAGCCGCACCTTCCTGCTGGGCCCCATCGTAGGTGCCGCCCTTTCGCTTCCCATCTTTGACGGCGGCCGTCGCCAGGCAGGCCTGGACCGCGCACGCGCCGTCTACGAGGAGGATGTCGCTAACTACCGGCAAACGGTCCTGACGGCATTCAGAGAGGTCGAAGACAATCTGGCCAACCTTCGCATCCTGTCCAGCCAGATGTCGGCTCAAGACGCCGCGCTGCAAGCGTCAGCACGCGCCGCACGCATCTCGCATACGCAATACAAGGAAGGTTCGATCAGCTACCTTGATGTCATCGAAGCGGACCGCACCGTATTGGCGCAGCAGCGTGTCTCAGTGCAATTGGATGGCGAACGTGCCCGATCGGCGGTTGGGTTGGTGAGAGCGTTAGGCGGCGGGTGGGATGTTCCGCTGCCGGCGGAGTTGGCGTTCGAGTGATGCGCTCGACGTAGCGGGAGAATCTCTGTTGAGGCGTCCCGAGCCGTCTCCGTGGCCCCGCCGGCCAAATCACGACGGCTCGGCCCATGATCAGGGGCCGAGATCCCGCTGCGCGGGACTTCCCGTCGTTCAAAAGGCCGGCGGGGCCACGGAGACGGCTCGGGACTCACAACGGAGTAGTTCCCCTCGCGTGTTGAGACATCGCGTGAGATGCAAAGAGGGTTTGTGCTGGGTGAGCGAGGTCGGGGGTGAGGGTTGCGTGGCACAATCAACGGCACGCTTACCGGTGGGAACTGACCATGCTTATTTTGTTGGATCAAGATGGGGTGTTGGCTGATTTTGACCAGGCCTTTCTGACGGTGTGGCGAGAGCGGTATCCGGATATTGCGCCAGTCGAGCATGAGGATCGTAAGTCGTTCCATATTTTGAAGGATTATCCGCGCGAGCTTCGGGGCCGGGCGGAGGCGATTTATACGGCGCCGGGATTTGTGCGTGATTTGCCACCTGTGCCGGGTGCGCTGGAGGCGGTGAAGGCGTTGCTGGCGCTGGGAATGGATATTCGCATTTGTACTTCGCCGCTGACTCAGTTCGAGAACTGCGTGATGGAAAAGTATTTATGGGTCGAGAAGCATCTCGGGCGTGAGGCGACGAACCGATTGATTTTGACTCGGGACAAGACGCTGGTTCACGGCGATTTGTTGATTGACGATAAGCCAGAGATCAACGGTGCGATCCGGCCTCGGTGGAAGCATATTCTGTTTGATGCGCCCTATAACCGGCATGTGACGGATCGACCCCGCATGACGTGGACGAACTGGCGTAGTGTGCTGGCGGGCGAGCTCTATGCGGCGGATGCCTGATTGCGCTAGCCATCCGTTTGAACGCAAATACTTTCGCTATCCATCACAGAAAACCGCTATTCTGGCGTCTGCAGCACTGCCGATATCCCTGATACCAGGTTGATGAGTCGCACCCTGACGGCTCACGCGCTTAGGAGACGCCATGAATCTGCACCGTATGCTCAAGCAACGCCAGGCTGACGGTAAACCTTTACGCGTCGCGCTGATTGGCGCGGGCAAGTTCGGCTCGATGTTTCTCAGTCAGGCCCAGCGTACGCCGGGTATTCAGTTGGTCGCGGTGGCGGATTTGAGGCCCGATCGGGCCCGTGCGGCGTTGACTCGGGTGGGCTGGCCGGCCGATGCGCTGCATTCGACTAGCGTGTCCGATGCCGCAAAGTCCGGCCGGGTGTTTTTCAGCGACGATGCCGAGACCGTCATTGCCAGCGCGGAGGTGCAGATTGTGATTGATGCGACCGGCCAGGCGGCCGCTGGCATCGCGCATGTGCTGGCGTGCTGCGAGTACGGCAAGCACATCATTATGGTCAACGTCGAAGCCGATGCACTGGCCGGCCCGCTGTTGGCGCGAAAGGCGCGTGAGGCCGGCATTGTGTATTCGCTGGCCTATGGCGACCAGCCTGCCCTGATTTGCGAAATGGTCGATTGGGCGCGTACGAGCGGTTTTGAGGTGATTGCGGCGGGCAAAGGTACGAAGTATCTGCCCGAGTTTCATACATCGACGCCCGAGACGGTGTGGCCCTACTACGGCTTTACGAACGAGATGGTGGCCGCGGGCGATTTCAATGCCCAAATGTTCAACAGTTTTCTGGATGGGACCAAAAGCGCCATCGAGATGGCAGCCGTGTCCAATGCCACCGGTCTGGCGCCTTCGCCATCGGGGTTGCATTTCCCTCCCTGCGGCGTCGACGATTTGGCGCGCGTGCTGCGCCCTCGCGAAGAGGGCGGCATGTTGCACCATCGAGGCCAGGTGGAGGTGATTTCGTCGCTGGAACGCGATGGCCGCCCGGTATTTCGCGATTTGCGCTGGGGCGTCTACGTCACGCTGGCCGCCGATAGCGACTACGTGCGGCGCTGCTTCAAGGAATATGGCCTGATTACCGATCCCAGCGGGAACTACGCTGCGATGTACAAGCCCTATCACTTGATTGGACTGGAGCTCGGCATCAGCGTGGCCAGTGTCGGGCTGCGACATGAGCCGACAGGCTCTGCAACCGGCTGGCACGGCGACGTCGTCGCCACGGCCAAGCGCGATTTACCCGCCGGTCAAGAACTCGATGGCGAAGGGGGCTATACGGTGTATGGCCGCCTGATGCCCGCACGCGACTCTGTCGCCGATGGCTATCTGCCGCTAGGACTGGCCCACAAGGTCAAGCTGAAAAATCCGATTCGACAATCGCAGCCGATCCGTTGGCACGATATCGACTTTGACGAAAACGCACCCGCCGTGCAGTTCCGACGTGAAATGGAACAGACGTTTGCGTGATCCACTGTCGGCGCGCCCCCGCGTAGCCATACGCCGAGACGCCATAGTTGACCTGAATTCGGGGGCAACTAGCCCGACAGGTGTCAGAGCCGCTCGGCCAAAAAGTCCAGGAAACACGTGATACGCTGCGCCAACTGCGTATTACGGTAATACACCGCATGCATCGGCTGCAGATAATCGGTATGGGCGGCCTCCAGCAATTTCACGAGGCGACCCGCCGCGAGATCGTCTTGCACCATGAATGCGGCCAGACAAGCAATTCCCACGCCGTGAATCGCCAACGCGCGCTGGGTTTCCCCACTGGATGTCGCCAAGGTCGGTCTGACGGTCAGCCCCGTGCCGTCCGCTTGCTGCAGCGGCCACACGTTGAGCGTCTCGGGCTGGGTAAAACCCAGCAGTTCGTGATGACGCAAGTCGGCCACAGTGGCGGGATTGCCTCGACGCGCCACATAATCGGGGCTGGCTACCACCCAACGCGGTGATGGCCGCAGCGCACGCGCATGCAGACTGGAATCTGGGAGCGGCCCGGCACGCAGAGCAATATCGGTGTGGTGTTCAACAAGGTCGACGATCCGGTCATTGCTCGTCAGCTCTAGCGAAATCTCCGGGTACTGCGCTCGGAACGCCGCCATATGCGGCGTCACGCAGTGCAACATCACGGGCGCTGATGCGTCGACGCGCAGCTTGCCGGCGGGTTGTTGCTGGCGCATGCGCATGCACTCTTCGGCCTCATCCAGATCACCGACGATGCCGCGCGCACGCTGCAAAAACAACTGACCTTCTTCGGTGAGCTCCATGCGACGCGTCGTGCGCGTCAACAAAGTCACCCCCAACTGAGTTTCCAGGCGCGACAGGCCTCGGCTGACACCTGAGGCTGTCTGCCCCAAGAATTCCGCGGCCGCACTCATGCTGCCGGTATCGACCACCGCCAGAAACACCCTCAATGCGTCGGAATTGAGCGTCATTATTGACTCCTAGACACAAGTCTAGTGATTGTAGACCTCTTTTTCTCACAAATATTGCGACGCACAATGTCGTCCATACGGATAAACCGCTGCATTCTTTTGGAGATTGAAATGCCTATTGCGCTTTGGGCGCTAGCTGTGGGTGCGTTTGGCATAGGCACCACAGAGTTCGTCATCATGGGTCTATTGCCCGAAGTCGGCGCCGATCTGGGCGTATCACTGTCCAGTGCGGGCCTCTTGGTCACGGGCTATGCCCTGGGCGTCGTGGTGGGCGCACCACCTGTCGCGATATTGACCACCCGACTGCCACGCAAAACGTTACTGCTGAGCCTGATGCTGATTTTTACGCTCGGTAATCTGGCTTGTGCGCTGGCACCCGACTACGGCACGCTGATGGCCGCTCGGGTACTCACCTCGTTAGCCCATGGCGCGTTCTTCGGTGTGGGGTCAGTGGTGGCCACCAGTCTGGTCAGGCCAGACAAACAAGCGTCAGCCATTGCGCTAATGTTCACCGGCCTGACGTTGGCCAATGTACTGGGGGTGCCCTTCGGAACCTGGCTGGGCCAGGCGTGGGGGTGGCGCTCGACGTTCTGGGCAGTCACAGTGGTGGGCTTGGCGGCCATGCTGGCGATTGCGATCTGGGTCCCCCGCAGCCGCGGCGATCATGGCAGCGACCTGATGGGCGAGCTGCGCGCGCTAGGGCGCAAGCAGGTGCTGCTGGGTTTTGCCATGACCGTACTGGGTTTTGGCGGCGTATTTACGGCGTTCACCTATATCGCCCCGCTGCTGACAGAACTGGCCGGCGTCAGCCCGAGCATGGTGTCGCCCATTTTGCTACTGTTCGGCGTCGGTCTGGTGGCAGGCAACACCTACGGGGGCAAACTCGCCGATCGCCGGCTCATGCCCACCCTGATCGCGAGCCTGGCCCTGCTGGCCGTGGTGCTGGCGGTATTCAGTCTGACCATACACGCCAAGTTTGCCGCCATTGTCACGGTCGCCGTGCTGGGCGCCGCTGCCTTTGCCACCGTACCACCGCTGCAAATGCGCGTCCTGGAAAAGGCAGGTGACGCGCCCAACCTGGCCTCGGCGTTCAACATTGCGGCATTCAACCTGGGCAATGCTGCGGGCGCATGGCTGGGCGGTCTTACCATCGACCACGGGCCCGGCCTTGCCGCCACACCGCTCGTCGCGGCCGCAGTCACTGCCAGCGGACTCATCGTTGCGCTCTACAGTTGGAATCTGGATCGTCGTCAGCGCACCGCCGCACCCGCCGTCCCTGTGCCGTCCAATGGTTAACGCACGACGCCCCCAGCCACTCACGCCACAGTAGGATCAAGGACGCAATGTGGAGTATCGTTGACCGCTATCGTCAACGTACTCTGCGGAGCATCAGGTGAATCTCAAACTGAGCGGTAAAGTCACAGTGGTAACCGGCGGCAGCAAGGGCATCGGCCTGGCTGTCGCCAACGCCTTCGCCGCCGAAGGCGCCTTTGTCGCCATCATCGCGCGCGACCCGCAAGGGCTGGAACAGGCACGTACCGAACTCCAGGCCAGTGGACACAACGTCGCTACCTTCCAGGCCGACCTGTCCGACGCCCAGGCCGCGGCGCAAGCCATCGAACGCATCGAATCCGAGATCGGACCGATCGACATCCTGATCAACAGCGCCGGCGCCGCGCGCCGCTACGAACCCGAAGATCTCGATGCGAGCAAATGGCGTGCCGCCATGGACGCCAAGTTCTTTCCCTACATTCACGTCCAGGATGCTGTTCTGGAACGTATGCGCACCCGTGCCGCCACTCGGCCGGCCGGCGCCACGAACGGCATCGTCGTAAACATCATCGGCAACGGCGGCAAACGCCCCACCAGCACGCACTTGGCCGGTGGATCCGCCAACGCGGCATTGATGCTGTCGACCGTCGGCCTGGCCGCGCATTACGCTCGCTACGGCATCCGCATCAACGGCATCAACCCGGGCCCGACTTTCACGCAGCGCGTGGAACAAGTCCTGGAACTCGACGCCGAGCGCCAAGGCATTTCACGCGATCAAGCCCTCGCCGACAGCCAATCCCGCATCCCGCTGGGCCGCTATGGCAAAGCCGAAGAAGTCGCCGACGTGGCGCTCTTCTTGGCCAGCCCTCGTTCAGCCTATGTCGTAGGAGCCATCATTCCCGTAGACGGTGGGATGGCGTCCGTCATTTAAACGGCCCGCAGCACAGCGTCGTCAGTGTTCGGCATGTTCTCAATGCGAGTCCTTGCGGCATAGGCTTGCAGGGCCCGTGAAACGACGTGCTGGCGATTGACGGGTTGCCAGGCCTCGTCGCACGGAATCCCCAGCCGACAGCCGCTAAAAGCACTTGAAAGCGTTGATCGGCCGACAGCTGCTGGGCATGTTCACAATGCAAGTCCTTCCGGGCTGCCATGGGCCACGGGGGCCTTTTGAAGATCGGGCAGTCCCCGCAGGGGACCGAGGGCGCCCGCATGCGCCCGAGCCGAGCTGATTAGGCCCGCGTGGCCCATGGCAGCCCGGAAGGACGCCTTAAGAACCACCCCGCCAGCAAGAAAAATCACCGCTTCAATTGCGAAACGTCTCGGACTGCGCCGCGATCGGCAGACGTCGCCAAGGCAGCATAGGCTTGCAGAGCCTGTGAGACGACGCGTTGGCGATTGACGGGTTGCCAGGCCTTGTCGCCACGGGCATCCATGGCGTTGCGGCGGTTGGCGAGTTCGTCATCAGTGACGGACAGGTGGATTTTGCGATTGGGGATGTCGATTTCGATGATGTCGCCGTCTTCGATCAGGCCCACGGTGCCGCCTTCGGCGGCTTCGGGTGATGCGTGACCGATGACCAATCCGGAAGAACCGCCCGAGAAGCGGCCGTCGGTAAATAAGGCGCAGGTTTTGCCCAGGCCCTTGGATTTCAGGTAGGACGTGGGATACAGCATTTCCTGCATGCCGGGGCCGCCCTTGGGGCCTTCGTAGCGAATCACCACGATGTCGCCCGCCACGACTTGATCGCCCAGGATACTTTCGACGGCGTCATCCTGGCTTTCGAAAACGCGGGCTCGTCCGGTGAATACCCATTGGGATTCGTCGACGCCGGCGGTCTTCACGATGCAGCCCTTGGTGGCAAGGTTGCCATACAGGACGGCCAGGCCGCCGTCTTGGGAATAGGCGTGGGTTTTGCTGCGAATGCAACCGTTCTGGCGATCGAGATCCAGGGTGAGATACGTCGCGTCCTGGCTGAAGGCCTGCGTGGTGGGAATCCCGCCGGGCGCCGCGCGAAAGAGTTTCTGCGCGGCTGCGCCCGCGCCACCGTTGATATCCCATTGTTCAATCGCCTGGCCCAGCGTGCCGCTGTGCACGTTGCCGCAGCTCAGGTCCAACAGATCGGCGCGCGCCAATTCACCCAGAATCGCCAGGATGCCGCCCGCGCGGTGCACGTCTTCGATGTGATATTTGTCCGTCGCGGGTGCGACCTTGCACAGGCAGGGGACATTGCGCGAGATGCGGTCGATATCTTCCATCTTGAAATCGACTTCGGCCTCTTGCGCCGCGGCCAACAGGTGCAGCACGGTATTGGTGGAGCCACCCATGGCGACATCCAGCGTCATGGCGTTCTGGAACGCGCTCTTGGTGGCGATGTTACGCGGCAACACCGACGCGTCGTCTTGTTCGTAATAGCGGCGGCACAATTCCACAATCAGATGACCCGCCTGCTCGAACAGACCCTTGCGCCAGGCATGCGTGGCCATGATCGTACCGTTGCCCGGCAACGCCAGGCCAATGGCCTCCGTCAGGCAATTCATGGAGTTGGCGGTAAACATACCCGAGCACGATCCGCAGGTCGGACAGGCACTGCGCTCGAATTGCTCGGCTTCGGCATCGGTGACGTTGGGGTCGGCAGCCTTGATCATGGCGTCGATCAAGTCGATCTTGGCCAGCACTTTTCCATCCGTGGGCGACGTGATTTTGCCGGCCTCCATGGGACCGCCGGACACGAACACGACGGGGATATTCAGGCGCATCGCGGCCATCAGCATGCCCGGAGTGATCTTGTCGCAGTTCGAGATACACACCATCGCGTCGGCGCAATGGGCATTGACCATGTACTCGACCGAATCCGCAATCAGTTCGCGCGACGGCAGGGAATACAACATGCCGCCGTGACCCATCGCAATGCCGTCATCCACAGCGATGGTGTTGAATTCCTTGGCCACACCACCCGCGGCCTCGATTTCCTTGGCGACCAGCGCGCCCAAATCACGCAGATGCACGTGACCCGGCACGAACTGCGTGAACGAGTTCACCACCGCGATAATCGGTTTCTCAAAATCGCCGTCCTTCATACCGGTAGCACGCCAGAGGGCGCGAGCACCGGCCATGTTGCGGCCGTGGGTGGAGGTACGGGAACGATATTGCGGCATGATCTGTCTCGGGCGGGTGAAGTTCGCAAAGTCCTAAATAATACGCCGGATCGCACAAGCCCTGCATGGCGCCCCAGCCCTCGAGCCGCATAGGCGCTACCGCCGACCACGGATCTGAGCCAGGTCGCGTTGTCGCCTTGACACCCTCGGCAGGGCCACCTCTTGACTGCTCCCTTCCCTAAAGGGAAAGGGATTCCCACTAACACCGCCAGCCCGGCGGCACGTTTGGTTTGCATGCCCAAGATACTATCCGCGCCAAATCAAATTACTGGATTTCTATCCAATCATCAATTCAAATAAGACCAATCCTGCAGCCTTATGGTTGCGCCCCTTTCCTCCCCGGCATGAATGCCGAGGTTTCTCGGAGTAATGGATGAAAACGCTCACCCTCGAGGGCGATAAAATCACCGACATTCCTTCGTTCTACGACGAGATCAACCACGTGTTCATGGCTGGTGAAGACTGGAAACTCGCCCCGAATCTCGATGCGCTGAACGACATGCTGTACGGCTCCTACGGTGCCGCCGAGGCCGATCAGCCGGTGAGGCTCATCTGGAAGAACATGGAAAAGAGCCGTAATGCACTGGGTGTCGAGGCAACGAGACAATTCTATGCAAACAAGCTGCAGAAACCCAAAGCATTCAACGTCGCGCAAATCAGTCAACGCCTGGTCGAACTAGAAAACGGCTCGGGCGCCACCTATTTTGAGATCGTGCTGGAAATCATCGCGCAGCATCCGCGCATTCAATTAATCGCCGACTAATGGTGTAAACGTTGTCGAGACCCGACATGCCCTTGCCTGAATCCACCCCTACCCTGATCGTCCGTGACAGCACCCCTGCCGACATGCCTGCCATTCAGGCGATTTACGCCCACCACGTCCAACATGGCACGGGATCATTCGAGCTAGATCCGCCCACGCTGGAGGACATGCGCGCCCGCCGCGAGGCCGTGTTGACGCATCGCTTGCCCTATTTGGTCGCAGAACGAGACGGTGAAATCGTTGGCTACGCTTACGTCACGCCATATCGCCCCCGCCCCGCCTATCGCTACACGGTCGAAGACTCTGTCTACGTCAAACCGGGCATCGTGGGCCAAGGCATCGGCGGTCGCTTGCTGGCCACCTTGATTGAACGCTGCACCGCGGGTGGCTGGCGACAAATGCTGGCCGTCGTCGGGGACAGCGCCAACGCCGCCTCGCTAGCCCTGCACGCCCGCCAGGGCTTTCATCCCGCCGGCACCCTGCGCTCAGTCGGTTATAAATTCGGGCAATGGCGCGACACTGTACTCATGCAACGCGCGCTAGCCGATGGGGATCACACGGCGCCTCCTGGCGAGCAAGGCCGAGTCACTTCGGTGTCGCAACCAGCGCCGAAGCTGTTCGAATAATCGCAAGACGTGATTTTCTTGCGTTCGCTTGGCTGGGCTGTCCAGTGGCGGCGTCGGCCGATTTGAGGCTCGGGAAGTCTCGCGCAGCGAGACCGAGGCCCCTGGTTGGGCCGAGCCGAGGCGATAAGGCCGGCGCCGCCACTGGACAGCCCAGCCAAGCGAACGCAAGAATGCGCAGGCGCTTAAGCGGACATCCAGCGGTGCCAGCCTGCTTTGCGCAGGTCGCACGCGGGGCAAGTACCGCAGCCGTGGCCCCAGTCGTGACGCGTGCCGCGCTCGCCTAAATAGCAGGTGTGGCTGTGGTCGATCACGATGTCGACTAGCGGCTGGCCGCCCAGTTGATTGGCTAATTCCCATGTGTCGGCTTTGTCTAGCCACATCAAGGGGGTTTCGATGGTGACGCGGGACCCCAGGCCCAGGCTCAACGTGACTTGCTGTGCTTTGATGGTGTCATCCCGACAGTCTGGGTAGCCCGAAAAATCGGTTTCGCACATGCCGCCCACCATTACGTCCAGTTGACGGCGATAGCCCAGGGCCGCGGCCAGGGTCAGGAAAAGCAGATTGCGGCCCGGCACGAAGGTGTTGGGCAAGCCGTTTTCTTGCATTTCGATGGCGCGATCGCTGGTCATGGCGGTGTCGCCGACTTGTCCCAGCACCTTCAAATCCAACAAGTGATCTTCGCCCAGTCGCTGGGCCCAATCGGGGAATTGAGCTCGCAGTTCGCGCAAGACATTCAGGCGCGCATCCAGTTCGATGCGATGACGTTGTCCATAGTCGAACGCCACCGTCTCGACGTGCGCGTAACGGCTTAGCGCCCAGGCCAGGCAGGTGGTGGAGTCTTGGCCGCCAGAGAACAGGACTAACGCGCGTCGTTGATGATTTTGCATAACCGCTTTCAAACTCATTTCCGGGCAAAACGCCCTGGAGAAACTGTACCTCAAGGTCGCAGACTACACAGCGTCGCACCGCCTGCAGGCCCACGAAATAACAGGCACGACACCAACCGCAAATATCCCATTTTTATTTCAGGGGTATTTGCCCGTATGCGTGCGTAAAATAACTCGCGTTACCCGCCCGGTTGTTTTTAGCGATTGCCCTAGTTTCCTGCCCACCCTCTAGATCGACGGATCCCTACGCCTATGAAAGCCATCCGCCCGCAGTCTGATACTGCCGAACCCTTGCGTCACGATATCCGGCTGCTGGGACGATTATTAGGCGACGTGATTCAGGCCTGTGAGGGTGAGCGGGTGTTCGATACGATCGAAACGCTGCGTCGTACGGCGGTACGTTTTCGGCGTGAGGGAAATAAGGCCGACGGCAAATTGTTGGAGCAACGCGTCAAACGATTGCGCGGTAATGACCCGAACTCGGTCGCGCGGGCGTTTAGTTATTTTCTGCATCTGTCGAATATCGCCGAAGACCGCGATCAGAATCGCGCCCAGCGCGCACATGCCCTGACCGATGACACGCCGACGCGTGGCAGTCTGCGCGAAGCCATTGCGTTGCTCGAAGCTCAGGGGGTTGGACGCGCCCGCATCCGTCGGTTGCTGGATGAGGCCTGCGTCATGCCTGTGCTCACGGCGCACCCGACAGAGGTCCAGCGCAAGAGCACGTTGGATGTGCACCGTGAAATCGCAACGGTATTGCAGCAACGCGAGGGGCCTTTGACGGTGCAAGAGATCGCCGACCTGGACCTGACGCTGCTCGGCCGTATCGCCACGCTGTGGCAAACGCGCATGCTGCGCTATACGCGTCTGACCGTCGCCGACGAAATCGAGAACGCGCTGTCGTACTACCGCAGCACGTTTCTGAATGTCATCCCGCGCGTGTATTCGGATCTGTCGCGTCTCTTGACGCGGGCGCCCGTCAAGCCCTTTGCCGCGCCGCCAGCGCCGCTCTCGCCATTTCTGCGCATGGGCAGTTGGATAGGCGGAGACCGCGATGGTAATCCGAATGTCGATGCCGACACGCTGGAGCTCGCCTTGCTGCGCCAGGCCACGGTCCTGTTCGAGCACTATCTGCAAGAGATCCATGCGCTAGGCGCGGAGCTCTCGATCACGACGCTGTTGATCGATGCCGACTCCCCACTACAGGCCCTGGCTGATGCGGGCGGTGACGATTCCGCCCATCGACGCGATGAGCCCTATCGCCGTGCGCTAGTCGGCGTGTATGCACGTCTGGCGGCGACCGCACAACAACTGACCGGCCGGGATCTGGCCCGCCGTGTCACGCATCCGGCGCCCGCCTATACGTCGCCACACGAACTGGCAGAGGACCTGGCCGTGGTCGCCGCGTCGCTCTCGGCAAACCATGGCGCTCCCATCGCCAGGCTGCACTTGAGCGGGCTGCAGCAGGCCGTTGAAGTCTTCGGTTTTCACTTGGCCACCCTCGACTTGCGACAAAGCTCGGATGTTCATGAGCGCGTGCTGACCGAGTTGTTCACGCGGGCCGGCACGCTCTTGAACGGCAAGCCGGTGGACTATAGTCAGCTCGACGAAGAAGCACGTGTCGCCTTGTTGCGGTCAGAACTGGCGCAGGCCAGACCGCTAGCATCGCCCTGGATTACGTATAGCGATGAAACGACGCGCGAATTGGCGGTATTGCGTGCGGCGGCTGCGGGCCGCGCCCGCTACGGCAAGAGATCCGTGCAACAGACGATTGTGTCACACACCGAAACCTTGAGCGATTTGCTCGAAGTCCTGGTGCTGCAAAAGGAAAGCGGGTTGACGACTGTCGCGGGCCAAGCCATTGAGCCTCAGGATGGACTCATGGTAGTGCCACTGTTTGAAACGATCCCCGATTTGGAGCGCGGCTCGGAAATCATGGCGGCCTGGCTGGATCTGCCTGAGGTGCGTGAGCGCGTGAAACACGCGCAAAACGATACCCAGGAAGTCATGCTGGGATATTCGGACAGCAACAAAGACGGCGGTTTCCTGACGTCGAACTGGGCGCTCTATCAGGCCGAACGCGCATTGGTCGATGTGTTCAGTGCACGCGGCGTGCGATTGCGTTTGTTTCATGGACGCGGCGGTTCGGTCGGACGTGGCGGAGGCTCCAGTTTTGAAGCCATCCTCGCGCAACCCCCTGGCACCGTGGCCGGACAATTGCGCCTGACTGAGCAGGGCGAGGTCATTCAGAGCAAATACAAGGATGCCGAGGTTGGCCGTTGGCATTTGGAATTGCTCGTCGCAGCGACCCTCGAGTCCAGTTTGACACCTCGGGCGGCGGCCACCAGTGCCGAAGACGCGCACATGGCTCACTACGGCCCTGTGATGTCCTTCATGTCGGACACTGCGCAGCGCAGTTACCGCGGACTGGTCTACGACACACCAGGTTTTGCGGAGTACTTCTTTGCGACGACACCCATTACGGAAATTGCGGGGCTCAATATCGGCTCGCGTCCGGCATCGCGCAAACAAGGCCAGGACATTGGCGAGCTGCGCGCGATTCCGTGGGGATTCTCATGGGCGCAATGCCGGCTGATGCTGACAGGCTGGTACGGCGTGGGCTCGGCCATTGAATCCTATCTCGAGACGGGCGCGACAGGCACCCCTCGCGCGCGGCGCGCCCGTTTGGCGCAATTACGAGAGATGGCGCGTGAATGGCCGGCGTTTCGTACGCTGCTGTCCAACATGGAAATGGTGCTTGCAAAATCGGATCTAGCCATCGCGGCGCGCTACGCGCAACTGCTGCCCGCCCGCGCACTGCGCGACCGTATTTTCAGCCAGATCAGCGCCGAGCATGGCCGCACGGTCGCCATGCTTCGCCTGCTGACGCAACGAGAACTGCTGGCCGACAATCCGGTGCTACAAGCCTCGCTGCGCGAACGCTTCGCTTATATCGATCCGCTGAATTATCTACAGATCGATCTTATTCGCCGCTATCGGGCCGCCCAGCAAGACGGCACCACCGAGCCCGACAAACGTGTGCGCAGCGCCATTCACCTGACCATTAACGGCATCGCGGCGGGATTGAGGAACTCGGGTTAAGGGTGACGCGGCAGATCAGGCTTCGCAATCTGAAGCACCTGATCTGCAGGTTGCACACTTATGGCTGAACGGCGATTTCCAACGCACGCTCGAGTGACATCCGAATCATCTCGCCATGCCCGTATTGCGGGAAGGACTCGTACGTGGCGTCGCCACCGGCCTGACGCAACGCTGCTGCCATCTCGCCAAGGATAGCGCGTGGATTCGCCGTCCGAGCCTGATTCAATGACGCGCTGCGGCCCGGTGGCATCGGTCGATTGGGATCTCGTGGCTTGGTGCCCACGAGAATGGCAATGCGCTTGCCCGCCACCTTGTCCACGGCAAAAGCCTGCCACTCCTTGACGAGCATGCCGTCATTCCACCAAGCGGAGGGGTCTCCCACGATATAGCGGGCGAAGGCATCCGGTTGCGTAAACAGAGTGTGCAGCGTAAACAGGCCGCCATAGGAGTGCCCCCACAAGTACGCCTTGCCGGGATTCACCTTGGCGCGCGACTGCACCAGCGGCTTGACGGTCGACGTGATGTAGTCTAAAAAAATATCGGCCCCACCCTCTTCCCGCCCTCGCCCGTCCTGAGCGGGCACGCGTTGCCCGTTTTGGTAGATGGGAAGGGTGTAATCGAATGCGCGAGACACCACATCATTGCGCGTCGGTACGTCATAGCCGATCGCGACCAGCACCGGCGGATTGCTCCGCGACAATGCGGCCAGATCCTCGTCTTTGAGCGTCGCCATCGCGGCATTGCCGTCCAGCATGTACAGCACGGAGTAGCCGTCGGCCGGCGCGGGTGCGCGCGGAATCGAAATTTCAATGCGATAGCGACGTTTGCCGTCCGCCGAGTCGATCTGATGCCGTTCGAATCGATACCACTGCGACGGATGATCAGCGATCGTCTCGCCGACGCGTTGCATGCCCGGCATTTGCCCGGGTGCGGGTATCTGCGCGAGAGAGTAGGTCGATCCCAATAGGCCGCACAAAGACAGCATCGACAATTTCATAGACAAGGCGAATCTCAACGTCGTTCCAGCTAACAGTGATTTGGGGATTACGGACGCGGGCAGCACTCGCTATTGGGGGAAACCGCGTCGGATGGCACTGTGAACAGCAAGTGGATCCGCTACCGTAAATGAGAATAAGTTCGAATTCTAGCTGATGGAACACCACGCCCTATCCGCATCTTGATCCTGCCTCCACGCTAAACATTGACCGCTATCACGGCGCGGAGCCATTGGCGTACGCCCAAATTTCTTAGTACTATCCCTTTTATAAATTCTAGATACGCACAAATGTTCGTATTTAGAACAAATAATTCCTGGCACGCACCCGGACGGTACTAGGATGAGACGTGCTTCGACGCGCCCATCACCGAGCGCGGCCTCTCGGAGCCTTTCAACATGGATTTTCCTATCCAGAGCTTGGCCGTCATCGGCGCGGGCGCCATGGGTAGCGGCATTGCCGCCCTATTTGCAGCAAAAAATATCGAGGTCGTCTTGATCGACCCGATGCCCGGCGCGCTAGAGCGCGCCAGCAGTGTCATCGATCGGCAACTGGGGGGATATGCCCCTGATACCCTCGCCGACACGCGGCGCCGCATTCGCATGGATCCCGGCCTCGAGGCCGCCTCGTCCTGCGATTTGGTCATCGAGGCCATTCCCGAAAAGCTGGAACTCAAGCGAGAAACCTTTGCCCGCCTCGATACCCTGTGCCGGCCGAAGACGATTTTCGCGACCAACACCTCGGGTTTATCCATCAATGCGATCGCCCAGTCCGTAATCCGACGCGATCGTTTTGTGGGCACGCATTTTTTTACGCCCGCCGACGTCATTCCGCTCGTGGAGGTCGTGCGCAATGACGACACCTCTGCCGCCACGGTTGAACGCGTCATGGCCGCCTTGCGATTGGTGGGCAAGCGACCCGTGCTGGTCAATCGCGATATTCCAGGCTTTATTGCCAACCGCATCCAGCACGCCCTGGCGCGCGAAGCCATCTCGTTATTGGAACAAGGTATTGCCAGCGCCGAAGACATCGACGAAGTCGTGAAGTGGAGCCTGGGCATCCGCCTCGCCTTGTCCGGGCCGCTAGAACAACGCGATATGAACGGCATCGACGTACACCACGCTATTGCGACCTATCTCTACGCCGACCTGGAAAACCGCACGACGCCCTCGGCATTGCTGAGTGAAAAAGTCGCCACCGGTCAATTAGGCGCGAAGAGCGGACAAGGCTTCTATACCTGGCCCCCAGAGCACCGCGAGCAGGTCTTGGCCGAAAAGAGCGCGGCCCTGGGCGAATTAGTCGCTTGGCTCAATAAATGGCAAACCTGACGAAGGCGTTGCCGTCTTGCCGATTGATCTCATTCGAGTAAGGCGCCGCGCTCCAACGCCTGCGCTCCTCATCAATCCCCCCTTTTACATGTATTGCAAAGCAAGTTGGAGACTTCATGAATAAGTTAACGTCGTTCTTTACGGAGCTGATGCGTAAGTATCTGCCCGACCCATTCGTGTTCGCCATTGCACTAACACTATTAACGGTGCTGATGGCAATGGGCATCGAGGGACAAGGACTGGGCGAGATCACCAGAGAATGGGGCAAGGGCTTTTGGAGCTTGCTGGCCTTTACGACCCAGATGGCCGTGATTCTGGCGATGGGCTACGTGCTGGCCACGGCGCCATTGACTGACCGCCTGCTCGACCGTATCGTCAGCCACGTACATCAACCTCGCACGGCCATCATCGTAGCCACGCTGGTGGGCGGTGTCGGCAGTTATCTGAACTGGGGTTTCGGCCTGGTCATTGGTGGCATCGTCGCCAAAAAACTGGCGCTCAAAGTCAAAGGCGTGCACTACCCGCTGATCATTGCCGCTGCCTATAGCGGCTTTACCATGTACGGTCTGGGCCTGTCGGCCAGCATCCCAGTGCTGATCGCTACCCCCGGGCACCCCATGGCCGACGTGATGGGCACGATACCGTTGTCGGAAACGATCTTTTCAGTGCCCATGCTGATCACCAGCTTGGTCATCATCATCACCCTGCCGCTGCTCAACGCCTGGCTACACCCGCGCGCGGGTGACAAAGTCACCGAGGTCGATCCCGATATCGACAAATCGACCGAAGCCCCGGTCAGTGGCGATCTGATGGAACAAAACACCATTGCATCAAAGCTGAATAACAGCCGCATTCTGAGCCTGTTGATCGGCCTGCTGGGCATGGCCTATGTTGCGTTTCACTTCGTCGACGGCGGCACGCTGGATCTGAACCTGATCAATTTCTTCATTCTGTTTCTGGGCATCCTGCTGCTGCGCACCCCCGCAGCCTACGTGGCCAAACTGAATGACGGCATCAAGACCATCTCCGGCATCATTCTGCAATACCCGTTCTACGCCGGCATCATGGCCATCATGGCGGGCTCCGGCCTTGTGAATACCATCTCGCACGTCTTTGTCGATGTGGCCACACCGGGCACGCTGCCTTTCTGGGGCCTGATCAGTTCGTTCTTTATCAACTTCTTCGCGCCCTCGGGTGGCGGGCACTGGGTGATCCAAGGACCCTTCATGATTGATGCAGCCAAAGAAATTGGCAGCTCGATCAGCCAGACCTCGATGTCCGTCATGCTGGGCAACGCATGGAACGACTTGGTCCAGCCGTTCTGGATACTGCCGGCACTGGCACTATCGAAATTGAAGCTGCGTGATGTCATGAGCTACACCGTCATCATGATGGTCTGGGTGGGCATCATCCACATCTGCGCCGTGCTGGCTTGGGGCATCCTGACCCACTAACCTGCGACCCGAGGTATTCATTATGAAACCCAACGCTTATCTCGTGACGGGCGGTAGCGCCGGCATCGGCGCCGCGATTGTGCGCGCCCTGCTCGAGGCGGGGCATCGCGTGGTCAACATCGACTATCGCCTGCCCGACAATGCGCCCGAAGGGCTCGTGTCAATCCAGGCGGATTTGACTAACGAGGCGCAAACAGTGGCCGCCGCGGCGCAAGCCACGCGCGATCACACCATTATCGGCCTGGTTAACAACGCGGGTGCCACCCGTCCGGGCACAGCCGATACCGCCACACTGGCCGACCTGGACTATGTCGTCGCCCTGCATTTGCGCACCACGATGATCCTGGTGCAAGCCGTGTTGCCGGCGATGCGCGAAGCGGGCTTTGGCCGCATCGTCAATATGTCTTCCCGCGCCGCACTGGGCAAGCCCGATCGCGTGGTCTACTCAGCCACCAAAGCCGGACTAGTGGGCCTGACCCGCACGCTGGCCATGGAACTGGGCGGCGATGGCATCACGGTCAATGCCATCGGCCCCGGCCCTATTGCCACCGACCTGTTTCGCAATAGCAACCCCGATGGCGCACCGCAAACGCAGCGCATCATTAACAGCATTGTGGTCAAGCGCTTGGGTACGCCCGAAGATGTCGCGCGTGCCGCGATGTTTTTCTTGTCGCCGGACAATGGTTTTGTGACGGGACAGATGCTGTATGTGTGCGGCGGCACCACGCTGGGCGTGGCACCAATCTAAATGCGTCACTACGTCACGCCTGCACCTGCGCGCCGCTCTTTAGCGGCGCCGCAGTGCTTGGTTGATGTGCTCGGCCGCGTCGCGCAATGGCGGCAAGAAGGCTTGCAGCATCGCCTCGCGCGAATAGCGACTCGCGTGTCCGCTGACGTTCATCGCCCCGATCACTCGCCCGGTTCGATCGATGATGGGCACCGCCAGCGACTGCAACCCGAGCTCCAGTTCTTGCACCACGCAGGCATATCCATCGGCGCGTACCTGGGCCAACAGGCGTTTCAGATCAGGCATGTCCGTCACCGTGTGTGGGGTCAGCTTGCGGATATCACTGGCCGCCAACACGCGATCTTGTTCGTCGGCCGGCAAGCCCGCCAGCAACACCCGCCCCATAGATGTCACCCACGCAGGCAGACGACTGCCGACCGACAGATTGATGCTCATGACCTTATGCGTGGACAGACGCAGGATGTACACGATATCCGTGCCATCCAGTACGGAGACCGAACACGACTCCCGCGTGGCTTCGGCCACCGTCTCCATATAGGGCAACACCAAATCCCACAACGGCGTGGCCGACAGGTACGCATAGCCCAACTCCAGGATTCGCGGCGTCAAGGAAAACTGGCGGCCCTCGACCGTCACATAACCCAGATGCTCCAGGGTCAACAAAATGCGCCGCGCGCCCGCGCGGGTCAACTCGCAAACGGTCGCGACCTCCGACAACGTCATCTGCGGGCGTTGCGGGCCAAAAGCCCGGATAACAGACAGCCCACGTGCGAACGACTGTACATAGGTATCACTGGGTTGCTGTGTGTTTTCCATATCTGTAACCATGTTCGCGCAAGCCCGAAACCGCCGGGGGTGGCACGTGGCGTATCCACCTTGACACTCCCCGGCCACCATGAAACGATGTTCTTCAAATGAACGAAAGTTCTAATTAAGAACAAATTATGACACGCCCTTTTTATTGCGGACTCCCATGATCTCAAAGCTCGTTGCAAATGCTACGGCCGCCCTGGCGGACGTGCCCGACGGCGCCACCGTCATGATTGGCGGCTTCGGCACCGCCGGCCAGCCCATGGAACTGATCGACGCCCTGCTGGAACAAGGCGCCAAAGATCTCACCATCATCAACAACAACGCCGGTAACGGCACGACAGGTCTGGCCGCATTGCTGGCGGCCGGTCGGGTGCGCAAAGTCATCTGCTCGTTCCCGCGTCAATCCGACTCGCAGGTCTTTGACGGCCTGTACCGCAGCGGCCAGTTGGAACTCGAACTGGTGCCTCAGGGCAACCTTGCCGAGCGCATTCGCGCCGCAGGCGCGGGGATCGGCGCATTCTTCACGCCCACGAGCTATGGCACGCCGCTGGCAGACGGCAAGGAAACCCGTGAAATCAACGGCCGCCACTACGTACTGGAATATCCCCTGCACGCCGACTACGCGCTGATCAAAGCCGATCGCGGTGACCGCTGGGGAAATCTGGTCTATCGGAAAACCGCACGCAATTTTGGTCCCATCATGGCCAGCGCCGCGCGTGTCGCCGTCGCCCAAGTTCGTGAAATCGTCGAGCTCGGCGAACTCGACCCCGAAACCGTCGTCACCCCCGGCATCTTTGTTCAACGCGTCGTGCAAATCGCCCCGGCCGCCAAGGAGCAGCAATGAGCACCAAACTGACCCGCGACCAGATCGCCGCCCGCGTCGCACAAGACATCCCTGAAGGCGCCTACGTCAACCTCGGCATCGGCCTGCCCACGTTGGTCGCCAACCACTTGCCCGCTGACCGTGAAGTCATCCTGCATACCGAAAACGGCATGCTGGGCATGGGCCCCGCCCCCGCTAAAGGCGAAGAAGACTACGACCTGATCAATGCCGGCAAGCAGCCCGTGACCGAGTTGCCCGGTTGCGCATTTTTTCATCACGCCGATTCGTTTGCCATGATGCGCGGCGGCCATCTGGACATCTGCGTGCTGGGCGCCTTCCAGGTCTCGCAGCACGGTGATCTGGCCAACTGGCACACCGGTGCCCCTGACGCCATCCCCGCGGTAGGCGGGGCCATGGACTTGGCGATTGGCGCCAAAGACGTCTTTGTGATGATGGAACTGCTCACCCGCGAAGGCCAAAGCAAGCTGGTCGCCGAATGCACTTACCCGCTGACCGGCATGCGCTGCGTCTCGCGGGTCTACACCGATGTAGCGGTCTTTGATATCCGTGGCGGCGACGTCACCGTCATCGACTTGTTCGGCGACATCACTGCCGACGAGTTACTGCGCCTGACCGGCCTGCCCCTGAAGTTTGCCAACTAAGCGCGCAAACGATCCCGACAAACGACTCTGACTGGAGATCTCCATGCTATTCATGGTCCAAATGCAAGTAAATCTGCCCGTCGACATGCCCGCTGAGCGCGCCGACAAACTCAAAGCCGACGAAAAAGCCCTGGCGCAACAACTACAGCGCGACGGCAAATGGCCGCACCTGTGGCGCGTGGCGGGCCGCTATGCCAACGTCAGCATCTTCGACGTGGACAATAACGACGAACTGCATCAATTGCTGTCCTCGCTGCCGCTGTTCCCGTACATGGATGTTCAGGTCACCGCGCTGGCGCGCCATCCTTCGGCCATCTAAGTCCCTCGACCTGGGAGCCTCATATGCCCTACATCATCGAAACCTTCGACAGGCCCGGCCACCAAGCCCTGCGTCAACTACATCGCGCTGCCCATCTAGACTATTTGGACGCCAACAAACAGTTGCTACTGGCCTGCGGCGCCAAACTGCAAGACGATGGTCAGGATGCGGGTGGTGGACTCTACGTGGTGGACCTCGATACCCGCGAGCAAGCCGAGGCGTTCATCGCCGCAGACCCATTCGCCAAAGCGGATCTGTTCGAACGCATCACCATCACACGCTGGCGCAAAGCCTACGTCGGCGGCGAACTGTTTCTGTAGTCAGGACACATTGCCTGCCCTCTCCCCGCCCAGATCACCCATCGGAAACAGGATTTTTTATGTCTTACGCTGATCTCAGCCAAGTTCGCCTGTACTACGTCATCGACGGTCCGGCCGATGCGCCCGCACTGGTACTGTCCAACTCGCTCGGCACGTGCTCCGACATGTGGGCACGCCAAATTCCCACGCTATCGCAACACTTTCGCGTGGTGCGCTACGACACCCGCGGCCATGGCAAATCGTCGGTCCCCACCGGCGACTACACCTTCTCGCAACTGGCAGGCGATGTCGCCGAACTGCTCGACCACCTGAACATCGACCAAGCCAGCTTCTGCGGCCTATCCATGGGCGGTCCCACCGGTCTGCAACTGGCGCTTGATCACCCGCAACGTGTGCGCAAGCTGGTGTTATCCAACACGGCGGCTCGCGTCGGCAGCGTCGAAGGCTGGTCATCCCGTATAGCCGCCGTCACCGAAAACGGCCTGGAGAACATGGCCAGCGGCCTGGTCGAGCGTTGGCTGTCGCCCGCCTACCGCGCCGCCGAGCCGGGCCTGACACAGGTGCTGGTCGACATGCTGCGCCGTACCTCGAACGAGGGCTATAACGGCAACTGTGCCGCGCTGCGCGACGCTGATCTGCGCGGCAAACTCGCCGACATCAAGGTCCCCACACTGGTGATCTCCGGATCGCAAGACCCTGCCGCCACACCGCAAGACGGTCAAGCCCTGGCTGCCGGCATTGCCGGTGCCCGCTACATCGAGCTCGACACCTCGCATATCGCCAATTGGGAACAACCGGACGCCTATACCCGCGCGCTCGTCGACTTTCTCACGGCCTGACCCGTCGGCGCCGGCCTACACGACACGGGATGCGGCGCCTATCCGGCCTTTGCGACGTGCGTTGACAGTAGCCTCTCGCCGCCATGCTCCTTGAGCGCGGCACCCAGTGCGCTTTCGTAGTCGGGCTGTGCACTATCAAGACGCTTGCGTCCCTGTTCGGTCAGCACCGTATACACCCCGCGCTTGTCATCCGGACACAGGTCGCGGATGGTCAGTCCGGCACGCACCAGGCGCTCGACCATCCGCGACACCGAACTTTGGTTCAAACGCAGATGCGAGGCCAGCTCCTGCATACGCAGCTCGGAATCCGGAGAACGCGCCAACACTTCTAGCGCGCGATACTCCGACAGGCCAAGCCCGTGCTGTGCTTGCAGTACCTTACCTAGATCGGCCTCGACGTTGGCGACGATTTGGATCAGATCAAGCCACGGACCGCTTTTCTTTGTCATAGCCGACTCCCACTTCTCTTGCGTAATGAACAGCGCATTTTTACATATGTATGCCCATACAAGTAAAAAGCGAAACCAACTCAGGAGAAACGCCACATCCAAGCCCGTCGCGGCTCAACCAAGCACGTGACCCTCGTTGAGTTGACCCTTCGCGCTATCGGCGAGCTTCAGCCAGACAACTCCCGCGATGATGACCCCCAGCCAGAATGTCTGGGTCATTGTGAGCGGCTGATCGAGCAGGACACTACCCAACGCCGCTGCACCGACCGAACCAATGCCTGCCCAAACGGCGTAGCCAATACCCACATCGATCGTTCGCAGCGCAACGCTAAGGGCATATAACGTCAGCAAGAAAAACACCACGGCCGAAACTGACCAACCCAGCACCGTGAACGCCTTGCTGCCCGCGACGCTCAATGCATAGCCAATCTCGAATGCACTAGCCAGCAGCAACATCGTCCACGCCCGTCCGTTGTGCCGGTTCATTCCGTCTGTCGTCGTCATGTCTGTTTCCTTTTAGAGATTCAATAGAAGTTGAATAAAGTGCGAACCTGCCTGCACCGTCACGCCGCACCGCTAAGCCGCAGGCCCACGACGCCCCCGATCACGAGCGTGATCCCGATCAATTTCTTGACGTTCAGCCGCTGCCCGAAGAACAGCGCGCCCAGAACAACAATTCCCACACCCGCGACGGACGTCCAGATCGCGTAGCCCACGCCCACATCGAAAGTAAGCAATGCAAGGCTGAGGAAAAAAGTCGCGATACCGCCGCTGACCAGCGTCGCAACCGTCCACCCGATTTGGGTAAATCCCATCGCTTTGCCTGCCGAAATGGCGACCACGATCTCGAAAATCACGGCAACTCCCAGATATAGCCAATGCATGATTAAGTCCCTTAATTTATTTGCATGTGCATGCATATTAAATAGGAAAGAAATAGTTGTCAATTTATTTGTATGCGCATGCACATTGAAATCTCCGGAAAGAATTCCATGTACTGGATTTACTTAAGCCGCTGATGAAAATGCTATATCTAGTTTTTCCGCCCTCAGCGCGGCCCGATATTGGAGCCTTCGAAATGAAAAGAATCCTCGCCGCCCTGCTATTGGCGCTACCCATGATCGCCACGCCTGCGCTGGCGCAAAGCAGCCTGCCCCACGGTGTCTCGATCAACAATCTGGCTGCTACCCGTCAGGCTGATGGCGTGTGGGTCATTACCAGCGCCGTCTCCAACCACCGTGACCAACCCGTCAACGGGTTGTCCGTCACCTACGCGCTATATGACGCACAGGGCAATAAAATTGGTCAAGTCACAGATCAGCGCGCGTCTCCCCTGGCTCCTGGCGACACGTGGCAGGCACAAACCACCACCACGCAGGATTTTGTGCGCTTTAGCGCCAAGGACATCCGGGTTCAATAGTGGGCTCGACATTTTGTCGGCCACTTGTCAGGGGACTGTGAAAAAATAGCGACTTGCGCTCGCACCACAATAAGGATGTCCCCCATGTTCCCCAAACGACTTTCTGACGGCTACCAGGCTTTTCTGGATGGCCGCTTTCATAACGAACGCAAACGCTATGAACACTTGGCAGAGCTTGGCCAACACCCCCAAATCCTGTTGATTGGCTGTTGCGACTCCCGGGTATCGCCCGAGGTCATCTTCGACGCGGGTCCCGGAGAGATGTTCGTCATCCGTAACGTCGCCAATCTGGTCCCGCCGTACGAGGGCGAAGCCGAGTCCTCGTCGTACCACGGCACCAGCGCCGCCATCGAATTCGCCGTCAATGCGCTAAACGTCAAACATATCGTCGTGCTGGGGCATGCCTCGTGCGGTGGCGTTGCGGCCGTGTTCAACGACGCGAAACCGCTCACCAAGATCGACTTCATCGGAAAATGGATGTCGCAGATCACCCCGGTGGCGGATGCCCTGCCCCGCACGGGCGACCACGCCGTCGATATCAAGCAACTGGAATGGGCCGTGGTGGAACACAGCCTGAAAAACCTGATGACCTTCCCGTCCATCCGTCGTCGGGTCCACAAGGGTGACCTCGAACTCCACGGCACCTATTTCGGTGTCGCCACTGGCCTGTTGTTCCTGCTCGACCCCGAGACCGGGACTTTCGCCCCCTGCAAACCGCAAGAACCTGCCGCTGCCGACTGATCGATCACGGCGATCGACAGGCTCGCACCCGGCAATGCGGCGCTGCAGCGTGACACGGTGGTGAATTTCTGTATTCTGAATACAAAGACTCACCGAACTTCCTGTCATTCAGAACACTGCCCGCCGGCAGCGGCCTGACGGATGTCGGCGCGCGGCGCCGGAAGCAACAGCGCCAACTGCGGCCGGCCCCACTCCCGGAGACGACGATGCAACTTACCAAAGCGCAACGCGAACAATTCGACCGGGACGGGTATCTGTTCTTCCCCGCCCTGTTTTCCCCGCAGGAAATCGCCACGCTGACTGACGAAGTGCCACACTTGTACGCACAAGACCGGCCCGAAAACGTGCGCGAAAAGCAAGGCGGCGCGGTGCGCACCAACTTCGCGGCCCATTTGTACAGCGCGCCGTTCGCGCGTCTGGCCCGGCATCCCCGCATGGTGCTCCCCGTCGAGCAATTGTTCGGCGAATCCGTATACATGCACCAGTTCAAGATCAACGGCAAGAACGCGTTTGACGGCGACGTGTGGCAATGGCACCAGGACTACGGCACTTGGCTCAACGACGACCTGATGCCCACGCCACGGGCCATGAACGTGGCCATCTTCCTGGACGAGGTCAACGAGCACAACGGGCCGCTGATGTTCATTCCTGGCAGCCACCGTCTGGGCGTGCTCGAAGCGGGACACGACACAACGACCACGAGCTATCCGCTCTGGACAATCAACAACGACAACATCCGTACGATGGTGGAAAAAGCGGGAGGCCGCGATGGCGGCATCGTCGCGCCCAAGGGGCCAGTGGGCTCCATGCTGTTGTTCCACTCCTGCCTGGTGCATGCATCATCATCCAACCTCAGCCCCTGGAACCGCGTCAGCGTGTACCTGAGCCTGTGCGCGGTGTCGAACCACATCCGGCGCTTCAAACGTGTGGAATGGATCGCGCATCGGGACTTCAGCCCCATCGAATGCCTACCCGACGACTGCCTGCAACAGGACTACGTCGTGGACCTGCCATGGGAAAATGGCACGCCCCCCGAGGCGGCACGGACGTCGCTCGAGCGCCTCGAAGAGACCGCCTGATACCCCACCCGCGTTGCGGGTGCCTGATACACCCGCAACGCGGGCTAAAGCAGTGCGGCGTGGATCCACTCCATCATCACGTGCCGTGCCATTTCGGCGCGAGTGGGCGCGGGCATTTGCCGGGGGTGACATGCAAAGTCTTTGTCACGCCACCACCCCGCGAACACGGCCTCTTCGTGCTTCTATCCTTATTACCAGAATGACTTAGACAACCCAATATATCGGCTGTTACGGTTATGTACATAGAACCTGGCGACGCCAAACGGCGGCGTTTTTTTGCGTCTGTGGCATCTTTTGCCCGCCTTGTCGCCAGTGGTTCCTTCAGGCGCCTTCGAGCGCCCCCAATAGGCAACTTGCTATGTACGTGTACGACCCTGTCGATCAACAACTTGTAGAACAACGCGTTGCGCAGTTCACCGATCAGACGCAGCGCTTTCTGGACGGTCAACTGACCGAAGACGACTTCCGCACCCTGCGCCTGCAAAACGGTCTGTATATCCAGCGTCATGCGCCCATGCTGCGCATTGCCATCCCATACGGCCTGCTGGCGGCGCGACAACTGCGCACCCTGGCCCATATTGCCCGCACCTGGGATCGTGGCTACGGTCACTTCAGCACGCGCCAGAACATGCAATTCAACTGGCCCAGGCTCGAAGACGTGCCGACCATTCTGGCGGAGTTGGCCAAGGTGCAAATGCACTCCATCCAGACCAGCGGCAACTGCATACGCAACACGACCTCTGATCACTTTGCAGGCGTTGCTCCCGACGAATTGGTCAACCCGCTCGTCTGGTGCGAAATCATTCGCCAATGGTCCACCTTGCACCCGGAATTCGCCTTCCTGCCGCGTAAATTCAAAATCGCCGTCAGCGGCGCCGAAGAAGACCGCGCCGCCGTTGGCGTGCACGATGTCGGCCTGCAGGCTGTCGAGCAAGATGGCGAGTTGGGCTTTCGCGTGTGGGTCGGCGGCGGCCTGGGCCGTACCCCCATGGTCGGCCACCTGATCAACCCCTTTGTCCCATGGCAGCATCTGCTGACCTATCTGCAAGCCGTCCTGCGCGTCTACAACATGCATGGTCGGCGCGACAATAAATTCAAGGCGCGCATCAAAATCCTGGTCAAGGACCTGACGCCCGAGGTCTACGCACAGCAAGTCGACGAACAATGGCAGCTCATCAAAGACGGCCCCGACACACTCACGCAATCCCATGTTGATACCATCGCCAACCGCTTTACCTGGCCTGAATACGACGACGCCGTGGCGGGCGAGCCCGATCCCACCGAAATGCATGCCGCCGCGCATCCGGCGTTTGCCCGTTGGCTGCAGAAAAACGTACGGGCCCATAAGGTCCCGGGTTACACCGCGGTCACCCTGTCGCTCAAGCCCACGGGTGTGCCCCCCGGCGATATTACGGCCGACCAGATGGACGCCGTCGCCGATTTATCTGAGCGTTATGGCTTTGGCGAAGTCCGCGTCTCGCACGAGCAAAACCTCGTGCTGGCCGACGTGCGTCGCAGCCAGCTATTCGCGCTCTGGGAAGAACTCCGCGCGCTGAACATGGTCACGCCGAACATCGGCCTGCTGACCAACATCATCGCCTGCCCGGGCGGCGATTTCTGTTCCCTGGCCAATGCCGTCTCCATCCCCGTCGCCGAGGCCATTCAGCGCCGTTTCGACGATCTGGACTACTTGTTCGAGATCGGTGAACTGGATCTGAATATCTCCGGCTGCATCAATGCCTGTGGACACCATCACGTGGGCCACATCGGCATTCTGGGCGTCGATAAGAACGGCGAAGAGTGGTATCAGGTAACGTTGGGGGGGCGCCAAAATGGCGCCGCCAAGCCTCTGCTGGACCTGCAATCGACACGTGGCGGTGGCGCCGCCATTGGCCGCATCATCGGGCCATCCTTTGCACGAGCCCAAGTCGCCGATGTCGTCGATCGGCTCATCCAGACGTACCTGCGCCTGCGCGACAGCGACGTCGAACGCTTCATCGATGTCGTCGACCGCGTGGGTATCGCGCCCTTTAAAGAAGACGTTTATTCCGACCCCGCCGTCGCCAAATCCGCACCGGCCCCCACTCGCGAGGTGGCACATGCCTGAAACCAGCGTAACCTCAGCGGTGGACGACCACACTGCCCGCCTCATCCGTCACGGCCAACTGCAAGTGAACGATTGGCACGTCTTTGAGCCCGAGGCCGCCGGCGCCAAAGACGACGAAACGTCATCTGTGGCTGGCGCACCGCCGGTATTACCCGCGGATGAACCGGGCTGGATCGTGCCGCTGACCCTCTGGAGGGTGGCACAAGACGCGCTGCGCCAACGTCAGCATCCCGTCGCCGTCCTCTTGGCGTCCGACGCCAAGTTGCAAGACTTGGTCGGTACGGATGGCCGTGTCGACGCCACGGGCCTGGCATTCATCGCGATCGATTTCCCTATCTATACCGATGGGCGCGGCTATTCACTGGCGCAATTGCTACGCACTCGTCACCACTGGCAAGGTGAACTGCGCGCCCTCGGCGATGTCATGATCGACACCATCCACTATCAGGCGCGGGTGGGCTTTGACAGTTTTCTGGTCAAACCGGGCCACGACCCCGAAAAAGCGCTGGCGGCCTTTAAGACGTTTACGGTGCACTACCAACAAACGTACCCCAAGCCACCAGAACAACTGGCGGCCTAGCTCAGCGCGGCCTATCGGGCCTATCGGGTGTGCCTGCCACGCAATGCACACCCCATCATGCAGAATCTACGGACAGGGCGACAGCCTTAGGCCGTAGCGCCCGATCCATCCAGCAAAGACTTGAGCTCGCCGCTTTCGTTCATCTCATTCATGATGTCCGAACCGCCGATGAACTCGCCGCTGACGTAGAGCTGCGGAATAGTCGGCCAGTTGGAAAATTCCTTGATGCCCTGGCGGACTTCGTCGTCCTCGAGCACATTGACGGTGATCAGTTTCTTGACACCACAGCCCTTCAAAATCTGAATGGCACGCCCCGAAAATCCACATTGGGGAAACTGGGCCGTACCTTTCATGAACAACACCACAGGGTGCTGGGTCACGGTATCGCGGAGAAATTCTTGTACGTCGCTCATGGTGATCTCACAAACAGGAAAAGCAGTAATTAACGAATGAATCCATTATAGGGACCCGCCAGAAATCCGCTCGATTCCCGACAAATCACGCAAACTCGAAACTTGATTAAACCCGGCATCGTTGAACAACGCCCGCACCGCGGCCGCCTGATCCCAACCATGTTCCACCCATAGGGCACCGCCGGGCCGCAGTCTGTCGACCGCCCCCGCGACAACCACGGACAAGTCTCGCAGACCATCCGCGCCGTCGGTCAAGGCCCCGCGCGGCTCAAAGCGCAGATCACCCTGACCCAGATGTTCGTCATCACGGGCAATATACGGTGGATTGGACACGATCAGGTCATAGCGAGCCAGGGACGGCAGCGCGCCATACCAGCTACCCTGCGCAAAATCCACGCGTGCACCCAATCTCGACGCATTACGCACCGCCATCTGCAGCGCGGTCGCGCTGGCGTCCGTCGCGGTCACCGTGGCATTTGGCATCGCCAGCGCGATCGACACCGCGATCACGCCGCTGCCCGTGCCCAAGTCCAGTACCGCCGCCTCGGGATGCCTAGCAAGCCACGCCAACGCGGTCTCTACCAACAGCTCGGTATCGGGCCGGGGAATCAACACCTCGGGCGTCACCGCAAAATCACGCCCCATGAATTCGCGATGCCCCACCAAATACGCCATGGGTTCACCCGCCAATCGGCGCGTCACCAACACCTGAAATTGCTGCGCCTGCCAGGGCTCGATTGGATCCATATCATGCGCCAGCAACCAGGCGCGCGGCTTGTCCAGCACATGCTCTAGCAGCATACGCACCTCCAGACGCGGCAGGCGCGTGTCCCGCAAAAGGGTTTGCAGGATCGGATGACTCACGTTAAACCCCGTCTCCCAGCGCCGCCAACAACTCGGCCTGGTGTTCCGCAACCAAGGCCCCGGTTAGCTCTTCCATATCGCCTTCCATGATCTGCTGCAGCTTGTACAAGGTCAGGTTAATACGATGATCTGTCACCCGGCCTTGCGGAAAATTATAGGTACGAATGCGTTCCGAACGATCGCCCGAGCCCACCAGGCTTTTGCGTTCGGCGGCCTCTTTGCTTTGGCGCTCGCGGACTTCGCGGTCTTTCAGACGGGCGGCCAATACCTGCATGGCCTTGTCCTTGTTGCGGTGCTGTGAACGGTCGTCCTGGCACTCCACCACCAGCCCCGTCGGCAAGTGCGTAATACGCACCGCGGAATCTGTCTTGTTGATGTGCTGGCCACCCGCGCCACTGGCACGGAACGTATCAATACGCAGATCCGACGCGTTGATCACGATGTCGCTCATTTCGTCCGCCTCGGGCATCACCGCCACCGTACATGCCGACGTATGAATACGACCCTGCGCTTCGGTCGCCGGGACGCGTTGCACGCGATGCGCGCCCGACTCGAATTTCAGGCGCCCATAGGCCCCGTCACCATCGATACGGGCAATGACTTCCTTGTAGCCGCCCAGCTCCGAAGCGCTCTCGGACATCAGCTCAACACGCCAGCCGCGCTGCTCCGCATAGCGCGAATACATGCGCAACAAATCGCCAGAAAACAGCGCGCTTTCGTCTCCGCCAGTCCCTGCGCGGATTTCCAGGAACAGGCTGCGACCATCGTTGGGATCACGCGGCAGCAGCAAAAGCTGTAATTCCGTCTCCAGCGTTTCCAGACGCTCTTTCGCGAGTTTGAACTCGTCTTCGGCCATCGCCTTGAGATCGGGATCACTCAGCATTTCCTGCGCGGTGGCAAGATCCTCTTCGGTACGCA
The DNA here is from genome assembly GCF_054779135.1 of Bordetella tumulicola. Lineage (NCBI taxonomy): Bacteria > Pseudomonadati > Pseudomonadota > Betaproteobacteria > Burkholderiales > Alcaligenaceae > Bordetella > Bordetella tumulicola. The sequence goes on along the minus strand of NZ_BAAGYU010000014.1, from coordinate 47,249 downwards.
CAAACTGCCCGAATGCCTGCGCAACCGGTTCCAGTTCGGCGCGCTCGCGCGACAGCTTGCGAAAGCGCTCCATGTCGGCAGCCGTTTCGGGCTGAGCGAGCAATGCATCCACCTCGACGAGGCGGTGAGACAGTTGCTCCAGCCGACTGCGCATGGAAGATTTCATATGAAGGAAGGTCCAAAGAGACAATTGCGGATTAGCGAAATGCGGGCGCCCGAAAAAAAGCGAACGCCCGCCGACAGGCGGGCATTGCAATAGCAGCGCTAACGACGCGTATCGCGACCCGGAAACAAACGCGGCATCCAGGCAAGCAGCTGCTTGCGCTCGTCGCCCTCGGTGCGGTTCAACGCGGCGAGGGGGCCGTGTAAGTACTTTTGAGTGAGGCCGTGCGCCAATTGTTCCAGCACGGCTTCGGGTGACTCGCCGCGCGCCAGCATGCGGCGGGCGCGCTCGAGCTCTGCGGCGCGCACGTCTTCGGCGGCCTGATGCATATCGCGGATCACCGGCACGACTTCGCGGGATTGCATCCAGTGCATAAAGCCCTGGACACGCGTTTCGATGATGGCCTCGGCCTGCACCACAGCCGCGCGGCGTGCATCGGTGCCGCTTTGCACCAGTCTGCCCAGGTCATCAACGGAATATAAATAGACATCATCCAGCCGGCCGACCTCGGGCTCGATATCGCGCGGCACCGCCAAATCGATCATCACCATCGGACGGTGGCGACGTTGACGCGTCGCCCGCTCGACGAGCCCCAGACCCACGATGGGCAGGGAACTGGCCGTACAGGACACAATGACGTCGAAATCCGCCAGGCGCTCGGGCAGATCCGCGAGCTTCATGGTGCTCGCGGCAAATCGTCCGGCCAGCGTTTCCGCGCGCTCGGCCGTACGATTGGCGACCATCATGCTGCGCGGACGCCGCGCCGCAAAGTGCGTCGCACAGAGCTCAATCATTTCGCCCGCACCAATAAACAACGTGTGGGCCTGATCCAGATTGCCAAACACGCGTTCGGCCAAGCGCACGGCAGCGGCCGCCATCGATACCGAATTCGCGCCGATGGCCGTCTGTGAACGGACCTCTTTGGCGACAGAGAACGTGCGCTGGAACAACTGATGCAGCAGCGTGCCCAACGAGCCAGCCTCGCCCGCGGCGCGTACCGCGTCTTTCATTTGCCCCAGGATCTGCGGCTCGCCCAACACCATGGAGTCGAGTCCGCTCGCGACGCGAAACGCGTGGCGTACCGCATCGTCCTGGTGGTGCCGATACAGGTGCGGGCTCAACGCCCCGGCCTCCAGGCGATTGTGATCCGCCAACCAGACCGGCAGTTGCTCCGCCACATGCGCATCGGCGGCACAATAGACCTCGGTGCGATTACAGGTCGACAAAATCGCCGCCTCGCGCACAGAGCCGCCAAAGGCGGACCGCAGGCCCTCTAATGCGGGTCGAACCAAATCGACGGGCATAGACACCCGTTCGCGCACCGAAACGGGCGCAGACGTGTGATTCAGACCGAACGCAAGAACAGCTACGGACATGGGAGAGGCAAGGCACCGGCAGACATAGCACGGCGCATTTGTAACATTAGATCAATGAAATTATACAGCTAAGGGTTATCCCTTGATAGTGCCATGTTTTGAGGGATTACCGGAGATTTCCTGCAAGGTTCCAAAAATTTGTGTATAGTTGCGGACTTCGTTGGCCTGGTAGCTCAGTCGGTAGAGCAGCGGATTGAAAATCCGCGTGTCGGTGGTTCGATTCCGCCCCAGGCCACCACGAATTCGATGCCCAGCTCTTGTAGCTGGGCATTTTCTTTTGTGCCGCTACCCCGCAAACAACGGAATGGACGGGCTCTACCTCACAAACGGGGATAACGCGTGTCTCGATCAACTGAATTAAGGGGCAGAAGACGACCGATGATCCTCAGAGCGAGGCGAAGGGGTGCCGTCCTTGGGTATGTTTTTCTCAAACCGATTGACGACCGCCAAGACAAATAAGGCAATCAGAGTACTGGCAACGGCGGTCGCTTCCCGGCCATAGCCCGCGGCAACACCAATTGCTGCGACAATCCAGATGCTGGCTGCCGTTGTCAAACCTTTGACGACGCGATCATTTTCCTGCTTGAGGATGGCGCCTGCGCCGAGAAAGCCCACCCCTGCAATCACGCCCTGCATGACCCGGCTCATATCGGAAATCTGCATCCCACTAGCGGCAGGAACCAGAACGAAAATGGCCGCGCCCAGTGACACCAGCATATGGGTTCGCAAACCGGCGTCCTTTCCTTTCATCTCGCGCTCGTAACCGATCGCTGCACCCAAAATTACGGCCAGGCCAAGCCGAAGCACTATCACCGTCGCTTCTTTAATATCTGCGATATCGGAGAATTCGCTCACCACCGTTAGCCAAATATCGTTCAACGTCGACATGATGGTTCCTTAACGCAGGAGGTTGTTTGCCATAGTGTAGGTTCCTGCGCTATCGAAATCTATTGCGATGCCGCTAGCCGATCCCTTTACAAATCGAACGCTGCTTGGATATCTTCCTTGCCTGCCTTGCCTTGCTGCAGCAGCAACATCAATAGAATGCGCGATTTCTGCGGGGTCAGGTCGCCCGCCATGACGGCGCCTGCATCGGCCAGCGTCTTGCCGCCGCCCTCGAAACCATAATTCGCCATGACCCGCCCGTTATGTACCCGGGTCGAGATAACGACCGGTACTCCTTTGGACAGCGCGTACTTGATGCCTTCGAACATGGGCATGTTGACGTTGCCCATGCCCAGGGCCTGCACCACGATACCCTTGCTGCCTTGGTCGACCGCGCTGCGCAGCATGCGGTCATCGGCCCCCCCGTACATGGCGACGATGTCCACCCGAGGCATTTCCGAGGCGACAATCGGAATGTGCTGGTGGCGTAGCGGCGCACGGTCGATGACGACCTTGTCCGCGTAGACTTCGCCGATCAAGCCATAGCTGCCCGACTGAAAGGTTTCCACATTGGCCGTATGCGTCTTCGTGACATAACGTGCGGCGTTGATCTGGTTATTCATGGCCAACATGACGCCCTTGCCCTTGGCTTGTTCATCGACCGCAATGCGCACCGCGTTGAGCAAGTTACGTGGGCCGTCGAAGTCCGATGACGACGCATTGCGCTGGGCTCCGATCAAGATCACGGGCTTGTCCGACTTGATGGTCGTATCCAGCCAAAACGCGGTTTCCTCGAGCGTGTCCGTGCCGTGCGACACCACCACACCCGCCACCTCAGGCCGTTTCAGCGTCTCTTCGACCGCCTTGGTCAAGGCTGTCCAACGCACCGGGTCCATGTAGTCGGACGGGACATTGGAAAGATTATTGACTTCGACTTTGGCGTACTTGGCAACGTCGGGCACGGTAGCCATCAAGTCATCGCCGGAAATCGCGGGCACCGGCGCCTTCTTGACCGGATCGATCTTCATCGCGATCGTGCCGCCCGTGGCGATCAATGGGACCGTGGGCTTGTCCTGCGCATACGCCTGTGCCGTCATGGCCATCACTCCTGCGATCAAAAATGGTAGTTTCTTCATCACTGTCTCCCGGATTGTTTCTGTTGGGACGACTACATATACCCGGCGCCCGGGTAGTTGGGATCAGGATATGACCTGATTGACAGTGCGTGCCCAAGGGTGCTGCAAAACCCGCATGACATATATAAACGCCGAAACCACTGAATCCAAATGCGCTACCCGCGTGTAATAACGGATGATGCGCAAGCGCGCAGTCACAGCCTCTACCCTTCGAACAATACAGCTCAGGATTCGTTTTTTTAAAGTACAAAGCATGCAGAGGACAAACTGGCTGGGTAACGCTCACGTCCTTCAATGCTATCTTCGATACTTTGCCGCCCCCTTGCCTGCCGTTCTAATCTCGGACTGGGCCTGGAGGACAAGCCCAAGTAAGGCGACGTGTTTTTCACCTCTGCACAATGAAGCCGGATTCCTCCTCCCCATCTCCCTCCATCAGCATGAGCCGTGCAGCGCTCGAGCTATTTCTCGCGCTCTGGCGCTATGCCGAAGGCAAGCGGCGACACCTGATTGGCGCAATCACCCTACTTTCCGGCGCTCAGCTCATCAAGCTGACTTTGCCCTGGCTGGCCGGTCACGCCATCAATGCCTTGCAGCAAAACGATATGCCAACGGCCGGCCTGTGGATCATGTTCTTGGTCGGCTGCTACGCGATGCATTGGGTGTTTCACGGTCCCGGACGCGTGCTGGAAGGCCAAGTGGGCGTGCGCGCGCGCGAACAACTGGCCGACGATCTCTATGCCCGCATCGCTGCCGCACCGCTGACTTGGCGCGACGGCCGCCATTCCGGCGACTTGCAACACCGCGTGCTGCAGTCCAGCCGCGCCTTGGCAACCTTCGCACGGAACATGTATGGCTACTTGCACAGTGCACTGAACTTCATTGGCCCGCTGGTAGCGTTGTTTTTGCTATCCCGAGCCAGCGGCAGCATTGCCGTAGGCGGCTACCTGGTCATCGCGCTCATCACCTTGCGTTTCGACCTCGTACTGATGCGACTGGCCCGCTCCGAAAACGACGAGGAACGCCGTTATGTCGCGGCGCTGCTCGACTTTGTCAGCAATGCCGGCACGGTGATTGGCCTGCGGCTGCAAGCTGCCTCGCGCAAAATTCTTGGCCGTCGCCTGGCAACAATGATGATACCGCTGCGCCGAGCCCTCTGGATCAACGAAGTCAAGTGGTGCGTGGTGGACCTGATGGGCATGGGCCTGACCTGGATACTCGTGGTCCACTACGTGCTGCAACACCGCGAGCCCGGACAGGCGGTGCTGCTAGGCACCATCTTCATGATTTATCAATATGCCCAGCAGGTCGCCTCGGTAGTCAGCGCCATCGCGTCGAACTTCCAGAGCTTCTCGCGTATCCACACCGACTTCAGTAGCGCCGGGCCTATCTGGCAGGCCCCGGGCGACCCACAGGCCACCGTACCCTCCGTGGTACCCGACGCGCCGTGGCAAACCTTGGCGCTGCGCAGCCTCACCTGGAGCTATTCCTCTGAGGGGCGCGGCGGCTTGCATGACGTCGACCTGGTCTTGCGCCGGGGGGCACGCATCGCGCTGATCGGGCCCAGCGGTGGTGGCAAGAGCACACTGCTGCGCACGCTGGCCGGCCTCTATCTACCACAGCAAGGTGAGCTACTGCGCGACGGCAAGTCAGTGGACTGGGCGGAACTGCGCACACTGGCCACGCTGATCCCGCAAGAAGCCGAAGTATTTGAAGCCAGCGTAGAAGAGAACCTGACCTTTGGCGAACCCGCCAGTGCCGCGGCACTGCAATCCGCCGTACATACCGGCGTGTTCGACGAAGTGCTGCAAGGCATGCCTGACGGCCTGGCCAGCCCGGTCAACGAACGCGGCAGCAATCTGTCGGGCGGACAACGGCAACGCCTGGCCCTGTCGCGCGGCGCGTTAGCTGCGCAGGGGAGCTCCTTGTTGCTACTGGATGAGCCCACCAGCGCGCTGGACCCACAGGCAGAAGGCCGGGTGTTCGATCGCATGTATGCCGCATTTCCGCAGGCTTGCATCGTGGCCTCGGTGCACCGGCCCAGCTTGCTTAGCCGCTTTGACACGATCGTCGTGATGGAAGCGGGGCGCGTGGTGGATGCGGGGCCGCGTGACGAAATATTGGCCCGGCATACGCCTTGAAGCCTTAACGAAGACCATCGCGATTCAACCGCCCAGCTCTTGTAGCTGAGCATTTTCTTTGTGCCCGCTACCAACAAGATCTTTGGTACGCGGTCGACAAAAAATCGTGAAGTGTGAAAAAGACTGCTGCTTGACAGAATGAGGAAAGCAAGGTGATACTTGTTGCGCATACCGAATATTATTTCGGTATGCGCAAATTTAAGACAGATAGCTATCAGTTCCTTGACATGCCTGTGGTGATTGAACACGTTCTTCAATAGGAGAAGCAGGTGGCGGACAACACGTTGACGTTCGGAACAAGCTCTATCGCCAAGGTCGAACCCGACCGTATTACGATTCGCGGCCGCGACCTGTGCGACGAGTTAATCGGGAAAATCTCCTTCACACATTATTTTCTGTTCCTCTTGACGGGACAGGAGCCGACCCGGGAACTGGTCGCCATAACGGACGCCTGTCTGGTGGCAATTGCCGAACACGGCTTTGTGCCTTCCATACAAGCAGCGCGCATGACCTACGCCGCCGCCCCCGATGCCTTGCAGGGCGCAGTATCGGCAGGATTGCTGGGCTGCGGTACGGTAATTCTGGGCGCCTCCGAAACCGCTGGCATTTTGTTGGCGGATATTCTCAAGCGGCAAGAGACCGATGCTACCGATATCGATACTGCGGCCATCGCTGTCTTGCGTGACCTGCGGGAGGCCAGGCTTCCGGTTCCAGGTTTCGGCCACCCCGTACACAAAGCCGAGGATCCGCGCGCTACCCGTCTGTTGAAGGTAGCCAACGAATTGGGTGTCGCGGGCAAGCATGTAGAGGCGCTGCAGGCTGTGGAGCGGCATATCGAAACAGCCTATGGCCGTTTCCTGCCTCTGAACGTGTCCGCAGCAATTCCCGCCGTATTGCTGGATGCCGATTTCCCCCTGGAATCCTTGCGCGGCGTGCCCCTGGTGGCACGCACCGGTTCGCTGGTCGCACATCTTCTCGAAGAGCAGCGCAATCCGTTGGGCTTCAAGATAGCAACGCGTGCCGAGCAAGGAATTGCCTATGATGGGCAGCTTGCTGGAAAGCGACGGGGCACCTGATGGCGAACACAGGCAAAATAGATGCCGCCTTGTTGGAGCCGGATGAGGTCGTACACCGTTATCCGGAGCACGACTATACGGTGACAGGCTTGCTGGCCAGCCGCGCTCAGGTATTACCGGACAAGGTCTGCCTAATATTCGAAAACCGCGCGTGGACCTATAGCGAGTTGGCGCGCGATGTCGAGCGCACTGCATCATGGCTGCGGAAAAAAGGCATGCGGGGCGGAGACCGCGTGGGCGTGTTCTCGACCAATCATCCATCCACCGTAATACTCTTCCTGGCCCTGGCTCGCATAAAAGGCATCATGGTGCCGATCAATCCGGAGTTTGGCATCCCCGAGGCGGCTTATGCGCTGAACAATGCCAAGGTGCAAGGCGTGGTTTGCTCGCCGCAAGCCTACGACCGGACGATTCAGGCTTGCGCCACCCTGGAACCAGCGCCCTGGATCGTTCTGAACGAAGCAGGGCTCGAGGGTGTGAACGTACTGGACGACGAAATCGCGGACGCGCCACACAATTCGCCGCCGTCAACCGGAACGCCCGATTCGACCTGTGTGCTCATCTACTCATCCGGCACCACAGGTTCGCCTAAAGGGGCCATGCATGCCCAGCGCGGCTATGTCATTACCGCTGAAAGCTTCGTGGTGCGCCTGTATCTTCAACCCGAGGATCGTATCTGCTGCATACTGCCCTTGTTCCATATCAACGCGCTCTTCTATTCACTGGGTGGCACGCTGGCCGCAGGGGCCACACTTGTCCTAGCGCGTCGATTTTCGGCCAGCGGCTTCTGGAAGACAATTTCAGAAACGCGATGCACCACCGTCAATCTGATCGGCGCGGCCGCTACCATCTTGACCAAGCGCGACCGTACCGAATATGTAGCGGGGCATGCCATGACCAAGGCCTTTGTCGCACCGCTGGACAAGACGCTGGTAGAGGTTTTTCGCGATGATTTCAATGTACCCACGCTGATCGAATGCTATGGCATGACGGAAATTCCCGGTGTGCTGTCCAACGCCTTCAAGGGACCGCGCAAATTGGGCAGCATGGGCCAGGTGTCGCCGCATTTAGCCCCGGGGCTGCCGCAGCCGCAATTGCGCATCGTGGATGAATCGTTCGTCGACTTGCCAGACGGGCAACAAGGACAACTACTGGTCAGTACGCCGACCGTCATGCAAGGCTATTACGACGACCCGCAGCGCACCCAGGCGGCGTTTCACGAGGGCTGGTTCATTACTGGGGACATTGCCTGGCGCGATGCCGACGGGTTCTATTGGTTTGTGGCGCGCCAGAAAGACATCATCCGCTGCCGCGGCGAAAACATATCGGGGTCCGAGTTGGACCGCGTCATTGCGAGCCACCCGGATGTCCTGGAAGCCGCAACCATAGGTGTGCCGTCAGAACTGGGTGAGGAAGATATTCTGGCGGTCGTAGTAGTCCGTCGAGACGCTCAATTAGATGCGAAGGACATCGCGCGCTGGGTGGGCAGCCAGTTAGCCGCTATCAAAATTCCGAAGTACGTCGTGTTCTCGGATGGCCTACCCAAGACTGCCACACATCGGGTGGAGAAATACAAAATTAAAGCCAATCGCGAATTGCTGGCACGCGCTACGGCCACATAAATAGTCAGTTTGCCGTCCAACAAAAGAGGCGCGGCAGGGTGAAACCCGCCGTGCCAACCACGGAGACTCATCATGACTCGACTACGTAGCTTGAACAAAGCATTGATTGTGGGCACGTTCACCGCTGCACTATGCGGCGCGGCGATGGCCACCACCACTTACCCCGACAAACCCATCCGCGTGGTGGTGCCCTACGCGCCTGGCGGCGCAACAGACATCCTCGCCCGCATGATAGGCAAGCAGTTGTCTGAAAATCTGGGCCAACCGGTGGTCATAGAAAACAAGACAGGTGGCAACACGAGTATTGCCGCGACCCAGGTGGCTCACGCGGACGCGGACGGCTATACGCTGCTCTTTACGAACGACACCACGTTCGTCTTGAACCCCGCGCTGTTCAAGTCGTTGAGCTACGACATCGACAAGGAATTCAGGCCCGTCGGTACGGTATGCGACTTGACACTAGGCCTGGTAGTATCGTCCGCCACACCAGCCAATTCCATAAAGGAACTGGCCGCCTATATCAAGGCTGACACTGACAAGCCAGCTTACGGCTCATTCGGCGTAGGCAGTCAGGCGCACCTGATGGGCGAAATGTATAACCAGGTGACCGATTCCAAAGTGACGCACGCGCCGTATCGAGGTTCATCGCCCGCCGTGATCGACGTGATCGGCGGCCAAGTCTTGTTCACCTTTCCGGCCATGGCCACGATACAGGGCCACCTCAAGGCTGGCAAGGTCAAAGTGTTGGCTCTGTCGGGAGAAGAGCGTTCGCCTCTGCTACCCGATGTGCCCACGTTCACCGAAGCCGGCTACCCCGAGCTGAATATCGGTGCTTGGTATGGTTTTCTGGCTCCCGCAGGGACCCCTGACGCGGTGGTCGACAAGCTCAATAGGTCTCTGTCCGAAGTGCTGGACAAACCAGATTTCAGGAAAGACCTGATCGCGCAGGGCACAATTCCCTTGAAGCTGACGCCCGACCAGTTCAAGCAAAGAATGTCAGTCGAGATTGAACGCACCAAGAAGATCGCCGAAATGGCCAATATTTCTATAGACTAAGATGCCTTCTGCCATCTCGCCTTCACGCCGTCAGGCTTGTACTGACAGCGTCAGGGCGGGGTAGCGTGCAAGCTGGTGGCTGATCTGATCGGAGGCCCGCAGCAGCGCCGGCAGCCGGGTGCGTATCAGGGTTTCCCTGTCAGTACGCGTGGAATCGGCAGAGCAATTTATAGCCGCCACCACGCGCCCATGATGGTCTCGCACAGGTACGGCAATAGCGATCGAACCGAACGCTATTGCATCCTGAGCAATGCCATAGCCGCTTTTCAAGACCTCGTCGAAACGCGCTTGCAGTGCTTCGGCCGTTATCGGCGTGCTTGGCGTGAAGGCGGGAAATGGTGCTTGCGATAGATAAGCGGCGCGCTGATGTTCGCTCTGGTGAGCCAGCAGCACATAGCCCGTGGATGCGGCGTGCGCCGGCATACGTGCACCTACATACTGCCGCAGCCGCGCCGGGCGGTTGCTCGGAATGTGTACGATGTAGACCACATCGTTGCCATCCAGCGTCGTCAGCGACGAAGCATCGTGGAAGGTGTCGACGAGTTCTTGCAAATAAATTTGCGCGACCTCATTCAGATTCATTGACTCGACGAAGGCAGAACCCAGCTGCAATACTTTGGCCGTCAGGACGAAACGGCGGCCATGCTGACGTACATAACCCAGCTCGGCCAGGGTAAGCAGCGAGCGCCGAACGGTGGCCGGGCTGAGCCCGGTGCGCCCAGCGATTTCGCTGAGCGTCATTTCGGGCATTGCGCTGGAAAACGCCTGAATGACATCCAGTCCGCGAGCAAGCGCGGTCACAAACTCGGGATGGCTACCTTTTCCAGTCATCTTGTAATTATACGTCGCCCGTAGCCGCAGCACGGGTGCTGGCGCTGAGCCAAAACATCATCATTACAAGCTAGGCGTTACGTAGCATATGCCTGGAGGCAAGACGAGTCTGCATAACGTTAAGTGTCCTCCTTTAGGCGTAGTGAACGACGCTTCTTGCGTATATGAGTGGTATGCCGGCAGCGTCTGCAGTATATGGCATCGTTGCCACGAAAGAGGCTTCCCAGTTCCCAAGCAAAGCCACAGAGTAGAATCAATAAATGCTCCACTCTGCTGGTTCAAACCACCGGCGTCCTCATTGATGACACTTGGCCAAAATTTATTGTTGCTACTGGCGCTGCTGATCGCGGCGGCGTTCTTCTCTATTGCCGAGATTTCCATCGCCGCGTCGCGCCGCCTGCGCCTGCGGCAGCTCGCCGAGGACGGCGATGCGCGGGCAGAGGAAGTCTTGCGCGTACAGCAGCAGCCCGGCCATTACTTCACCGCCATCCAGATTGGCGTCAACGCGCTGGCCATCCTGGGCGGGATCGTGGGCGAAGGCATCTTCAGCCCCACCTTTACGCGTTTCCTGGGCAAGTGGCTGTCCCCTGATTTGTCCGCGTCGCTGGGCTTTGTCGGTTCGTTCGTGCTGGTGACCTCGCTGTTCATCATCCTGACGGATCTCATTCCCAAACAGGCAGGCATGGCTGAGCCCGAAAAGTTCGCCTTGCGCGTGATCGGACCCATGCGCGTGCTGGTGCGAATTTTTTCGCCGCTGGTCTGGGTGTATTCGCGCAGCGCCGATCAACTCATGCGTCTGCTGCGGCTGCCGACACGGCGCGACGAGCGCATTACCTCGGACGATATTCTTGCCCTGGCCGAGGCCGGCACACGCTCGGGTGTGCTGGCGCGCGGCGAGCAGCGCATCATCGAGAACATCTTCGAACTGAATACACGCACGGTGTCCAGTGCGATGACGCAGCGCGACCGCATCGCCTGGTTCCTGCAGGATGATCCCGAAGACATCATCCGCGCGCGTATCGCCGAAGAACCCTTTTCCACCTATCCCGTCTGCCAGGGCGATATCGATCATGTCGTGGGCTATGTCAACACCCGCGACCTATACCAGCGGCTGCTCAATGGCCAATCGATCGCGTTGACCGACACCAAGCTCATTCACAAAGCCCTGGTGGTACCCGACCGCCTCACCCTGGCCGAAGTGCTGGAACAGTTCCGGCAGGTAGGCGAAGACTTCGCCATGATCGTCAACGAATACAGCCTGATGGTCGGACTCGTCACGCTCAACGACGTCATGAGCACGGTGATGGGCGAGTTGGTATCACCGGGCGATGAAGACTTCATCATTCAACGCGATGATAACTCTTGGCTGATCGACGGCGCCACGCCCATCCAGGACGTGGGCCGCGTGCTGGGAATCGAAGAACACCTGGACGGCGAAGAATACGAAACGCTCGCGGGTTTTCTGATGGATGCGCTACGCCGGGTGCCACGCCGCACCGACATCGTCACCCTGGGAGGCTACCAGTTCGAGGTGATGGACGTGGACACCTACCGAGTGGATCAGGTACTGGTCACCCGCAGCGCGGCGCCAACGCCCACGGCTGCTGCCGCGGCGAGTCAGCTACCAGATTAATCAGGAAAATTTGTCAGTTATAACTTGCAAATCAGCCATTTTTTGCATAAATCGTCAGTTTTAACTTACACAATTTCTCATCAGTCGTCGCGATATGATCACCCTGTCATGACAGACCGCGCCCCGCCGCCTCATGCCTAGAAACCTCCTTCTTCTGGTGTCCGCGCTCATCGGCATGGTGCTGAGTATCAACGCCTGGGCGCAATATACGGTCGAATCGGTTCCGAACCCAAAGGATGGGGGAGAGGCCCATTACGTCAGCAACCCGAACGGCATCTTACGCAGCGATACCGTGGCGCAGCTGGATGCGATCAGCGCAGCGATTGAGCAGAACAACGGTAGTGAGTTCGCCATCGTCGTGGTCGATACCTACCAAGGTGATAGCGATTTCACGTTTGCGCTGGATCTCTTTAATCATTGGGGTATCGGTAAACAGGGCGCCAACAATGGCCTGCTGCTGTTTCTGGCGATGGACCGGCACGAATACCGATTTATTACCGGCTATGGCGTAGAGGGGATATTTCCCGACGCCTTGTTGAAACGTATCGGCGAGACCTATCTCGTCCCCTATATGCGGGTCGGCAACACGGATATGGCCGTATTAGCGACGGCCAAAGTCGTCGAGAGCGTATTCCTGTCCCCTGAGCACAAACTGGAACTATCGGGGCTACAGGCCTACGAGCCAACCTTCTGGAACCGGCATGCCGAGACGATCGAGCAAATCGGCTTTGTGGTGATCCTGTTTGCCATCGCATTCATATGGATCACCCTCGCGCGTAAACGCGTGCTGAAGAGATTTAACATCAAAGGAAGCCAATACCGGGGACGCCCCTTCTGGTATGCCTACTTCGGCTTTTTATTTCTGCTCTTTGTTAGCCTATTCATCTTTCTTATTTTTGACATCCTCGAGCAGGCCTACCAGTTCAGAAACCTGCCGTATTTTGTCGCGGCGCTTGGCTCTCTGATACTGTTCTTTCACTATTACGAAAGCGCCGCGCTCCTTGATCGCAGTACCCAAGACAAAAAGACGGCACTGGATATGCGAGTATCACTCGTCATCCTATGCTTCTTGCCCTTGCTCCTGTCGCCGTTATCGTACTTCGCGTACATCGGATTTGTGAAAAAAATCCGACTCGCCCGCTTGCGAGGGATCCCGCCCGATACCACCGGTCACTGGTCACGCCTGAATCGGGATGCGCTCAAATTGAAAGAATTAAAGGCCCGTCTGACCACGCTACAGCGTCAGGAGGAAAAGCTCGGGTCCAAGTCCTATGAGATATGGCGCAACACAGAAACAGGCGCCATACACCTAAGTAGCTTCGTGGGCAGAAGAGCCAAGGCATTCAGTGTCTGCCCGGAATGTCGTGGACAAACCCTGAGAAAACCGGAAATCAAAGTCGTGAAGCGCCCCACGTACTTGGCAACTGGAAAGGGGGAACGCATTCAAAGCTGCGCGTTCTGCGACTATAAAACATCGCTTGGCATGATTACGCTCGCCATGTTGAGAAGGAGCCACTCCAGTGGAGGAGGCTCGAGTGGGGGAAGCAGCAGCAGCGGGGGCGGAAGCAGCTCCTCTAGTGGGAGTTTTGGCGGCGGCTCCAGTGGCGGCGGTGGCGCCGGCGGACGCTGGTAGCTCACCCATCGATCGCCTCTCCGGGCACAATCACAATCGCGCATTGCCGCACTGTGCGGATTATTCGCCCTGCTCCCGATACCCGGCAAACTTGGACATAAAGCCAATCCCCGGGTTAAAGCAGTTGCACGGATCCAGCTTCTTATAAAAATCCTGTAGCTGCGGCTTGGCCTGATACAAATGACCGACGTTGTGCTCGGCTGGGTATTCGGCGCCCCGAGTGTCCAGCAGTTCCAGCATTTCATGCTCGATTGCCATGCAATCGTGGCCTTTGCGGATGATGTAGTCCTGATGAAAAACGTGGCACAGAAAATGGCCGTAGTACAGCTTCATCTCGATGGCATCATCGAACTTGGCTGGCAGTTGCTCGAACCAATCGCGATCATCGCGTCGCAACGCAATGTCGAGTGCCACGATGTCCTCGACGGTGGCGCCGTGTACCGCACGATAGCGAACCGCCGCGCTGGCCGCGGCAAAGCGGTGCAGGAATGCTTTCTTGCCTTCTTCTTCGGTGCACTCGAAGTAGCCGCCACGGCCTTGTGCAAAATACTCGGCCAAATACGCGCGGGCTTGCGCTACGCCCTCGGCCGGGATTTTCAACATCAAGTGATGCTCGTACTCATTGCGATACGACATCAGACGCGCCGGCAGGTGATTGGGCAACAGTCGGCTTGCGACCTGCATCAAGCGATCGCTCACGTTCGCCGGTAAAAATCCCGCACGCTCAAAAAATGCGTCGCAGCGATTTTTCAGATTGAAAAATGCGGGCAGACGATCCGTGCCGAAATGTTCGATGATCCAGAACAGATCCTTGCCATAGCGCGCAGCGACATCAAAGGCATCGCGATGCAGGTATTCCCCGGCGATAGGCAGATGCTCGAAACTGCCGAGCGCGTGACGACGAATGTCCGTCAGCACGCTCGTATCGTTGGTACCGATATAGAACACCTTGGCGCCGGATGCGGCGGGAAAGGTGTCGAGCCTGACGGCAAAGACCATGACCTTGCCGGCAGAGCCGGATGCCTCGCGCAACCGCAAGGGATCCGCATTGTATCGAGCGGGCGTGGATGCATCGATATCACGCACGTGTCGGGCATAGCCATGATCCGAGGCGGCCCCAGCATCACGGACAATATCCTGATCCGCGAAATCTCGGCGCTCAAGCTTGGCCAGTATGGCCTCGGGATCGTCGCCTAACTCGATACCGAGATGATTCACCAAGTGCAGCTTTCCCGCCGCATCGACCGCGCCATAAAGCGCCATTTCGGTATATGCCGGTCCGCGATTGACGAGAGAGCCGCCCGAGTTATTGCAAACACCCCCAATCACCGACGCCCCGATACACGACGACCCGATGACCGAGTGCGGCTCGCGCCCGAGCGGCTTGAGCAGACGTTCGAGCTGATCCAGTGTCGAACCCGGCAAGCAAACGACTTGTCGACCGTCGTCGATCACGTGCACCGCTTTGATCCGGTTGGTGCTGATGATGACGATGTCGCGGTCATAGTCGTCGCCATGAGGGGTAGATCCGCCAGTCAGGCCGGTGTTGGATGCCTGTGCGATCACCGCCACGCCGGCCGCGACACATTCGGCCAGGGCCTTCCATTGCTCGACCAACGAGCCAGGACGCACGACGGCCAGCGCCCTGCCCCTGCCAAAACGAAAGCCTGTGCAATAACGACGCATCGCACGCTCGTCGGTGATCAAATGCGATGGCCCTGCGATTTTGCTGAGCGAAGCCAACAAACGCCGGCGCACCTCGGGAGTTTGCTGCAACGCGGTCGGCGGCAATATGGCGTCAGGCATCGGCTGTCTCGCTCTCTGCGTCTTGTTGGTTGAGTAGGTTATGGTACTGCGCGATGTACAAGCATCCACGTGCAACGCCCACCCGTGTCTATCCAAAGGTTAATGATAGACATGACATCCGTAGACCGCTATCCAAAGGGGTGAGGGATTTTGATGTGAAATGTTGTCTCTGAATCAGACGAATCTCAAGGGCCGTTACTTGCTCGGCGGGAATGCTTTTACAAAAGGCACAAAGCACAAAGGCAGCCGTAGCTGCCTTTGTGCTTGAGCGTGCACCTCGATACTGAAGGCGTGCTTAATGCGTACCGCGGGTCTGGCGTAGTCGACGCGCCGCCACCGCCTGGGCTGCCAACATGGCGAGCTCGGCTTCGACGACGGCGATATCGGCCTTGTCCTTGGCGTTGCGCAGGGCCTCTTCGGCCTTTTCGCGCGCAGCCAGGGCGCGGGCTTCGTCCAGGTCGGCAGCGCGGATGGCCGTATCGGCCAACACCGTCACCATGCCCGGCTGCACTTCCAAAATGCCCCCAGCGACGAAGATGTTTTCCTCGGCACCATCGGGACGGACGATTTTGACCGTACCAGGGCGTATGCGCGAAATCAGCGGGGTGTGGCCGGGCAGAATGCCCAGTTCACCCGCTTCGCCAGGCAAGGCCACGAACTTCGCCTCACCGGCGAAGATCGCTTCTTCTGCACTGACGACATCCACTTGCAGGGTAGCCATATCAGATCCTTATTGCAGTTTCTTGGCCTTCTCGAAGGCTTCGTCGATGGTGCCGACCATGTAGAAAGCCTGCTCGGGCAGCGCATCGCAGCCACCTTCGACGATCATCTTGAAACCACGGATGGTTTCGGCCAGCGGCACGTACTTGCCAGGCGAACCGGTAAACACTTCGGCCACGTGGAAAGGCTGTGACAAGAAGCGCTGAATCTTACGCGCGCGCGCCACGGCCTGCTTGTCATCGGGCGACAGTTCGTCCATACCCAGAATCGCGATAATGTCGCGCAATTCTTTGTAGCGCTGCAGCGTTTGTTGCACGCCACGGGCCACGCTGTAGTGCTCTTCACCCACGACTTGCGGATCGAGCTGACGGCTGGACGAATCCAGCGGGTCCACGGCGGGGTAGATCCCCAGTGCAGCGATGTCGCGCGACAACACCACGGTGGAGTCCAAATGCTGGAAGGTCGTGGCAGGCGACGGATCGGTCAAGTCATCCGCAGGCACGTACACGGCCTGGATCGAGGTGATCGAACCGGTCTTGGTCGAGGTGATGCGCTCTTGCAGCACGCCCATTTCTTCGGCCAGCGTCGGTTGGTAACCCACGGCCGACGGCATACGACCCAGCAGTGCCGACACTTCGGTACCGGCCAGGGTGTAACGGTAGATGTTGTCGACGAAGAACAGAATGTCGCGGCCTTCGTCGCGAAATTTCTCGGCCATGGTCAGACCGGTCAGTGCCACGCGCAGACGGTTGCCCGGGGGCTCGTTCATCTGACCGAACACCATGGCGACCTTGTCCAGAACGTTCGACTCTTCCATTTCGTGGTAGAAGTCGTTGCCTTCGCGGGTACGCTCGCCCACACCGGCAAACACCGACAAACCGCTGTGCTGCTTGGCGATGTTGTTGATGAGTTCCATCATGTTGACGGTCTTGCCCACACCGGCGCCGCCGAACAGACCGACCTTACCGCCCTTGGCGAACGGGCAGACCAAGTCAATCACCTTGATGCCGGTTTCGAGCAGTTCGACCGAAGGCGACAGCTCGTCGAAACGAGGAGCCGCCTGGTGAATCGCGCGTTTTTCTTCGGATTGGATGGGACCGGCTTCGTCGATGGGACGACCCAGCACGTCCATGATGCGACCCAGTGTGCCGTGACCCACAGGCACCGAGATGGGCCCGCCGGTACCTACGACTTTCATCCCGCGGCGCAGGCCATCGCTGGAGCCCATGGCGATGGTACGCACCACGCCGTCGCCCAACTGTTGCTGCACTTCCAGCGTCAAACCCTTTTCGGCGAACTTCGACGTATCGTCGTCCAGAGTAAGCGCTTCGTAAATCTTGGGCATCTTATCGCGGGGGAACTGAATATCCACCACGGCGCCGATGCACTGAACGATGGTTCCGTTGCTCATGTCGATTCCTTGCTTGATAGCTTTTTGACGGGATACAAGCTGCTTAAACGGCAGCCGCGCCCCCTACGATTTCCGAAATTTCCTTGGTGATCGCCGCCTGACGGGTCTTGTTGTAGACCAGTTGCAATTCGCCAATAACCTTTTTCGCGTTGTCCGAAGCGGACTTCATGGCCACCATCCGGGCCGACTGCTCCGAAGCCATGTTTTCAGCTACGGCCTGGTACAACAGACCTTCGACGTAACGCTGCAGCAGATCGTCAATCACGCCCTTGGCATCGGGTTCGTAGATGTAGTCCCAGCTGTAGTTCGATTTGACCTCGGAAAGAGCTCCCAAGGTTTCAGCGCCCGACTGGAAGGGATCATCCAGGCCACTGGCCAACGGCAACAAACGCAGGAACACCGGCTCTTGCCTCATGGTGTTCACGAAACGGGTGGATGCCACGTATAGAGCATCGATCTGACCATTCAGATAGGCATCCAACTGCACCTTGATCGCGCCCAACAGACGGTCGAGATCGGGCTTGTCACCCAACTGCACTTCGTTGGAGACCAGCTTGGCGCCGATACGCGTCAACAAACCCAGACCCTTGTTGCCAAAGGCAGTGGTTTGCACGGAGATACCGTTCTGCTCGAATTCTTTGAGCTTGGCCAGCGTGACACGGCTGATGTTGGTGTTCAAACCACCGCACAGCCCTTTGTCGGTCGTCACCAGCACCACACCGACCGCTTTGACTTCGCGTTCGACCAGGTACGGGTGGCTATATTCGGGATTGGCCTGCATCAAGTGCGCAGCAATTTCACGCACCTTGGTAGCGTACGGACGGCCCGCGCGCATCCGTTCCTGCGCCTTGCGCATTTTGGATGCAGCGACCATTTCCATGGCCTTGGTGATCTTGCGCGTGTTTTGCACGCTCTTGATCTTGGTTCGGATTTCCTTGATTCCGGGCATTGCGCTTTCCTGTTGTAACGGCTTGGCGGGATGCGGCCGGGGCTCGTCCCCGCCCTACCGTAGGGCGGGGATGAACCCCGCCACTACGCCAGACATTGCCTTAAAAAGCACCGTGCTTCTTGAAATCCTGGATGGCGGCGGCCAATTCGGCTTCGTCGTCCTTGGACAGTTCTTTGGTGTCTTCGATGCGCTGGATCAGGCTGGCATGCTTGGACTTGAGTTGATCCTTGAGCGATTTTTCGAAGGCCAGAACCTGAGCCACGTCCACCTCGTCCAGGTAGCCATTGTTGACCGTGTACAGCGTGACGGCCAATTCCCACACTTGCAGCGGCTGGTATTGCGGCTGCTTGAGCAGTTCGACCACGCGCTTGCCGCGTTCGAGCTGGCGACGGGTTGCGTCGTCGAGGTCGGAAG
Source organism: Bordetella tumulicola (assembly GCF_054779135.1). Lineage (NCBI taxonomy): Bacteria > Pseudomonadati > Pseudomonadota > Betaproteobacteria > Burkholderiales > Alcaligenaceae > Bordetella > Bordetella tumulicola. The sequence goes on along the minus strand of NZ_BAAGYU010000014.1, from coordinate 28,400 downwards.
CGAACTGCGCGAAGGCGGCCAATTCACGGTACTGAGCCAAGTCGGTACGAATACCGCCGGAGAGCTTCTTGATGACCTTGGTCTGAGCAGCACCACCCACACGCGACACCGAGATACCTGCGTTGATAGCGGGACGCACACCAGCGTTGAACAGGTCGGTTTCCAGGAAGATCTGGCCGTCGGTAATCGAGATCACGTTGGTCGGCACGAAAGCCGATACGTCGCCTGCCTGGGTTTCGATGATCGGCAGCGCGGTGAGCGAGCCGGTCTTGCCCTTGACGGCGCCGTTGGTGAATTTTTCGACGTAGTCTTCGTTCACACGCGCGGCGCGTTCGAGCAGGCGCGAGTGCAGGTAGAACACATCACCCGGGTAGGCTTCACGGCCGGGAGGGCGACGCAGCAACAGCGAGACTTGGCGATAGGCCCAGGCTTGCTTGGTCAGATCGTCATAAACGATCAGCGCGTCTTCGCCACGATCGCGGAAGTATTCGCCCATGGTGCAACCGGCGTACGCGGCCAGGTACTGCATAGCGGCCGAGTCAGAAGCCGTCGCCACCACAACGATCGTGTATTCCATGGCGCCGTGCTCTTCGAGCTTGCGCACCACGTTGTTGATGGTCGATGCCTTTTGGCCAATGGCGACGTATACGCAGGTAACGCCCTTGCCCTTTTGGCTGATGATGGTGTCGACCGCAACCGCGGTCTTGCCGGTTTGACGGTCACCGATGATCAGTTCGCGCTGGCCGCGACCGATAGGCACCATGGAATCGATAGCCTTGATACCGGTTTGCAGCGGTTGCGACACCGAGCGGCGGGCGATCACGCCGGGCGCCACTTTTTCGATGATGTCGGTTTCTTTGGCGTCGATCGGGCCCTTGCCGTCGATGGGTACACCCAAGGTGTTGACCACACGGCCTTTCAGTTCGGGACCGACGGGGACTTCGAGAATGCGGCCGGTCGTCTTGACCTGGTCACCTTCGGACACACCGGTGTAGTCGCCCAGAATCACGGCGCCGACAGAGTCGCGCTCGAGGTTGAGCGCCACGCCGAAGACGTTGTTGGGAAACTCGAGCATTTCGCCCTGCATCACGTCGGACAGACCGTGAACACGGGTAATACCGTCGGTCACGGACACCACGGTGCCCTGGGTACGAATGTCAGCCGAAGCGCCCAGGCCCTCGATGCGGCTCTTGAGCAGTTCGCTGATCTCGGAGGGATTGAGTTGCATATTGACTCCTGGAATCCTGTTTATCTGGCCGTGCGCGCGTCAGGCGGCCAGCGTATCCCGCAAGCGGGCCAATTGGGCTTGTACGGAAGTATCGAGCACTTGGTCACCGACCGCCACGCGCACGCCGCCGATAAGCGACTTGTCGACGATGACGGTGGGACTTAGCTTGAGACCAAACTTGATTTCGAGCGCATCGACCAGTTCTTTGATCTGGGCATCGCTGAGTTCGAACGCACTGGTAATTTCCGCCTGTGCCGTGCCTTCGTGGCGATTTTTCAGCGTCACGAATTGCTTGGCAATGATGGGCAGCAACAGCAGTCGGTCGTTAGCCACCAGCAGTTCGACAAAATTGCGAACCGCCTGAGGCAACGGCGTTTTGATCAAGCCAGTAAACAACTCGACACGCTGTGCATCGCCCAATCGAGGATCGGACATTGCTTCGCGCACGTCGGTGTTGTCGGCCACCTGGGCCAGCTCGCCGATCAGGTCGGCCCAGACCGGCAAGCCGGCCTTGTCATCGCGTGCGGCGCTAAAAAGCGCTTCCGCGTAGGGCCTGGCGACAGTGGAAAGTTCAGCCATGGCGTTCCCGGATTAAAGCTGCGCCTTGAGCTGGGTCAGCAGCTCGGCGTGGGCGCGGGCGTCAACCTCGCGCTTGAGGATCTGTTCAGCACCCTTGACTGCCAGCGCGGCGACATCATCGCGCAACTCGTCACGGGCACGCTGGACTTCCTGCGCGGCATCTTGCGCCGCCTGGGCGACAATGCGCGCGCGCTCAGCTTCAGCTTCGCGGCGGGCTTGCTCGATCAGGGAGGCGGCTTGTTTTTCGGCCTCGATGATGCGGGCATGGTTTTCGGACTTGGCAGAAGCCTCGATCAGACTGACGCGCGCTTGGGCTTGGGCCAAATCGGCCTTGCCCTTCTCGGCGGCGGCTAGGCCGTCGGCGATTTTTTGGCGGCGCTCGTCCATCGCCTTCGTCAGGGGGGGCCACACGAATTTCATCGTGAACCAACCCAGAACGAAGAACACGAGCATCTGGAAAAAGATCGTCGCGTTCAGATTCACGGTCGTTCCTTTAACACCTTGCGGCTCCGGGCGCACTGTTGGCGTCGCGGAGCACTCGATACTTTGCCGACCTGCAGCGGAGGGATTCCACTACCGCCGGCGTCAGGCCCGCATACCGTAGCAGCGGGCGTTGCCATGATTCGCGGGACTTAGCCGACGAACGGGTTGGCGAAAGCGAACAGCATGGCGATACCCACACCGATCAGGAACGCCGCGTCGATCAGGCCAGCCAACAGGAACATCTTGGTTTGCAGCGCGTTCATCAGTTCAGGCTGACGAGCCGAAGCTTCCAGGTATTTGCCGCCCATCAATGCGATGCCGATGCAAGCGCCGATAGCACCCAAACCGATGATAAGACCGCAAGCGAGAGCAACGAAAGCGACGTTGGTCATGACAACTCCTTGGTTAGAAATCTGAAGTCAAATTGTAAGAAAACGGATACTGCTTGAAATGCAAGAAGATCTTGCGCCCCGGCCCGGGCAAATCACCCGTGCCAGGAAAACGGGGTCAATGCCCTTCGTGTGCCTGGCCGAGGTAAACCAGCGTCAGCATCATGAAGATGAAGGCCTGCAACAACACGATCAGGATGTGGAAGATGGCCCACACCGAACCGGCCAGTATGTGACCAATACCAAAACCGATGCTGGCGGCGTTCAGACCGGTCCATGCACCGCCCAGCAAGGCGATCAACATGAATATCAGTTCGCCGGCGAACATGTTGCCGAACAACCGCATGCCCAGCGACACCGCTTTGGCGGCGTACTCGATCAGGTTGAGCAACAGGTTGGCAGGCGCCAGCAGGATCGCGCCGATACCATGCGCGTGAAAGGGCGCGGTGAAGAGTTCTTTGACGAAACCGCCTGGGTGCTTGATCTTGATGCCGTAGTAAAACATCAGCAGCAGCACGCCCGCCGCCATGCCCATGGGCACGTTGAGGTCGGCCGTGGGAAGCACGCGGTGGTAATACATCATATCGCCGTGGTGGGCGCCCAGGCCCGTCCAGCGCCAGATGGACGGCAACAGATCGACCGGCAGCAGGTCGAGCGCGTTCATCAGGATAATCCAGACAAATATGGTGAGTGCCAACGGCGCGATGAATTCACGGCTCTTGGCGTTGTGGACGATGCCCTTGGCTTGTTCGTCGACCATATCGACGATCATTTCAACAAAGGCCTGGAACCGGCCCGGCACACCCGCCGTCGCACGACGAGCAGCCATCCACAGGAAGAGAATAGTGCACAGGCCCATCATGATGGACCAGAACATCGAGTCATAGTTGATGACTTCGAATTGGGCAATGGCGGATTGTTTCTCGCCAATATTGTTCAGATGCACCAAGTGGTGCTGTATATACGCGGACTGAGGCGATATGTCGCTGGCGGCTGCCATTTGAACCCTACCCTGTTTGCTGTGTGACCGGGTCTTGCGAACCGATCGTTTGCATGATTTCTAAGCAACTACGACAACTTGCGGAACATCAACAGCAGGAGATAGCCCTTGAGCGTGAAGACCAGGCCCAGCAGCACCGCAGGCCACACGAGCCAGCCCTGTGCCACATGCGCCAGCAGCCACAACAGCAATGCCGTTATGAGCAGCTTGACCATCTCGCCGAGGAAAAACGCAACAGGGTTCGCCTGACCGGATTTGAGCACGCCGACAAGCAGACGCAACGCAAATAATGCGTTGGGTACGAAATACGCCCCTGCCCCCGCCAACGCTGACCAACCAGCCGCTGTCCCTGCAATGATCCCCGCAATTGCCGCTGCCGCGAGCCCCATGGCCCCCTGCGCTACCAATACCCTCAAGAGCCCCCGGCAGGCCTGAGCATTCAATGCCGCGCGATCGGCATCAGTAAGCACCGGATTTTCGTCTACCAGACTTCCCAGGCTTTGTTGCATCAGACTTCCCCGCTCTTGCAAGTATAGACGTGCGCGGTGGGTTCACCACACGTGTTATCCCGCAAGCGTCAAACCCGTAGAGTATAGCGGGTTTTTCCCTAGCCTAGCAAATCGAAAATCATCACAGAGCAAGTGGGTTCGACCACCGCCGTCGACAAACCGGCGGTGGCGAGGGGTTAGTCTCTTTCGACTGGGGGCGGCGCCCAGTCGCCGTCCAGCGCCAGGTCTTTCGGTGAATACAGACGCATATTCAGAGTGTAATTACCTTGGTTGGGAGTCGGCAGCCAGTTGGCGGTTTTGTTGGAGCCCGGATTGTCACGCTGGATGTAGATATCCAGCGAACCATCGGTGTTGTATTTCAGCGAATCGGTGCTGCGCAGCCCATACCGGCCCATGGCATTGGGGGCGAGGTTATTGTCGGCGTTATAGAGGGTCAGCGACCACGATGCGTTGACCGGTGGCAATTGCGCTTTATCGAAGTGCAAGACGTAGTCTTTGCCGCTATCCAGACGTCGGCCATCCTCATCAACCGCGGTCACCGGATAGATGGCTTCGTTTGGCGTGGTGGCTCCCAGGCCCGCATAGGCGATGGCGGCGCGACGCGTGTAGTCGGTGCCATAAGTACCAATACCGGACAGCACCGAACGCCACCCATTCATGGGCGTGCCCAAACGATGCACCGTGTCGGCAATGCGCCGCCCAGCGATGGGTCGGGCATCGGTCAATGCCTGCCGCACGGCTGGATCGAGCCGATCATAGAAAAAGGGCTGCGGCCCGACCAAACCGATGCGTCGCATCTGGTACAGAATGGCATTGTCGTTATCGTGGGGCGGATTAACCTGGAGCAACTCTGCAAACACGGAGAAGAACGTGGCGGGATCCATGGCCGCCACCTGCTGCCCCGGCGAGCCCTGCGTGTCCCAGGTGATGGACGAGCGATAGGGCATGGACGACGAGCCGCCCATCGTATTGGCCATTCCTGGGGCTTGCTGCTGCGGCCAGGTGGCGGGCTTGGCCGCGCCTCGGCGCGGCGGCGTCACTAAGGCCGGCGCGGGCGCGGGAGCCGTCATGGGCGAAGCCGTCATGCTGGCCTGAAAGGTGTTTACCGCCCCATACTCCGCCGCGCCGCCCGTCTGGATGCGCGCCAGCAACCATCCCACACCGGTGGGACTGCGCACGACGTCCGTTCCGTATGGCGCGTTACCTTGCCAGTTTGGACCCACAATCATGAAGGATTGCTCACCATTGCCGGTCACGCGCGTGCCGCGCGCGGCGTATTCGTCTGACCACATATCCAGCAACGACAGCGAATAGTATCGTCCGCCCGAAGCCGGCACCCGGACCAATAACGGCTGGCGGGACACGTCATACCAAAGGCTGGAATACAGCATATCCACGCTAGGCCAGCCGACATCCGTCGCGCCCGGCTCGGGAAAGACCGTGCGATGGCCGAATTGATTCATCGGCGCGCGACCCGCCAACGAGGTCTGCACCTGAGTCGACGCACGGCGCGTGGCCTCCATCAACACCATAGGATAGGCATAGAGATACGCATCAACCGCAATGTCTTGCAGCTCCACTGCCGAAATGGCAGGGCCGGCGACTGCGGTCGGTGATTGAGACACCATTCGCAATGAGGATTGCGGAGACTGAGCCAGCGCAGCGCAGGCGAAACCGGCGCTCAACGCACCGGCCAATATGGCTTTGGACCAATACTTGGGCAGGGAAACGAAATGATCAGGCATGGGAGGGCTCCTTGTTCGTTCTTGGAAAACGAGCCGGTCACCCTCGGCAGAGGATGACCTCTTCGGCGTCACGCCTCAACAGGATAGGCCCGGACACCGCAACTATGTGCAACACAAGCGTTACAGGCCGCAACCGCGTCCTGCATGATCAACGATGCTTAAAGGCCGGCGGGCGTTTTTCCACGAAAGCAACCATGCCCTCTTTCTGGTCTTCGGTGCCAAACAGCGAATGGAACACGCGACGCTCGAACAAGAGGCCCTCGTTCAATGAAGATTCGAATGCACGGTTCACGCATTCTTTGGCCATCATCACCGAAGGCAGCGACATGGACGCGATCACCGTCGCCGCCTCAATGGCCTCGTCCAGCAGTTTGTCTGCGGGTACGACACGAGACACCAGCCCGGCGCGCTCGGCCTCCTCGGCGCCCATCATGCGGGCGGTCAGCGCCAGATCCATGGCCTTGGCCTTGCCCACGGCACGCGGCAGGCGTTGCGTCCCGCCGGCGCCAGGAATGACGCCCAGTTTGATTTCCGGCTGACCGAATTTGGCCGTATCGGCCGCAATCAGGATGTCGCACATCATGGCCAACTCGCAGCCGCCGCCCAGGGCATAGCCCGAGACCGCGGCAATGACGGGCTTGCGGATGCGTTTGAGGGTTTCCCAGTTGCGCGTGATGTAGTCGCTGCGGTAGACATCCATATACGACCAGTCTTTCATGGCGCCGATGTCCGCCCCCGCGGCAAACGCCTTTTCGCTGCCGGTGATCACGATCGCGCCGATGCCCTCATCGGCCTCGAAGGCCAACAGGGCCGCGCCCAACTCATCCATCAGTTGATCATTGAGCGCGTTGAGCGCCTTGGGACGGTTCAACGTCAACAACCCGACCCGGCCACGGGTCTCCACCAATACAAACGACTCGCTCATGGAATGTCTCCTGGATAAATGAACGTAGACAAGTAAGATAACGCAATGGACACACCCGTAATTTACCGCCTGGAACCTCACGACCCGGCCGGCCATCGCTACCGGATTACCCTGACGATACCGGAACCCGACCCGGCAGGTCAGCGACTCACCCTGCCAGCCTGGATTCCGGGCAGCTATTTGATCCGCGATTTCTCGCGCCAGATCGAAACCCTGCACGCCCGCGCGGGCGGCCGATCCGTAGCTGTTGCCAAACTCGACAACCATACGTGGCAAGCCGCGCCGTGCGCGGGGCCCCTGCAGGTGGACTACACCGTTTATGCCTGGGACTTGTCGGTGCGTGGCGCCCATGTGGACGAAACCCATGGCTTTTTCAACGGCACCAGCGTTTTCTTGCGTGTGCAAGGCCAGGATCACCTGCCCTGCTTGTTGGATCTGGTACCGCCGCGCGGCATCCCCAACTGGAAGGTCTACACCAGCCTGCCCGAAGCGCGCGGCCATGCCGGCGCGGCGCGACGCCACGGTTTCGGCCTGTACCGCGCGCCCGATTACGACGCATTGATCGACCATCCCGTCGAAATGGGCACCCCTCAGGTGGCCCGTTTCACGGCTCATGGCGCCGAACACGAACTCGTCTTTACCGGCGTGATCCCGAAGCTGGATCTGGCGCGCATCACGGAAGACGCGCGCCGTATTTGCGAGGCGCAGATTGCGTTTTTCGAACCCCGCGGCAAACGCGCTCCGTTTCTGGACAGCAGCGATCGCTACGTGTTCATGACGATGGTGGTGGGCGATGGTTATGGCGGTCTGGAACACCGCGCCAGCACGGCCCTGATGGCCTCGCGCAAGGATCTACCCGTGCTCGGCCAACAAGGCCAGGGCGAGGGTTATCGCACGTTCCTGGGGCTGGTCAGCCACGAGTATTTTCATACCTGGAACGTCAAGCGGATCAAACCCGCCGCCTTTGCGCCCTACGACTTGCAAGAGCCCGGATTGACCCGGTTGCTCTGGGTATTCGAGGGATTCACGTCGTACTACGACGACCTGATGCTGCTGCGCTCGGGCGTCATCGAACGCCCCGCGTATCTGCGTCTGCTGGCCAAAACCATCACCGGCGTCGCCCGATCGCCTGGACGACACAAGCAATCGGTTGCTGAGAGTTCCTTCGATGCCTGGACCCGCTATTACAAGCAGGATGAAAACTCAGTCAATGCGCTGGTCAGCTACTACACCAAAGGCTCACTGGTGGCGCTGGGGCTTGACCTGCTGATCCGACGCGACAGCGCGGGCACGCGCTCGCTGGACGACGTGATGCGACTGCTATGGCAGCGTTATGGCCGTGCGTTTTACCAGGGCAAACCCCACGGCATGGCCGAAGACGAATTACCCGCACTCATTCGTGAAGCCACGGGCGTGGACACACGCCGCTTTATTGCGCGCTATGCCTACGGCACCGCCGACGTACCGCTGGCAGAGCTACTCGAACCGCATGGCATTGCACTGAGCTGGAAAGCGGCGCTCAATATCCCGTCGCTGGACGTACGCACGCGCAAGCAAGGCGACACACTGGCGCTCGCGTCGGTGTTCGAGGGCGGCGCGGGCCACAAGGGTGGCCTGTCGGCAGGCGATGTCCTGGTCGCGATCGACGGTTTGCGCGTCGATGCGCCCTCGGGCCTGGAGGAACTGCTGTCTCAGTACCGGTCAGGAGAACGCATCACCGTTCATGTATTTCGGCGAGATGAATTGCGGGCTTTCCAGGTCAGGCTATCGGCGCCCCCGCCGCTGGACTGTGTCTTGACGGCGGCAGGTTAAGCCACCGTTCGCGCTCAATCCCCGGCGGGTGACTGACCCTGCTCTTGGCCGATTTCCAGCGCAGCGCGCAAGAATGAATCCAACGCCCGTCGACTATTCTGACGATGGGTGACCGCATACACCATGCCATCACCTACCTTCACGGACAAGGGGCGCACGGCAATGCGCTCGCCCACATATCGACACGCCGAACGCGGGATCAACGCCACGCCCAAACCCGCCTCGACGAGCGCCACTTGTGCAGGTACCTCGGCAACGGTCTGCACAATCTTGAGTGCCACGCCTGCCTGCGCGCACGCCTGACCCAACGCCCGGGCGAATCCGGATGTTTCCTGGCGCAACACCACAAACGCCTCATCCATCAGATCCTGCAGCGCCAGGCGTTTACGGTCGGTCAGAGCGTGATCCCGCGGTAGCGCCACGACCACCGGATCGGGCCACAAGGGCATGGATTGCAGCACGTCATCATCGACTTTCGTCCGCGAAATGCTGACGTCCAGCCGGTGACCACGCAGGGCCTCAAGTTGCGCGGCCGGATTCATCTCATTCAACAACACCGACACCTGCGGATATCGTTTCGTATAGCGCGCAATCAGCGTGGGCACAGGTCCCAGGAAATGCGAGCCTGACAGGCCGATCTCGATGCGGCCCGCCGCCCCCTGATCCACATCGCGCACGCGTAGCGTGGCATCGGACAGGCGACCGAGCGTCAGCCGAACGTCATTCAAAAAGGCTTCTCCCGCCTCGGTCAAGGCGACCCGCCGGTTGTTGCGGTCAAACAAGCGGACACCCAATTCCCGCTCCAGTTGCGCAATCTGCAGGCTCAAGGGAGGCTGGGATATATGCAGACGCGCCGCCGCCCGAGTGAAGTTCAACTCTTCGGCCAGAACGGCAAAGTAACGGAGTTGGCGCAGTTCCATCAGATCAGTAATCGCGGTGAGTTATTTGCCAAAGCTATCAAACAAGATAAAAACTATATTGGAAAGTATCGTTTGGTGCGAGCAGAATAGCTTTTTACCCTTAAGCGCAAAGACGCAGGGTATGTTCCCAGGAGACACTGATGCACAAATTGCTCGCTGCCACACTTATTGCGGCGACAGCCTGCGCCGCGCACGCCGCCGACGAATTTCCCAGTCGTACAGTCACTCTGGTCGTCCCCAATCCGCCCGGCGGCCTGGTTGATACATCAGCCCGTATCATTGCCGAGCCCCTGGCCGGCGCCTTGGGCAAAACTGTCGTCGTGGAGAACAAAGATGGCGGCAGCGGCAATATCGCCTATCAGGCCGTTGCTCGGTCGCAGCCCGACGGCTACACGTTGCTTGTCTCGTATTCTGCGTACCACGTGGGCAACCCTAACTTGAGCAAGAACCTACCGTGGGCGCCCAAAGATTTTGTGCCGGTCGGCCTTGTCACGATATCCAGCAATGTGATTGCGGTGCATCCTTCCGTCAAAGCCACCAACCTGACGGACTTCATCGCCGAGACCAAGCAGTCCCCGGGCAGCATCAACTACGCATCGCAAGGAGTGGGCTCGCTATCTCATCTAGGCACCGAAGTCTTCAAACAACAAACAGGAGCCGACATGACCCACGTGCCTTACAGAGGTTCGGGTGCGGCCATCAAAGACGTGCTTGCCGGCAATGTACAAGTGTTCATTACCACACCGCCGTCTGTCATGGGCCACGTACAGACTGGCAAACTGCGCGCGCTGGCTGTGACCAGCACCAAGCGTCACCCCATGCTGCCTGACGTACCCACCACCGCAGAAGCAGGCTTGCCTGGCTACGAGCTTGAATCCTGGGTCGGGCTGTTTGCTCCGGCAGGTACACCACAAGCCGTCCTCGACAAACTGGCTGACAGCGTCGAGGCCGCGCTCAAGCAGCCGTCGACCGTGCAAAACGCCCAAGCCGCAGGCATCGAAGCCCGATTCGAAGGCCCTGCCGCATTGCAAGAACGTGTCGATACCGAATTGGCCTACTGGAAACGTACCGTAGAAGATGCGGGCATCACGACGGAATGATCAGCCAATCGGAAGAATCGCCCCCTATCACCACATTGGGCCCACTGGTCGTTGCCTAAATAGGCATCCCGATAACCTGCCCTGCCAGGAGGCTTGGGCCTTGCCCCCACTTTTTTTTGAGGAATTTCCCTATGACTTCGTCCCCCCGCACGATACGCATCGGCCAGATCGTTCCGAGCTCCAATACGACCATGGAGACGGAAATCCCCGCCATGCTGCGGCGGCGCGAGGCCTTCTCCCCCGAACGCTACACGTTCCACTCCAGCCGTATGCGCATGAAACAAGTCACCGCCGCCGAGCTGGCGTCGATGGACAGTGAATCGGATCGCTGCGCGCAGGAGCTCTCGGATGCTCGCGTGGATGTGCTCGGCTACGCCTGCCTGGTTGCCATCATGAGCCAGGGGCTGGGCTATCACCGCGTATCCCAAGAGCGTCTGCATCAAGCCACGGTCGACAATGGCGGGCCCGCCCCCGTCATCTCCAGCGCAGGCGCGCTGGTCGAGGGCCTGCACGCAATCGGCGCGCGCAAGGTCGCGATCCTGACGCCCTACATGAAGCCGTTGACGAAACTGGTGGTGGACTACATCGAACACGAAGGGATCGATGTACACGACAGCGTGTCGCTGGAAATCGCCGATAACCTCAAGGTGGGCGCGCAAAACCCTCTGGCGCCGGCCGAGCACGTCGGCCGCCTGGACACGCGCGGCGTGGATGCGGTGGTCTTGTCGGCCTGCGTGCAGATGCCTTCCCTGGCATCGATCCAGCCGGTGCAGGATCGCCTCGGGCTGCCGGTCGTGACGGCCGCCGCCGCGACCGTGTACCGCATGCTGCAAGTCCTGAACCTGGAAACTCGCGTCCCGGACGCCGGTGAACTACTGACGGGCAAATACTAGCCTGCCCGCGAAACACCCAACGTTGCATTACAACGCGGCGTCGCGCTCCCGACGCCGCTGAATCGCCTTGGCGGCCACCACGCCGTCGGCCATCGACGTCACTACGCAGGGATGCATACGATTGGCAACCTCGCCAATGGCGTAGGCGTCCCGCGCACTGGTTTCGGCAGTCGCGTGATCGGTGTGAATATAGCCACGCTCGCCGCGCAGCAGCGCCAGACTATCCGCGAACGCCGCCTGTGGCTCCCAGCCATAAAACACCAGGATCAGATCGTAGGCGCGCCCATCTACCGTGCGCGCGACCGGGTCCACCTGATACGGCCCAACGTGGACGTTTTCACTGCCGGCACGAGTCACCCATTGCTGCTGTGCACGCACGCTGCGGGCATACAAGTGCACGTCACGGGCGCCGCGATTGCGCACATAAACAAAGTTCTCGTAGGCGTTGTCTCCTCCGCCAAGCACGGCCACCGTCAGACCGGCATAGTCTTGTGCCATGATGGATGAGCCCGGACCGATAAAGACGCCCGGCCACGCCGCACCCGCCGGATGCCCCGGCAAACCGCGCGCACGTACACCCGAGGCGATCACCAAGGTCCGGCCCGATACGGTGTTGTCGGCACCATCGGCCTGTCGGATATCGACGTGAAACCCGTCGGCGATCCGTCGAACTTGCTGCGCGCGGGCGCCCAAATGCACCGGCACTTTGGCCGCCTGCACGCTCTGAGCGATATTGGCCGCGACCTGCTGGCCCGTTACCCCGGGTAAAGCCGCGATCCAATCATCGACAAACGGATTGTCATTGCCCAGCCCACCCAAGCGATCACTGCCCTCGATCAGCAATGGCACCAAACCCAATCGCGCCAACCAGATAGCGCAAGAAGCGCCGGCCGGGCCGCCACCCACAATGACCGCGTCGTAGTGCTGCATGTCCGATATATTCCGTGTATAGCCATCGCGCGCCCGAACGACGCACAGGCAAATTGTAGCCAGAGGCGCGTCCCGCCTTACAATTCCGGTTCTCTTTCCCAGGTAGACACCATGCCTACACGTCGCATTTTCCTTTCCGGGCTGGCCCTGGATGCCCGCATCGGCATTCTGGAGCATGAGCGCCGGGCTACCCAGCCTCTACACGTCGACGCTGAGTTCGATGTCGATATCACCCGCGATGTCGACGACCAGGACATCCACAGCGTACTGGACTACCGTCGCCTGCGCGAAGCCATCGTCGAAGAATGCACCCAGGCACATGTGAACCTGATCGAAACCCTGGCCGAACAACTCGCTGAGCGCCTGCTGCGCGACTTTGCCGAAGTGCGAGCATTGCGGTTGCGCATCAGCAAGCCCATGGCATTCTCGGACTGCGCGTCAGTCGGTGTCGAAATCCAGATCAATCGTTAGTTGCCGCAACGGCGAAACTCCTATGCAAGCTCTCTCCGACACCTCCGTGGTCATACGTACCCGCGCAGAAGAAAAAATCCGCCACGAAGGCAACAAACTGACCAAGCGCCTGGCGCGCGAAACGACACGCGCCCTCAGCGACTACAACATGATCGAGGCCGGCGATCGCGTCATGGTGTGCCTGTCGGGCGGCAAGGACTCCTATGCGATGCTGGACATCTTGCTCAGCCTGCGCAAACGCGCCCCCTTTCCGTTCGATATCGTGGCCGTCAATCTGGATCAAAAACAACCGGGCTTTCCGCCCGATGTGCTGCCGACCTACTTGACCTCGCTGGGCGTTCCCTTTCATATCGAAACGCAAGACACTTATTCGATCGTGACCCGGGTCATCCCCGAGGGCAAGACGATGTGCTCGCTGTGCTCCCGCCTGCGACGGGGGATCCTGTATCGCGTCGCCGATGAGTTGGGCGCCACCAAAATCGCGCTGGGCCATCATCGCGATGACATCCTGGCCACATTTTTCCTGAACTTGTTCTATGGCGGAAAAGCCAAGGCCATGCCGCCCAAACTCGTCTCGGACGACGGCCGCCATACGGTCATTCGCCCGCTGGCCTATGTCCCGGAAAGCGATCTGATCGCGTATGCCAAGCTCAAGCAATTCCCGATCATTCCATGCAATCTGTGCGGCTCGCAGGAAAACCTCAAGCGTCAGGAAGTCGGTCGCATGATCCGCGACTGGGATCGCCAGCATCCCGGCCGGTCCTGGAATGTATTCAATGCCCTCTCAAACGTCGTACCATCGCACCTGATGGATCGCGAACTGTTTGATTTTGTGGGATTAAGGCCCACCGGCATCGCGGATGCCAACGGCGATACCGCATTTGATCCTGTCGATCCTGTTGACCCGCTCAATACCGCAGCAACGACCGATCAGGGCTGTGGTGACGAGGGCGCCGACATGACGGAACAAAAAATCATGTTCATGCGACCGTGATCATTGAATCCACCGCACACAGGTCATCAGGCACATGATGCGTGCATCATCCCCGCATGCATCACACCGGCGACCGCGTCTCGCGGCACGCCGGTGCTCACCACATGACAGCACACTCAGGCGTTCAGCACGCGCACAGGCTTGCCCGCCAGCCAAGCCTGCACGGCATTGACGGCATTGCCATAAAACGCGGTGAAATTCTCGGCGCTGACATAGCCCAAATGCGGCGTCAGCACCACATTGTCCAGCACGCGCAGCGCATCGGTGGGTGGCAAGGGCTCTTCGTCGAACACATCCAGCCCCGCCCCGGCGATGCGCCCCTTGCGCAGGGCATCCAGCAAGGCCTCCTGGTCCACCAGCCCTGCCCGAGAAGTGTTCACTAGAAATGCCGACGGTTTCATGGCGGCCAGCGCATCCGCGTCCACCACGTGACGCGTGCGATCGCTCAAAATCAAATGCACACTCACCACATCAGCATCGGCAAACAACGCATCCTTGGGCACGTACGTGACGCCCGCCTCTTCAGCCCGCTCGGGCGTCAGGTTGGGACTCCAGGCTTGCACTGTCATGCCGAACGCCTTGCCTACCTGCGCCACGGCAGTGCCGAGCTTGCCCAGCCCTACGACACCCAGGCACTTGCCCGCCAACGGCCGGGGCATTCCGGTCTGCCAGAGACCACGACGCATGTTGGCGTCCTCGGTGGTCAGGTTCTTGAACAGGGCCAGGATATGGGCCCAGGCCAACTCCGCCGTCGCGGTATTCGCGTCGGCACCACCCGGTGCACCACACACCACGACACCGCGTCGTGTGCAGGCGTCCATATCGATAGCCAGATTGCGCATCCCCGTGGTAACCAATAATCGCAGCTTGGGTAACGACTCGATCAGCGTCGCCGGAAACGGCGTGCGCTCTCGCATGGCCACGATCACATCAAAAGGCTGCAAGGCCTCAGCCCGCTCGGCCTCGGGCAGGTAATCACGAAACGTCTGTACCCGCACCTGCGGCCCCAGCGTCGTCCAATCGGCGTAACGCTCGGCCACGTCATGATAGTCATCGAGTAACGCAATGCTGATCGTATCGGTACTCACGGCAAGTCTCCCGTTATTGTTGTCCCAAACGGCTTCGAATCATCTCTAGCGGCGCGGCGCCATTGAGCCGGCTGCCATCCTGGAAGAATATCGCGGGCGTACCGCGGACCATCAGCTTTTGGCCCAACGCCAGCACTTGCTGGGTCGGCGCATCGCATTCCGCCGTAGGGGGCGTCTTGCCGTCGACCATCCAGTCACTCCAGGCTTGCGCGGGATTCTTGGCACACCATACATCACGTGATTTGGTGGTCGAGTCCGGTGCCAGGATAGGGAACAAAAAAGTATAGATCGTCAGGTTGTCTTCGTCTTTCAGTGTCTTGTGCAACTGCTTGCAATAGCCGCAATTGGGGTCCTCAAAAACCGCCATCTTGCGCGCGCCGTTGCCACGCACCTGCTTGACGGCCAGATCCAGCGGCAACTCATCAAACGACACCGAACCCAGTTTTTCCAGACGATCCCGCGTCACGTCGCGACGTGACGCAGCGTCGATCAGCGGTCCTTCCATGACCCAACTGACCTTGTCATCGGTGTACACCAAATCGCTGCCCACTTGGACCTCGTAAATGCCATAGGGCGTGCGGCGTACGGCGGTCACCGGCAAGTCGTTGAATAGCTCGCTAAAGCGCTTCTCTACCGCCTTGGTCGCGGGATCGGAAGCAGACGCCTGATCCGGCGCGGCGGATTGAGCCGCGGCCGGTTGCGCGGTCGCCGGTGTCGTGGGTTGCGCCCACGCGCCGTTCGCCAAGCCAAGGCCCATGGCGCACAAAACACTTGCCAGGCAAGAGGAAAAACGGAAATTCATGCAAACTCCTAGGGCTGCTCAGTTACGTGAAGCGCCATCGATTAAATATCGCTTTAATAAGGGTGCGGCGTCCACCCAACGCATCCCTGCGTTGCGCAGCCAGGCCAGGGGCGCAGTACGCGCGCCGAACAAACGATGCAAGCCGTCAGTCGCCATGCGCATTGCCAATACGGATTCCGCCCGGGCGCGCTGATAGCGCCGCAATACCCGTGCGTCGCCCGCCTCGCGGTAAGGCTCACGCTCGGCGACGATACGGGACAACGCCTCGACGTCGCCCAAGCCCAGATTCAGGCCCTGCCCGGCCAAGGGATGCACGCGATGCGCCGCATCACCCGCCAACGCAATCCCCGGGGCGGTCATGCGCGCCTGATCCAGCGTCAGCGCAAACGCATGCAATTTGCTACGCACCCGCAGCCGACCCAGGCGACCTTGTGCCGCGTGCGCCAGCATCTGCTCCAGCTGGGCGCTTTGCTCTTCGGGCGCCAACGTCTGCAACGCCTGGGCCTGCGCGTTATGCATCGACCACACCATGGAGACCTGCGGACCATCGGCCGTATCGGGCAGCGGCAGCAACGCCAACACCCCGTCATCGCGAAACCATTGAAACGCCGTACCGTGGTGCGCACGCTCGGCATCCAGATGCACCACTAGCCCTGTGTCGTCATAAGGCACCGACGTGTGCGGCATGCCGGCAGCCGTACGCAGCGGCGACGCCGCGCCATCGGCGCCCACAAAGAGCTCGGCCTCGATCCATTCGCCGGCGGCAGTCTGCACCGCCCCCGGCCGATAGCCGACACAACGCTCAGGCAACCAGGAAATACCAACCATGCGTACGGCCTGCAGGAGCACCCGTTCGATCTCACCCGACTCGACAATCCAGGCCAGTTGCGGCTGCGCGGCCTGCCAGGCGTTCAGATCAACCCGGCCATCGGCATCGCCGTATATTTCCATCGCCTGCACCGGCGTGATACGCGCAGCAGGCATGGCGTCCCAAACGCCCAGCTCAGCCAAAAAGCGCTGACTGGACGGAGAAATGGCATACACCCGGGGATGATAAGTATCGGGACTGGCGGCCGGCACTGTGGCGGGCGGCGCCAGCAGCGTCACTCGTTGTCCCCTGCGCGCCAGGGCCAGCGCGCTCGACAAACCGACGATGCCCGCCCCGCAAATCACAATCGGGTGTTTCATCGCGCAGAGGGCTCCCCGGCCTGTTTAGGCCACAGCACCCACATCTGGCCGCGCTGTTTCATGCGGCCGGCCTGCGCGCCCGCCTCATCACCATACCCCCAATAGAAGTCCGCGCGCGCGGCCCCCTTGATGGCAGCGCCGGTGTCCTGGGCAAAGACCAGCCCCTGCAACGGCCGATCAGACGACGGCCACGTGGTCGACAAATACACGGGCGTGCCCAACGGCACGAAATTGGTATCCACGGCGATCGAACGGCGCGGCGCCAATGGAATGCCGTAGGCGCCCTTGGGACCTTGCTCCGGGTCTACTACCGCCTCTTCGCGAAAAAACACCACTGCCGGATTCGCATTCAGCATTTCCTGCACACGCGACGGATTGCGTTGCGCCCAGGCCCGGACGTTTTGCATCGATGCCTCGTTGGCGCGCAGCTCGCCCTTGTTGATCAGCCAACGCCCAATCGAGGCATAGGGTTGACCATTGTGATCCGCGTAGGCGACACGGATCGTCGTACCAGCGTCCGGGCCGTCCTTGAGCAGGACGCGGCCCGAGCCCTGTACCTGCAAGAAAAAGTTATCGACGGGGTCATCCACCCAGACGATGACCGGCGGCTTGGTGCCGGACGTCTCGAGCGTAGCGCGCGTGTCATAGGGCACCACCCGCTTGCCAACCAGCTTGCCACGCACGCGCTTGCCCGCCAAATCGGGGTACACCGCGCCCAAATCAATGGTCAGCAGGTCCTCGGGCACGCCATACAGCGGCCATTGATACGCGCCACCCTGACGCCGCGAGCCCCGCACCAGCGGCTCGTAATAGCCCGTCACGGTATTTGACGCGGTCCGATTGTCGGTGCCATTCAGGCGCCATGGCTGCAGGTGGGTCTGCAGAAATTGACGAACCGCCGCCGGATCCGAGCCACCCGCGAAATCGACTGCCGCCGCACAAACCGGCTGCCAGGCGCGCGGCGTCGCCCGCGCGGACGCCGCCAGATTACCCGAGGTCTGCCTCATCAAGCCTTGGCAGTTGCGCAGGAATAGCGGCCAAAACCGCGACAGATCGTCGTTAGTCCAGCCAGGCAACTCGGCCCAACCCGCCCGCTGGAAACCACCCGCCAGTTTTCGTGCGGGGGTATCTCGTAGCGAAGACAACGGCGGAACCACTAAGGGTCCGGTGATGGACGGCGTCGCGCCCGGCTGACCAGGCGCGCCCCCTTCGGGCGGAACCTTTGGCAGGCTGCACGAAACCAGTACCGCCAAAAAGGGCGACACGCATAACAATCTGAGAAAACGCTTCATAGGCAACTTTGTGGGGCGGTCCGCCCATTTTTAATGCAGGGTACGCGGCATAGCCAGCAAAAACTCGGCAATCGGCACCTCGAAAGGAATGCCGTTTTCGCCCACGCAGTGGTATGTCCCCCGCATGGTACCGACTGGCGTTTGCAGAGGACAGCCGCTGGTGTATTCAAACGTTTCGCCCGGCGCCAGCAATGGCTGCTGGCCGACGACGCCCAGGCCCCGGACCTCCTGGACACGCTGGTTGCCATCGGTGATGATCCAGTGACGGCTGATGACCTGCGCCGGATGCTCGCCGGTATTGGTGATGCGGATGGTATAGGCGAACACATACTGCTGTTCGGCGGGATCAGATTGCTCCGGCACAAACTGCGGAGCAACGGAGACGGTCAGGTCGTAGGGTTTCACGGGCCTTTTCCGATGAGCACAAAGGCGGTTAAACAACGCGCCGTACGACGAATCACCCTGTCAGGCACCCGTCACGCGCGGCAAACTACAATAATGGCACATTATGCCCGTGGAAACCTCCATCATCATGTCCGCCCCCACCCCGGCCACCACCCGTATCGCCCCCAGTATTCTGTCTGCCGACTTTGCCCGCCTGGGCGAAGAAGTGCGCAATGTCGTCGCCGCCGGCGCCGACTGGATCCACGTCGATGTCATGGACAACCACTATGTCCCCAACCTGACTATCGGCCCCATGGTGTGCGCCGCTATCCGCCCACACGTCCAAGTGCCCATCGACGTGCACCTGATGGTCGAACCCGTGGATGAACTGATCCCTCAGTTCGCCAAGGCCGGCGCCAATATCATCACCTTTCACCCCGACGCCTCGCGCCACGTGCACCGCACGCTGTCACTGATCCGCGACCACGGCTGCCAGGCCGGCCTGGTATTCAACCCGGCCAGCTCACTCGACGCCATGGACCATGTCATGGATCTGCTGGACGTGGTGCTGTTGATGTCGGTCAACCCGGGCTTTGGCGGGCAGAGCTTTATCACGTCAACGCTGGACAAAC
The DNA here is from genome assembly GCF_054779135.1 of Bordetella tumulicola. NCBI lineage: Bacteria > Pseudomonadati > Pseudomonadota > Betaproteobacteria > Burkholderiales > Alcaligenaceae > Bordetella > Bordetella tumulicola. The sequence continues at coordinate 9,036 of NZ_BAAGYU010000014.1, read as the reverse complement.
TGCGCGACGCCCGCGCCCGGATCGACCGTTGGACACAGGCCGGCGGCCAACCCATCCTGCTTGAGGTCGATGGCGGCGTCAAAATCGACAATATCGCGCAAATTCGCGCGGCCGGGGCCGATACGTTCGTCGCGGGTTCCGCCATTTTTGGCAAGCCCGACTATGCCCAGGTCATTCAAACCCTGCGCGGCGAAATCGCCAAAGCCTCGACCCTGGCTGCCTGAGCACGCCGCCACCTCCCGGGGTTCGCTTGCCCGGGAATCCGACCTAATCGCCTGAGATCATCACCTATGACCACTTTCCAAGCCGTGTTGCTTGACCTGGACGGCACCCTGCTGGACTCCATCCCGGACCTGGCGCATGCCGCTAACGCTATGCGCATTGAACTGGGCATGCACGCACTGCACGAAGACATCGTCGCAACTTTTGTCGGAAAAGGCGTCGACAACCTCGTGCGTCGCTCGCTGGCGGGCTCGCTGCAGGCGCCCGACCCGGAACCCGCGGCATTCGAACACGCGCGTGAATCGTTTTTTCGCCACTACCATCTGGTCAATGGCGACAAAGCCACGATTTTTAACGGCGTCATCGACGGCCTGAAAGCCATGCGCGATCAGGGCCTCAAGCTCGCCGTCGTCACCAACAAGCCGACCGAGTTCACGATCCCGCTATTGCAGCGCACGGGTTTGGCGGGTTTTTTCCAGGAAGTCGTCTGCGGCGACACCTGCGAGCGCCGCAAACCCGATCCCGACCAGATGTTCTACGCGTGCGAACGCCTGGGTGTGACACCCGCCCAAGCCATTGCCATCGGTGATTCCGTCAACGACGCGCTGGCCGCCCGGGCCGCGGGCATTCAAGTGCTGGCCGTGCCATACGGTTACAACGAGGGCCAGGACGTGCATGGGCTAGATGTCGATGGTATAATCGGCAGCATCGTCGACGCGTCTTTGTGGATAGCTCGCAAGAACCGCGGATAAAGACCGGCGAATAAAAGAGCAGCGACCCAGGATAGCCCTAACCGCTCAGTTTTACGTACTCAGCCTTTAAATACGCAGTCTTGATCATTGATATGAACGCTCGTCTCTCGAACCAAATGCGCAACGCCTCGTGGCGTTGGTGGCGTTTGCCTTCCGGGTGGCGATAGTTCCTTCCCGGCCCTGGACGCGTCAGCATCCCAGCGCCGAAGCTGCATAGAACAGCGCCAAAAGCCCGGAACCCACACTTGGACCGGGCTTTTTGTTATGTGCCCGGTCGGTAGAACCCAACAGCTACGAGACTCCACATGACCGAAATTGAATTCAAGGCCTTGGCCAACCAGGGATACAACCGAATCCCCCTGGTTTCAGAGACCTACGCCGATCTGGACACCCCGCTGGCCATTTATCTGAAACTGGCGCATAGCGGGCCCGAACGTGGCAGCATGAGCTGCCTGATGGAGTCCGTCGTGGGCGGCGAACGCTTTGGCCGCTACTCGTTCATCGGCCTGCCGGCCCGCACCGTGATCCGTGCCAGCGGCACCACGACCGAACTCCTGCATAGCGGCACAGTCGCCGAGACCTACGAAGGCGACCCGCTGACCTTTATCGAACAGTACCAGGCCCGCTTTAAGGTCGCCTTGCGCCCGGGCATGCCGCGCTTTTGCGGTGGACTGGCCGGCTATTTTGGCTATGACACCGTACGTCATATCGAGCCTCGCCTGGGACCTGCGGTCAAGCCGTACCCGGCCGGCATGGACAAGGGTACGCCCGACATTATGCTGATGCACGTCGATGAACTGGTCATCGTCGACAACTTGGCCGGACGCACCTATCTGATGGTGTACGCCGACCCCACCCAACCCGAGGCCTACAGCCGTGCGCAACAACGCCTGCGCGACTTGCGCACCCGCTTGCGCCGCCCCGTCGATATTCCGTACAGCCACGCCAGCATGCTGACCGAGGAGCAGCGAGATTTCAAAAAAGAAGACTACCTCGCCGCCGTCTACCAGGCCAAGGAATACATCGCCGCGGGCGATCTCATGCAAGTCCAGATCGGACAGGTCATTTCCAAGCCGTTCCGCGACTCTCCACTCTCGCTCTATCGCGCACTGCGCTCGCTGAATCCCTCGCCCTATATGTACTACTGGAACATGGGGGACTTTCAGGTAGTCGGCTCATCGCCGGAAATCCTGGTGCGCCAAGAGCAAATCCAGGACAACGGTGTCGCCAAGTCGCAAATCACCATTCGGCCGCTGGCAGGCACCCGCAAACGCGGCGCCACGCCTGAGCAAGACGCCGCATTGGCCGCAGAGTTGCAGGCCGATCCCAAAGAGATCGCCGAACACGTCATGCTGATCGACCTGGCCCGCAATGACGTTGGACGCGTCGCCGAAGTGGGCTCCGTCAAGCTCACCGACACCATGACCATCGAGCGCTATTCGCATGTGATGCATCTGGTGTCGAACGTCACGGGCAACTTGAACCCTGGCATGAGCAGCATGGACGTGCTGCGCGCCACCTTCCCCGCGGGCACCCTGACGGGTGCCCCCAAAGTGCGTGCCATGGAGATCATCGACGAGCTCGAGCCCGTGCGCCGCGGCATCTATGGCGGCGCGGCGGGCTACCTGAGCTATGGCGGCGAAATGGACGTCGCGATTGCGATCCGCACCGGCCTCATCAAAGACGGCATGTTGTATGTCCAGGCGGCAGCCGGCATCGTCGCCGACTCGGACCCCGAGCTGGAATGGGCCGAAACCGAAGCAAAAGCCCGCGCCGTCCTGCGCGCCGCCGAGCAAGTACAGCACGGACTGGATGAGCCGATCTGATAATCGACCCCCCCTTTAGCCCAGCCGCCCTGCAGGGCTCCGAGGGTTTGTGAACTGAATAATTTTTTTGAAATCGAGAGGCTCCAATGAGCAAGTTGTTAATGCTGGACAACTACGATTCATTTACCTATAACCTGGTGCAGTACTTCGGCGAGCTGGGTGAAGACGTCACCGTCGTTCGTAACGACCTGATCACGCTGGACGAAATCGCCGCCATGAAGCCGGATCGTATCTGCGTCTCGCCCGGTCCTTGCTCGCCCGCCGAGGCCGGCATATCCGTGCCGCTGATCCAGCGCTTTGCCGGACAGCTCCCCATTCTTGGGGTGTGTCTGGGACACCAGGCCATCGGCGCAGCCTATGGCGGCGATATTGTGCGAGCCCAGCAGATCATGCACGGCAAAACCATACAGATATCGCACCGTGGCACCGATATTTTCTCGGGCTTGCCATCCCCCTATACCGCCATCCGCTACAACTCGCTGACGATCGATCCCAACACGCTGCCCGATTGCCTGGAAGTCACCGCCACCGCACCCGATGGCGACATCATGGGCGTGCGCCATAAAACGCTGCCGCTGTACGGGGTACAGTTTCATCCTGAATCGGTGTTGAGCGAGCACGGACATGACATGCTGCGCAATTTTCTGAACATCCAATAATTAGAGACAATCATCATGACGATCACTTGCACCGAAGCGCTGACTCGCTGTATCGAGCATCGCGAAATTTTCCATGACGAAATGCTGCATCTGATGCGCCTGCTGATGCGTGGGGAAATGTCGCCGCAAATCGCCAGCGCGCTCATCATGGGCCTGCGGGTCAAGAAAGAAACCGTGGGCGAAATCACCGCCGCGGCGCAGGTCATGCGCGAGTTCGCGACCCCCGTCGTGACCCCGAACCCCGATGATCTGCTGGACATGTGCGGCACGGGTGGCGACGGCAGCCATACGTTCAATATTTCGACAACCGCCATGTTCGTCGCCGCTGCCGCTGGCGTTCCGATTGCCAAACACGGTGGGCGTAGCGCCTCGTCCTCGTCCGGCAGCGCCGACGTCCTCGAAGCCTTGGGCGCCAACCTGGTGCTCAGCCCCGAACAAGTCGCCGAATGCCTGCAAGCCACGGGCATAGGCTTTATGTTCGCCCCCGCGCACCATAGCGCCATGAAAAACGTCGCCGCCATTCGCAAAGAATTGGCCGTGCGTACCATGTTCAATATCCTGGGGCCGCTCACCAACCCTGCGGGCGCCGCCAACCAGTTGATGGGCGTGTTTCACCCGGACCTGGTCGGCATCCAGGTGCGTGTATTGCAACGCCTGGGCTCACGCCACGTCATGATCGTGCACGGCATGGACGGAATGGACGAGGCCTCGCTGGGCGGCTCGACGATGGTCGGGGAGCTTAAAGACGGCAAAATCCGCGAATACGAGATCCACCCGGAAGACTACGGCCTGGCAATGGTGTCTAATCGGGGCATCAAAGTCGGCAACCGCGAGGAATCGCGAGAGCTTGTCATGCAGGCCCTCGATAATGTCGAAGGCGTTGCCCGCGACATCGTCGCCCTGAACGCGGGGCTGGCGATCTACGCCGGCAACAAGGCCGACACGATCGAACAAGCCCTCTCGCAGGCTTTTGAACTGATTGCTAACGGCGCCGCCCGCGCCAAGCTAGAAGAATTCTGCGCATACACCCGGAAATTCCAACAATGAACGACATCCTTGCGAAAATCCTGGCCATCAAGGCCGAGGAAGTCGCCACGGCGCGCCAGTTGCGCAGCGAAGCAGAACTGCTGCGCGAAGCCCAGGCTCGACAAGACGTCCGTGGCTTTGCCCAGGCTATCGAAGACAAGATCGCCCAGGGCCAGGCCGGCGTGATCGCCGAGATCAAAAAGGCTTCGCCCTCGAAGGGTGTGCTGCGCGAAAATTTCGACCCCGCCACCATTGCTGCCACCTATGCCGTCCACGGGGCGGCCTGCCTGTCGGTCCTGACCGACGTGCACTTTTTCCAGGGCTCGCACGACAACCTGCGCCGCGCCCGTGCCGCCTGCCCGCTACCCGTGCTGCGTAAAGATTTCGTTATCGACACCTACCAGGTTATCTCGGCGCGCGCGATGGGCGCCGATTGCATCTTGCTCATCGTGGCCGCCCTCGCTCCTAATCAATTGCGCGATCTGGAAACCCTGGCGATCGAACTGGGCATGGACGTATTGGTCGAAGTGCACGATGCCAAAGAACTGGACGTCGCACTCAGCCTTCGGACGCCTCTGCTGGGCATTAACAACCGCAACCTGCGCACATTCCAGACCAGCCTGCAAAATACCCTGGATCTGCTGCCGCATATCCCTGCCGGCAAGCGTGTCGTAACCGAAAGCGGCATCCTGACGCCCGAAGACGTCAAGCTGATGCGCAGCCACAAGGTGGATGCTTTCCTCGTGGGCGAAGCCTTTATGCGCGCGGAAGACCCCGGTGTTGAACTGGCGCGCTTGATGCACTGAGGCGAGGCAGATTTGGCCCGCGGCGCAACGGCGCCGCCGCCAACGCCTACGACAGGATTAACATGGCAGGAAACCTCTTCAGGAGAACCGCCATGCCGAACTCTCTACGCGTACTGTCGTTGATCGCCATCGCAATGGCCCTGGCAGGGTGTGCCCACGGCAACCATCAACCCGGCCCCCCGCATCCCGGGGCCGTCAATCCTTATAGCAATGGCGGCTTTCACGATGCCGGCCCTAATTACCCGGACACGGGTATTTAGGACGCTCCGGCTGGCCACCGCCACAGTATCGGCAACGCTGCCGCGCAACGGTACGAATCACTTGCCGCCCGACACCTCAATAAACGAGCCGGTCGTGTAGCCGGCCTCGTCGGAGAAGAACCACATGACGGCGCCGGCAACCTCGTCGACCGTGCCGCCGCGTTGCAACGGAATGGCGCTGGCCAGGCGGTCGACCCGGCCCGGTTCGCCGCCGCTGGCATGCATCTCGGTATAAATCGTGCCGGGCCGCACACTATTGACGCGGATACCGTCGGCCGCGACTTCTTTCGACAGGCCGATCGTCAGGGTATCCAACGCGCCTTTCGATGCCGCGTAATCCACGTATTCGCCCGGCGATCCCAGACGGGCCGCCACGGACGAAACATTGACGATGGCGCCGCCCTGCCCGCCATGGCGCGGCGACATGCGGCGCACGGCCTCGCGACAACACAGTAGCGGGCCCACGACGTTGGTATGCAAAATACGGGTAATGCGCGCGGCATCCATGTCCTCGACACGCATCTGCGTTTCCAGCACGCCCGCATTATTCACCAACGCATCGATACGGCCCAACTCGCGGTCGACGCGCTCGAACAATTGCACAACCTGCGCTTCATCGGACACGTCGGCGCCCATCGCAATCGCGTGGCCGCCGTCAGCCTGAATGGCCCGCACCACATCGTCGGCCGCGTCGCGGCGACGATGGTAATTGACGCAGACCGCATAGCCACGACGTGACGCCAGCCGAGCAACAGCCGCACCGATGCCGCGGCTGCCACCCGTAACGATCATGACTTTTTTCGATGGGTGCATCGAACAACTCCAATAGTCAGCATAATCCGCGTATGAGACAGGCGGCTGACAACCTTATCGCGATTTCCATGCCGCTGCACAGAACCGACGACATCAAGACCGCAGCCTGCGCGGCTACGGTCTTGGGGCACCCATCATGCGACTACGTTTTCGCGGCCCACGAAGCGATAAACCACCGCGGCCAAGAGGGCGCCCACAATCGGTGCCAGCCAGAACAGCCACAGTTGTTCGACTGCCCAACCCCCCACAAACAGCGCCGGGCCCGTCGAACGTGCCGGGTTCACCGACGTGTTGGTGACCGGAATGCTGATCAAGTGAATCAGCGTCAAGGCCAGACCAATCGGTATCGGCGCAAAGCCGGCGGGCGCCCGCTTATCAGTAGCCCCCAGAATCACAAACAAAAAGCCAAACGTCATCACGACTTCGCAGATCAGTGCGGCCGTCAAGGTGTACCCACCCGGCGAATGTTCACCATACCCGTTCGCCGCAAAGCCGCTGGCGACCAAGTCGAAACCTTCCTTGCCCCCGGCAATTACCGCCAGCACGGCCGCCGCCACGATCGCGCCGACAACCTGGGCCACCACATAGGGCACGATTTCGCGCACGGGAAAACGCCCCCCTGCCGCCAGTCCCACCGTCACCGCCGGATTGAAATGTCCGCCCGAAATATGGCCGACGGCAAAAGCCATCGTCAAGACCGTCAAACCGAAAGCCAGAGCGACCCCGGCAAAGCCTATCCCTAACTCAGGAAAACCGGCGGCAAGTACCGCCGCCCCGCAACCACCCAATACTAGCCAGAAGGTACCGATCAACTCCGCCACGCAACGCTTCGATAGCGACGACATAATAGATCTCCAGGACAAAGGTTCGCAGAGCGTATCTCCAACACAGCCCACCCAAAAGTGAAGTTTTGCAAAGCTGGGGGCCTCGCTAGGGATTACCATGACGTTTTAGACTCTGTTGCCCTGTCATGCAAGAAACTAATCACCAATTGTCGATGACCATCCTGATGACGCCTGACATGGCGAACTTCGCAGGCAACGTTCACGGTGGCACGATTTTGAAGTACCTTGACCAGGTCGCCTATGCCTGTGCCAGCCGCTATGCGGGCAACTATGTCGTGACGCTATCGGTCGACCAGGTGGTGTTTCGTCAGCCCATCCATGTGGGCGAACTGGTGACTTTTCTTGCCTCGGTGAACTACACCGGCCGGACGTCGATGGAAATCGGCGTCAAGGTGGTGACCGAAGACATCCGCAAACAGATCGTGCGCCACACCAACAGTTGCTATTTCACGATGGTCGCGGTCGACGATGACGGGCAACCTACCGCTGTCCCGCCGTTACCCGTACTGACTGAGGAACAACAGCAGCGATACGACGCGGCGCGTGAGCGGCGAGAGCTGCGCCAGACACTGGAGCAGCACCAGGCGGAAATCAAACGTCGCGCGCAGAATGCGGTAACCGGCGCCACGGAATAATCCGTCGTCACCCAAGTCAAAGTCGGCGCTCGCTTCAGGGATTGGCCGACGTCTCGATTCGTTGCTCGTTCGCAACGAATTGAGTACAAATCGCTGAGGATTTTCCCTAATAAAGGGGTTTTAGCGCCGAGCGCCAGATAGATAAATGAGCGTATACAAGCCTCCGATGAGGACGAGCTCAGCGCATAATGCAGGGCCAATGTCCACCTGATGGTCACTTTTTAGTGCATTAAAGGCTTGTTCGGATCAGGTCATTGCATCCATCAAAACCGCCTTTCCGACCCCTTACGCACCGGCGACAGAGGCCATAAACAGGCCCATCAGCGCGCGGCAGCGCCTGTCTACAACCCCATCTGCGGCCTATCAGAGTTAGAGGATTCACCAACAGAATTCTCAACTGCATCGTGATACGATCCACCCGACTTGGACTTTGCGTGCTGGCGGTGCGCTTGGTGTCCGGATGCTTGTGGAACCTAGATGTGGCCCGCACAGACGTGCCATGTTTTTTATTTGTTCTGTCCAAGCCCCATGCATCTTTTGACATAGCGTCTCCGCCATCACGGCCCGCTCGGCTTGGCACGACACAAATATATGGAGACCTTTTATGCAGCTAAGGAACAAGCAAGATTTCTGGTCGGGAGTGATGTTTGCTCTCATCGGCCTGGGATTTGCGTATGGAGCGACTGAGTATTCGATGGGCACCTCCGCCCGCATGGGCCCAGGTTACTTTCCCTTTTGGCTCGGTGTCTGCCTGGCCATCTTGGGTGCGGTAGTCGCTCTTGGCGCACTGTCGCCCAAAGCAACAGAAACCGTGATCGACAAGTTCGACTTCAAGATCCTCTTCATCATCATCGGTTCTGTCGTGCTGTTCGGCGTGGCGCTACGCCCGCTGGGGCTCTACACCTCACTGTTCCTGCTGGTCGTGCTCAGTAGTATTGCCAGCTTTGAATTCAGCTGGCGCGTCGCATTGCTTAACGCAATCTTCCTGGTCGCGTTCTGCTGGCTGGCGTTTATCAAAGGCCTGGGGCTGATTTTCCCGTTGTGGCCGTCGTTTCTGGGCATGAACTAAAACATAAGGGGAAAACAAGATCATGGAATTGATGGACAACCTGACGCTCGGACTATCCGTAGCGTTCACTCCCGAAAACCTGCTGTACGCCTTGCTGGGCTGCATTTTGGGCACCCTGGTTGG
>NZ_BAAGYU010000013.1:0-23255 GCF_054779135.1 Bordetella tumulicola | reverse complement strand
GACCAATCGTACCCACGTTCACGTGCGGCTTGGTACGTTCAAACTTGCCTTTTGCCATGATCTCTATCCTTTGACTTTCAAGGAAACTGGGATGATTGTCGCGTCTCGTGAGATAGTCGAGACGCGACGACGGTTTTTACTTTATTTTGCCCGAGCGGCGATGACTTCGTCAGCGACGTTCTTGGGGGCTTCGGAGTAATGCTTGAATTCCATGGTGTACGTAGCACGGCCCTGCGTCAACGAACGCAGGTTAGTGGCGTAACCGAACATCTCGGCCAGAGGAACCTCTGCCTTGATGGTCTTGCCACCGCCGACCATGTCGTCCATGCCCTGCACCATGCCGCGACGTGAGGACAGATCGCCCATCACGGTACCGGCGTAGTCTTCGGGAGTCTCGACTTCAACTGCCATCATGGGCTCGAGCAGCACGGGGCTGGCCTTGCGCATGCCATCCTTGAAGGCCATCGAACCGGCCATCTTGAACGCGTTTTCGTTCGAGTCAACGTCGTGGTACGAACCGAAGAACAGGGTTGCCTTGACGTCCACGACCGGGTAACCGGCCAGGATGCCGGACGGCAACGTTTCCTGAATCCCTTTGTCGACCGCCGGGATGTATTCGCGAGGTACCACACCGCCCTTGATGGCGTCGACAAACTCGTAGCCACCGCCAGGAGGCAGGGGTTCGAGCTTGAGCACCACGTGACCGTACTGACCACGACCGCCCGACTGTTTGACGAATTTGCCTTCGACTTCTTCGCAGGTCTTGCGGATGGTTTCACGGTAAGCCACTTGGGGCTTGCCGACGTTGGCTTCCACGCCGAACTCACGCTTCATGCGGTCGACCAGAATTTCCAGGTGCAGTTCGCCCATACCGGAAATGATCGTCTGGCCGGATTCTTCGTCGCTACGCACGCGGAACGACGGATCTTCCTGGGCCAGTCGCGACAGGGCCAAGCCCATCTTTTCTTGGTCAGCCTTTGACTTGGGCTCAACAGCCTGCGAAATCACGGGCTCGGGGAACACCATGCGTTCTAGCAGGATGTGCGAATCGATATCGCACAGCGTCTCACCCGTGGTCACGTCTTTCAGACCCACCACGGCGGCGATGTCGCCCGCCAGAACTTCTTTGATTTCTTCGCGGTTGTTGGCATGCATCTGCAGCAAACGACCCACTCGTTCTTTCTTGCTCTTGATGGGGTTGTAGACCGTCTCGCCCGATTTCAGGACGCCCGAATACACACGCACGAACGTGAGTTGGCCCACGAACGGATCGCTCATCAGCTTGAACGCCAGCGCCGACAACTTTTCAGCGTCATCCGCTTTGCGCGAAACGGGATTGCCTTCGTCGTCCTGACCACCAACCGGCGGGATGTCGATCGGCGACGGCAGGTAATCGATAACGGCATCCAGCATGCGCTGCACACCCTTGTTTTTGAAGGCGGTACCACACAACATCGGCTGGATTTCGCCAGCGATGGTGCGTTGACGAATAGCCTCGTTGATTTCGGCTTCGTCAAGCGAACCCGTTTCGAGGTACTTGTTCATCAGTTCTTCGGTGGATTCGGCCGCAGCCTCCATCAGGTTTTCATGCCATTCATTGGCAACGCCTTCGAGCTCAGCCGGAATGTCGGCGTAGTCGAACTTGGTGCCTTGGCTGGCTTCGTCCCACAGAATGGCTTTCATCTTGACCAGGTCGACGACGCCCTTGAAGGTGTCTTCGGCACCGATTGGGATCACGATAGGTACAGGATTGGCACGCAGGCGCGTCTTCAACTGGTCGTAGACCTTGAAGAAATTTGCACCAGTACGATCCATCTTGTTCACGAAGGCCAAACGGGGCACACCGTACTTGTTCGCTTGGCGCCACACCGTTTCAGACTGCGGCTGCACGCCACCCACTGCGCAGTACACCATGCACGCACCGTCGAGCACGCGCATGGAACGTTCCACCTCAATGGTGAAGTCCACGTGTCCCGGGGTGTCGATGATGTTGATGCGGTGCTCGGGGTAGTTGCCAGCCATGCCGCGCCAAAACGCCGTCGTAGCGGCCGACGTGATGGTAATACCGCGCTCTTGCTCTTGCTCCATCCAGTCCATGGTGGCTGCGCCATCATGGACTTCGCCAATTTTGTGATTGACACCGGTATAGAACAGGATGCGTTCAGTCGTGGTGGTTTTCCCTGCATCGATGTGCGCAGAGATACCAATGTTGCGATAGCGCTCGATCGGGGTTTTGCGGGCCATGGTGGGTTAGTCCTTAATTTACCAACGGAAATGACTGAAGGCCTTGTTGGCCTCGGCCATCTTGTGCGTGTCTTCGCGTTTCTTCATTGCGGCGCCACGACCTTCAGCGGCATCGATCAATTCGCCAGCCAAACGCAGATCCATCGATTTTTCGCCGCGCTTTTTAGCGGCTTCGCGCAACCAACGCATTGCCAAGGCCAGGCGGCGCACGGGGCGCACTTCAACCGGCACTTGGTAGTTGGCGCCGCCCACACGGCGGCTCTTGACTTCGACGATCGGCTTGATGTTGTTGATCGCCAGGCTGAAAACCTCGATCGGCTCTTTGCCGGTCTTGGTCTGTACTTGCTCGAGGGCACCATAGACGATGCGCTCGGCGACGGCCTTCTTGCCATCCAGCATGACGACGTTCATGAACTTGGCGAGCTCGACGCTGCCGAACTTGGGATCGGGCAGAATCTCGCGCTTGGGTACTTCGCGACGACGGGGCATTGTTGCTTCCTTGTGTCTATTCAGTTGAACCGGGTCTTGGTGACCCAGCCATGGCCACCCAACAAGGTGGCCCCTTACGTGCCGCGTGCTATGCCGATATATGGGCTGACGCGGTCGCACTATTCTGGTGGCGCTTACGCGCTACCGGGGTACTGCTAAAACTGCGGTGAATAAGGCTTTAGGCCTTCTTCGGGCGCTTGGCGCCGTACTTCGAGCGAGACTGCTTGCGATCCTTGACGCCTTGCAGGTCGAGCGAACCACGAACGATGTGGTAACGCACACCCGGAAGATCCTTCACACGACCGCCACGCACCAGAACCACCGAGTGCTCTTGCAGGTTGTGGCCTTCACCGCCGATGTACGAGATAACCTCGAAACCATTGGTCAGACGCACCTTCGCAACCTTACGCAAGGCGGAGTTCGGCTTCTTGGGGGTGGTGGTGTACACGCGAGTGCACACGCCGCGACGTTGCGGGCAGTTTTCGAGCGCGGGGCTCTTGCTCTTGATAATGCTGACTTCGCGCGGCTTGCGCACGAGTTGGCTAATGGTAGGCATGACCTTTGAAATCCCTTTTACGTACCACTGGTAAGTACTTTTGTACTCGCACCTCTGGCGAGCCGCCTTTTAAAATAAGGGCCAGCACACCAACGGGAGACAGTTCACGCAAAACCGCCTCAAACGTTTCGTACGTAAAAGAGCGAGTCTTGCAGACAAAAACGCACAAAGACCGCTAACCGTGGGATCGGCAAGCCTGACTTTATGCGTAAATAAAGCAGTAAGCCCGTCAGCATACCCCAGAAGATCACCCATGTCAAAGGTTCTTGCGTTCCAACATGGATGAGTCCGGAATACGCGTCAGGGCGAGAGTCTATTCGTTACACATGACTGTCGTGCGACTGAGCGTGCAAAGCGTAGTCCAGTCAGTCACTGATCGGCAAACAGGTATCCACTGCCGTATACCGTACGGATAGGCAGAATGACACCGGCCAGCTCGGCCTTGCGCCGCAGGCGGCTGACGATCACATCAATGCTGCGTGTGCCACTGGCTCGATTGACGCCAGCAGTGTCATCGAGGTGCTTGTTGAGCTCGGCCCGCGCCACGGCCTGGCCGGTCGCCTCAAGCAGCGTGCGCACGATATGGCGCTCATTGGCTGACAGCGAAATGGCAATCCCCGACGGGGCCATCAATGTCCAATTCTGGTCTCGCAGCTCCCAACAGCCTGATTGACCGTTTACACCAACTGTATCGACATTTTCTGCCACGGCAGGCGCCCGGCCCGGCAATCGGCGCGCCAAAGCCATCAGGATGCCTATCAACTCGCGATTATCACAAGGATCCGGCACGCACGCGTCCGCGCCGCTTTGCAGGCAACGCAGACGGTGTTCGACCTGCAAACCGGCGCCCAGCACCACAATCCCCAATACAGAAGACGTGCGCAGTCGTGACACCAGCGCGTAGCCGATTTCGTCAAGCCCGCCAATATCCAATACGGCAGCGTCGTATCCGCCGGCGCCCAGTTGATTGAATAGCTCCAGCGACGTGGCGCAGCCGTGTGCGGCAATACCCGCCTGTTGCATTGCCGCAACCGATTTCCCACAGGTCAGCGGGTCAGGCATCATGATAAGGATTTTCAACTGCTTCATAAGACATAGTCAGACACGGCCTCAAAACCCCTGGCTTCGTAGCCCATCTGCACGTATCGATAAGAACGCCCACAGTGTGGCGTCTTATTGCGCAAATCCGCAGTTAATATTCGTCAAGTTTGCGGTACTTAACAATTCCGGCTCCTAACCGCAGGGCGATAGGGTATCCGCGTTATCATTTGACCAGCAAAAGGCCCGTCATACTTGGTGTATGGTCGGCCAGATCGCTGATCGATATACACCCAAGGCGCTTTCAACCTCGAATTCACTATGCAGATTGCCTCGCTGGAAGACGACCTGGACCAGGCCCGGCATATTCAGCAAGTCCTTGTTTCCGCCGGATATACGTGCCACAGCTATCAACACGGCCGGGATCTGCTGGCCGCCCTGCGTAGCGAATCCTTTGACCTTATTCTGCTCGACTGGCAGGTCCCCGATATTTCTGGGGACGAGGTGTTACGGCATATCCGCATGACGCTGGGTATGCAAACCCCCGTTATTTTTGTCACGAGCCGTACCCTGGAGGAAGACCTGGTCCAGGGTTTGCAGGCAGGCGCCGACGACTATATCGTCAAACCGATGCGCCCGGCTGAATTGCTCGCGCGGATGGCCGCCTTGCTGCGACGCAGCCAGGCGACGTTACCCGTCCCCGGCCCTTTTTCGGTTGCCTCCTACCGTATCGATCCGGGCAATCGCGTGATCTCACTACGAGACCACGCGGTGACGCTTGCCCCCAAAGAATTCGAATTGGCGCAGTTGTTTTTTCGCAATGTGGGTAGGTTACTGTCGCGCGATGTGTTGGCAGAAAGTGTCTGGAATCGCGATATTCCCGCGACATCGCGGACGTTAGACACCCATTTATCGAACATTCGCCAAAAATTGCGGTTGCATCCGGAAAACGGCGTGCGACTGGTGTCATCCTACGCGTTGGGCTATCGCCTGGAACTCGTTGACAACGGTACGCCGGCGTCAGCGGTCAACGCTTAGTACGCAAACGCGCCAAATTGAAGTACCCGGCAATCGGCAGATCCCGCCGGTGTTTATCGGAGAGTATTGACATGATCTGGCGCTTTATCCGCCTGTTCGTCGCATGGAGCACGATAATCGTCAGCCCATTGGCCATGGCCCAGCCCGCGGGTGCGCTTGGCGACGATTTCATCTACCGCATCCAGCAGGGTGACACGCTGATTGAGCTCGCCACGCTTTATACGCGCAATAACGCCAATTGGACGACTCTGCAACGCCACAACACCATTGCGGACCCGCAGCGCCTGATCATTGGTTCGGAGCTGCGTATTCCGTTTGCAGTAATCCCGGAGATTCCGGCGCAGACCACGGCGATACACGTCAGCGGACAAGCCGATGTCGATGGCTCCCCTTTGCGTGTCGGTATGCCCGTCAACGAGGGATCAACGGTCACGACCGCCACCGACGGTTTTGTCACCCTGCAACTGTCTGACGGCACCAAGCTCACCCTACCGCGCGGCAGCGCCACGCAACTCGAAAGGTTGCGCCAATTCGAAGGTGCCGCCCTGACCGACTCGGTTCTACGCGTACAACGCGGCGAAATCGACTCTCATGTCGCGCCGGCGGGTCAAGGCGTGGGTCGTTTCGAGATTCGGACTCCTGTCGCTGTCATGGGCGTACGTGGCACACGTTTTCGCGTACAGACGAGTGGTCAGAGCGCTCACAGCGAAGTCCTGGATGGTCGCGTACGCATTCAACCGCAAACCGCGCAACGGCCCTCTGGTCAGCCGGTTGCCGTGGCGGCCGGTTACGGTGCGGCGATTGGGGCTGATGGCAAGCTTAATGTTCAACCTTTGCTGCCTGCTCCCCAGCTTGGGGAACCTCACCGGGCCGGGTCTGGCCTCTGGACCGCGCCAGTCACTCCCGTACCCGGCGCCGTGGCCTATTTAGTACAAGTATCGCGTGACGCGGAAGGTTTGGAGCTCACCTCGTCCGAGCGGTTTGATACGGCCGACATCCGCTTTAGCGCACGCCGGCCGGGAACGCACTATGCGACGGTACGCGCTATCGACGCGGCAGGCTTGAGCGGCCGCGATGCTTACGTGGCCTTCGAGGGCGCCAATGCGCTACTGTCCGGGTCGGGACAACCCATCTTGCTGAGCGACGGCGGCGTAGTCGTCCTGACTGACTACTAGGCCCGCTGCCAGCCCATGGTGACCCCCGCCGCCGATACCCGTTCCACGAGTCCGCGGCTGCGTTTGCTGCTGACGCTCTCATTGGTGGTATTTTCGGCCTTGCTGGGGTGGCTCAATGGATTGGGCCGAGTGGATCAGATGATTTACGATCGCGCGATTTCCCTGATCGAGCGCCCCGCCCCGCCGGATATTTTAATCGTCACGATCGACGACGAAGCCATCAACACATTGGGCCGCTGGCCATGGCCACGCTCGTTGCATGCGATGCTGCTAGAGCGTCTGCAGAGCGCGCGCGCGGTCGGCCTGGACATTGTGTTTTCAGAGGCCGACCCACAACGTACGGCCGACGACCGCCAGTTGGTCGACGCTGTCCGACGCCATGGCCGCGTTGTGCTGCCCATCGTGCTGGACAACCTCGAACGCCCGACGCGTGCAACACTCCCGTTGGCCCCTCTAGCCCAGGCGGCTGCCGGCTTGGGCTATATCAATGTAAATCCCGATGACGATGGCGTCGTCAGGCGCACGACCTGGACGCGCAGCGCGGGAAATCTGCCGTGGCAGCATTTCGCACTGGCCATGCTGCGGATCGGCGACGATGCGTCGCATACAGAGGCCTTTACGCAGCAACTACCGGCGAACAGCACGTCGTTGATTCCCTATGCCGGCCCGCCAGGGCATTTTCAAACCGTCTCTTATCTGAGCGTCTTGCGCGGCGACGTACCTGCAGAAACCATAAAAAATAAGTACGTCTTGATCGGCGCCTGGGCCACAGGCCTGGGGGATGTTTTCCCTTCGCCGGTATCCCATGACGTCAGCGGCATTGCAGGCATTGAGATCATGGCCAATCTGATACACGCTGTCCGACAACAGCAGATCTTGGTGTCGGCTCAACCTTGGCAAACCGCCCTGGCAAGCATCGTTCCAGTGTTATTGCTGTGCTTGGCGTTACCCTGGTTGTCGCCCCGCCAGGCCATGTTTTGTAGTGCGGCACTGCTCATCATGATTTTGGCAACCTCAATCATCATGCTGCACTGGATCGATATATGGGTGCCGCCCGTGGCGGCATTGCTGGGTGTCGCCGTCAGCTATCCGATATGGAGCTGGCGCAGCCAGGAGGCTGCCTTGCGCTACATGAGCCAAGAGATGAAGCGATTGCGCGTTGAGTATCCGCCGGTGTTAGACGACACGCAGTCATTATCCCTTGGCCAGCACGTCGGACGCTCGCTGGATCAGCATGTCGACGAGCTGCACCGCACATTGCGCCATGTCCGCAACCTGCGCCGCTTTGTAGCGGACGGCCTGGATGGCATGCCTGATGCCACGATGGTCATCGATAAAGCCGGCCGCCTGCAGTACTGGAATCGTCCCGCCGCGACCTATTTCCTGCACTTGGGTATTCGCCCCCCCCGCATCGGGGAAATCGTGGCTCCCGCACTGGAGCAGGCCCTCGCCGAGCCAGAAACCCGTCACGCCGTACGAGAGGCGTTGCAACCTCGCGACGCCCATACCCCCGAGAACAGCGCCGCGGTCACGCGCATCAATCTCGAAGTGCGGGATCGTGCAGAGCATGATCTATTGATTCGATGCGCGCCTATCCGTACCGCGCGGGGCTCTCATGCCGGAATGGTGGTGACCTTGAGCGATATCAGCACCATACGCCAGGCAGAACGGCAACGCGAAGAAACGCTGCGATTCATTTCGCACGACATGCGTGCGCCCCAAAACTCGATCCTGGCACTCGTCGAACTCAACCACCAACAGGTTCCTGCAGACAGCACGTCTGCGCAGACACTCGCGCGAATTGCCCACCTGGCCAACCGCACGTTGCGACTCGTCGATGACTTCATTCAACTCACCCGCGCAGAGTCCATGAGCATCGCGCACGAGCGGCTGGATCTTGTCGCCATGCTTCACGAAATCACCGACGATTTCTGGGCGACGGCACATGCACGCGGGATCACGCTGGATCTGCAGTCTTCTGTGCCAGTGGCGTTGATCTATGGCGATTCGTCGCTGATCGCGCGAGCCCTCAGCAACTTGGTGGACAACGCTGTGAAATACAGCCCGGATAGCAGCCCTGTGCATTTGCGTCTGTCGCTCGGCGCGCATTCATGGGATACCGAGATCGAAGACGCCGGCCCTGGTATTTCGTCAGAGGACCGAACGCATCTGTTTGATCCGTTTTTTCGCACAGGGGATGCCCGACGCTCGGCTACCGGCGGTTCCGGACTGGGATTGGCATTCGTACGCACCGTTGCACAACGCCATGGCGGCAACATCACGCTGTATAGCGAAAAAGGCACGGGTTCGCGATTTGTCTTGAGCCTGCCGACCGCACCGGAAGACGACGTTTACGATACGTGAGCGTATTACCTCGACGATAATGGCCGTTCACGTGCCGCGCACGCCGCCTGCGTGGCAACTAACGGAAAATGTGCGTGATCACCGCAGGCTTGCCCGCTTTCACGGTCAGCGTCATATGGTGAGGCGGCTGTGCACTATTGCGGATCGTGACGCGATGCCGGCCCGGTCGCAACATCACGGTTTTTAGCGGTGGCGTCACACCACGCGAAACGCCGTCAATCACGATTTCCCCCCACGGTCGCACATTAATGCTGACACGCACCGGCGTGGGCTGCGCAGGTGTTCCAGCCGTCCTGGGCTCAAGTACAGCGGGCGGCGGCGTTGCCGCAGTCGGATCAACCGCGAGGCCCTTTTCAGCCTCGGGTATTGATGTATCGGGAACCGAGGTGGAATCAGGCCGCTCATTATCCGCTGGCATGTCGGGCACGGGTTCGGCCACACGAGGGGTTCCGGAGGACGGCGCAGACGCTGATGACGGTGACGAGGGCGGCATCGTCATGTCCGTTGAAGCGCTCTTGCCAGGCTGATCGACCACCAACTCCGAATGCGTAATCACACTCTCGGGCTGACTAGTCAATCTTCCCCACCAATACGCCGCAACCGCTATCGTTGCAACCCCAAGCAAGATGGCCCGCAGCAGCGAACGCCACGAGACGTTACGTGCCGCATGCTGCGCACTGGCCACCACGGAAGCCTCTTTGGGATCTGTCACCGCCGGCGCAGCAGACTCTGTCGGGGGCCCAATTAACGGTAGGGCCAGTCGTTCAGCATAGGCCTGCGTCGTCTGCGGCCTATCGTCGGGTTTCAGTTCCATACCCGCGTCGACCGCTTGCAAAAAGGCAGGCGAGTATTTGCTCAGTCCCAGCGTCGTCAAGGGCTGATAAGTGTCGTCAATGCGGCGTTCGGGGGCAGGCGGCGGTCGTTGGCCGGCCACCAATGAATAGACCACGGCGCTTAACGCATAGATGTCTGTCCAGGGCCCGCGCGGCCATTCGGAGGACTCGGTATACAACTCGAAGGGCGCGTAGCCCGGCGTCAATACCTTTCTGTCGGCCTGATTTTCAGGTGTAGTCAGTGCCATTAAATGCGCGCGCCCAGACTCGTCCAGTCCGACCGAGTGCACCGAGATATCCCCGCATATACGGCCTTCTTGATGTAAACGATCAAGCGTCGAAAGAAGCTCGGCAATAATGCGCTCAATGCGACCCTGAGGCACCCCGCCCGCAATCGTTGCCGCGATCGCGCTCAACGGTCGGAGGGCAAGGGGCGCGGCACCCGCAAAGGGCCCACGCGGCGTGGAAAAGACCGCAGAGGAAGACATGAAAAACTAACTTGAAAGGACCATTTTTCTATACACACGCCGTATAACTTGCCACACAACCGGGCAAATACTGCGCGAAGTTTACTACTTACGTTACGTTTTATAACGCCAGTTATCAGTAAAATGCATTTTCCGCACGACAACGTACTGCTATTAGCACATACAACGGATAATATCCGAGCATCCTTCCGGTTACGTTTCACAATTCATACGCCCGGAACAGGATGTGACCTCTTTTCTCTTAGGCATAGGCTTCCACGTTCATGAAGATACGCGCTCACTTGCCCTCCTTGCTTTGTGTTCTGACTCTTCTCGGCGGTTGCTCCGGGTTGGGGCTCAGTAGCCAAGAGGGCCCTCCCTCCCCAGCCGCGCAAAACGCATTGGCACAGGTCCAACAACAGTACTCGGCGGGGCAGTACGGCACCGTCATCCGTACCGTTGCCACGTCTGACGACATTGCAGCCGCGCCCAAGTCGCTACGCATCGAGGCATACAAGCTACAGGCCTTCAGCTACTGCGTACGCAAGTATTCGCAGTTGTGTGAAGAGACTTTTGTACGAATCTTGCAATTGGATTCAGATTTCACGCTCGCACCTAACGAGGCAGGCCACCCGCAATGGGGCCCCGTCTTTACGTCTGCCCAGGCGCGAGTCGGCAAATAATCCAACGCTCCCCCAAACAAAACGGCCACTGAATATCTCAGTGGCCGTTTTGTTTGGGGGGCCGGCAGGTTTTACAACCCATCGGCACTTACCCGGACCTGCAACGCCGTCAGGCAGCGGAACCGTCGTCGCTCGTGCCCGCTTGTGGCGGTGCATCGGTGGCGTCGTTCCCAGCACCCACCTCGGCGGCAACCGGCGCGTCCTCGAAGGGATTCGCCAATTGCCGTGCGGCTTCGCGCTCTGCCGCTTCCAGGGCTTCCTTGTCCTTGCGGGCAATGTGGTACGCCAGACCCGTACCTGCGGGAATCAGACGACCCACAATGACGTTTTCCTTCAGACCACGCAGATCGTCGCGCTTGCCCATGATGGCGGCTTCGGTCAGGACTCGTGTGGTTTCCTGGAACGAAGCGGCCGAGATGAACGAGTCAGTCGACAGCGAAGCCTTCGTGATACCCAGCAGCACGTTATCGTAGACCGCCGGGAGCTTGTCTTCTGCGGTGACACGATCATTCTCGTTCAACAGCTCGGAGCGCTCGACTTGCTCGCCCGGGATGAACTCGGTATCGCCCGCATCGACGATGTTCACGCGGCGCAACATCTGACGAACAATCACTTCGATGTGCTTGTCGTTGATCTTTACGCCCTGCAAACGGTAAACGTCCTGGACTTCGTCAACGATGTAAGTCGCCAGCTTTTCGATACCTTGCAAACGCAGAATGTCGTGCGGATCGGCAGGGCCGTCGACGATCATTTCGCCCTTGTTCACCACCTGGCCGTCGTGCACCAGCACCTGCTTTTCCTTGGGAATCAGGAACTCGTGGCTGACGCCTTCCAGGTCGGTAATAACCAGACGTTGCTTGCCCTTGGTATCTTTACCGAACGACACCGTACCCGTGACATCGGCCAACATGCCGGCGTCTTTGGGCGATCGCGCTTCGAAGAGCTCGGCCACACGCGGCAGACCACCGGTAATGTCGCGCGTCTTCTGGGATTCTTGGGGAATCCGCGCCAACACCTCACCGACAGCAACCTGTTGACCATCACGCACGGTGATCAGTGCGCCCACGGGGAACGAGATGTTCACCGAGTGATCGGTACCGGCAATCTTGACGTCTTCGCCGCTGTCGTTGACCAGTTTGATCTGCGGACGCATGACGACCTTGCCGCCGCGCGTCTTGGGAGTGATCACAACCAACGTGGACAGACCCGTGATTTCGTCGAGCTGCTTGGCCACGGTAACGCCTTCTTCGATATTCTCGAAGCGCACCGCACCACCGTACTCGGACACGATCGGACGCGTCAGCGGATCCCACGCAGCCAGACGAGCGCCGGCCTTGACGGTCTCACCATCGCCCACCAGCACGGTCGCACCGTACGGGATCTTGTGGCGTTCGCGTTCACGACCGTTATCGTCGTAAATCGCCAATTCGCCCGAGCGCGAGATCGCCACACGTTCGCCCTTGGCGTTCGTGACATAGCGCATCGTGCCGGCAAAGCCGACCTTACCGCTCGACTTGGTTTCCACGGCGCTGGCCAAGGCCGAACGCGATGCCGCACCCCCGATGTGGAACGTACGCATCGTGAGCTGCGTCCCCGGTTCACCAATGGACTGAGCGGCAATCACACCCACCGCTTCGCCCACGTTGACGTGCGAGCCACGACCCAGGTCGCGACCATAGCAGTGCGCGCACAGACCATGACGGGTTTCACAAGTCAGCGGCGTACGAACCTTGACCTCGTCGACAGCGATACGGTCGATCAGGTCGACCAGATCTTCGTCAAGCAAAGTACCGGCGGCAATCGCTGTTTCTTGTGTGTCAGGATTGACGATATCGATCGCGGCGACACGACCCAGAATACGATCGCGCAACGGTTCGATGACTTCGCCGCCTTCGACCAGGGCCTTCATGGAGTAACCATGGCTGGTGCCGCAATCGCTCTCGGTGATGACCAAGTCCTGCGTCACATCAACCAGACGACGAGTCAGGTAACCCGAGTTTGCCGTCTTCAGTGCCGTATCGGCCAAGCCTTTACGTGCACCGTGAGTCGAGATGAAGTACTGCAGAACGTTCAGGCCTTCACGGAAGTTCGCGGTAATCGGCGTTTCGATAATTGAACCGTCAGGCTTGGCCATCAGGCCGCGCATGCCCGCCAACTGGCGAATCTGGGCAGCCGAACCACGGGCGCCCGAGTCGGCCATCATGTAGATCGAGTTAAACGATTCCTGGCGCACTTCTTCGCCATGACGGTTCGTCACGGGCTCGGTGGCCAGTTGTTCCATCATCGCCTTGCCGACCTTGTCGCTGGCCTTGCCCCAAATGTCCACCACGTTGTTGTAGCGTTCTTGGGACGTCACCAGACCCGACGAGTACTGCTTGTCGATTTCCTTCACTTCGCGGCTGGCCTCGGCCAGGATGCCTTCCTTGGCTTTGGGGATCAGCATGTCGCCCATGGCGATGGAAATACCACCGCGGGTCGCCAGGCGGAAACCCGACTGCATCAGCTTGTCGGCAAAGATCACCGTGTCGCGCAGACCGCAACGACGGAACGACTGGTTGATCAGGCGCGAAATTTCTTTCTTCTTGAGTGCCTTGTTCAGCACCGTGAAGGGCAGACCCTTGGGCAGAATTTCCGACAACAATGCACGGCCCACGGTCGTTTCATGACGACGCAGCACCGGCTGGAATTCACCTTGGTCGTCGCGTTCGTATTCCGTCAGGCGCACCGTGATACGCGTCTGCAATTCCACTTCGCCGTTATCGTAGGCGCGTTGAACTTCAGCCACATCGGTGAAGAAAATCCCTTCGCCCTTGCCGTTGATACGCTCACGGGTCGTGTAATACAGACCCAACACAATATCCTGCGACGGTACGATCGAGGGTTCGCCGTTAGCGGGGAACAGAACGTTGTTCGACGCCAGCATCAATGTGCGTGCTTCGAGCTGGGCTTCCAGCGACAGCGGCACGTGCACGGCCATCTGGTCACCGTCGAAGTCGGCGTTAAACGCCGCGCAAACGAGCGGATGCAGTTGAATGGCCTTGCCTTCGATCAGTACCGGTTCGAAAGCCTGAATACCCAGGCGGTGCAGCGTCGGGGCCCGGTTCAACATGACCGGGTGCTCGCGAATGACTTCTTCGAGGATATCCCAGACCACCGGCTCTTGGCTTTCCACCAGCTTCTTGGCAGCCTTGATGGTCGTGGCCAGGCCCATCATTTCCAGACGATTGAAAATGAACGGCTTGAACAGCTCCAGCGCCATCAGCTTGGGCAGACCGCATTGATGCAGTTTGAGCTGCGGACCCACCACAATGACAGAACGACCCGAGTAGTCGACGCGCTTACCCAACAGGTTCTGACGGAAGCGACCGCTCTTGCCCTTGATCATGTCGGCCAACGACTTCAGTTGGCGCTTGTTGGCGCCCGTCATGGCCTTGCCACGACGACCGTTGTCCAGCAACGAGTCGACGGCTTCTTGCAGCATGCGCTTTTCGTTGCGCAGGATGATTTCCGGCGCCTTCAGTTCGAGCAGGCGCTTGAGGCGGTTGTTGCGGTTGATGACGCGACGGTACAGATCGTTCAGATCCGACGTCGCAAAGCGACCGCCATCGAGCGGCACCAACGGACGCAAGTCCGGCGGCAGCACAGGCAGGACCTCCATCACCATCCATTCGGCTTTGATACCGGATTTCTGGAAACCTTCGAGGACCTTGAGGCGCTTGGAAATCTTCTTGATCTTGGCTTCGGAGCTGGTGGCCTTCAATTCGCCGCGCAGCGTTTCGACTTCGCGATCGATATCGATAGTGCGCAGCAGTTCGCGCACGGCTTCTGCACCCATCAGGGCACTGAAGTCATCACCGTACTCTTCGGTCTTGGCCAGGAAGTCATCATCGGACATGATCTGGCCGCGCTTGAGCGGTGTCATGCCAGGTTCGATCACGCACCAGGCTTCGAAGTACAACACGCGTTCGATATCGCGCAGCGTCATGTCGAGCACCATACCCAGGCGCGACGGCAGGCTCTTCAGGAACCAGATGTGCGCGACCGGGCTGGCCAGCTCGATGTGGCCCATGCGTTCACGGCGAACTTTGGCGACGGTGACTTCAACGCCGCACTTTTCGCAGATCACGCCACGATGCTTCAAGCGCTTGTACTTTCCGCACAAGCACTCGTAGTCTTTGATCGGACCAAAGATCTTCGAGCAGAACAGACCATCGCGTTCCGGCTTGAACGTGCGGTAGTTGATCGTTTCCGGCTTGCGGACTTCGCCGTAAGACCAGGAACGGATTTTCTCCGGCGACGCAATGCCAATCTTGATGGCATCAAATTGCTCGTCTTGCGAGACTTGCTTAAATAGGTCGAGTAGCGCTTTCATTAGTTACGCTCCAAATCCATGTCCAGGGCCAACGAGCGGATTTCCTTAACCAGCACATTGAACGATTCCGGCATACCGGCATCGATGACGTGATCGCCCTTGACGATGTTTTCGTATACCTTGGTGCGGCCAGTGATGTCGTCGGACTTCACCGTCAGCATTTCTTGCAGGGTGTAGGCGGCGCCATATGCTTCCAGCGCCCACACTTCCATTTCCCCGAAACGCTGACCACCGAACTGCGCTTTACCACCCAGCGGCTGCTGAGTCACCAGCGAGTACGGGCCCGTGGAACGGGCGTGCATCTTGTCGTCGACCAAGTGATGCAGCTTCAGGTAGTGCATGTAGCCCACGGTGACCGGACGCTCGAATTGTTCGCCAGTACGGCCATCGTACAGCCACGCCTGAGTGCGCGAATCGGTCAACCGCATACGCTTGGCGACGTCGTCGGGATAAGCCAACTCCAGCATCGTACCGATTTCTTCCTCGGTGGCGCCGTCAAACACCGGCGTCGCGAACGGCACGCCGTTCTTGAGATTACGCGCCAGCTCCATGACTTCGTCATCGGTCAGGGTCTCGATGTGCGCGCCGGTACCGGTGGTGTTGTACACCTTGTCCAGATAGACACGAACATTTTGTACCTGAGCCGAACGCTCGTCGCGCAGCATGTCGGCAATGCGGTGGCCCACGCCCTTGGCAGCCCAGCCCAAGTGAACCTCGAGCACCTGCCCGACGTTCATCCGGGACGGAACGCCCAGCGGGTTCAGCACGATGTCAGCAGGCGTACCGTCGGCCATGTGCGGCATGTCTTCGACAGGCGTGATGCGGGATACAACACCCTTGTTGCCGTGACGGCCAGCCATCTTGTCGCCAGGCTGCAGACGGCGCTTGACGGCCAGGTAGACCTTGATCATCTTGAGCACGCCCGGAGGCAGCTCATCACCTTGCGTGAGCTTCTTGCGCTTTTCTTCGAACGCCAAGTCGAACTGGTGACGCTTCTGTTCGAGCGATTCCTTGGCCTGCTCCAGCACGACGGCGTGAGGCTCATCAGCCAGGCGGATATCGAACCACTGCCAACGGTCCAGATCGGCCAAGTATTCCTTGGTGATCGCGGCGCCCTTAGCCAGCTTGCGCGGGCCGCCGTTGACCGTCTTGCCGGCCAGCAGCTTTTCGATACGATCGAACTGGTCGTTCTCGACGATACGCAGCTGATCGTTCAAGTCTTGGCGATAGCGACGCAGTTCATCATCAATGATGGACTGGGCACGTTTGTCACGCACGATTCCTTCGCGAGTGAACACTTGAACGTCGATCACCGTACCGACCATGCCCGAGGGCACGCGCAGCGACGTGTCTTTCACGTCGGAGGCTTTTTCACCGAAAATAGCGCGCAGCAGTTTTTCTTCGGGCGTCAGTTGGGTCTCGCCCTTGGGCGTGACTTTACCGACCAGCACGTCATCTGCGGTCACTTCGGCACCGATGTAAACGATGCCGGAATCATCCAGACGGTTGAGCTGGGTTTCAGCCAGGTTGCTGATATCCCGGGTGATTTCTTCAGGTCCGAGTTTGGTATCACGCGCGACAACCGTCAGTTCCTCGATGTGAATCGAGGTATAGCGGTCATCAGCCACCACTTTTTCGGAGATCAGAATCGAGTCTTCGAAGTTGTAGCCGTTCCAGGGCATGAAGGCGATCAACATGTTCTGGCCCAGTGCCAATTCGCCCAGGTCAGTAGACGCGCCATCTGCCAGCACGTCGCCCTTGGCGACTTTGTCGCCACGAGCCACGATAGGACGCTGGTTGATGTTGGTGTTTTGGTTGGAACGGGTGTACTTGATCAGGTTGTAGATGTCGACACCGACTTCGCCAGCGACGTTTTCTTCGTCGTTAACGCGAATCACGACGCGCTCGGCATCAACGTGGTCAACCACACCGCCACGCACGGCTTGCACGGTCGTGCCCGAGTCGACGGCCACGGTACGTTCAACACCGGTACCCACCACAGGCTTTTCCGGGCGCAGGCAGGGAACTGCCTGACGTTGCATGTTGGCGCCCATCAGTGCACGGTTGGCGTCATCGTGCTCCAGGAACGGAATCAGCGATGCAGCGACCGACACGATCTGCGACGGAGCGACGTCCATGTAGTGCACGTTGCTCGGCGCCGTCAGCATGGTCTCGCCCGCTTCGCGGCACGCGACCAGGTCATCGACAAAGCTGCCTTCTTCGTCCAGCGCGGCGTTAGCCTGCGCGATCACGTAGTTGCTTTCTTCGATGGCCGACAGGTAGTCGATCTGATCACTGACCTTACCGTCGATAATCTTGCGGTAAGGGGTTTCCAGGAAGCCGTACTCGTTCAAGCGCGCGTATAGCGCCATCGAGTTGATCAGGCCGATGTTCGGGCCTTCCGGCGTTTCGATCGGGCAAACACGGCCGTAATGCGTGGGATGCACGTCACGGACTTCGAAGCCGGCGCGTTCGCGCGTCAGGCCACCCGGGCCCAGAGCAGAAACACGACGCTTGTGCGTGATTTCCGACAGCGGGTTGGTTTGGTCCATGAACTGCGACAACTGGCTCGAACCGAAGAACTCCTTGATTGCGGCCGAGATCGGCTTGGAGTTGATCAGGTCGTGCGGCATCAGGTTTTCGGTCTCGGCTTGGCCCAGACGTTCTTTCACAGCGCGTTCGACGCGCACCAGACCCGCGCGGAACTGGTTTTCAGCCAGTTCACCGACGCAACGTACACGGCGGTTGCCCAGGTGATCGATGTCATCGATCTGGCCACGACCGTTACGCAATTCGACCAACACCTTGATGGTTTCAAGAATGTCTTCGTTGGTCAGTGTCATCGCGCCCGTGATGTCTTCACCACGGCCCAGACGGCTGTTGACCTTCATGCGGCCCACACGCGACAAATCGTAGGTATCTTCGCTGTAGAACAAACGCTGGAACAGGGCTTCGACCGCGTCTTCGGTTGGCGGCTCGCCAGGACGCATCATGCGGTAGATCGCCACACGAGCAGCCATTTGATCGGCCGTTTCGTCGGTACGCAACGTTTGCGAAATGTACGGACCACGATCCAGGTCGTTGGTGTACAGGGCCTGGAAGTCCAGCACGTTGGCCGCGCGCAACGCGCTCAGCACGCTTTCGGTGATTTCGTCGTTGGCATGCGCCACGACTTCGCCGGTATCCGCGTCAACGATGTTCTTGGCCAGGACACGACCGTACAGGAACTCTTCGGGTACGGAAACGCGTTGGATGTTGGCAGCAGCCGCATCACGCAGATGCTTGGCATTGATGCGCTTGTCTTTTTCGACAATCACATTGCCATCACGATCGGTGATATCAAAGCGGGCCATTTCGCCCTTCCAGCGCTCGGGCACGAACTCAATCATGCCGCCTTCGCTCTTCAACTCGAAGTTGTCGAAATCGAAGAAATGCGCCAGGATAGATTCCGGCGTCATGCCGATGGCCTTGAGCAGAATCGTCACGGGCATTTTGCGACGACGGTCGACACGGAAGAACAATACGTCCTTCGGATCGAACTCGAAGTCCAGCCACGAACCGCGGTAAGGAATCACGCGCGCCGAGAACAACAACTTGCCCGAGCTGTGCGTCTTACCACGATCATGTTCGAAGAACACGCCCGGCGAACGGTGCAACTGGGACACGATGACACGCTCGGTGCCGTTGATGACAAATGAACCGGTGCCGGTCATGAGCGGAATTTCGCCCATGTAGACTTCCTGTTCTTTGACTTCTTTGATTGTCGGTTTGCTGACTTCGCGGTCAAGCAATACCAGGCGCACTTTGGCACGCAACGGCGACGCATAGGTCAGACCGCGCTGTTGGCATTCCTTGACATCGAACACCGGCTCGCCCAGCACGTAGCTGACGAATTCCAGGCGCGCCATTCCGTTATGGCTGACAATCGGAAAAATCGACGAAAACGCCGCCTGCAGACCATCGCTCTCGCGATCGGACGGAACGGTATCCGCCTGCAGGAAAGTTAGGTAGGATTGAAGCTGTGTCGCCAGCAAGTAAGGAACGTTTTGAACGTCTTCACGCTTGGCGAAGCTTTTGCGGATGCGCTTTTTTTCGGTGTACGAGTAAGGCATGAGCACTCCGACTCGAGGTTGCATGGGCCGTCAACCACGGCCC
Source organism: Bordetella tumulicola (assembly GCF_054779135.1). Classification (NCBI taxonomy): domain Bacteria; kingdom Pseudomonadati; phylum Pseudomonadota; class Betaproteobacteria; order Burkholderiales; family Alcaligenaceae; genus Bordetella; species Bordetella tumulicola. The sequence goes on along the minus strand of NZ_BAAGYU010000013.1, from coordinate 3,841 downwards.
TAGGTGATACGACTCCAGAAAACCCCTCTGTAAAGGTCACCCTGACAGTAGGGGTTTTCTGGAAACGCAAAAGCCCGGGGACGGCAAACAGCACTGTCCCCGGGCGGTTTGACGCAGGTCTTATTTAACTTCGACCTTGGCGCCGGCTTCTTCCAGCTTCGCCTTGGCGGCGTCGGCGTCAGCCTTCGCAACACCTTCCTTGACAGGCTTGGGTGCGCCATCGACCACGTCTTTGGCTTCCTTCAGACCCAGGCCGGTCAATTCACGGACGGCCTTGATGACGCTCACCTTGTTGGCGCCGACTTCGGTCAGCACAACGGTGAATTCGGTTTGCTCTTCAGCAGCGGCGGCAGCGCCACCGGCAGCGGGAGCAGCCACAGCAACAGCGGCGGCGGCAGCCGACACGCCAAACTTCTCTTCCATTTCCTTGATCAGCTCGGACAGTTCGAGCACGGTCATGCCAGAGATGGCGTCAAGGATTTCAGCTTTGCTAAGTGCCATTTTTCAGAACTCCAAAATTGGATAAATGCCAGGTTGGGTGTCGCTCGGTCGTTCAGCGAATTCCATAAGGGGAGGCTTACGCCGCCGCCTTTTGATCGCGCACAGCAGCGAGGCCGCGGGCGAACTTGGTCGGAACTTCGTTGAGCGTACGCACGAATTGCGCGATGGGGGCTTGCATAGTGCCCAGCAGTTTCGACAGCAACTCTTCGCGCGAGGGCATGGTGGCCAAAGCCTTCACACCATCTTGGTTCAACAAGTTGTTGGGCAATGCGCCCGCCTTGATGACCAGCTTGTCGTTGCTTTTTGCGAAACTTGCAAGGACCTTGGCCGCCGCTACCGGGTCTTCGCTGATGCTATAGATCAGCGGACCGGTCAGTTGCTCGGACAACGGCTCGAAAGCCGTGCCAGCAACTGCGCGACGAACCAGCGTGTTTTTCAGAACACGCAGGTAAACGCCCGATTCACGCGCAGTTTTGCGCAGTACGGTGACAGAGGCGACGTCCAGACCACGATACTCGGCGATAACAATCGATTGCGCCTTGGCAACAACAGCCGAGACTTCTTCGATTACTACCGCTTTCTCTTGACGATTGAGACTCACGGTTTGAACACTCCATCAAAAGACGCCTGGGGCCTTATGGCCTTACGCGTCAACCGAATGCGGCGCCTGGTTGAGTTCTTCGGGTAAAGAAATCTTCCTGGGGACGCCGTCTACGCTGGATCCAGACTGAACAAGCTCTGGGATTAAGCGGGACATCGGCGGTACAGCTACCCTTGCCCTGCTCCAGCGGTCTTTGACAGCAGCAGCCGGCAGAATTGCCGGATACGGCCCAAAGTACGTTTTGCTTACAGCGATTAGTTCGCTGCGAGCGAAGCTACTTCTACACGAGCACCGCCGCCCATCGTGGACGAAACAGCGAGCTTGCGCAGATAAATACCCTTGGCAGCCGTAGGACGAGCCTTTTGCAGGGCGTCGACCAAAGCGGCCAAGTTGGATTGCAACTGCTCCACGCCAAACGAGGCGCGGCCGATGGTGGCGTGAATGATGCCGGCCTTGTCGGTACGGTATTGCACCTGACCTGCCTTGGCGTTTTTCACTGCGGTCGCGACATCAGGCGTCACGGTACCGACCTTGGGGTTAGGCATCAGGCCACGGGGACCCAGCACTTGACCCAACGCACCGACGACACGCATCGTGTCGGGAGACGCAATGACCACGTCGAAATCGATTTGACCACCCTTGATACGCTCAGCCAGATCTTCCAGGCCAACGATATCAGCACCAGCAGCCAAAGCGGCTTCGGCCTTGTCGCCTTGGGCGAACACGGCAACACGCACGGACTTGCCGGTACCAGCGGGCAACACGACCGAACCGCGAACCAGTTGGTCGGACTTCTTGGGGTCGATACCCAGTTGAACGGCCACGTCGATGGACTCATCGAACTTGGCAGTAGCGGTTTCCTTGACCAAGGTCAGGGCTTCGCTAACCGGATACAGCTTGGTGCGATCAATTTTTTGAGCAATAGCGGCGGCGCGCTTGGACAGTTTTGCCATGATTAGATCCCCTCAACCGTGATGCCCATGCTGCGGGCGCTACCAGCGATCGTACGAACGGCAGCGTCAAGATCGGCTGCGGTCAGATCGGGTTCTTTGGTTTTGGCGATTTCTTCGGCCTGGGCACGAGTCAGCGTACCGACTTTGTCAGTATGCGGCTTGGGCGAACCCTTTTGGACGCCAGCGGCCTTCTTGATGAGGACCGTCGCAGGCGGGGTCTTCATGATGAAGGTGAAGCTCTTGTCGGCGAAAGCGGTGATCACCACCGGAATCGGCAGACCAGGCTCCATGCCTTGGGTCTTGGCGTTGAACGCCTTGCAGAATTCCATGATGTTCAGGCCACGCTGACCCAGGGCCGGGCCAATCGGGGGGGAGGGGTTAGCCTTACCAGCCGGTACTTGCAGCTTGATAAAGCCGACGATCTTCTTCGCCATGCTTTGCTCCTTACGGGTTCAAACGCCCACCGTCGTTGGCGGCGAGCTCCCCGGGGTTAAAAATCAGGTCTTCTCGACCTGGCTGAAATCGAGCTCGACGGGCGTCGCGCGACCAAAAATGGTGACGGACACACGCACCTTGCTCTTTTCGTAATTGACTTCTTCGACGTTGCCGTTGAAGTCTGCAAACGGACCTTCTTTGACGCGAACCATCTCGCCCACTTCGAACAGGACCTTGGGGCGGGGTTTCTCGACACCCTCTTCCATTTGGGAGAGGATCTTTTCGACTTCTTTTTCAGAAATCGGCGTCGGACGATTACCCGAGCCACCCAAAAAGCCGGTGACACGGTTTGTGTTTTTCACCAAGTGCCAGGTTTCGTCGGTGAGATCCATCTCAACCAGAACGTAGCCCGGGAAAATACGGCGTTCGCTGATCGACTTCTGGCCGCCTTTGACTTCGACGACTTCTTCCGAGGGGACCAGAATACGACCAAACGATGTCTGCAAGGCCGCGCGCTCAATGCGCTCGTTCAAGGCTTTGTGGACGCTTTTTTCCATGCCTGAATACACATGGACGACATACCAGCGCTTACTCATTTGGCGTCCTTATTTCCAGCCTAACAACAGGCCGTACAGTATCCATTCGATGCCCTTATCGAGCACCCACATTAACAACCCCATCACCGCGACAAAGGCAAACACGATGCCCGTCATCTGGGTGGTTTCCTTGCGCGTGGGCCAGGTTACCCGTTTAGCTTCGTTGTATGCCTCGCTGGCAAAACTGAGGGTACGGCGACCCGGTTCGCTGGACCAGGCGATCACTGCGGCGATCACCAGGCCCCCGATAAACACGCCGACGCGGGCGACCATGGGTTGTGCGCTAAGCACCGAGAATCCCACGATGCCAGCAATGATAACGAGCACTGCCAGCCCGAGCTTGATCCGGTCGGTGGTACTGGTTACGGTTTCTACGCTGGTATTAGACATTTTGCGACGCTAGCCGGCTGTAATTGCGCGACTGACGGTGATCTCCCGGCGAGTTTAAGAGCGAGCGGGGTTGAAACAAACTAGGCCAAGTTGGTCATAAATGACCGCAAACGTGGCAGGGGCAGTAGGAATCGAACCTACAACCTTCGGTTTTGGAGACCGACGCTCTGCCAATTGAGCTATACCCCTAAACTCTCGTGAGCGATGTATGGCAACTTGCGGAACCATACATAGTACTACTTTTTTGACAAATATGGGAAGCGAGCCCATTTAGGGCCGGCTTCCCTGTACTAAATCGCTAAAAAATTAAGCGATGATCTTTGCGACGACGCCAGCGCCGACGGTACGGCCGCCTTCACGGATGG
>NZ_BAAGYU010000012.1:0-748 GCF_054779135.1 Bordetella tumulicola | reverse complement strand
TGATACCTCCAGCAGCCTTTACAAGCCACCTTCGCAGGCTTACAGAACGCTCTCCTACCCAACAACACATAGTGTCGCTGCCGCAGCTTCGGTGCATGCTTGAGCCCCGTTACATCTTCCGCGCAGGACGACTCGATCAGTGAGCTATTACGCTTTCTTTAAAGGATGGCTGCTTCTAAGCCAACCTCCTGACTGTCTATGCCTTCCCACTTCGTTTCCCACTTAGCAATAATTCGGGACCTTAGCTGGCGGTCTGGGTTGTTTCCCTCTTGAGTCCGGACGTTAGCACCCGGCGTGTGTCTCCCGTGATAACATTCTTCGGTATTCGTAGTTTGCATCGGGTTGGTAAGTCGGGATGACCCCCTAGCCGAAACAGTGCTCTACCCCCGAAGATGAGTTCACGAGGCGCTACCTAAATAGCTTTCGGGGAGAACCAGCTATCTCCCGGTTTGATTGGCCTTTCACCCCCAGCCACAAGTCATCCGCTAATTTTTCAACATTAGTCGGTTCGGTCCTCCAGTTAGTGTTACCCAACCTTCAACCTGCCCATGGCTAGATCACCGGGTTTCGGGTCTATACCCTGCAACTTAACGCCCAGTTCGGACTCGCTTTCGCTACGGCTTCCCTATTCGGTTAACCTTGCCACTGAATGTAAGTCGCTGACCCATTATACAAAAGGTACGCAGTCACCCCACAAGGTGCTCCCACTGCTTGTACGTACACGGTTTCAGGTTCTTTTTCACTCCCC
>NZ_BAAGYU010000011.1:0-613193 GCF_054779135.1 Bordetella tumulicola | reverse complement strand
CTCCGGCCCCGCCGCCTGAACACTCGTGTTCCAGCAGCGAAGGAGCGAGACTATAGCACAGGATATTCAGGGCATGCAAACCAGCCAGAATGACGGAATAAGCGCCTGCGCCAACGTTCAGGGAGCGGTCCAGGAACGGGCCTTATATCTATGTGGGAGCCAGGTTTCTCCCTCGATATAGGCGGGCGGCTTTCTTCATATAGAGAGACATTAGCCATCCCTTATATACAGCTGTCCGCTCTTCATTCTGTTCTTCATCTCTTTATAGACGTCAGCCCCTATATATACGAGCAGGCGGGGATATAGAGTGAGCGGGGGATCTTTATATTGATATTAGGGAAGGAAAGGGTAGGGAAGAAGGGGAAACAGCATCGATGCCCCCCCCCTTCCGTCCCACGTGTTGCTCACGACCAGAGCCAGTATGCTCGGCGATCTTGCTGGGCCTGGCGGATTGCACGGCTTTCAGACAGCATGCAGCCCTGTACCCCGATGTCTTGCAGCATGGCATCATCCAGCTCGCTCAGCGCCATGGCCGTTCTCTTACTGGCTCGGCGCGTCTCCCAGGCTGTCCACCATTCAGACCAGTGCTGGCTCAGCCGTGCGTGCCCGAATAACGGCAGACGCCAGGACGACGTGGTGACGCAAGCGCCATTGACTGCCGACAGATTTCCTTGCGATTCCATGTTTGCCTCCTCACTCAGGTTTTCATACTGGTTAGCTTAAAAGCACAAAACCTGGTTGTGAATCGCATTGTTCTACCCATTTTGGTCGGTTATGCTTACCAGCATGAGCCGTCTACCGTTAAATACCCTGCCCGCCTTCCGCGTGGTCGCCGAGCTGCAGAACCTGCGGGCCGCCGCAGAGCAATTGCACCTGACGCACAGCGCCGTCAGTCAACAGATCCGCGTGCTCGAGACTCAGTTGGGATTTCCCCTCTTTGAGCGGCAGGGTCGACGACTGATTTTGAACCCCGCGGGACGGGCTTTGCTATGCAGCGTGCGAACCGCTCTGGCACAGCTGGATGACGGGGTATTGGCCGCAGCCTCCGTTAGCAGCGGCGCCCACCAGCGCATACGTGTCTCGATGCTGCCCTCGTTCGCCCAGCGCTGGCTGCTTCCCCGGATGGCACGCTGGCGCGAGCGCCACCCTGATCTGACGCTGGAAATCGAAACCTCGAGCCACGTTTCCGATCTTGCGCGCGAGGGATTCCATGCCGGCTTGCGCTCGGGACGTGGCTCCTGGCCGGGCGTGCTGTCTGAGTCGCTGTTCGACACCCCGATGCCCCTCGTAGTGCTGGCATCGGCCGACACCGCGCGGCAATTAGCCGACCACACCCCGGAAACGCTGGCACGCCAGCCGTTGTTGGGCGACAAAGAGCTCTGGCGACAATGGTTCGCGGCAGCAGGGCTGACCGTCAATGCCACCCCCGTCGCGTCGTTCAATGATTTCAGCCTGATGTTGCAGGCGGCCGAGCAAGGCTTGGGACTAGCCCTCAGCCGTGAGCTGCTGGCCGCTGATGCGATGTACGCGGGCCGGTTGGTGAAACTATCGCCGATCAGCATCGATTTCGATTCGACCGATACGTATCATCTGGTCTACCCGCCGGGCCTGCGCGACTGGCCACCGCTGTCCGCCTTGCGCCAATGGATTCACGACGAGCTGGAGCGCTCGCGCGAGACGCTGGTATCCTGCGACGCGAATGGCGATGCCGACACCGCTGTCGACACGCCCTCCGCCCGCCATGATCACCCCTGATCGATCTGCACAGGTTTTGTTGCACTCGCAAGGCAGCACGCTGCTATGCTTGCTCAATACCCGGGGCCACCCGGAGCATGAGGTTCGCCCATTATGATGCAGCTCCCACGCACTCGATGTGCGTATTGGATTCGCCTGCTGGCGGGTCTGACATTATTTCTATGGTTAGGGCTCGCGGCGGTCGTCTCGGCACAGCCCGAAGCACCCCAAGGGCCGGCCGATGTCGAATCAGTTCTGTCCGATGCCCGTAAGCAGATCGACCAGATACTGGAGCGCCTGGACGACGACGACAGTGATGATGCCCAACTCACGCGCTGGCGCGCCGACGTGCTGGAGATCCAGTCACGCGCCGAGGGGTTGGCCGAAACGCTGACGCCTCAGCTGGCCGGTGTCACCGCCCGCTTGACGGAATTGGGTACGCCCCCCGAGGGATCAAGCGAAACCCCGGACGTCGCCGCTCAGCGCAAACAACTGCAACGAGACAACAAGACACTGGACTCGCAAGTCAAGCTCGCTCGTTTGCTCGCCGTCGAGGCCGCGCAGACAGCCGAACAGATTTCGACGATGCGCCGTACACAGTTTCAGGCGCGATTGGGCGAGCGACGTGATTCCATTTTGGGCAAGTCCTTTTGGACGGAGTTAAAGGGCGATCTTCCCCGAGACTCGCGCCGCTTGGGACAACTGGTTGACGAACTGCGCGAGGCGACCTCGAGCACGCCGATACTCGCCTGGATTGGGTTAGCGATCGTGGCGGGCATCACGGTAGTGCTGGGGATGGCATGCAGTCGCCTGCTACTGCGCCTGACGGCGACACGCGTGCCGCCGGGCCGATTACGGCGCTCATTCCTGGCGTTTGGCATCGTGATGCTGGCGACGGCCATGCCGGGCATCATTGCCGCCCTGATTTATACCGGACTGAACTGGAATGACGCCTTGTCGGACGATACTGGCGAGTTACTGTCCAGCCTGGCTGCCGTCGTGGCCTTTGGCGGCTGCGTCACCGGACTCGGTCATGCCCTGCTATCGCCCGAGCGTCCCAGTTGGCGCTTGCTGTCTATCCCTGACGATATCGCACACGGACTGCGACATATGCCCACGCTGCTGGGTATATGGGTCGTGCTGACCTGGCTGGGTGACGAACTGCCTATCTTGCTGAACGCCAGCCTGACCACCACGATCGTGATTACCTCGCTGGCGACGCTGGCACTGGCCGCGACGCTCGCATGGGGACTGCGACGCACCACGTCGTCGCGCAAACCTGTTCCTCACGAGATCGAAGAGTCGCCGCCGCCCCCGCGGCCGCTCTGGCTCTCGGTTCTGCGCAATATGATGTGGGTTGTCCTGGCCTGTTGTGTCATCAGTGCGCTGGCAGGCTACGTGGCATTTGGCAGTTTTATCGTCAAACAGGTTTTGTGGGTGCTGGCGATTTTATGTTTCGCCTATCTATTGTCTGTACTGATTACCGACGGGTTCAGCACCCTGCTGGCGCCGCCCGCCGACAACGAAAACGAGTCGCGCGCACGCCTTCATAGTCAAATCGCGGTAGTGCTGGCAGGCGTCGGTAGAGTAACGGTCGCGCTGGTTGCCGCCACCCTGCTACTGGCCCCGTTTGGGGAAGGGCCATCAGATCTGCTGCACCGCATGAGTCAGTTGCTCGGCGGCTTGCAGATCGGCGAAATACACCTTCGTCCGGGCGCCTTGATGCGAGGCTTCCTGGTGCTGGCGTTCGGCCTGATCGGCGTGCGCTTGCTCAAACGCTGGTTGGCGGATCGATACTTACCCACCACCGAACTCGACCCGGGTATGCAGCTATCGGCCGCGACTTTGTTCGGCTATGCGGGTGTGGTGCTTGCCATTGCCCTGTCTCTCTCGGCATTGGGACTGGGGCTGGAGAGAGTCGCCTGGATCGCCAGCGCCCTGTCGGTGGGAATCGGTTTCGGGCTACAGGCCGTGGTGCAAAATTTTGTGTCCGGCCTGATCCTGCTCGCCGAGCGCCCCGTCAAGGTGGGCGATTGGGTATCGCTCGGTGGCATTGAGGGTGACATCGCACGGATCAATGTGCGCGCCACGGAAATTCAGATGGCTGACCGGTCCACCGTGATTGTGCCGAACTCGGAGTTCATCACGAAAACGGTGCGTAATGTGACGCACAGCAATCCACTGGGACTGGTGCAAGTCAAACTGCCGATGCCGCTCGAAACGGATGCGCAACAGCTACGCGAACTATTGCGGGACGCATTCACGGACAATGAAGGCATTATGGAAACGCCAGCCCCCGAGGTGTATCTGGAAGGCATCGAAAACGGCCACTTGATGTTCAATGCGCGCGGCTATGTCAGTACGCCGCGTAATGCCTATAGTGTGCGTAGTGCGCTGCTCTACGACATATTGCAACGCATCGCAGAAGCGAAACTGCCCTTGTCTACACCGTCCGCCGTGCTGGTGACGACCACGCCGGACTCTGCCTCAGTGCCGGAGCCCGCGCCGACGCCGACACCGCCGATCAACCTATCCCCATAGTGCCCGGGAAACCGGGATAAGCAACCCCAAGCCTGAAATCAGCAACAGCAGGAAGACCAACCGCTTGACGGCCCGGAAGGAATCCGCCGAGGCATATCGGCGCACCAGCCAGGTCAGCACCACAACCACAGGCAAGGCTTCGACCCCGAGCCAAATCGCCGAGGCCGTCAAATTGCCCTGTGCCGTCACTAAAGAAAGGCGCAGGACCGAGTTGGCAGCGAACAAGACGAGCAAACTATTACGCACAACGGACAACGGCAGCGGTTGCCGATAGAAGTGATAGACCATTGGGGGGCCCGCGCTGGAAAACAATCCGCCCAACACACCGGACACCAAACCAAACGAGATAAAAGCGCCTCGCGATGAGATTGTTGTCAACGGCCGCGTGCCTGAAATCAACAAAACCGCACACGCCAGAATGGTCAGGCCCAACAGGCCGCGCAACAACAAGATAGCGTTGCCGCTGATCCAGTCCAGCGCGATAACGCCCGCCACCACCCCGGCGAGGCTGGCGAATAAGGGCGTACGGATAAGCGACCAATTCAACTGCCCGCGTGTGCCGTGCAAGGCGACGAGCGCGTTGACCAACATCAGCATATTGACCACGTTGGACATCTCAGGCAATGGCGCCAAAGACAACAAACCCGTCAGCCCCAACAGCACCAACCCAAATGCAAACCCCGTCACGGTCTGTGCATAGGTGGCCAGCGCCACACTGCCCAGGAATAAAAGATGATCAACCCACGTCATGATTTTCTATACGACAACTGCTACCGATGCGCCGGAGCGCAAGCGCCTACTGCTACCGTTTGCCTCCAGCGCGACTCGCGTAAACGTTTAAGCATAGACCACCCAGCACAAGGCCCGTGGCCACGACCTTCCAAAGAGGCAAGGATTCGCCTAGCAACACGACCGACGACAAAATGCCGAATACCGGCACCAGCAACGCCAGCGGCGTCACCGTGATCGCGGGATGCCGGGCGAGCAACCATCCCCAGGCGCCAAACGCGAACACGGTATTGCCGATTGCTTGCCACAGCGCCGCGAGCCAACCCCACATACTGGCATGAGCCAACGCGTCGACCACCTGCGAAGGCCCGTCGAGCGCCAGGCTGATCAGCAGCAGGGGGATAACGGCGAACAGGGAGCTCCAGGCGGTAAAGGCCACCATATTCACCCGGCCCGCCGCACGCATGACCATATTGGTGCATGCCCAGCTAAAGGCGGCGGCCAATACGACGCCGAAACCGATGAGCGTGATGGCCGATGCAGGGTCTGTCGCGCTACGCCAGGCCACCAAGGCATAGCCCGCTGTCGCCAATACCAGAGCCACGATTTGTAATGGCCGTGAGCGCTCACCATGAATAACCATCGACATAATGATGGTGAAGAACACCTGTGCCTGCACTACCAGGGAAGCCAATCCAGGCGTGATGTCGTGGCGCATGGCCCAATACACCAGGCCAAACTGTCCGACTCCCAGCAATAAGCCCGCGCGAACCAGCAGACTCCACGGCACGGCCGGACGGCGCATAACAAACACCCAGGGCAATGCCGACAACAAAAATCGCAATGTCGCGAACAGAAAAGCGGGAAATTCGGCCAGCCCCCACTTAATGATGACGAAGTTCGTCCCCCAAATGAAAACGACGGACAGCGCCAACAGCAGGTGCGAGAAAGGCATGAGCGGCGTGGTCAACGACCACCGTTAGGAACCAGGGCAAAGGCGGCATCATACGCCGTCACATTGCCCCGCGGCCAACGGACCAACAGACTGACAATACGCTGAACGCAATATCAGTTCGGCACGGAATGCTCCGCCAGGTACCCGACCACAGTGGTCCATGGCCGCACTCGCCATTGCTTGACCAACCCCTCCTGCACATAGGGGTCGGCTTGGGCAAAAGCCTCGGCGACCGCCGGGGAATCGGCCTTGAATAGCAGCACCGCCTGGTCGGCGGGATCAGCTAGCGCACCAGCCAACACCAACTCGCCTCGCGCGACGGCGGCACGCGCCATGGCCAGATGCTTGTCACGAAACTCGCCTCGGCGCTCTAAGTAGTCGGGGACCAAATCGTAGAACATCAGATAATGCATGGCGGCTCCTGAGCTAAAGTCACGGTGTAGCTTGATCATACCTGTCGTGAGTTTTGCCCGTCTTATTATTCATTTATCGCGTTGTTCACTGACTCAAGGAATCCCAATGATCCAGGAAATAGCCAGCATTCTCGTGACTGCCGGGCAAGAAGCCCAATTCGAAGACGGCGTGGCGCAGGCCAAACCGCTCTTCCTGCGTGCCAAGGGTTGTCATGGCGTGGCGTTGCATCGGTCGATTGAAAACCCTCAGCAATACACATTGGTCGTCGACTGGGAAACCGTGGAAAACCATATGGTTGATTTCCGGGAGTCCGCAGATTTTCAAGAATGGCGCAAGCTGGTCGGCCCGCATTTCGCGCAATCACCACAGGTGCATCACGAGACCAAAGTGCTGTAGGCCACGAGGCAGTTTGAATTAAGGCCCCCACGCTGCGCCTTCGGTTTGCTGCCCCCCGAGGGGGTGCTTTTTGCCTTGGGGCGGCCCAAGGCAAAAACCATGGAATAGTTTCCCGTCTGCGGAAGTCGGAATGATATTGAAGCAAGTCTTATATAAGATATAAGACACTTGCTCCAAACCTCCTTCAGTTCTACAATCGGCCTCGACAACCCTTCTCGCAACCCGACTTTTATTCAGGCCATCCCATGCTGGAAACGTACCGCAAACACGTTGCCGAGCGCGCCGCGCTGGGCATCCCCCCGCTGCCGCTCACGGCTCAACAAACTGCCGACCTGATCGAGCTTCTGAAAAGCCCGCCCGCGGGCGGAGCAGAAAATCTGCTGGAATTACTGACTTATCGCGTACCGGCCGGCGTGGATGACGCCGCCAAGGTCAAGGCTTCGTATTTGGCGGCCGTCGCGCTGGGCACCGAATCGTGTGCGCTGATCAGCCGGGCCAAAGCAACGGAATTGTTAGGCACCATGCTGGGTGGCTACAACATCGGCCCGCTGATCGAGCTGCTGGACGATGCCGAGGTCAGCACCATCGCGGCCGACGCGCTGAAAAAGACCCTGTTGATGTTTGACGCCTTCCATGATGTCAAGGAAAAGGCCGACAAGGGCAATACCAACGCCAAAGCCGTGCTGCAAAGCTGGGCCGATGCCGAGTGGTTCACCAGTCGCCCCGAGCTTCCCGAAAGCCTGACGATCACGGTTTTCAAGGTACCTGGCGAAACCAATACCGACGACCTGTCGCCCGCGCCTGACGCCACGACACGTCCTGATATCCCGATGCACGCCCTGGCAATGCTCAAAAACAAGCGCGACGGCGCAGCATTCGAGCCCGAAGAGGACGGCAAGCGCGGCCCGGTGCAGTTCATCGAGTCGCTGAAAGAAAAAGGCCATCTGGTCGCTTATGTGGGTGACGTGGTCGGCACGGGCTCGTCGCGTAAGTCCGCCACCAACTCGGTGTTGTGGTTCACCGGCGAAGACATCCCCTTCGTCCCCAACAAGCGCTTTGGCGGGGTCTGCCTGGGCAGCAAGATTGCTCCCATTTTCTACAACACCATGGAAGACGCGGGCGCCCTGCCGATCGAGCTGGACGTGTCCAAGATGGAAATGGGCGACGTGGTGGAACTGCGTCCCTACGAAGGCAAGGCCCTCAAAGACGGCGAAGTCATCTCCGAATTCCAGGTCAAGTCCGAAGTGCTGTTTGACGAAGTGCGCGCCGGTGGCCGCATTCCGCTGATCATCGGCCGTGGCCTGACCGCCAAGGCGCGCGAGGCGCTGGGCCTGGCTCCCTCGACCCTGTTCCGCCTGCCCAAGAGCCCCGTCGACTCCGGCAAGGGCTTTACGCTGGCCCAAAAAATGGTCGGCCGTGCCTGCGGTCTGCCCGAAGGCCAGGGCGTGCGTCCCAACACCTACTGCGAACCGCGCATGACCTCGGTGGGTAGCCAAGACACCACTGGCCCCATGACCCGCGACGAGTTGAAAGACCTGGCCTGCCTGGGTTTTTCGGCCGATCTGGTCATGCAGTCGTTCTGCCACACCGCCGCCTATCCGAAACCCGTCGACGTCAAGACGCACCACACGCTGCCGCAGTTCATCAGCACGCGCGGGGGCATCTCGCTGCGCCCGGGTGACGGCGTCATCCACTCGTGGCTGAACCGCATGTTGCTGCCGGATACGGTGGGTACGGGCGGTGACTCGCATACTCGTTTCCCGATTGGTATTTCGTTCCCGGCCGGCTCGGGCCTGGTGGCCTTTGCCGCCGCCACGGGCGTGATGCCACTGGACATGCCGGAATCGGTGCTGGTGCGCTTCAAGGGCAAGATGCAGCCTGGCGTGACGCTGCGCGATCTGGTCAACGCCATCCCGCTGTACGCCATCAAGCAAGGCCTGCTGACCGTGGCCAAGCAAGGCAAAAAGAACATCTTCTCCGGTCGCGTCCTGGAAATCGAAGGCCTGCCCGATCTGAAGGTGGAACAGGCATTCGAACTCTCCGACGCGTCGGCCGAACGCTCTGCCGCAGGTTGCAGCGTGCGCCTGAACAAAGAGCCGATCATCGAATACATCAACAGCAACATCGTGATGCTGAAGTGGATGATCGCCAACGGCTACGAAGACGAACGCTCGCTGGGCCGCCGCATCAAGGCCATGCAAGCCTGGCTGGCTGATCCCCAGCTGCTGGAACCCGATGCCGATGCGGAATACGCCGCCGTCATCGACATCGACCTGGCCGACGTGCACGAACCCATCGTGGCCTGCCCGAACGATCCCGACGACGTCAAGACCTTGTCCGATGTCGCCGGCGCCAAGATCGACGAAGTCTTCATCGGTAGCTGCATGACCAACATCGGCCACTTCCGTGCCGCCTCGAAGCTGCTCGAAGGCAAGCGTGACATTCCGGTCAAGCTCTGGGTGGCTCCGCCGACCAAGATGGATGCGCAACAACTGACCGAAGAAGGCCACTACGGTGTCTTTGGTACGGCGGGCGCGCGTACCGAAATGCCGGGATGCTCGCTGTGCATGGGTAACCAGGCACAAGTCCGCGAAGGCGCGACTGTCATGTCGACCAGCACGCGTAACTTCCCCAACCGCCTGGGCAAGAACACCAACGTGTACCTGGGTTCGGCCGAACTGGCCGCCATCTGCTCGCGCCTGGGTCGTATTCCGACCAAGGACGAGTACATGACCGATATGGGCGTCATCAACAAGAGTAGCGACCAGATCTATCAGTACCTGAACTTCGACCAGATCGACGACTACAAAGACGTAGCGGCGGTCATCGAGGTGTAACTCGGTCTACTGACTGCGGTAGTGGAAACGGCCCTGAGGGTTTTCTCAGGGCCGTTTTTTTTTGCGGGGGAAGTTGTGTTTTTTCGGGGAGCGAGATGTTGAGCCCTTAACGCGCCGCTGTTCGGCGTGAGCCGGTGGGGCCGGCCGGTGCGCAACGGCCCATAGTGTTGTGCACTTAGACATAAAACATTGCGTAAGTTGGGTACGATCACGATAATAAAAGGCATTCTTATTACCATTTCCTGGATAGAGCCCTCTGCTATGCCTACTTTTACGCTGCGTCGTGTGCTGCCCACTGTCAGTTGCGCCCGCCTCACACCTCTCAATCTTGCAATTCACGCAGCGTTGTCTGCTGGGGTGCTGACTGGCGCGCCTGCTTGGTCACAAACCGTGCAGGGCGCTGTCACCACCCTCGAATCCACCACGGTGACCGGCGAAACCCCTATCTCCGCCCCCACCTCCGTCGAATATGCGGGCGGGCAAGTCGCGCGTGGCGGCCAATTGGGCGTGCTGGGCAACATCGACAACATGGACGCGCCCTTTGTGGTCACCAGCTACACATCCAAGCTGATCGAGGACCAACAAGCGCGCACGCTCGGCGATGTCGTCAAGAATGATGCCTCGGTACAGGTGGGCAATGGCTTTGGAAACTCGGCCGAGACGTTTTCGATACGCGGCTTTCCGCTGAATAACGACGATCTGTCATTCAACGGGCTGTACGGTATTTTGCCGCGTCAGGTGCTGCCGACGCAGATGGTGGAACGCGTCGAAATCCTGAAAGGGGCCAATGCCTTTTTGAATGGCGCCGCACCGGGCGGGTCCGGGTTGGGTGGCTCGATCAACATCCAGCCCAAGCGGGCCGGGGTGGATCCGTTGACCCGGGCGACGATCGACTACACCAGCGACTCTCAAGTGGGTGGCGGCGTGGATATCGGACGACGTTGGGGAGAAAACCAGGAGTTTGGAATCCGCGTCAATGCCGCCCATCGTGATGGCGATACAAGCGTCGACGATGCGGGCCAACGGATGACGGTCGGCACGATCGGCCTGGATTATCTGGGCGAAAAACTGCGCGTTTCGCTGGATGCCGGTTATCAAAAGTATCGTTATTCGCAGCCACGTCCCACGATTAGAGTCAGCGGCGACGACGTTCCGTCGCCACCATCCAATGATACGAACTATGGTCAACCATGGACGTACAGCGAACTGGAAAGCACCTATGGTGTGCTCCGGGCGGAATACGACTTCACCAACAACTGGATGGGCTACGCGGCCATCGGCACCAGCCACGATCGCGAGAGTGGCGATTATGGGCAACCCACTGTCGACGGCGATGGCATCGGGACCGTGGGCCGATTGACCGTGCCGTACACCCGCGACTCCGTCAGCGGTGAAATTGGAGTGCGCGGAAAATTCCAGACCGGGCCGGTCGGCCATTTGGTGAATATTGGGGTGTCCGGGCTGCAGACTCGCGTCCGACAGGCATGGGAAAGGAGCGCTTCCAGCCCGATCGACATCTACAATCCCGACTATTTTGATCGTCCCTCCGATGTTGTGAACGGGGCGGGTGACATGGACGATCCACACATCAGCAGTCGCACACATTTGACGAGCTTTGCCTTGTCGGATCAGTTGTCGTTCTTGGATGATCGCGTCTTTCTGACCCTCGGGGTACGACGTCAAACGATCAAGGACAAGCTCTACGACGGAAATGGTATCCACACGACGACGTACGATGAATCGGTTTGGACGCCCGCCTATGGTTTGGTTATACGGCCTTGGGAGGAGGTGTCGTTTTATGTGAACCACATTGAGGGGTTGACCAAAGGCGATGCCGCGCCGCGAGACGCCAGCAATTTTGGCGACACGCTCGCCCCCTATCGCACCAAGCAAACCGAAGCCGGTGTCAAATTTGATTTCGGCAATCTCGGCGGCAATATCGGCATTTTTCAGATCGAGAAACCTCAGGCCTATATGGACTCGGATCTCGTGTTTGGCTTGGCGGGCTCGCAACGTAATCGTGGACTGGAATTCAATATCTACGGCGAACCCACCAAGGGTGTACGACTGTTAGGTGGCATTACGTTCATGGATCCGGAGCTGCGTGGCACCCAAGGCGCCGAACAAGACGGCAATGATGCGATTGGCGTCCCACGCTATCAAGCAGTGCTCGGTGCTGAATGGGATATCCCTGCGCTCACTGGGTTGACGCTGCAAGCCTACATACAACGCCGCGGTTCGCAATACGTCAATATCGACAATACCGCCAAAATCCCGGCATGGACACGGGTCGATCTGGGCGCGCGTTATGCCACCAAGATTGATGGCCACAACGTGGTATGGCGTGCCGGCGTGGACAATGTCACAGACAAGAAATACTGGGCGACCGTAGGGAACTCGTTTGGTCAGCTTACCCAAGGCATGGGGCGCGTTTATAAGCTGTCCATGTCTGTCGATTTTTGATTGACAGGATCTGGCTTGCCTAATGGGGCGTCGTCGCTGGTGACGATGCCCCTTTCTCTTTTTACGTGCAGTGCGCATCACACAACCACTCAGTCTATCCCCTCAGGACGCTCAGCTCCCCTGCGATACGCGTATAACGCTTAGAATGCCCCATCCCCTGAACAAGGAACGCGGCAATGAAACCAGGGCCACTGGCACTGACCCTTTTGATACTGTTGGGCGGCTGCGCGACCACCCCGCCGTCCAACCCCGAAAACCTCTGCGAAATCTTTCGTGAAAAACCCGATTGGCGAGAGTCCGCGCTGGATATGCGCGAAAAATGGGGAGTGCCTGTGCAGGTGGCCTTTGCCATGATGTACCACGAGTCCAGCTTCCGGCACGATGCTCAGCCCCCACGCTATTACTTTCTGGGCTTTGTTCCATGGGGTCGTGTCAGCTCGGCGTATGGTTATGCGCAAGCCAAGGATGAAGCCTGGGCGGACTACAAGAAAGAAGCTGGCGGCTGGACATCCAGCCGTGATGACATGGCCGACTCGCTGGATTTCATGGGCTGGTACATCAGCAAAACGCAGCAGATCAATGGAGTGTCCAAATGGGATGCCTATGGTCAGTACCTGAACTATCACGAGGGCTGGACGGGCTATCGCAACCGCAGCTACGACAGCAAGGCCTGGTTGAAACGGGTGGCACAGCAAGTCCAGGCGCGCGCTGAACGCTTTGGCGCGCAATATCGCAGTTGCGAGAAAGACTAACTCTGACGATCACACAGCGCGCGCCGCTATGGCCATAATGTCGGCTGTGCCAATGGCCGGCTGAACGCCAGACGGCCACGACAAGGAAGCTGCATGTATTTCGATTCCATTCTCTGGGGTATGACGCGCGGCGTGAGGCTGCGCATGTTGGTGTGCGCCTTACTCGGACTTTTGGGCCTGGCCGCGGGAATAGCCCGCTTTGCACTGCTGGGAAAATTTCTCGCACAGTTGTTTGCAGGCGAAAGCGGTGCCGCCCTCTGGTGGCCGCTGGCCGGCGCCGCGATAGCGATCGTACTGCGCGGCGTGTTCGAACATGCGTTGAACACGCTGGCCAATCGCAACGCTGCACTGATCCAGAACAAGCTGCGCGCCAGGCTGTACGACAAGATCGTCGAACTGGGGCCGGCGTGGTTCGGGGGTCAACGCACGGGCGGCGTCATGCTGGCGGTGATCGACGGCGTAGAACAGTTGCAATCGTTTTTCGGACGCTATCTGCCGCAGCTATTCATTGCCGCGTGCGCGCCTCTCGTGATTTTTGCATTTATCGCGTGGTGGGATTGGCCCGTGGCATTGGTGCTGTTGGCGGCCGCGTTGGTGACGCTGATTCTGCCGCTGATCGCGCACCGCAGCCACAAGGATGCCTCTCGCCAACGTGCGCAGGCGTTCAAAGCCTTTGGCGAGGAGTTCCTGGATGCGATGCAGGGCCTGCCTACGCTTAAGGCCTTTGGTCAAAGCCGCCCTTGGGGAGAGCGTCTGGCGCAACACGCGCGCGCACTGTCGGACAACACATTCAAGGTCCTGGGACGCGAGGTATCCGCACGCTTTGCTACTGACATCGGCATTACCGTTGGTGCGGCCGCCGCGCTGGCGCTGGGCGCCTGGCGCGTCGCAGATGGGCAAATGACCTTGGCGGCGCTACTAGTGGTATTGATGGCCGGCACGGAAATTTTCCGGCCGCTACGTGACATGCGCGCCGTGCTTCACCATGGCCTGATGGGACAGTCAGCGGCGGCGAGCGTGCGTGCGCTGCTGGATGCCACCACGTCCGCTCCCCAGGCGGTACGGGGACATCTCGCCACGTCGTCCGGCATCAAACCCGCCGACGTTTCCGGTCGTCGAGGCGGCTTGTCCATTGCATTCAAGCAAGTCGCTTTCTCGTACCCGGGCGGTCGTCAAATCACGCATCAGGGCATGGATTTTGACATTGCCCCGGGCGAGCGAGTGGGGATTGTCGGCCCCAGCGGATCCGGCAAATCCACGCTGGTCAGACTGCTCTTGCGTCTGCATGATCCCCAGGCGGGGACGATCCAGATTGAGGGTCGCGATCTACGCGAACTGGATCCCGAGGACGTGCGGGCCAGCATCTCTTTGGTGGCACAGGACAGCACGCTATTCCACGGAACTGTAGAACAAAATTTGCTGCTGGCTCGCCCCGATGCCACGCCGGATCAAATCCTGGCTGCGACGACCGCGGCGAATGCCCATGCCTTTATTGCCGCCCTGCCACAGGGCTATCAGACCGTGCTGGGCGAGCGCGGCACGCAATTGTCCGGCGGACAACGTCAACGTCTGGCGATTGCCCGGGCCTTGCTGCGCGACACGCCGATATTGATCCTGGACGAGGCCTTGTCCTCTGTGGATGCGGAGAATGAAGCCGAGATTCAGCAGGCCCTGGACCGACTCAGCCAGGGCCGCACGACGCTGGTGCTGGCGCACCGCTTGTCCAGCGTGATCAATGCCGATCGCATCCTGGTGCTCGATGGTGGACGCATCACGGAAACCGGCACGCATGACACGCTCATGGCGGGCGATACGCTCTACCGCCGCCTGATGGGTGGGCAACACGACACCGCCACGGCTGACGAGACGATCGGGGAACTGGCCGGACGCGTGTCGGCGCCTGACTCCGTCGCCGACGCATCGGCCGACGACAACAAGCGTGCTGCCCCCCTCTCCCTCGAAGCCGATGCGCAGCACGTCACCACCCGGCAGGTACTGCAAACGCTGACAGAAATCATCCAGCCCTGGAAAAAACAATTTGCGATCACCGTCGCCAGTGGCATCGGACGCGTCGCGGCCTTTATCGGAGTGTCGGTATTGGGTGCGCTCGTCATCGCACGCCTGAAAAACGGCGAGTCTTTCGATGGCTTGTTGATTGGCTTGTTTGTGGCCGCGATCGCCGCCGCCGCCCTGCATTGGATCGAGTCCTGGCTCGCTCACGCCATTGCCTATCAGCTCTTGGCGGAAATGCGTATCTCGCTTTACCGGAAACTGGAGGCGCTGGCACCGTCCTATCTGTTGCGCCGCCGCTCCGGAGACTTGGTCGGTTTGGCGACACAGGACGTGGAAACGGTCGAATATTTCTACGCACATACGGTCGCGCCGGCCTTTGTCGCGGTTCTGATTCCACTGGTGGTGCTGGCGATCCTGGGTATCGCCGCCTGGCCGTTGATGTTGGCGCTGCTGCCCTTTTTGTTGTGGGCGGGCCTGTCGCCCTGGCTGAATCGCGAACGCGTGGATGCGCAAGGCAGCCGTGCCCGGCAAGCACTCGGGCTGCTAAGCGCCCATCTATCCGAAACGATCCAGGGTCTCTCCGATCTGGTGGCCTTTTCCGCCACTGATCGGCGTCGCGCGGGCTTTTTGGCAATCGCCGAGGATTATCAACGGGTACGACTGGCCCTGTTGGCCGATCTGTCCAGGCAAACAGCCCTGCTGGAAATCGCCACCGGCCTGGGCGGCCTGACCGTCGCAGCGGTCGGCGCCTGGTGGGTCGCGCAAGGCGCGTTGGCCGCGGGTCTGCTGCCCTTACTGATTCTGCTCTCGGTCGCCGCGTTCTTGCCAGTGTCCGAGATCGCGCAGGTCAGCCGCCAGCTCGCGGACACGCTGGCCGCGACGCGGCGCCTGCGTGTCGTTCACGACGAAGCGGTACCGATTACGGATGGCCCGCTCTCGCCGCCGCTGAACGGCACCGGGCTACCCCTGGCCTTTGAGGACGTCACGTTCACGTATCCGGGCCGGCAGGAGCCTGCCCTGCGCAACGTTACGCTCGCTCTACCGGCGGGCGCCACCCTGGCGCTGGTCGGCCCCTCCGGCGCAGGGAAAAGCACGCTGGCCAGCTTACTGCTGCGATTTTGGGACCCGCAACAAGGCGCGGTGCGTATTGACGGCGAACGTTTACCCGCCATGACGCTGGATGCCCTGTACGCTCGTATTGCGCTCGTCGCGCAAGATACCTGGTTGCTCAATGGCACGCTGGAAGACAACATCCGCCTCGCCCGCCCCCATGCCAGTCCGGATGAGATGGATCAAGCGGTGGCACGCGCCGCGCTGGCGGATTTTGTCGCGGGCCTGCCCGATGGCCTGCAAACCCGTGTCGGCGAACGCGGGGTCGCCCTGTCTGGTGGACAGCGTCAACGCATCGCCATCGCGCGCGCGTTTCTGCGTGACGCCCCGATTTTGATTTTGGACGAGGCCACCTCGCACTTGGACGCGATCAGCGAGGCGCAGGTACACCAGGCCCTGGCAGACCTGATGCGCCATCGCACCACCCTGATCATCGCGCACCGCCTGTCGACCATCCGACAGGCCGATATTATCGCCGTGGTGGATGGAGGCCAAATTGTCGAATCAGGCGGACACGACGAACTGCTGCAGCGCGGGGGAGCCTATGCGCATTTGGTGCGTCGACAAATGTCCGCCGCACAACAAACCTGATTGATGGAACTTTGATGCGCGACAGAAGTCTTATATAAGAGTTAAGATTTAAGTATCCAGGCCCCGTAATGCCATCCCGTCGCGCGAATGTCACGGCATACAATGACAAATGCGCCAAAACGCCAGAAAATGGCAGTTTTACGCGGTCCCACACCCACGGAGTCCATCATGCCGCACAACACGTTTAATACCCTCAAGAATTTCAAAATCGGCGATAAGTCCTGTCAGCTATATTCCCTGCCGGCCCTGGGCAAGGCGCTGGGGGTAGACGTGCAGCGCCTGCCTATCTCGATTCGCGTCGTACTCGAGTCGGTACTGCGCAACTGTGACGGCCAGAAAGTAACCGAAGAGCACGTCAAGCAATTGGCGAGCTGGCAGGCCAATACCAAACGTGAGGACGAGATCCCCTTTGTGGTGGCTCGTGTTGTGCTGCAGGACTTTACCGGTGTACCGCTGCTGGCCG
Organism: Bordetella tumulicola; assembly: GCF_054779135.1. Classification (NCBI taxonomy): domain Bacteria; kingdom Pseudomonadati; phylum Pseudomonadota; class Betaproteobacteria; order Burkholderiales; family Alcaligenaceae; genus Bordetella; species Bordetella tumulicola. The sequence goes on along the minus strand of NZ_BAAGYU010000011.1, from coordinate 596,195 downwards.
ATATCGCGGCCATGCGGTCGGTGGCCGACAAAATGGGCAAAGACCCCAAGCGCATCGAGCCGCTCGTGCCGGTCGACCTGGTCGTTGACCACTCGGTCATGATCGACTATTTCGGCACCAAAGACGCGCTGGACCTGAACATGAAACTGGAATTCAAGCGCAACCAAGAGCGCTACCAGTTCATGAAATGGGGCATGCAGGCGTTTGACACTTTTGGTGTGGTGCCTCCGGGCTTTGGGATCGTTCACCAGGTCAACCTGGAATACCTGGCGCGCGGCGTTCACCAGAAAAACAATATTTACTACCCTGACTCGCTGGTCGGGACCGACAGCCACACCACCATGATCAACGGTATCGGCGTAGTGGGCTGGGGGGTTGGCGGCATCGAGGCCGAGGCCGGCATGCTGGGCCAACCCGTCTATTTCCTGACGCCTGACGTGGTCGGTGTTGAGCTCAAGGGCAAATTGCGCGGCGGCGTGACCGCGACCGACCTGGTGCTGACCATCACCGAAATGCTGCGCCGAGAAAAAGTCGTCGGCAAGTTCGTGGAATTCTGCGGCCCGGGCACGGCCAGCCTGTCGGTGGCCGAGCGCGCCACGATCGGCAACATGGCGCCGGAATATGGTGCCACGATGGGCTTTTTCCCGGTCGACGAGCGCACCATCGACTATTTCGAGGGCACGGGCCGCACCCCCGAAGAAATCGCCGCGTTCGAAGCCTACTTCAAAGCACAAAAGATGTTCGGCGTGCCCAAGGCCAAGGACATCGACTACACCAAGCTGCTGACGCTGGACCTGTCCACCGTCGCGCCGTCGCTGGCCGGCCCCAAGCGCCCGCAAGACCGTATCGAGATCGGCAACGTCAAGAGCACCTTTGCCGACCTGTTCTCCAAGTCCAGCGCAGATGGCTTTAACCAGCCTGCCGAAAAACTCGAACAGACGTTCACCACCAGTACGGGTGACCCGATCAAAAACGGCGACATCCTGATCGCGGCCATTACCTCGTGCACCAACACCTCCAACCCCAGCGTGCTGCTGGCTGCCGGTCTGTTAGCCAAAAAGGCGGTGAAAGCCGGCCTGACGGTCCCCAAGCACATCAAGACCTCGCTGGCACCAGGATCGCGCGTGGTCACGGAGTACCTGACCAAAACGGGCCTGCTGCCCTACCTGGAACAGCTCGGCTTTGACGTGGCCGCCTATGGCTGCACCACGTGTATCGGTAACGCGGGCGACCTCGCTCCGGAGCTGAACGAAGCCATCCTGAGCAACGACCTGGTCTGCGCGGCTGTGCTGTCGGGCAACCGCAACTTCGAGGCGCGGATTCACCCGAACATCAAGGCGAACTTCCTGGCCTCACCCCCGCTGGTCGTGGCCTACGCACTGGCAGGCACCATTACCCGCGACCTGATGACAGAGCCCGTGGGCAAAGGCAAAAAGGGCGATGTGTGGCTGGGCGACATTTGGCCCACCACCGAAGAAGTCCAGGCCTTGCTCAAGTACGCGCTCAATCCCAAGGCATTCCGGAACAACTACGGACAGGTCAAGACCAATCCGGGCGATCTTTGGGAAAACATCAAGGGCGTGACGGGTGAAACCTACAATTGGCCCGACTCGACCTATATTGCCGAGCCGCCGTTCTTTGAAGGCTTCGGCATGACGCCGGGCGCCATGCCAACCATCCAGGGTGCACGCGCACTCGGTATTTTTGGCGACTCTGTCACGACCGACCATATTTCTCCGGCGGGCTCTATCAAAGAAACCTCGCCAGCGGGCAAGTGGCTGAAAGAAAACGGCGTCATGAAGGCGGATTTCAACAGCTACGGCTCACGCCGCGGCAACCACGAAATCATGATGCGGGGCACCTTTGCCAACGTGCGCATCAAAAACCTGATGATTCCGGCGCTACCCGATGGAAGTCGCTTCGAAGGCGGCGAGACGTTGTTCCAACCCACAGGCGAACAACTCTCCATCTATGACGCCGCCATGAAGTACGTAGCTCAAGGCACCTCCACGGTGGTGTTCGGCGGCGAAGAGTACGGCACGGGCTCATCGCGTGACTGGGCGGCCAAGGGTACCCAACTGCTCGGCGTCAAGGCCGTGGTGGCGCGCAGCTTTGAGCGCATTCACCGCAGCAACCTGGTCGGTATGGGTGTGTTGCCGCTGCAGTTCAAGGGCGATGACACGGTCGAATCGCTGGGCATCACCGGCCAGGAGACCTTCGACGTCTCGGGCCTCGAAGACGGCATCAAACCCATGCAAGACGTCACGCTGACCATCCATCGTGCGGATGGCTCCAAACAAGACGTGTCCGTCCTGCTGCGCATTGATACCCCCATCGAGGTCGACTACTACCAGCACGGCGGCATCCTGCCCTTCGTGCTGCGCCAGTTGTTGGCTGCCTGACGATAGACCGCCCTGGAGTGTTTCCCGGAAACCTCCAGGGGAATCGACCGATCCCGACTGTCCCGGGCGAGGTCAACGCTATCGCGCGCCGGACCAGCGTTAAACTAGGGAGTTCCAACCTCTTTTAGCGCCCCCTCATCACACATGGCCCGAGCCCGCAGCCCCGCTTCCCCCCGCCTTAATCGCGACGCGTCGCGATTGGTGACGCTTGCCCAATCGTTGAATCGTTCCGGTAGCCGGGTGGAGGATCTGTATTGGGAACACCTGCTGACCGATGCCATTGCCAAGTTGCTGCGCAGCAGCCAGGACGTCCCGCTCGAATCCGCGCTGGATCACCTGTCGCAAAAAGACGTGGGCGCCTACGAAGTCCTGGTCGAACTGGCAGAGACGCAGTCCGAGTCGATGCAGATCGACAAAGACGGTCAACGCTTTGACGTTCTGCTGATCGTCGTCCCCCTCGTCGCCTGGACGCGCTATGCGATTCCCACGGGCCCCATTACCACCGCCGCGCAGCAAACCCTGCTGGCGCACTTGCACGGTCACGTCCTGGCCGACGGGGTGCGCGCAGCGTTGATGCCAACGTTAGTCAGCATCGATCAAATGCCGCGCACTTTTTCGGAAACGTGGCAGTGGATGCAACGACTGGGCAACCAGGCACTGGGCAATGACGCGGGTCAACCGACCTTGAACAGCGAGGCCGAGCTCACCAACATGCTGGCGGACACGCGCTACGTCGTCGCTGCGGTCGCCGTACCCGAGCGGGCCGCCGTGTTCCGCTGGCAAGAGCACCCCGGCGACGACACCTATAGCCGCGAGGCCTGCCACGCACAGTGGGTGGAACAGGTGCAACCCACCCTCGCCACCATGCTGCCGGGCTGCGGCATGGAGTGCCTGTTGCCTGATGCGTATTACGTCAGCAACCGGGAGGCCGACCGTCGCGTTCGGCCCTTGTCGCTGCGTGCGGCCACACACTGGCTGGAGGGCACACTGAATCTGGCTGCCTCCGAATTGCGCGGGGTCATTGCGGGCTGCGGCGAAAACCGTATCGACGAATACCGTATCGGTTTTACCCTGCGCAATAGCAATGACGTCTACTACGGATGTGTCTGGCCCGTTTATGGCCACGAAGACAACATCCTGGATGATGAAGACCAACCCAGCGTGATCGACGAAATCGCGGCCTTGCTGAAAGAAAGTGGTGTCAGCGAAGTCCGCCATATTCCAGGCATATTGCCGCCGGAATTTTGTGAAGACTGTGGCGCGCCGTTGTTTCCCAGTCCGCTGGGCGAGCTGGTACATGCCGAGCTCCCCGACGACGCAGACACCACGCCTGCACAGTTCCACTAAGTGGTGCGGGCATGCGGACCGATAGCATGCGAGCCGATATCTTCTGCCGCGTCGTCGACAACTATGGCGATATCGGGGTGTGCTGGCGACTGGCCCGGCGCCTGTCAGGAGGACACGGCTGGCAGGTGCGTCTCTGGGTCGACGATCTGCGCGCCTTTGCCCGCATTCAACCTGGCATCCTGACCGACGGGACGCCGCAGGTGCACAGCGGTATCGATATTGTGCACTGGACCCCCAGCCCGCCTGCGCTCGATCCCGGGGACGTCGTGATCGAAGCGTTTGCGTGCGACCCCCCGGCCTCCTTTATCGAGGCGATGCGACGCCGACAGACCGATACACAGGATCGCGCGCCCCTCTGGATCAACCTGGAATATCTCAGTGCCGAGCCCTGGGTAGAAGGCTGCCATGGTCTGCCCTCCACCCGCTCGGATGGTTTGCTTAAGTATTTCTTTTTCCCGGGATTCACCCCCGCCACCGGTGGTCTGCTGCGGGAACCCGGAATCAGCGAGGAGCGCAATGCCTTTCAAGCGTCTCGCGGCACACAAGAGCAGTTCCTGCGCGGCCTCGGACTGGCCAATGCCGCCCTGGGCCACTGGCGGGCCGGCGCCCGCCTGGTCTCGTTGTTCTGCTATCCCCATGCTCCCGTGGCAGCGCTGGCCCATGCCCTCGCCCGCGACACTCAACCGACGCTGCTGTGGGTGCCCGAGGGCGTCGCCCCCGGACTGGAGCAAGCCGTCGCGGATCCGCTTGCCGGTCACGTGCAAATCGCCCGGGCGCCGTTCGTGACACAACCAGACTTCGATCGCCTGCTCTGGTGCGCCGATCTGAATTTCGTGCGCGGCGAAGACTCGTTCGTCCGGGCAGCCTGGGCCGCGCGCCCGCTAGTCTGGCAAATCTATCCGCAGGACGACGACGCGCATCGAAACAAGCTCGAGGCGTGGCTGACGCGCTATCCAGCGCCGCCCCAGGTCCAATCCGTCATTCGGGCGTGGAACACCCCCGGACCTGGCCAAACGACGAGCGGCGATCAGGCCAACGCTGACACGGTTGACTCGGCGGTTAGCAACACCATCGACGGCACCGATATCGACCCAACCGGCGCCGACGCCGTCTCGGCTGTTTTGGCGGCCGCCCTGCGGCCTGCGACCTGGCAGGACTGGCAAAATGCAGCCCTTGCCTGGGATGCTGCTCAGGCGAAGCTTCCCGATTTAGGGGACAGATTGGTTGATTTTTGCACGGAATTATCCAGGAAACGCTAGAATAGAGAGTTTTCCGAGACCCTTTGCCCGCGCATGTTGCGTCGAGCCAGGCCTCGACTTTGACAGCCTCCCAGGGCACGCAGGGCCAGCCCACGCCGGTATCCCCTGCGCGCAAGTACGGTGAGCGCGCTATAACACCCGGAGTTTTAATCAATGAAAACCGCTCAGGAATTGCGAGTCGGCAACGTGGTCATGGTGGGCAAGGATCCCCTCGTGGTCCAGAGGGCCGAATACAACAAGTCTGGCCGTAATGCTTCCGTCGTCAAGCTCAAGTTCAAAAACCTGCTGACCGGCTCGGGCAGCGAATCGGTCTACAAGGCCGACGAAAAATTCGACATCGTCGTGCTCGAACGCAAGGAATGCACCTACTCGTACTTCGGCGACCCCATGTATGTCTTCATGGACGAAGAGTACAACCAGTACGAAATTGAAGCCGAAAGCATGGGCGACGCGCTCAACTACCTCGAAGAAGCCATGCCCGTCGAAGTCGTCTTCTACGACGGCCGTGCCATCTCGATCGAGTTGCCCACCATCCTGGTCCGCGAGATCACTTACACCGAACCCGCCGTCCGTGGCGATACCTCGGGCAAAGTCCTCAAGCCCGCCAAGATCAACACCGGCTACGAGTTGAGCGTGCCGCTGTTCTGCGCCATTGGCGACAAGATCGAAATCGATACACGCACCAACGAATACCGTAGTCGCGTAAACTGATCGATCAGGCGGGATTTTCCCGCCCTATTGCAGCAGTTTCCCTGACGGCGCCTGCGGGCGCCGTTTCATTGCCGTTTTGCTGCTGCACCCCTATCTTCGCCATGGCACTTAAAGTATTCGACCTGGAATGTGATCAAGGCCACCTTTTCGAAGGCTGGTTCAGCTCGCACGACGACTATGACACGCAACAAGCGCGTGGACTACTCACGTGTCCGCTGTGCGCATCCGCGACCATCACCAAGCGTTTGTCGGCACCCCACCTGAACGTCAAGCATTTGCGGGCGCCGGCGCCAACGAGCACGCCGGCCTCATCGGCCGTTGCCCCGACGGGCGCCACCTCTACCGCCACCGCAGCCCATGCCAATCCCGCCGCCATGGCGCGACTGCAGGCCGCCGTGCTGCAAGAAATACGCAACGTCATCCGCAACACGGAAAATGTCGGCCCGCGCTTTGCCGAAGAGGCTCGCCGCATTCATGAGGGCGACGCGGACGAACGCCCCATCCGCGGCACCGCGACTCCCGAAGAACGCGCCGCCCTGAACGAGGACGGCATCGAGGTCATGGCTGTGCCGGATTTTCTGGATGATGATCGGCTGCAGTAGCACCGAACGTCAGGCGCGGCACAGCCTCGAGCAATCGACGCGTCATTTCGTGTTCCGGCGCATGCAGTACCGCATCGGCCGTTCCCGTCTCGACAATGCGTCCAGCGTGCATGATCGCAATGCGGTCGGCCAGATACTCGACCACGCCAAAATTGTGCGTGATGAACAAGTAGGCAATCCCCAATTCGGCCTGAAGCTCGCGCAACAAATCCAGTATCTGCGCCTGAACCGACACATCCAATGCGGACGTCGGCTCGTCGCAGATCAGGACCTTGGGCTCCACCGCCAACGCGCGCGCGATGGCAATGCGCTGGCGTTGCCCCCCCGAAAACTCATGGGGATAGCGGCCTTCCGTATCGACGGGCAAGCCTACCCGCTGCAATAGATGCCTCGTGCGATTTCGCCGCTTGGACATGGACATGTCAGGTCGCATCGCGGCAACCCCTTCGTCCAGAATGTCGCCCACGCGCATACGCGGGTTCAGCGAGGCAAAAGGATCCTGAAAAACGATCTGAATATCCTGTCTCAACCGGCGCAAGTCACGGCGACCGGCGTTGAGCAAATCGTGCCCGTTCAATAAGGCGCGCCCCTCGACTTTTGCACCATCGACCAGGCGCAACAAGGCCTTGCCCGTGGTGGTCTTGCCGCAACCCGACTCACCCAACAGCGCCAATGTCTCGCCCGCGCGCAACGAAAAAGTGACGCCATTGACGGCCTGCACCCACGAGTCGATACGCCGCAAAATCCCCTTGCGGATCGGGTAATGCACCAGCAGGTCTTGAACGTCCAGCACCACCTCGCCGGGCAGCGAATCAGGCAGAACACTTGTCGCGGCGGTCACGGAAACCCGAGGCGTCGCAGATACCTCGGATACGCCAGGCCCTGCCAATGGCCGGCCCCGTTTTTCATATGTGGGAATGGCATCGAACAACTGACGCGCATAGGGATGGCGCGGGTGTTCAAAAAACACATCCGCCGGCGCGCTCTCGACGATTTCACCGTCACGCATCAGCGCGACATGCTTGGCAACGTTGCGCACTACGGCTAAATCATGGGTAATCAGCAAAATTGCCATACCCATTTCGCGTTGAATATCCGCTAGCAATTCCAGCACTTGCGCCTGCACCGTCACGTCCAGCGCGGTCGTGGGCTCATCGGCGATCAATAGCGCGGGCTCCGCAGCCAACGCAATGGCGATCATCACGCGTTGTTTTTGGCCACCTGAAAACTGAAACGGATAGTCATCGACACGCCGTTCCGGTTCCGGAATACCTACGCGACGCAGCCAGTCGATGGCACGCGCCCGCGCAGCGGCACCACGTAAAGCAGTATGTGCCTTTAGGGTTTCCAGAATCTGGTCGCCCACGCGCATCACCGGATTCAGACTGGTAGACGGTTCTTGGAAGATAATGCCGATGCGACCCCCGCGCACGCCCCGCATCGCGCTTTCCGACAACTGATTCAGATCCTGGTCGTTTAAGCTGATTTGCCCACCCACGATACGCCCCGCATCCGGCAGCAGGCGCAGCAGCGCCAGCGCCGTCATGCTTTTGCCGCAACCAGACTCGCCAACCAAAGCAAAGGTCTCGCCTCGCTCGACGGCCAATTGCAGGCGTTTGACGGCGTGCGTCAGCCCCGTATCACCGACAATGGCGACGTCCAGATCTGCGACGGTCAACAAGGCATTCGCCGCGCGGCTCACGGTGCGGCTCCTGTTTCGGCCTGGGCCGGTGACACGTCTTTCTTTTTCAGCCATCGTTTTGGCCGATAACGGCGCGCACGCGGGTCAAAGGCCTCACGCACGGCGTCGGCGAACAGATTCGCCGCCAGCACCAAGGCCAACATAAAAACGAAGGCGGTCAACAGATTCCACCAGATCATCGGATCTCGCGACATTTCGAGCCGGGCGCTGTCGATCATGGAACCGAACGAATTCATGCTCGGGTCTACACCGATGCCCAGATACGACAACACGGCCTCGTAAAGCACCAAACCGGAGAACTCCAGCACGACCGTGATCAACACGATGTGCATCACGTTAGGCAACAAATGACGCCGCATAATGCGCCAGTGCGATACGCCAAAGGCGCGTGCCGCCTGCACGTACTCGAGCTCGCGCAGCTTCAGCGTCTCTGCGCGCAGCAGGCGGCACAACCCCGACCAGCCGGTCAGCCCCAGGATCATGCACAACAAGAACAATCTCAGATCCGCCCGCGCCGCCGAGGTGTCAAACAGATCGGGATGCGTGTCGATATACACCTGCATCATCAACGCGCAGGCCGCCACCAATAGCACCCCGGGAATCGAGGTCAGCGTCGTGTACACATACTGGATGGCATCGTCGACCCGCCCTTTAAAGTAACCGGCCGCCAGTCCACAACCGATCGCTGGCGGCAACATCGCCAGCGTCGTCAGGCTGCCGATCACCAACGCCGTACGGACGCTTTTGAGGGCCTGCCACAAGACATCATTACCCGTGCGATCCGTGCCAAAGACGTGATAGCCACTCGCCAAGGCCACAACGATGGCCAGGACCAGGCACAACAACGCGTAAGTCAGCCACATCGCACGCCACGGCAGTTCGGTATGACCGCGAACCACATCGACGAGGCCCTGCCGCCAGCCGCCTCGCGACCGTCCCAGGGCTGCCGCCAGGACCACCGTGCCCAACAGTGCCGCGATCACGCCGCCGGTCACGCCCCATGCCAAGCGCTGCATGACATCGCCCCGCCAGTCGCTATCGGGATCAGACAGATGGGCGCCGCCACTGCGCAGAAGCGGAAAATTGCGTATCGGATGACCGTCGATCAGCTCCGTCTCTTTGGTGAATTGACGCACCGCCAACGGTGAAGAATAGGTTTTCTCGGGCCGCGTCAGCACTGTGTCATTCAACAGGCCGTCCAGTGCAGATTGCACCGCCGGTGCATAAATCGGCGGCGCATTCGCGGCTGCCCCCGGAGCGGGGGGTAACTGCGGTCGATAGTGGATAGAGTCCAGCAGACCAATGACGACAAATGCCATCAACACCACGGCGGAACTCATGGCCGGCGCATCGCGGCCTACCGTGGCCCAGGTGGCGCGCAGGTTTGGGCTGCGGCGCACGTGCCAGACGTAGACCAACACGCCGGCCACCATGAGAAACAGCGCAATATCCGTCCACAGGAATACAAATTTTGGCATAGCGGCTACTCGAAGCGCACGCGGGGATCAGCCAGCGTATAGGAAATGTCGGCCAGGATCAGTCCGACGATATACAGGGCGGCGCCCAGGAACACCATCGCACGCACAATCGAAAAATCCTGCGAATTAATGGCGTCGATCGTATAGCTGCCCAACCCCGGAATCCCAAAGAAGGACTCGGCAATCAGGCTTCCCATAAACAGCAAGGGAATCGCCGATACCGTTCCCGTCAGAATCGGTAGCATGGCATTACGCAGCACATGGCGGAACAACACGGTACGTTCGGCCAGTCCCTTGGCGCGCGCGGTGCGCACGTAGTCTTTACCAACCTCCTCCAGAAACAAGGCGCGATAGAAACGGGCCTCGGGGCCCAACCTCGCGATCACCGCCACCAGTACCGGCAAAGCCAGGAACTTGATGGCGTCCAGTCCGCCGGCGAAACCCGAATACGGCACGAGCCGCAGCACTTTTGCAAACAACCACTGGCCGGCAATGATGTAAAACAGACTGGATATCGACAACAAGATCACGCACAACACCACGCCCCAGAAATCCAGCCGGGTGGCACGGAAATACACCAATAACAACGAGAAGACCACACTGGCAAACAGGCCCAGAAAAAACGTCGGGATGGCCAGCGCCAGACTGGGGCCCATACGCATGCGGATCTCGCGACTGATATCGTGCCCGGCGTCGGACGAGCCGAACTCCATCGTCAACAGCGGCACCGAGCGTTGGTAAAACACGGTCTCGGTCAGTTGATCGACACCCTCGGTCTGCGTGTTTAGAAACAAGGGCTTGTCATAACCATGCTCGACCTTCCAGCGCTCGATGGCCTCCTGGCTGACCCGCTGACCGCCGATCGCCAGACGCGCCATGTCGTCGGGTGTGTTCACGGCAAAGAACAGGATGAACGTAAACAGGTTGACCCCGATCAGGATCAACACCCCATACAACAGGCGGCGAATCACATAGCCGGTCATGGCTGGGGCTCCTTCGATGTCGAGGTAGGGGAAACGTCAGCGCGTGATCCAAACGCGGTTTGCCGTTCACGTCGCTTGAGGGCGACATACGATGGCCAGATGGCCAGTCCCAGCAAGAGCGCCAGCAGCGCCAGGGGCCACCAGCGCGGCGTATTCCACTCGTCTATTTTGCTGACCCGCAGTGCCGGGTCGACCTTGATGTATTGCAGCGTGTTGCGCACCATCTGTGTCGGCTTGGCATTGCCCACCCATTGCTGATAGGCACCGCCCGACATGGGGAAATAGCCGAACATCCAGGGTGCATCACGCTGCACGATGGCCTGCATCTGGTCGATCAGCGCGACTTTTTCAGGGCCGTCGTCCAGAAACTTCATACGCTCGAACAGCCGATCGAATTCGGGATTCACATAGTTGGCGGCGTTTTCGCCACCATGCTTGGCCTTGCCATTCGGACCGTACAACAGGAACAGGAAATTTTCCGCATCCGGGTAATCCGCCACCCATCCCCAAAAAAACAACTGCGCCGTACCGCGCTGCATCTTGTCCTGAAAACGGCCATAGTCGGTCGATCGCACGTCCATTTGAATACCGATCTGAGCCAGTTGGCGCCGCATCCAGTCAAATTGCGGATTTGACCCGCCGCCGCTCATGGCGTCGTAATACAGCACGAGCGGCGCCCCCGTTTGCGCATCGCGCCCGTGAGGATAGCCCGCCTCGGCCAGCAATTGCTTGGCCACCTCGAGCGGCTTGCGTTTCGCCCGGCCATCGAGCACGTCGTACACCACGGGGTTGATCCCCTCGGGAGGCTCGCGATAGCCCAATACCCCTGGAGGCACAGGGCCATTGGCCACCATGGCTTGGTCGTTTTCGAAGACGGCGACGTACTCTTCCCAGTTAAACGCAATGCTGATGGCTTGGCGCAGCTTGCGATTTTTTTCCTGTTGCTCAGGGGTATCGCCCTGCCCGACCACTGGATCGAGCCAGTTGAATCCCATATACCAGGTCGATGTCTCGATTGCCGTGGGTAGCTGAATGCCATGATCACGATAGGTCTTGGCCTTGTCCGGCGAGTCTCCCGCCGCGACCAGCATGGATACCCCGTACTCGCCGCGCTCGACCTGCGGGATATCGTAGTAGCCCTGCATGAATTTACCGGTCAGGGGGACGGCTTCTTTTTCGACGTTGAATACCACGCGATCCAGGAAAGGCGTGGGCTTGCCACAATCGGCCAATAAGCCCGCCTTACGGTCGGCGGGCTCGCCCTCGCAGGGGTACGGCTCGCCCCGAAAATGAGGGTTGCGCGCCAGGACATGACGGCGATTTTGTAGCGACTCGACCAACATGAATGGGCCCGTACCGACAGGCCACGTATTGAGCGACAAATCGTGCGCCGCCATGCCCGGCTGGCTGTAAAAACGATCCGCCTCCCAGGGGATGGGCGCGGTAAAAGTCATGGCCAGCCAATACTTGAACTGTGGGTACTTGCCCTTGATGCGGATGCGCAGCGTGTGATCGTCGAGCGCCTGCACGCCGTCAAAGCCATCATCCTCGCGCAGATCCAGCCAGGGCAGATCGCGCTGGTCAAATGGCAGGTCTTTACGCAGGGCGGCATCGCGCTGCTGCAGGCGCTTGCCGTAGTCCTGCATACCGATGACATAGTTGGCCATCAGGGAATAGATCGGCGATGCCACACGCGGGCTGGCCAGCCGCCGAAACGCATAGACGTAGTCGCTAGCCGTCAACTCACGCGTCCCCGTCTTGGGAAAATCCGTCAGATAAAACTTGTCGTCGAGCTCGCCGGGCCGCAGAGGAAAATAGCTATCCCGGCCATCGGCCTCACGCGCAAAGGCGGGATGCGGCTGAAACTGGATGCCCGACCGAATCGGTATGTCGTAGACGCTTTCGGCAATTTGGTCGCCCGGGGCATCCGCCGGCAGGGTATTACCCTGGCTATCCAGATAGCGCGGTTGCGAGATGGCGGCCGCCGCGCGCGGGATCAATTCGTACGGGCGCTTCAGATAGTGATATCCGTAAAGCGGCTCGTAGATGTTGTAGGTGAACGGGGTTTCGTCAGTCGAATACGAGCGGGCGGGGTCCAGATACTTGGGCGATCGCTTGACGAAGGCCGTATACAGGGCATTCTCGGACAACGCACCGGTTTCATAGGGGCTATTGATAGGGTCGCGTGTGCAGCCAGCCAGTGTCAACACCGACACCAGTACGACCATCGACATCCGCTGCAGCCATGCACCCATAAACCGTTCCCGTGTAATGTCCCGTGTCGGGCCTGGTGCACAGCATAGCAAAGCCCGCTAGCGGCGGCGCCCGAAATCGGTCTACTTCGACCCGCAGCGCTGATTGCGCCAGCATTCGTAGCGCCATTTCCAGGGTTCGACCGCCCCGTCTTGTACCCACAATCCCACTCGGGCACGACGCGCCTGGTCCTGAATGCCCCGCATCGCCTTGTCGGTCAGGTAATCGCCCCGACTGGCGGTATAAGCCCACGCATATCCGGCCGCGACCTGCGCCCGATTCACCGACGTGCCATCGGGCAAGATCAATGCGCATAGCTCGCGCGAGAACTGATCGGGCTCGTAGCACTGTGCGGTCACGGTTTTCCCTCCGACCATTTTTTCGAGATGCCGCTGAGCGGCCTCGGCAAACGGTTGCCCCGGCTCCTGGGCACCGTGATTCGTCTCGGGCGCATCAATGCTGTCCAGTCGAACGCGTTGCGATTTACCGTTGACCCGCAAGGTCACGGTGTCACCATCGGCGACTTTAGTGACCGTACCAGTCAAGACCGTGCGTCCCGGCGGCACGGGGCTGTCGTTCGGGGAAGCCACAGAACGGGATGCTGTCGGCACCGGGCTATTGGCATTGGCCCGCCCCGTCCCGCCCGTCGATGTCTGCGTTGATCCCGCTCGGTCTGCCGTCGCTGGCACGTCCGGGGATGTCGAATCGGACGTCCCCTGGAACCAATGCACCACCAGGGCCACCAGCGCAATGCCAAGGACGCTACCTAATTTGCGGCCGAGTCGGCCCAAGGAAAACTGCCTGCGCAAAATATAGGGTTCCGAAAAAAACGATGACACGCAGTGTGCCATACCCGGCTTCAAAGGTCTCATCGGGCTTGCGCTCTGGCAGGATAATGGCATCCACCCCGCGACAACACGCCTAAGCGCCGCGCAAGAAGCGAAAAGCCCCTGCCCTATAGCCAGCCCGCCCGACGGAACCGCCAATACAGCACTGAACACACCGTCGCGATCGCTCCCAGGGTCACCGGGTAGCCCCATTGTGTCTTTAACTCTGGCATGAATTCGAAGTTCATGCCGTAAATCCCCGCGACCGCCGTGGGCACTGCCAGAATAGCGGCCCATGCTGCGAGCCGGCGGGTAATGTCATTTTGCTGAGACTGCGCAATCATGAGGCTGGCCTCAAACGCAAAGGCCAATGACTCGCGTAACCCGTTGACGAACTCATCGACACGCAATACCCGGTCCGCCACCACGGAAAAATTGGGCCGCGCGTCCGCGTCAATCACCGACATTTCCATCGTGGACAGCCGGCGCGAGATCTCCGCCAGCGGGGCGATGACGGCGTGGATGCGCAACAAGTCGCGGCGCTGCCGGTAGAGCTTGCGAATATCGGAGTCTTTGGCGCCCCGGATCAGCAATTTTTGCTCGGCCCCCTCGACTACCGTTTCGAGTTGGGCGGCGGCGCTCAGGTAACGATCGACCAGCAGATCCAGCAGCTCCGACGCGATGTAGTCGCTGCCGCGCCGCAACAGATCTGGCGCCGACTCCAGGCGCTCGCGCAATTCGCGATGTGTCGCCGAGGCGCCGCGCCGCACGGTCAACAAAAACCCTCGGCCAATGACCACCTGCGTTTCGCCGAAAATCGGCCGGCCCTGATTGATCTCGACCGTAATCGCCACCACGAGCACGCACTGGCCAAAATCAATGATTTTGGGGCGACGGTGTGTCTCCAGCATTTCGTTGCGCGCGCCAGGACGCACACCCAGATCGTCCGCTACGCGCCGCAACAAATCGGCATCGGGATTGCACAATCCGATCCAGAGAAGGTTTTCTTCTTGGACGGGACATAATTTGATCTCATCGATGGGCACGTCATGAGAACGCTGTCCCTGGACATACGCTACCGATGCCACCACCTCGTTTTGCGGCAACGCGGGGATGGAGTGTTTATGCGACATGCAAGCCTCCGCAATAGCACGCTCGGACGCCCGACAGCGCGCAAGGCGCGCGTCGGGTAACCAGGCCATGATAGCTCAGCTAAACAACTTGCGAACCCGTTGGGCGACGTCAATGCGCGGCGCCGACTCCGTTGGGAGCACGCCGCGGCCAAAGGGCAGATCGGCCAAAGTCGGCGGCTTGGGCAGCGCCTCGAACAACGGTAACAGCGCATCGGGTATGAATCGGGTGCGCGACCCATACACGTGCCGGTCCCCCAACCCGGTTTGCTGATGCACGTAAAAGCGCTGCGGCACGATCAACTGCAACTGCTCTTTGGCACGCGTCATCGCCACATATAACAGGCGCCGTTCTTCTTCGATCTCGTCGGCGGTGCCCGTGCTCATATCAGAGGGGATACAACCGTCAACGACATTCAGTACAAACACCGATTTCCACTCTTGCCCCTTGGCCGAGTGGATGGTGGACAAGATCATGTAGTCCTCGTCACGCAACGGCGGGCCGGACTCGGCACTGGTGGCGTCGGGCGGGTCCAGCGTCAATTCGGTGAGAAAGCGCTCGCGGCTGCCGTACCCGGCGCCGATGCGCGATAACTGATCAAGGTCGATTTTACGTACACGCGCATCGTCATAAAGGCGCTCGAGTTGCGGCACATACCAGCGCAGCGCGACATCCAGATCAGCGGGCCATCTCGCGTCGGCGCTGCGCAGCGCCGCATAGGTCTCGACAAAGGCGTTCCAGTCGGTTTTGGCGGCGGCACCGGGTTTAAAAGCATGCAGTACAGCCATGGGGTCGGCCGCATCGGCCAGGTCCTGCATCAAGCGACCTGCGATCGCGGGCCCGATGCCCGGTAGCAACTGCGCTACCCGAAAGCCCGCCAAACGGCTACGCGGATTTTCCGCCCAACGCAGCATCGACAATACGTCCTTGATATGCGCGGCCTCAAGAAAACGCAGGCCGCCGAACTTCACGAACGGGATATTGCGCCGCGTGAGCTCGAGCTCGAGCGCGGCACTGTGATTCGAGGCGCGAAACAGGACAGCCTGGGATTTCAGGGTCGCGCCGGCTTCGCGGTGCGCCAGCACCTGATCGGCCACCCAACGCGCCTGGCCGGCCTCGTCGCTCACGGTGACCAGCGCGGGGCGGCTCGAGGATTCGCGGTCGGTCCAGAGATTTTTGGTGTAGCGCTCGCTGGCCAGATCGATCACGGCGTTCGAGGCATCCAGAATCGGCTGCGTCGAACGATAGTTGCGCTCCAGCGTCACGACGTGAGCAGGGTGCGCAAACTGCGTGGGAAAGTCCAGAATATTACGTACGGTCGCGGCGCGGAAAGAATAAATCGATTGCGCATCATCGCCCACCACGGTCAAGCCACGACCGTCGGGTTTCATGGCGAGCAGGATTGCGCATTGCAAACGATTGGTGTCCTGATATTCGTCGACCAATACATGGTCGAAACGCGCGCCCACATCGTGCGCCAGCACGCTGTCTTGCATCATCTCGGACCAGTACAACAGCAAATCGTCGTAGTCGAGGACCTGTTGGTCCTGCTTGGCCTGGACGTAGGCCGCAAATAGGCGCTTGAGCGCGTCCTCCCATTGTGCGCACCAGGGGAACGCGTGTTTCAACACGTCGGCCACCGGGGCTTGACTATTGATGACGCGAGAATAGATCGCCAGGCAGGTGCCCTTGAGAGGAAAGCGTTCGGCCGTCGCGGACAAACCGAGCTCGTGCCGCACCATCCCCATCAGGTCTTCGGCATCGCTGCGATCATGAATAGTGAAGTTTTCAGATAGGCCTATGCGACCCGCGCAGTCGCGTAGCAAGCGCGCGCCAATACTATGAAACGTACCCGCCCATGGCAGCGAAGGTGCTTGCTGCGTGGCGTGCAGTTTCATCACGCGCTGCAGGACCTGGCCCACGCGGCGATCCATTTCCTGGGCCGCACGGCGTGAAAATGTCAGCAGCAACATGCGCTGCGGGTCGGCGCCGTTGAGCACAAGATGAGCGACGCGATGCGCCAGCGTGCTGGTCTTGCCCGATCCGGCGCCCGCGATGACCAGCAAGGCGGGGGCCTCGGGATTGCCCACCCCGAACGTGGCAGCCTCGCGCTGGGCCGGATTCAGGTCGGACAGATAATCGGTGTCGGGGGTCATGATGGCAACATTAACGGGTGGAACGAACGCGTGAAAGCCCTCGCGCGGCGATCCCCAAAGGTTCAAAAATCACTGTATATTTATACAGATAATAACGGAACTTCCCTGCTATCGCCTATCGCCGCGCACCGACCTGCGCGCTCCACCTCTATGTCTATCCTGACCGGCACTGCCTCCTGGACCGACCCGACGCTGCTCGCTTGCAAGCGCTTTTATCCGCCACACGCGCGTACGGCCGAGGCGCGTCTGCGCTACTACGCGACGCAATTCAAACTGGTCGAGGTCGATGCCACGTACTACCGGATGCCGAACGGCCAGACGGCCCATTTATGGGCCACCCGCACACCCGACGATTTCGTGTTTCATGTCAAAGCCTTCCGCCTGTTTACTGGGCATCCTGCGCCACGGCAAGCGTTGCCCATGGATATCCGGCGCGAGCTCGCCGATGATTCGGATGGCATGTCGACCGACCCCATGGTGTTCTATCACCAGTTGCCTGCGGAGCTGCGGGGCGAACTCTGGCGGCGTTTTCTGATCGCCCTGGAGCCCTTGCGCATGACGGGCAAACTGGCTGCGGTGCACTTTCAGTTTGCCCCGTGGGTACACAGGAACGCGCACGGCGTGGCGTGGCTCCACGAATGCCGTCGCTACATGCAAGAACACCTGATGGCAGTGGAGTTTCGCCATCGTAGCTGGTTTGAGACGTCCGCGGCCAGTGCCTGGACACTGGCGCTGGAGCGCGAGGCAGGCATGGTGCATACGGTCGTCGACGCCCCTCAGGGCTTTGACAATACCGTGCCCGCTGTCTGGGAAAGCACACATCCCGAGTTGGCGGTGCTGCGCCTGCATGGGCGTAATATCACCACCTGGAACAACGCCTCGAACGCCTCATCGAGCCGCTTTCAGTACGAATACTCGCCCGCCGAGCTTGCCGAACTCGCCCAACGGCTCAAACGCCTGGCGCAACAGGTCCGTCAGGCGCACGCCGTGCTGAATACCAACTATCAAGATCAGGGTATGCGCAATGCGACGGGCTTAGCCGCCGCACTAGGCGCGCATTAGGGGACATACGCATGAATGCGCCACATCGCGACACAACCTGCATCCTTCCTCGTCAAACATGCTAGATTTGTGCACCCTTCTCCAGAGCCCAGCATGAGCCGCACCTATACTCGCGAAGACACCCGCCGCATTGCGGCTATCCTGGCCGACGCCGCCCAAGCCGAAGTCATGCCGCGCTTTCGCCGGTTGTCCGCTGATGCGATCTCGACCAAAAGCTCACCGCGAGACCTGGTCACCGAAGCTGACGAGGCCGCCGAGCGCTTTATTACAGCGCGTCTAGCCAAGCTACAACCCAGTGCCGTCATGGTCGGCGAGGAAGCCGCGTCACGGAATCCCGCCCTGCTGAATATGCTGGTCGACGCCGACCTGGCGTTTCTGATCGATCCCATCGACGGCACTCGCAATTTCGTGGCGGGCCTGCCGCTGTTTGGCATGATGGTCGCGGTCTGTCATCGTGGCGACGTGCTGGCGGGCGTGATCTACGACCCCGTGACCCACGAGTGGACGATGGCCGTGCGCGGCGAAGGCGCCTGGTCCGAGACGGCTAATGGCACGCAAACGCCGCTCAAAGTCGCGCCCCCCGTCCCGCCGCAGGACATGGATGGCATGATCTCGACCGGATTTTTACCCGAGCCGCTGCGCAGCACCGTCAATGGCAATCTGGGCTCGCTGGGCTCAACCGCCTCGCTGCGCTGTGCGGCGCACGAGTACCGCCTGGCCGCCAACGGCCATTGCCACATCATGCTGTACAACAAGCTCGACCCGTGGGATCACGCCGCCGGTTGGCTGGTACACCGCGAAGCCGGGGGCTTCTCTGCGCACTTTGATGCCAGCCCCTACAAACCCACGCATCGCAGCGGAGGGCTACTCTACGCGCCCGATGTCGGCAGTTGGCACGCCGCGCGCCGTGCCCTGTTAGGCGAAGACTTTCCCGCCACCTGATGTGTGGAGCCGCAGGCTGGCGATTTATCCCCAGTTTCTGTGGACAACCCTATGGACAGCTTGGGATCATCACGAAAAAAACAAAGGTGATCAAGCACTTAGGACTTTCGACAAAGACTGACCAGTGCGGGTCATTTCGAGATGGCATCCGGGGCCACCTCTCCGGCAGCCAACGCCGCCTGCGCACCGAATGGGCCATACAAGGCGTCCAGGACATCGGCACAGGGTTGCGACACTTTCAGACTGAATAAACTGTCCGCTCGCGTGCGCCCGAGGTTCAAGGCGGCAATCGGCAGACCGGTCTGCGCCGCCGACCGCACATACCGGTAACCCGAATGCACCATCAACGATGACCCCACGACCAGCACGGCATCGGCGTGCTCCAGCGCCGTGCGTGCTTGCACGCCGCGATCAGGCGGAATACTCTCGCCAAAAAATACGACATCGGGTTTGACAATGCCGCCGCACCGGGGGCAATCGGGAATGACGAAACGCGAAAAGTCGACACCCTCGAGATCGGCATCACCATCGGGCGCATCAGCGGCGTCCAAATTCATCCAGTCCGGATTGCGGCTGTCCAGTTGGGCTTGCCAGACCGCCCGCGGCTCGCGCCAATCACAGCGCATGCAGCGCACCTCGTCCAGGCGACCGTGCAGATCCAACACACGGGTGCTGCCGGCCGCCTGGTGCAAGCCATCGACGTTCTGTGTCACCAACAGGCGAATCTTGCCGCGTTGCTCCAGCCAGGCCAGGGCACGATGGGCGGCGTTGGGCTGGACGTAGCCAAACCGGCGCCAGCCCACCATGCTGCGCGCCCAATAACGAGCCCGCATGGCCGACGAGCCCATGAACGACTGAAAATCGATGGGTGGGCTGCGCTTCCATTGGCCGTCGTCATCCCGATAATCCGGAATACCCGAACCGGTACTGCAGCCAGCCCCGGTCAAGACAAACAGGTGCGTATGTCGATCGATAAATGCGCCCAGCGCGGCCAGGTCTGACATCGTTACCACAGCCCTTTACGCACCGCCCAGCCCACAGTTGGGCATGTTGTTGACCAAACTGGCCTGGGTGACATTGCTCTCTGCCGGCACGCTGCGCGTCAACCAGACGTTACCGCCGATCACCGAGCCGCGGCCGATAGTGACCCGGCCCAGGATCGTCGCGCCCGAATAAATCACCACATCGTCTTCAATGATCGGGTGACGCGGCAAGCCTTTTTTGAGCTCTCCGTTTTCGCCTGGCGGGAAACGTTTGGCGCCCAGTGTCACCATCTGATAGAGCCGCACGCGGTCACCGATGATGGCGGTCTCACCGATCACCACCCCCGTCCCGTGATCGATAAAAAAGCTCTTGCCTATCGTGGCGCCGGGGTGAATGTCGATACCCGTATCGGCATGCGCAATCTCGGCCACGATACGCGCCAACATCGGTACGCCCAGCTTGTACAGCACGCTGGCCAGACGATGGTGGATCATGGCGCTGACGCCGGGATAGCACAGCAATACCTCGTCGACGCTGTGCGCAGCCGGGTCTCCCTGGTAGGCGGCCGTCACATCCAAATCCAGCGCACGCCGGACTTGCGGCAATGCCGCGCCAAACTGCCGCACGATCTGCGCCGCGCGCGCGCGCATACTCTCATCAGACTCTGGTTCTGTCTGGTTGCGGCCCATGTGATGCAACTCTAGACAGACCTGATGCAACAAGGCGTCCAGCGCCGAGCCGATCGTGTGGCCTACATAGAAGTCCTCGACTTCCGAACGCAGATCGATGGGACCCAGTCGCATCGGAAAGAGGGCGCCGCACAATTGCAGCACGATGGCGCGCAGGCTTTGCTGCGACGGAAACTCGCGATCCCCCCCGGATTCGCGCAAGCGGCCGCGCGGCCCACGCCAGTCGACACGGGCATCGCGCAAACCGGAAACAATATGGTCCAGATTCCAGTGGGCTTGAGATGAATCATTCATAGCAGCAATCCTGCGGTCATGACGGCTGGTATATATTCAAACATATGGCGAATCTCTGTAAAAGGAGGCGTCGCATACCACGGCGGCGCACTATTGATGAACTGTAACCGCTCGCGCGCGTTTTGCTGATCTCGACCCGCCTCGCGGTGGGGTTTTGGCTCCTCTGCCTGTCACTCGTCTACGGGTTAATGCGGACTCGATCAGACGACGAACTCCCTATATATTGTTTTCAAACGAACGTTTGAATACATTCAAACCATGGCCGACTCCGGTGTCCCTTCCACTCGCAACCTCATTCTGGATACGGCAGAACGACTGTTTGTGCAGCAAGGATTCGATGGGACCTCGATGCGGCAGATCACTAGCGAGGCCGATGTCAATCTGGCCGCTGTGAACTATCACTTCGGATCCAAAGAATCCCTGGTACAAGCCGTCCTCAAGCGTAGGCTGGCCGTGCTGAACCAGGAGCGACTGCGCCAACTGGATGAACTGGAAACCTGTGCGCAGGGAAGCCCCCTCAAGCCCTCTCAAATTGTGGATGCCTTTTTTGGCACCCTGCTGCGATTGGCGGCCAGCCCCGATCACGCCGGCAAAAATTTTCTGCCGTTGCTCGAACGCACCATGATCGACCCCACGGGCTTTATCCGCACGCTCGTCGCGGCGGAATACGCCAGCGTGATGGAGCGCTATCAGGCCGCCCTGTTTAAAGCATTGCCCGATGTTCCGCGCGCGGAAATCATCTGGCGCTTTCAATTCATGTTGGGTGCAACGTCGTATGCCATCATAGGCACGGAAGTCCTGCGAACCGTCATCGGCTGGGCCGCCGAGGACAGTGATTCGGCACACGATCCAGATCGATTGCTGCAGCGTTTGATGAGTTTTTTGCTTGGGGGCCTGCGCGCGCCGCTGCCTCCGTAGCGCGCCCGCACGTCCCGCGGCGACGACGCCGCCCTCAGCACGACTATCCGCGCACAACAACGGGCGCGCCATGCCAGACGACTTAGGACAACCACGCGAAGGAGCTGTTATGCCACACGCCCCCATTTACGTCGTGGACGGCGCGCGTACTCCCTTTCTCAAGGCACGCAATGCGCCGGGGCCCTTTTCAGCGGCGGACCTGGCGGTACAAGCCGGCCAGGCGCTCTTGCTGCGCCAGCCCTTTGCGCCCACGGACCTGGACGAGGTTGTCGTAGGTTGCGCCGCACCCTCGGCCGACGAAGTCAATATCGGCCGAGTCATCGCGCTGCGCCTGGGTTGCGGCCATCGCGTTCCCGGCTGGACCGTCATGCGCAACTGCGCATCGGGCATGCAGGCGCTGGATAGCGCGATGGCCAACATTCAAACGGGCCGAGCCTCGTTAGTGCTGGCGGGGGGTGTCGATGCCCTATCGCGTGCGCCGCTGCTCGTATCCGACGAGATGACACGCTGGCTGGCAAGCTGGTCCAGCGCCCGTGGCATGGGCGACAAACTGGCAAATTTGCGGCGTTTTCCTTTTCGGCGACTGGCGCCGGTCATTGGGCTGCTTAAAGGCCTGACCGACCCTGTCGTGGGTCTATCAATGGGACAAACGGCGGAAAACCTGGCCACCCGCTTTGGGATCAGCCGTCGCGAAATGGATGCCTACGCGGCACGCAGCCATACCCGCGCGCTCGCCGCCCGGGGGTCTCAGACTAACCCCGCGCCCGACCTCGACGTCCCTCTCGATACATCGCGTGAATCATCCGCGACCACCACGCCCACTGCTGCTACGACTGCCACTGCCAGCGAAATCGTGCCGCTGATCGATTCCCGGGGCACGCTCTATCCCATTGACGACGGCGTGCGCGACGACTCGACACCCGAGCGTCTGGCCAAACTGCGCCCGGTGTTCGACAAACCCTGGGGCAACATCACCGCCGGCAACAGTTCGCAGGTGACGGACGGCGCGGCGCTACTGCTCTTGGCCTCGGAAGACGCCGTGAAACGCTGGAATCTTCAACCCCTGGGGCGTATCGTCGATTCACAATGGGCCGCACTGGACCCCGCGCAGATGGGCCTCGGCCCCGTCCACGCAGCCACGCCCATCCTGCAGCGACATGGGTTGGGGCTCAATGATCTGGATTTGTGGGAAATCAATGAGGCCTTCGCGGCGCAGGTCCTGGCCTGTCTCGCCGCCTGGAACGATGACGCGTATTGCCGCGAGCACTTCGGCACCGAGGCACTGGGCGTCCTGGATCAGGAACGGCTCAACGTTGAAGGCGGCGCGATCGCGCTGGGCCACCCGGTCGGCGCCTCTGGCGCGCGTATCGTCCTGCACCTGCTGCAATCGCTGCGCGCGCGCGGCTTGCGGCGCGGTATGGCAAGTATTTGCATTGGCGGCGGGCAAGGCGGCGCCATGTTGCTTGAAACGGAGGCCCGATAATGACTTCCACCATGGCTCTTTTGCAGCCCTCATGGCGTCATTGGCACCTGGAACGCGATGACGATGGCCTGGCCTGGCTGAGGCTTGATCGCGCCGACCGCGCCGTCAATACATTGTCTGCAGACGTCATGACGGAATTGGCTCAGGCGCTGGACCGTCTGCAAGCCGCGCCCCCCAAAGGTCTGATCATCCACTCAGGCAAGGCCGCCGGTTTTATCGCCGGCGCCGATGTGGACGAATTCGCCGAACTCAATACGCCCCAGGATGCCCACTCGCTGGTCGAACGCGGCTGGCACTTGTTTAATCGACTGGCTGCGGTGCCATACCCGACCTTGGCGCTGATTCAGGGCCACTGCCTCGGTGGCGGGCTGGAGCTGGCCATGGCGTGCCGCTATCGGCTCGCCGTCGACGTGCCCGGGACCTCCCTGGCGCTGCCTGAGGTCATGTTGGGCATCTTCCCCGGTTGGGGAGGCATGAAGCGGCTGCCCGCCCTGATCGGTCCGCCCGCCGCATTAGACATGATGTTGACGGGGCGCCCTGCCGACGCGCGCAAGGCGGCAACACTGGGATTGGTCGATGCCCGGGTACCCCTGCGACTCGCCAACCGCGCGGCCCGGCAACATGTGCTGTCGGGCCAACCTGCGCATCGCGCACGCGGCATCATCGGCTGGCTAAATAGCCGACCGTTCAAATCGCTGGTGGCCAAACGCGCCTATAAACAGATCCGCGACAAAGACCCGCAAGGACACTATCCCGCCCCATCGGCAATTGTCACGCTGTGGTCGGAGCATAACGGCAACGCCTTGCAGGCGCCGCAGATCATTGATCGCATCCTGACCTCGGATACGGCGCGAAACTTGTTGCGTGTTTTCCGCTTGCAGGAGCGCCTGAAAGGCTGCGGCAAGGCCGTCGACGGCGTGCCACCCGTGCGTCATGTACATGTTGTCGGTGCAGGTACCATGGGCGGAGATATTGCGGCCTGGTGCGCCCTAAAGGGCATGACCGTGACGCTACAAGATCAGGATGCCGCCCGTATCGCCCCTGCCATCGGCCGCGCCGCTACGCTGTTCGCGCGCAAGCTCAAAGACCCGTATGCGGCCAAGCAGGCTGCAGACCGATTAATTCCCGATCCGGCAGGCGACGGCGTCACACGCGCGGACATCGTCATCGAGGCGATTACCGAACAAGCCGCCGCCAAACACGCGCTATACCGATCCCTGGAGCCGAAGCTAAAGCCCGACGCCATCCTGGCCACCAACACGTCGAGCTTGTCACTCGCCACCTTGCGCACGGGGCTGACCGCGCCCCATCGGCTTGTGGGCATTCATTTCTTTAACCCCGTCGCGCAAATGCCCCTGGTAGAAGTCGTACAGACGGACACCGATGAACACGGCAACCAGGCGCGTGCCTGCGCCTTTGTCGGGCAATTGGGCAAGCTGCCGCTGCCGGTACGCGATGCCCCGGGATTCCTGGTCAATGCCGTCTTGGCACCCTATATGCTGGCCGCGATGCAAAAGGTAGATGAGGGCCTCGCGCCCGAAACCATCGACCGCACAATGACGGACTTTGGCATGCCCATGGGGCCGCTGGAGCTAGCCGATACTGTCGGCCTGGACATCGCCATGGCTGCCGGTCAGCAATTGACCCAACAAGCCGAACCGCCACGTTGCCTGGCCGAACGCATTGCCCGCGGCGACCTGGGCCGCAAAACGGGCCGCGGTTTTTATCTCTGGAAAGACGGCAAAGCTCAAAAAAATGCCTCGGGCACTCCGCCGCCCGACCTGGCTCAACAACTGATCGGACACCTCATTACCCGCACACAACAGCAAGTCGACCAGCGCGTCATCGCCGATGCCGATCTGGCCGATGCCGGTGTGATTTTTGGCACAGGCTTTGCGCCCTTCACCGGCGGGCCCCTTCATTATCGAGATAGCAAGCTGCGCAACACGACGACATAAAAAGACCAACGTACAGGTCCCATTTGCAGTCCCACCGCTACACCTGAGGAGAGGAAGTTCACCATGAATAAAGGAGAGGGAGTCAATCATGCGTAACACACCGTGGGCTTTGAAAACTTTGTCTGTCGCCATTGCCGCTGGCTGCGTGAGCACCGTGCACGCCGCCGGCTTTCAGTTGATGGAACAAAATGCCAGTGGGCTGGGCAACGCCTATGCCGGTTCGGCTGCCATCGCTGAGAACGCCAGCACCATTTTCTACAATCCCGCTGGCATGACCTATTTGCCAGGCTTCAATATCTCTGCCGGTGTGAACGCCATTTTGCCGTCGTTCGAATTCAGCGACAACGGCGATAGCCGCAATCCAACCGCGCTCGGCGGCGGCGCCCCCACCGGCGGAAATGGTGGTGACGCTGGCAACCTGGGCATCGTTCCCAATGCGTACTTTTCCTGGCAGGTCAGCGAGAAGTGGTTCGTCGGACTCGGTGTCGGTGCACCCTTTGGCTTGATGACCGAGTACGATGATGATTGGGTAGGTCAATATCACTCCAACAAATTCGACATCAAAACCATCAATATCAACCCCTCGATTGCCTACAAGGTCAGCGAACAGTTTTCGATAGGGGCAGGCCTGAACTGGCAACACATTGATGCGCAATACAAAAAGAAAGTCGTCGTGCCCGTGGTCCCCGGCGCGCTCTACCTGCCCGGCGATGCCGACCTGAATCTGAAAGGCGATGCCTGGGGCTGGAACATTGGCCTGATGCTGCAACCCACCGAAGACACGCGTATCGGGCTCGCGTATCGATCCAAGATACGCCATAGCCCCGACGGCGATACCGACATTGATGGCTTTGCGCCAGGACGATCTCTGTCTTATGACGCCAGCACCAACGTCAGCCTGCCGGACTCGCTGATTCTCAGCGCCGTACACCAATTGAATGAACGCTGGGAATTGCTGGGGGATATTTCGTGGACGGGCTGGAGCACGCTGTCCGAGTTGAAGATTGAAAATGACGGCGGGCCGACCGATACGTTGCCGCTGGATTTTCGCGATACGTGGCGAGTCGCCCTGGGCGCGAATTATAAATTTGCCCCGAAATGGAAATGGCGCTTTGGTGTCGCTTGGGATCAATCGCCCGTGCACAACCCGGCCGATCGCCCTACCTCACTGCCTGACACGGATCGCTGGTGGTTCTCAACAGGCGTACAGTATGCGGTAAGCAAAGACACGCAAATCGACGTAGGCTATACCTATCTGTACCTGCGCGATGCCAACATCGACACGGACTCTGGCGACGCACTGTCCAAGGGGCGCGTCGCGGGGCAGTACAACAGCAGCGGGAATATCCTGGGCATCCAGGTGTCGACTCGCTTCTGATTGCCGCGACGCGTGCGCCGTAGCGGGACCGCAACTGCAAGCCGGCAGCGCAGCGCGCTGCCTACCGAGGAGACAACTTTGAGCAGCAAGTTCATTGTCAAACACGCCGCCGTGCTCGGCGCCGGGGTCATGGGCGCACAGATCGCCGCCCACTTGGCCAATGCGGGGATTCCCGTCATCCTGTTCGATTTGACGGCCAAGGAAGGCGAGCGCAACGGGATCGCCAACAAGGCGCTGGCCGGGCTGAAGAAACTGGAGCCCGCTCCCTTGGCGAGCCCGTCCCGCCTGGCCTTGATCACGCCCGCCAACTACGACGACCATCTCGCACACCTGCCGGATTGCGACCTGGTCATCGAAGCGATTGCAGAGCGCATGGACTGGAAGACCGCGCTATACGAACGCATCGCACCGCATGTTTCGCCCGATGCGATCCTGGCGTCCAATACCTCCGGCCTGGCGATCGGTGAGCTGGCCGATAATCTGCCCGAAAATCTGCGCGCCCGATTCTGCGGCGTGCACTTTTTCAACCCGCCACGCTACATGCGTCTGGTTGAACTGATCGCCACGCGCCACACCCGCGCGGACGTGGTCGACCATCTGGAAAGCTGGTTGACCACGAGTCTGGGCAAGGGAGTCATCCGCGCCTTGGACACACCGAACTTTGTGGCCAACCGCATCGGTGTTTTCTCCATTTTGGCCGCTCTGCACCATACCGAACGCCTGGGCCTGGGTTTTGACGAAGTCGATGCATTGACCGGCCCCAAAATAGGCCGCCCCAAAAGCGCCACCTACCGCACCGCCGACGTCGTCGGCCTGGATACGCTCGCCCATGTCGTCGCCACCATGCGCGACAAACTCCCGTCGGACCCCTGGCACCGGTACTTTCAACTGCCCGCCTGGCTAAACGCGCTGATCGAACGTGGCGCGCTAGGCCAAAAAAGCGGCGTTGGCGTCTATCGCAAGGTCAACAAAGAGATTCAGGTACTGGACCCGGCCGCGGGCGATTATCGCCCCTCGGCGGGCACTATCGCCGACGAGGTCGACGCCATCCTGAAACAGCGCGACCCCGCACAACGCTTTGCCGCGCTGCGCGCCAGTAGGCACCCTCAGGCGCAGTTCCTGTGGAGCCTGTTCCGGGATATCTTTCATTACAGCGCCTGCCAACTCGGGCACATCGCTGACAACGCGCGCGATCTGGATCTGGCCATGCGCTGGGGCTTTGGCTGGTCACAAGGTCCCTTCGAAACGTGGCAGGCCGCGGGCTGGCGTCCCATCGCCGAGGCCGTCGCGGCAGACATCGCCGCCGGACAGGCCATGAGCGATGCCCCTCTGCCGGACTGGGTACAAGAAAGCGATCGCCAAGGTGTGCACGACGCAAAAGGCTCGTACTCGGCGCGAGACGGCAAGCAACAACCGCGCTCGACGCTGCCGGTCTATGCACGCCAGCTCTTTCCCGAAACGCTGGTGGGCGAAATGCCGACACCGCGCGGCGCCACCTTGTGGGAAAACCAGGGCGTGCGTTTGTGGCATCTGCCCGAATTCGACCCTGGCGTCGGCATCCTGTCATTCACCTCCAAAATGCACAGCATCGGTGATGAAGTCCTGGATGGGGTGCTGCATGCCGTCGCCCACTGCGAACAAAACCTGGATGCCCTGGTCCTGTGGCATGACGCGCCTTTTGCCGTCGGCGCCAACCTGTCCCAAGTCGTGCAAGCGTGCACCGCGGGCCAGTTCGACGTACTGGAGGCCACGGTAGAAAAATTCCAGCGAGCGTCGCTCTCCCTGCGCGACGCTCGCGTCCCGACCGTTGCTGCCGTGCAGGGCATGGCACTCGGCGGCGGTTGTGAATTCCTGATGCATTGCAGCCATCGCGCCCTGGTGCTGGAAAGCTACATCGGACTGGTTGAGGCCGGTGTGGGACTTATCCCCGCAGGCGGCGGAAGTGCGGCCCTCGCCGCACGCGCCGCCGCGCTCGCGGCGACCACGGCGACACCCAGCGAGGTCTTTCCGTATTTGCAACCGGTGTTCCAGAATATTGCGACCGCGCAGGTCTCCAAAAGCGCGCTGCAAGCGATCGATTTGGGTTACGCACAAGCGCACGACAAGATCGTGTTTCATCCCGACGAGTTGCTCTGGGTCGCCATTCGACAGGCCCGTGCGGCGGCCGATGTCGGCCATACGCCACCACTTCCCGTGACCCATATCCCCGTCGCCGGCCGCACAGGCATTGCGAACTTTGAAATGGTGCTGATCAACATGCGCGAAGGCGGCATGATCAGCGCCCACGATTACAAAGTCGCACGCAGTGCAGCCGTCGCGCTATGCGGTGGCGAAGTCGAGGCCGGCACGCGTGTCAACGAGGACTGGTTGCTCGCCGTTGAACGCCGCGAGTTCGTCGCGTTGCTTCGCACCGCCGAAACGCAGGCCCGCATCCAGCACACGCTGGAAACGGGCAAGCCGCTACGCAACTGACGCCGTCACCCACATCGCCTCGTAAAGATCGGAGCATCTGATGAGCAAACAGATTCAAGACGCCTACATCATCGCCGCCACCCGCCTGCCTGTCGGCAAGCGCAACGGCCAGTACGCCACGACCCGTCCCGATGATCTTCTGGCGGCCGTCCTGCGCGCTGCGTTGGCACAGGTCCCCTCTCTGGACGCTGCGCGCGTCGAAGACGTCATCGTCGGTTGCGCCATGCCCGAGGCCGAGCAAGGCATGAACGTGGCGCGCATGAGCCTGCTGCTGGCCGGCCTGCCCGACAATGTTCCCGGTGTCACCGTCAATCGTTTTTGCGCCTCGGGCCTGCAGGCCGTCGCGGATGCTGCGGCACGGATCCGCCTGGGCCTTGCCGATGTCATGATTGCCGCTGGCACCGAATCCATGAGCGCCATGCCGCAAATCATGGGCAATAAAGTCGCCATCAATCCGGAAATTTTCGCGCACGATGAAAACCTGGGCATGGCCTACGGCATGGGCCTGACGGGCGAAAAAGTCGCCGCGCAATGGAAAGTCTCGCGCGAAGATCAGGATGCATTTGCCCTCGCCTCGCATCAAAAAGCCTGCGCCGCCATCGCGGCGGGGCATTTCGATGCCGAGATCACACCCTATCAAATAGTGCACCACCTGCCCGGTGAAGCAGGGTCTGTACGCACCCTCGAAAAACGCGCCGAGCGTGACGAGGGTCCCCGCCCTGACACCGATGCCGCTGCTCTCGCCAAACTGCGACCGGTCTTTGCGGCACGCGGCTCCGTCACTGCGGGCAACAGCTCGCAGATGTCGGACGGCGCTGCTGCCGTCGTGCTGGTGTCCGAACGCGTCTTGCGCGAACTCAACGTGGCGCCGCTCGCCCGTTTTGTCGGATTCTCCGTCGCGGGCGTTCCTCCGCAAATCATGGGCATCGGCCCCAAAATGGCGATCCCCAAGGCGCTGGCCCAGACTGGCATTGCCCAGCAAGACCTGGACTGGATCGAGCTGAACGAAGCCTTTGCCGCGCAATCACTGGCCGTCATGCGCGATCTGGATCTCGACCCGGCCAAGGTCAACCCCTTGGGTGGCGCCATTGCCCTCGGCCACCCCTTGGGCGCCACCGGCGCCATTCGCACCGCCACGGTCATACACGGCCTGCGGCGCACGGGCGGCAAATACGGCATGGTGACGATGTGCGTGGGCACAGGCATGGGCGCGGCGGGCATTTTCGAGGCGCTATAACCCTCTCCTCCAGATCCATCGCTTAGTCTCCTATGGAACGCATCTGGCTCGATCACTACCCGCCTGGCGTACCCGCCGACATCGACATCTCGGACTGCGCATCGCTGCTCACGATCCTGGATGACAGTTATCGGCGTTTCCCCGACCGGCCCGCCTATACCAGCCTGGGCACGACCCTGAGCTATGCGCAGTTTGATCGCCTGTCACGCGATTTTGCCGCCTGGTTGCAATCGCGTGGTCTGCGACAAGGTGATCGTGTCGCGCTGATGTTGCCCAATCTGCTGCAATATCCCGTCTGCCTGTTCGGGGCATTGCGCGCGGGTTGTGTCGTCGTGAACTGCAACCCGCTCTACACCGCGCACGAACTCGCGCATCAACTCCGTGACGCCGGCGCACAGGCCATCGTCGTGGCCGACAACTTTGCGCATACGCTGCAACAGGCTTTGCCGCACACGGCACTGCGGCACATTGTCACTACCTCGATCGGCGAACTGCTGGGCCCCCTCAAAGGGCGTGTCATCGATCTGGTGGTGCGCCATGTCAAGCACAAAGTCCCCACGTGGTCCTTGCCCGGCGCCGTACGTCTACGTCGAGCCCTGTCCGAGGGTCATCCCCTGCCTTTACGTCCGCCCATGCTGACGCGTGCCGATCCGGCCTTTCTGCAATACACCGGCGGGACGACGGGTGTGGCAAAAGCCGCGGTACTGAGCCATGGCAACATGCTGGCTAACCTGCACCAGGCACACGCCTGGGTAGGCAACCATCTGCGCGAGGGGGTCGAATGCATCGTCACCGCCTTGCCGCTCTACCACGTGTTCGCCCTGACTGCGAATTGCCTGATCTCCATCAAACTGGGTGCGCGCAACCTGCTGATTCCGGACGCACGCGATCTGCCTGCCCTGATCAAAGCCCTGCGCAACACGCCGTTTTCCGTGATCACTGGCGTCAACACTTTGTTTCGCGCGCTGCTGAATCACCCCGACTTTGCCAAGCTCGATTTCTCTCAGTTGCGCATCACCCTGGCGGGCGGCATAGCTGTCCAACGCGCCGTCGCGCAACAATGGCGTGACGTCACCGGTGTCTCGCTATGCCAGGCCTATGGACTGACAGAGACCTCTCCCGCCGTGACGCTGAACCCGTTGAATGTGGAGACCTTCACCGGCTCCATCGGCCTGCCGGTGCCGTCCACCGAATTATCCATCCGCGACGACGATGGCCGCGAGCTTGCCCAAGGCGACACCGGCGAACTCTGCGTGCGCGGCCCACAGGTGATGTCCGGCTACTGGAATCGCCCCGAGGAAACCGCACTGGTCTTTTATCCCGACGGTTTTCTGCGTACCGGCGACATCGGCTACGTTGATGAACGCGGCGACGTCTATCTGGTCGACCGCAAAAAAGATCTCATCCTGGTGTCGGGCTTCAACGTCTATCCGAACGAGGTCGAAGACGCCGCCGCTCTGCATCCCGGCGTACGCGAAGTCGCCGCCGTCGGCGTCCCGGACGAACGCTCTGGCGAAGCCGTCAAGCTCTTCGTCATCCGCAATGATCCCGCCCTCGATGCCCAGACCTTGATCGCCCATTGCCGCCAACATTTAACGGGCTACAAGGTGCCGCGTCACGTCGAATTTCGGGATGCATTGCCCCGCAGCGCCGTGGGCAAAATCCTGAGACGAGAACTCCGGCCCGCCGCGACACAATCATCCGCTGCGGCGCCGCGATAGCCGTCACATTGCTTCGCCGGGCCCTGACCCGGCAACCCGAGCTATCAGGGTAAACAAGCGTCTGTCGCGCCGGACAATTGCCATATTATTCTATAAAATAAATGCGACTCATTTTTATTATCAAACATATTCGCATAAATTAGGAATCCCCTTGAAACATCCTTCGCCCGCTGTACCAGCCCGCAAGGTCTCCCCCCTTACTTTGGCAATCGTAGCCGCCAGCCTGCCCTCCTTTGCCGCACAGGCCCAAGAAAACGCTAACACCGCGGCCACCCTGCCCACGGTGACCATCACCGGTTCGCAGGCGACGGCGACCAGCCCCGTTTATGGCTACGTGCCCACCCGTAGCGCCACTGGCACCAAAACCGACACGCCCCTGCTCGAAACCCCGCAAGCTATCACCGTGATCCCGCGCGATCAGTTCGTCGACCAAGGTGCTCAAAACGTACAAGATGCCCTGAACTATGCGGCCGGCGTACGCCCCAACGCCTATGGGGTCGACAACCGAGCCGACTACGTTCGCGTGCGAGGTGTCGAGCCCGTTCAGTACCTGGACGGATTGCGCCAGTTTTTCAGCTACAACAACCCCCGCACCGAAATCTATGCGCTGGAACGATTGGAACTGCTGCGCGGTCCGTCGTCGATGCTGTATGGCCAGGGCAGCACCGGTGGCGTGCTCAACCTCGTGAGCAAACGTCCCCAACCCGAAGCCCAGCACGAAATCGGGGTGATTCTCGGCAATCACAATCGCAAAGAAATCCAGGCCGACCTGACCGGCCCGGTCACTGAAGACGGCCAATGGCTGTACCGCATTATTGCCGTAGCCCGTGAAAGCGATACACAAGTGCAATACGCCACCGACGACCGGCTACTGCTCGCGCCCTCGCTCACTTGGCAACCCAGCGCCGCTACATCGCTGACATTTCAGGGCTATTTCCAAAAAGACAAGGCGGGAACCACCCAATCATTTTTACCCTGGCAAGGTACCGTCAGCGACAACCCCAACGGCCAGATCCCGACGCGCCGCTTTGTCAGCGAACCAGGCTTTGATGCCTATGACACCGAGCAATTCAGCGTGGGCTGGCTGTTCGAACACCAATTCAACGACCGCTGGACGGTACGTCAGAACTTTCGCAACACCATCAGCAAGGTCGACTACAAATCCCTCTATCCCGACTCCTACTGGAATCCCGAAGCCCCCTACATCGACCCCGAGCAGACCACGCTCAATCGATACTTTTATGTCCACAAGCCCCGCATGCGCACCTTGTTGGTCGATCAAAACCTGGAAGGCAAACTGAACTGGGGGCAGACCGAGCACACGGTGTTGTTCGGCTTTGACTACAGCCGTTATCGCGAGACCGGGCAGGAGGTCTCGGGCATGGGCAGTCCGTTGAATGTGTATCACCCCATCTACGGCAACATCCCCGAGTATGACCTCGCCGATACGCCCAAGACCGTACAACAGCAAATGGGTTTTTACGCGCAGGACCAGATGCGTTATCGCAACTGGATATTCCTGGCGGGCATCCGTCATGATCGGGCGCAAACGGACATCGAAGGCAGCGATCGCGAAGTCGACAATGCCACCACCAAGCGCTTTGGCCTGCTCTACGCGGCCGACAACGGCCTTTCGCCGTACATCAGCTACAGCGAATCCTTTACGCCCATCGGCGGCACGGACTTCTACAGCAATCGCTGGAAACCCATGCGCGGCAAACAATGGGAACTGGGCTTGAAATACATGCCCCCGAACCAGGACCTGCAGTTCACGGCGGCTGCTTATGACCTGCGCGAGAAGAACCGCCAGGCACCGGATCCCTCCAACCCCAACAATCAAATCCAGGCCGGCAAAACCCGTACGCGTGGCGTCGAACTAGAACTACGTGGCAGCGTGACCAAGCAGATCGATGTGATCGCCAACTACATCTACACCGACATCGATCCCCAGTTGGAGCCCGTGCCCAAACACATGGCGTCACTATGGGGCAAGTATCGCTTTGCGGTCGCCAACCTGTCCGGGTTTTCGGCGGGTGCAGGCGTGCGCTACCTCGGTTCATTCACAGATGGCAATGCCCCCGAAACGCCCTCAGTCACGCTGTTTGATGCGATGCTGGCCTACGATAGCGGTCCGTGGCGCTACGCGTTGAACGTCAACAATATCGCGGACAAAACCTACGAGGTCACGTGCCTGAAACGCGGCGATTGCTTTTACGGCCAGCGCCGCACGGTAACGCTAAGTGCGGCGTATCGGTTCTGATGCAATCCGGGCGGCCGTATCTTGACTGGCCGCCGCCATCAATCGACGCGAGCACCCGACTGTTTCACCACCACCGCCCACTTGTTCACGTCGGACTGCAGCATCTCTCCCAATTGCTCCGGCGTGGTTTGCAACGGCTCGGCAGCGTGCTTGGCCAGAGTTTTCCTGAACTCCGGATTTGCCAACAAGGCCCCGACATCGTGATTGATCTTGCTCACAATATCGTCCGGCACACCTGCCGGCCCAAACACGGCAAACCATGGCGCCACATGGAAATCGGGATAACCGGACTCGGCAATCGTGGGGATATTCGGGAATCGCGACGACCGCGTATTGCTGGAAATGGCGATCCCACGCAGGGCGCCCGCATCCACCTGTTGAGCGATCGAGGGCACACTGCTGAACACGACATCCAACCGCCCTCCCAGTAAATCCGTCAAGGCAGGCGAGGCCCCCTTGTAAGGAACATGCGTCAACTTGGTATCAGCGACATGATTCACCATTTCTCCCAGCAAGTGATTCACCGTACCGCTGCCGGCCGACCCAAAGGTCATGCCCGGATTGGCACGCGCCAGTGCGACGAACTCCTGAAACGTCTGGGCCTTGACGTCCTTGTTGATGGCCACGATGAACGGCACGGTCGCCACCGCCGCGATGGGCGTAAAGTCCTTGATAGGATCAAAGGGCAGGTCGCGCAGGCTCACGTTGATGGCCTGCGTACCCTCATAGGTCAGCAACAGCGTGTAGCCATCGCCAGGTGCCTTGGCCACCGCGTCCAGCCCGATGTTGCCCCCCGCGCCGGCTTTGTTTTCCACCACGACGCTCTGCCCCCAAGCATCCGTCAGCCCCTGGGCAATCAGACGGCCAAGCGCGTCTGACGCCCCGCCCGGCGACTGCGGCACAATCAATTTCACGGGATGGTCGGGGTAATTCGCCGACCAGGCCGGCACCGCAGAGAGGGCGCAGGCCAATGCCGCCGCCGTACCCACCAAAAATTTACGGAATGTCATTGTCACCTCTTCGTTATTTGTCGTTATTCGACTTGTCGTATGCAATTCATGCCTGGACAGGCCGCGCCATCACGCGGGCGGGTGCACCGTCGGACTCTTCGATATTGAGCGCCACAAAGGCGAACTCGAGTCGCTGCCCCGCCAGGCCGGTCAGGCCGCATACGTTCTCAGAAACGAGCACGCCGTGACTCAGCAAGACATGATGGGCCGGCCAATCATAGTGATCCGGCCTTCGGGAAACCGGCAGGTCCGGCGTAGGCACATCGAACGCGGCAAGTTTCACGCCGTGATCGACCAGCCAGCGCGCCGCATCGGGCGCCAGGTACGGATGGTCGTGATATTGCGGCGTGCCCGCGTACTGGCTCCATCCTGTATCGATGGCCACGATATCGCCCGATCGCACCTCGACATCAAAGGGCTGCAAGTCCTCTACCGTGATGGCCTCGCCCGCACCACGATCAATACGCAGCACAACACCCGGGCCGCATAGTCGGTCCAGCGCGATCTCGTGAAAGGCCGGGCCATCGACAAAGAAATGTCGCGGCGCATCCACATGCGTGCCGACGTGCACCACCATCTGCATCTCGGTAACGTTCAAGGGGTCATCAGGCAAGCTTTTAATACGCCGAAACACCGGTTGAGGAAACACGCTCGCGCGTGGCACAGCATGCCCTAGCGGGTACGTCAGGTCACGCCACGGACCCGTCGGCACTGCCGGTTGCGATGACGGCAGTGCACACCAGCCTTTCCACCCGGTACCGATCTGATGAGGGTTATCACACATGACGATCTCCTAGTCCTTGTACGCCAATGAAAGTGAAAAGATGCGTCCCGAATGAGAGCAGCCGGGCACACGCCCTCTCGGACGCCTCGTCTCGCTAACCGTCACTGGACACCTGCAGGGATTCCTTGGCGCGAATCAGCGCCACGACCACATCGTTGACGGGCGTGGGTACGCCTAGCTCTCGACCCAGGCGAACAATGGCGCCGTTGATAGCATCGACCTCGCAACGCCGACCAGCCTGCAAATCCAGCAGCATCGACGGCCGGGCATCCGGAATTTTTCCGCCCAGGGCGCGCACATGCGCAATGGGATCGGGCAAGCCCAGATCGACACCCAGAGCCTGGGCCACCGCAACGGCTTCGCGCGAACATCCCGAGGCGACCTCCCAGGCATAAGGATGATTGATGATCTGTCCGATGGTCAATTCCGTCAGGCCCGCCGTTCCCGAATAGGCCACGTTCATGATGACCTTTTTCCAGACCATACTGGCGACGTCGTCGTGCAGCGCCACGTCGAAACCAGAGGAACGCCAGACTTCCGCAGAGGCTTCCAGGCTGCGCCGCGGCAAACCCGCATAAGCACCGAACCACGTCACGGCCAGGCCATTGTGATGCGCATGTCCCGACTCCCGGATCGACGCGCCATAACCGCCCACCACGCCGACAGCCAGATGCGACGGATCCACATGGCGCGCCACGATGTCGGGCGAGCCCACGCCGTTCTGAATCGTTTGCACCACGGTATCCGCGCCCATCAACGGCCCCACCGAACGGGCAGCCGCTTCGACATCGAATGCCTTGGTCGCGATGATGACCACGTCGCACGGACCGATGCCCTCGACGGTCGTCGCCGCACTGGCCAGGCGCACGACCCGGTCACCGCTATACCCTGACACATGCAGCCCATGGGCATTGATCGCGTCGACATGCCCCTGCCAAGGGGTCACGGCATGGACCTCATGACCCGCTGCTGCCATCAGGCCGGCGTACACCGACCCCATTGCACCGCAGCCCACAATACATACTTTTGCCATCGTTGCCTCCTTCGGAACTCAATCGAGTTTGATGTCTGCTTTTTTGATGATGGCGCCCCAACGCTCAAACTCCGACTGCGTATAACCTCGCAACTCGTCGGGCGACATCGTGCCCACCGACATTCCGGCGCTTTGCACCCCCTTGCGGACAGCATCGGTATCCAGGACGCGATTAAAGGCGGTATTCAGGCGGTTCACGATGTCCGGCGCCAGGTTGGCGGGACCATAGATAGCGAACCACGACTCCAGATCGTAGCCCGGCAAGCCCAGCTCCGCCGTCGCCGGTACGTCGGGCAACGCATCCAGTCGGTTTTTGCCCGATACCGCGATGGGGCGCACCAGTCCCGACTTGACCTGTCCCATCGCCCCTGCCGGACTCGTGATATAGACGTCAACCGTACCGGCCGCCAACGCCTGCATCGCATCCCCCGCTCCCTTGAACGGAATATGCGTCATGGAGATATCGGCCATCTGTTCCAACATAACGGCGCCCACGTGCGGAACCGAACCGTGCCCGGATGAGGCATAGTTCACCTTGCCGGGATTCGCCTTGGCATACTTGATCAAGCCCGCCAAATCCTTGTACGGCGCCTTGTTGCTGATCACCAGCAGTTGGGGAGAGTTCGCGACAAAGGCGATTGAGGTAAACCGTTTGACGGGATCCAGGTCCAGGTTCTTGAACAAATGCGGATTGCTGACCAGATAGCCGTTGTAGCCAAACAGCAGCGTGTAGCCATCGGCGGACGCATTGGCCACAAATCCATTACCCAGATTACCCGACCCGCCGGGTTTGTTCACCACGACGATGGACCGCCCCAACTCCGCGCCCAACGGCTCGGCCAACAAGCGCGCCAGATAATCCGTCGAGCCTCCTGGTGGCGAGCCGACAATCAGATTGATGGATTGTTTGGGCCAATCCTCGGCAGATACCGGCGTGATGATCCCGCACAACGCCAGCGTCGTCAGGCCCGCACGCAAAAATTTGGTTAGCAGCATTATTGTCGTCCTCCTCCAGTTGAAACTGCGGGACGGGCGTATCGCCCGTCGTCGTCACGTCATGCAGCCCTGCGACTCACGCGCCTTGGGCCTGACCAACTTGTACGCCAACCCATTGCTCCAGCGTTTTCACAATCGTGGTGGAGTTCTCCTTGGGGCCTACTTGCAACACCGTTTGCATCCACAGACGATCAACGGCCGTACCCACCCACAGCGGCACTTGGAGTTCCTCGGCCATGTCCATGCACAAGCGGACATCCTTGCGCATCAGGGCATTGGCAAAACCATTGTCGAACGTACGCGGCAGCACATGTTTGGGAAAGCGGTCTTCGGTCGCCGAGTTTTTGCCCGAGCCCGAATTCAGCGTATTCAGAATGACCTCGGCCTGCAAGCCTGCTTTCACGCCCAATACCGTCGCCTCGGCTGCCAGCGCCAGATGGGCAGCCGCCATCAGATTGTTGATCAGCTTCATGCTCTGACCCTGACCAACCTCAGGCCCAATGATGCTGATTTTTCCCAGTGGTTTGAAGATATGGTCCAGTTCGGCCACCACGTCAGGCGCGCCCGAGACCATGAGCACCAATGTGCCTGCACGCGCGCCCGCCACGCCACCACTGACCGGGGCATCAATGGAACGCACGCCCCCGTCAGCCAGTGCCGCCGCCATGCTCTTGGCCGTAGTCGGTCCGGTCGTCGACATGTCGATGTACGTGCGCAGCCGCTTGCCCTGCACCAAGCCATCTGCACCCGTCACCACCTGGCGCACGACATCCGGCGTGGGCAGGCACACGCACACGATTTCGCAACGCGACGCGACTTCGGCGGGCGTCGCCGCCTGCACAACATCCAGACCTTCAAAGCGTGAATACGCTTGTGGCTGTGCATCATGGACCACCAGCGGCAAGCCCGAATTGGCGAGCCGATAAGCCAATTCTCCGCCCATGCTTCCCAGGCCGATAAATCCGACGGGTTGAGGGGTCGTCATACTTTCGCCTCCTGTGGCGCTTGTTCGAGGGTTTGCTGGATGACTCGACTGGCAACGCGAAAACCCTCGACACCGGCCGGCACGCCCGCATAAACGGCCGCCTGCAGCAAGGCCTCCTGGATTTCCTCGGTCGAGCAATCATTTTTCAACGCTGCACGCACGTGGATTTCGAGTTCCGTCGATCGGTTTAACGCGCTTAGCATGGCGATATTCAGCAAGCTGCGAATCTTGCGTGGCAGGCCCGGACGACTCCAGATCTCGCCCCAGCAGTACTCGGTGGCCAATTGCTGCATCGGCTGGTTAAACGCGTCAGCGCCCCACAACGCCGTATCGATTTTCTCCTTACCGAGTAACTCTTCTCGTATCTTCAGACCTTTCTCGAAATTTTCGTTCCTGCGGTAGGATGATGTTTCGTGCTTCATATGATTGACTCACATAGAAAAGAGGATTGAAGTCCACTCGGGACCGCCGTCTCATTCGCTTGGGGGTTCGGCATGGTGGGTATCGCCGGTGCGCAATTCGCATATCGCAAAGGTTCTCCGTACCCGTGTGCCGTAGCCTGCGTGTTCGTATTAGCGGGCAAACCACTGCGGCAGCCACAGCGCAGTAGTGGGCCAAGCCAGCACAATCAGCGCCAGCAGGATCAACATGCCGACGTAGGGAACGCTGCCACGAATGGCCTCCTGCAGCGTGCCTTGGCCAGAACGCGTAACGACATACAGGTTCATCCCGATGGGTGGGGTGATCAGGCCGATCTCCATAGCGATGACGAACAGCACGGCGAAGTGCACTGGATTCACGCCCAACGCAATCATGGCGGGCAACAGCATCGGTACCATGATCAACAGCATGGATGTGGCTTCCATGAACATACCCAGCACCAACAGGATGCCCATGATCACCAGATTGAATTGCCAGGGATTGAGGCCCATGTCCTGCACCATGGCCGCCACCCTGTGGCCCAGATCCACAATGCTCAGGTAATGGCCCAGCAGCATCGCCGCAGCCAGAATGATCATGATCGCGCTCGTATCGATCATGGACTTTCCCATAATGCGCAGGATCTCGAGAAAGCGCATCCTGTTGTAGAAAATCTGGCTCACGAGAATGGCGTACACCACCGACACAATGGCCGCCTCGGTGGGTGTGTAGATACCGCCATAAATGCCCCCTAGTATCATCACCGGCAACAACAGGCTGGGCAACGCTTCCTTTAGCGCGGCCATCCTCTCTGGCAATGATGCTCTGGGCCGGCGGGGATAGTTCTTGAGTCGCGCGATGGTCATCGCGCACACCAATAAACTGAGCACCGCGAGCAAGCCGGGAATCAACGTGGCAGAGAACAACGCCACCACCGACTGATCGGTGATAAAGCCGTAGAGAATCAGGGGAATGCTGGGCGGAATCAAAATCCCCAGCGTGCCGCCGGCGGCCGTCACGCCCATGGCATAGGATCGATCGTAGCCCGCGGCCACCATCGCAGGAATGGCGATTGAGCCAATCGCCAGCGCGGTGGCCACACTCGAGCCGGAGATGGCCGAGAATATGGCGCACGCCAAAATAGTGGCTACCCCCAAGCCGCCCCACACATGCCCCACCCAAACGCGCGCGAACTTGACCAGCGCATCTGAAATCCCGCCCGCGGTCATCAGGTTCGCCGTCATCACAAAAAAAGGCACCGCCATCAACGTGAACGGTGTCAGGCTGTTATAGATAATCTCGGCCGACGCCACCAGCGGCAGTTCGGCGATATAAAAACCGAGTAATGCGCTCAGGCCCAGCGACAAATAAATGGGGGCACCGATAGCCAGCAACACCATCAACAAAACAACAGGCAAGTAGTCAATCACGACGAAGCCCCTTTGTCATGCGGCGCACGCGAGCAAACAAGGCAACACCCGCAATCGCGAAACCAACCGGCACCGCCGCCCGCGCCACCCACTGTGGGAACTGCAAAGCCGTCGGCGAGACCTCGTTGAAAACATGGCGCTGCCAGGCTACCTCGACACCGAAATACACGATCAGGGCGACAAACAACAACGTCAGCACAAATGACAGCCACGACGATACGTTCTGCCAAAACGGCGGCAATCGTTCCACCAGGACCGTTGCGCGCAGATGCTCATTCAAAAACTCACCGATGCCAAAGGCAATCAGCGTGCCCCAGACAATCAAGTACGTGACGACTTCGTCCGAAAAACTGACGGCCGACGAAAACAAGTAACGGGACACCACCGCCAACGCGCCCATCAGCGTAGCGACAAGCGCAATCGCGCCAAGCACCAGCAGACCTCTATCGCGCAACGTATCCGACACCATGTCATACCTCAAAAAATAAAAAATGCCCCCACGCCGCGCCTTCGGCTTGCTGCCCCCCAAGGGGGCGTTTTTACCTTGGGGCGGCCCGGCGGTAAAAATATCGATGAAGCGGTGTGCGCAGCACACCGCCTGGCTGTGCGTTACGGCGCGCCTGCGCTAGCGCGCGCACTCGCCTCAGCCTGCTCGAGATTTTCTGCTTTGATGTAGGCCGCCCCCGCCTTGTCGGCCGCCTTGGAGAATGCCTTTACCTCAGCGGGCTGCAGCACCTTGACCTTTACGCCCTTCTCGCGAAAGCGCTCAAGGGCTGCCTTATGGATGCGCTCCAACTCGGCGTCTTGCCAACGCACGGATTCCTCCATGGTATCGAGCATGACTTGCTGCAAATCAGCGGGCAATTTTTTCCAGGAACGCAGGTTCATGATCGCAACGTAGGGGGTGTACTTGTAATTGGCATAGGTCAGATTCCCGACCAATTCCCACCCCTTTACCGAGTCCAGGCCGGACAGGGTCGTCTCCAGGCCGTCAATCACGCCCTGCAACAAGGCGGTTGGCACTTCGGGCCACGCCATCTGCACCGGCTGCGCGCCAAAGGCCTTAAACGTCTGCTCAACCAGAGGGTTTCCCACCACACGGATTTTTTTGCCATTGAAATCCGCAGGCGCCTGAATCAGGGTGGACTTTTTATTAGTGCCCCATACCCAGGCGCCCATGTTGTAGTAGCCCAGGATCTTGACGCCCAGTTTTTCCTCAAAGCGCTGGGACAGTTCCTTGCCAAACTCGCCCGCCAACACCCGACGATACTGGTCATAGCTGATCCCCCACATAGAGGGCAATTCAAAGACCGACGCCTCGGGTATCACCGTCGTCAACAGGCCACTAGGGGGCGCACCGATATCCACTGTTCCCGATCCCACCGCGGGAATCACGTTGACATCGTTGTACAACTGGGCGCTGGGGTATACGCGAATCGAAATTCGCCCGTTGGATTTTTCCTTGACCAGGTCGGCCCATTTCTGAAAGGCTTGTACCTTGACATTGGTGGTGGCCGAATCCGCCGAAAACCGGAATTTAAACTCTTGAGCGACAGCCTGCTGGCTCACCAATGCCAGGCCGACGGACAACAATAGGGCATTCAATACCTTCATGACTCCTCCTTATTTATCGTTTTCGTTTTTTCCAGACGACACACGGCGGGCGCGGCAATGCGCCACCTGATATATGCGTTGGGGAAATCGGACTCCCGGCCGTGGATGTCCGTTAGTGATTTGATCTTCGTCGGCGAACACCGCAACCGTCGCTGCGGGCGCTGCAGAAATCTGAATCTGGCATGACGAAAATCGTTGTCTCTGCAGGCAGTATATCGACGTCTAATCCCGCGACAAGTGCGATTTGATCAATAGCCATTAACGAAACTCGAAGGGCTATTGCACCGAGGTGTGGCCTCGGGTTGCCGGCCAGGTCAGCCGTCGCCCTGCAACACACTGGCGACTTGCGAATTGATCAAAAACGACAGTAATTCCTCGGCGGGTCGTTCGAGCTCGCCAGGGCGCGTGCACAGCAGGATTTTGCGCTCGGCCCACGCATCAGCCAGCGCGATCATCCTGATGCGCAGGCTCGGAATATAGCTACGCGCGGCCGCGCTCGACAGCACGCCTATTCCCATACCGGCTTCGACCATCCGGCACAGCGCTTCGAAGCTCTGTGTCTGCGCGCGCAGCTTCAGGTTCTTACCATGGACGGTAGCGGCCGACAGCATGCGCTCTGTCTGCAAGGCGTTGGTATCGAGCCCGATGAAGTCGTAATCCAGCAACTCCTCGAACGCGACGCTCTCGACATCCAGGGGATGGTCCTCGGGAACGATGACACACAACCGATCAACCTTGTATTCGCGCACCGCCAGATCATCGATGAGCGCGCCCTCCATCACAATACCGATATCGCCTGCCCCCTCGTGGATGAAAGACGGAATACTGGCGCTGCGTCGTTCACGCACATCGATCCGGATATTCGGACGCGAGGCGCTGAAGCGTGCCAGCTCTTGCGGCAGGCCTTGCGCCATAGCCGTTGTATTAACATACAGCCGCACACTACCTCGTATGCCGCCGACATACTCGGCCAGCTCTCGCTGCATCCGGTCGACCTCTTGCAAAACCTTGTCGACCCCTCTCGCCACGATGGCGCCCGCGGGCGTGGGCTCGATACCGCCACCCGGAGGGCGGCCAAAGAACTCAATGCCAAACTGATGTTCCAACAACGAAATACGACGACTGGCAGCCGACAACGTGATATGCATGCGCTCGGCCGATTTGGACAAGCTGCGCGTATCGACAGCGTGGCGCAGCAAAACGAGCGAAGTCAGATCGGGTAGCATGAACGCGTTGTCTCCTTGGTCTGTTCGAAAGGCCTGACGCTATTTCAAAAGCCGGCTCTTTAGCCTCTAGGGGCTGAGACACAATACTCACGACAACGCCATCGTGCAACAGACGAAAAAAAGGGCCTCGCAATGGAGACCCTTTTTTAAATTTGGTGCGCCCGGCAGGATTCGAACCCACGACCCCTTGGTTCGTAGCCAAGTACTCTATCCAACTGAGCTACGGGCGCTGATAAAGAGGCGAAATTATAACTGATATTTTTGAGTTGTCCAGTGGAGTCGCTGGGGCGGCGTCTCTGCCAGAAAGACGATGCGCGTCGTCGGTACCGTCGTTTTCTACCTCGGGGATGCACCTTGGGGGGGAACAGTCACACGAGGGCGTCTTTTGCCTTCGATATCCGGCAGCCAAAATGCGACCAGTCCCAGTAGAGGCAAATAGGCGCAGACCTGGTAGACGTAGGTAATACTCGTGACGTCCGCCAGCTTGCCCAAGGCGGCGGCACCCAGCCCGCCCATGCCGAAGGCCAACCCGAAGAACAGGCCTGCAATCATGCCCACCCGATTGGGGACCAATTCCTGCGCGTAGACCACGATAGCCGAAAACGCCGAGGCCAGAATGACGCC
Organism: Bordetella tumulicola; assembly: GCF_054779135.1. Classification (NCBI taxonomy): domain Bacteria; kingdom Pseudomonadati; phylum Pseudomonadota; class Betaproteobacteria; order Burkholderiales; family Alcaligenaceae; genus Bordetella; species Bordetella tumulicola. Next base: position 551,824 of record NZ_BAAGYU010000011.1, on the reverse strand, counting down.
GATGATCACCACCAGTACGCCAGTCCAAAACAAATTGGCGTGCGGCAAGAGCAAGGTAAACGGCGCAACGCCCAAAATCGAGACCCAAATGACAAGCTTGCGGCCGACGCGGTCACCCACTGGGCCACCCGCCACCGTCCCCACGGCGACCGCCGCCAGGAACAGGAACAAATACAGTTGCGCGCTGCGTACCGACAAATCAAAGCGGTCGATCAGGTAGAACGTGAAATAGCTGTTCAGGCTAGCCAGATAAAAATACTTGGAGAAGATCAGTATCCCCAGAATCCCCAACGCGCCGAGGACTTGTCCGCGCCTGAGCGTCGTGACGGACCCGGCTGTTCGGGCCTTGGGTTTGAGCAACGCGCGATTTGCACCGTACCAGCGCCCGATACCGACCAGCACGACAATGCCAAACAAGGCCGCCAGAGAAAACCAGGCCACGCTGGTTTGCCCGTGCGGAATGATGATCAACGCGGCGAGCAAGGGGCCAAGCGCCGAGCCCACATTGCCCCCTACCTGAAACAGCGACTGCGCCAAGCCATGTCGACCGCCCGACGCCATGCGGGCAACGCGTGAGGACTCGGGATGGAATATCGACGAACCTGTGCCGACCATGGCGGCGGCCACCAACAAATAGGGCAAAGACGGGGCATACGCCAGCAACACCAAGCCCACCAACGTAAAGGCCATGCCGACGGGCAGCGAATACGTTGTGGGTCGTTTATCGGTATACAAACCGATCCACGGTTGAAGCAGTGAGGCGGCAAGCTGATAAGTCAGCGTGATGAGCCCGATCTCTCCAAAGCTCAAGTTAAACGAATCCTTCAGCATGGGATAGATGGCTAACAAGATCGACTGGATCATGTCATTCATCATGTGGGCCACACTGATGGCGCCCAGGACCTTATACGAGGTCGATGACGTCGGTTTAACGGACGCGGACACGACGGAAACGGGGTCGGAACTGACAGCTTGCGGGGAAGTCATGACGTAGCAGCAAATACCAAAGAAAGACAACCATCAACCAGACAGGCGATGAAACACCTGCCCTTCCTGCACCTAATACTAGATCTCTCACGCGAACGCGCAACTGAATGAATGGTGCCCACAAACAGTGTATAAAGTCCGAAACACACGAAAGTGCCAATATTTATCGCAAAAGTGACATCGTCAACATGCCTCGTCGCCCGCCTCCGTCGCTGGACCCCACGCGCAGCCTTGATGCCAATGACTATCAGCATGTGCCGCGCAGAGTCACGGCGATGGCCAAGGACTTTGTCCCGAGCGACACGACAGGCCCGCACAGCCATCCGCGAGGCCAATTGATCTATGCCGTTGAAGGCGCGATGCGCGTCAGTTCGCCCGACGGCTTCTGGATCCTGCCACCGCTGCGCGCACTGTGGGTGCCGCCGGGTACCACGCACGGCATTCAGATGGTAGGCACCGTACTGATGCGCACCCTGTATGTGCATGCCGATGCGGCCCACGCGCTGTGGAACCGTTGCCAGGTGATCGAGGTATCAGGGTTGCTGCGCGAGCTGATTCTGGCCCTGGCTGCCGAACCCGTTGAATACGCCCTCGAGGGCCGCGGCGGCCAAATCGCGACCCTGCTGCTGACCGAGCTGCAGGCCGCGCCCGTCATTCCGATTCAGATTCCCTGGCCACATGATCGACGCCTGCAAACTGTTTGCCGCGCCATTCTGGCGCAACCCAACCTGAATCGCACCGTACACGATTGGGGAGATGAAGTGGGTGCCAGTGGCCGCACCGTAATCCGGCTATTCCAGGCGGAACTGGGGTTGAACTATCGGCAATGGGTGCAGCAGGTGCGTCTGGCCGATGCCCTGCATCGCCTATCGCTGGGCCAACCGATTGCGCGCGTCGCCGCCGAACTCGGCTACCGCAGCCCCAGCGCCTTCAGCGCCATGTTCCGACGAGCACTGGGCGTACCGCCACAGACGTATCTGCGGACCGGCTATCCGGCGTTGGCTTAGCCCAAAAAAAATGTGCGCCAGATAGTCGTGCGCCAATGTGGCTCGAGCCATTCGAAGCCCCCGTCACCTACCCTAAGCGATATCCAGCATGTCATGCGGAAAAGCATTCATCAGCGCACGGGAATCGAAGACCGGCTCAGCCAGATCGGGGGATTCTAGCGCTTGCGGAATTGACGTCGAAAATACTGCAGATGGTCTGCCTGTACCTAGAAAATAATCCAGATACTTGAATGCCGGTTCAAACAGACTGGCAATCGGGCGAACCGGCATACCAAGCGCCTCGGCCAGGACAAGGCCGTGCAGCGAACTGGCCAACACGAGATCCGCGACTGCGATCTCTGCCGCGACATCGCAGGGCGCCTGTCCTGGGCTCACGATACGAATATCGGCAGTCAGGGCGAGATGATCCGTCGATATGAGCCGCTCATCATTCAAGTTCGGGATATAGACGACTCCCCCGGTGGGGCCTGCGCTGCGGCGTTTTTCAATGGCCTGTTCGATCTCGGCAGCATACAGACGAGGAAATAATAGGCCGGGGTCGCCATAGATTTCTGGGCATGCGATTCCGCGTGCCTTGAGCGCTTCTCGCGTAAGGGGGCCACGCACTGCGGTGACAACGATGCCCATGTTGTCCGTCACATGCGTTGGCCACAACTTGCCATTGATACCAGCCCCCCAGACCACATCATCCTTGCGCGCATTGTGAATAATCGAACCGACCGACAACAATTTAGAACGGCCTCTCGGTGGCGCATCAATAACCTGTAGATGGTGTTTCCCAAGCCGCTGAAGTAAGGCGCGCACGACCATCGGCCCGAGATCATCACCAAAATTAGAGGCATTGGGCCGATTGGGCACCCAGCGATAAACAGGCACGGTATGACCATCAGCCAGGGGCAAATGAGCGGCTTGTGGCGAACGTATCGAAGTCATGGGAAGAGATTATTAGCGCAATTGAGGGCGTCCGCGTGTTTACGCCACTCCTCGTAACAGTCGCTGACTCCCAGACGCAAAAACCCGCCGATGTCTGGCGGGTTTTTTACTAACTTACTGCGTGGGTAGAGACATAGGGGAAAGCCCCCCAAAAAAAAAGGATCTCGCAATGGAGACCCTTTTTAAATTTGGTGCGCCCGGCAGGATTCGAACCCACGACCCCTTGGTTCGTAGCCAAGTACTCTATCCAACTGAGCTACGGGCGCTGCAAAGAAAGAAACTATAGCACTCTTTTTGCATACCAGGCAAATCCCGATTGTCAGGGTACTGCAAAACCTGCGCTGTTCGAACCCGAATCGGCACTCTTATTGTCATAGTTCTCGGGCACTCTCGCGTGCTGTATGCCAAATTGACAATGGCGCAGGAAATTGCGATGAAGAGGGTTGCCAAGAAGGCAGAAAAAATCGCCAAGAGAACTGTTTTTGGCCTGCTAGGTACCTTTGCCAGGGTTAGACAAGAGATACCCGTTACAGCGCTACAAGGCGTTTCCAGGATCATTGTCATCCGTCCTAACTACCGCATCGGCAACGCGATCCTTAGCACCGCCATCATCGCACCGCTGCGCGAGCGGTTTCCGGGGGCGACAATAGACTTCCTCGTCACCGACAAGACCGCGGTGCTGTTCAAGAATCTGCCTGTCGATCACATCGCCGCGATGTCCAGGTCCGCGATCCTGCGGCCTTGGCGTGCCGTCTCGATGATGCGCAATTTGCGGGCGCAACGCTACGATTTGGCGGTGCAGTTGGCAAACAGTTCGTTGAGTGGCCTGGTTGCCTCGAGGCTGGTCGGTGCCCGCTACGTTATGGGCAAGCCAAAACGCGGCGCTGCCTGGTATGACGTTCCGGTCACCGCCCCCATCGTCCATGCCTACGATACAGGCACCGCATTCTCGCGAGCGCTGGGAATGATCGGCCCCGTCAGGACCCAACTGGTCGCGTCCAATGAGGAAACGACGGCCGCGCTCGGCCAATTGCAGGCCCTCGGCCTGGTGGCAAACGGCGACGGCCAGGTAGAGCCGTTCGTTGCTGTTTTTGTGGGGGGTCATGCAGACAAAGTCTGCCCCCTCTCTTTCTGGCTGGCGTTGATACGAGGCCTGGATCAGATGGGAAAGCGGTTCGTGGTTTTTGTTGGCCCCGAAGAAAAGACGATGGTCCCTCACATGCGGCATGCCCTGGGGGTACTGCCGCACGGCATGCTTTGCCCGCCTCAGCCTCTGCGAATATTTGCGGCCATGCTGGCTCAGGCGCGCCTCCTGGTGACGCCAGATTCTGGGCCGATGCATATGGCTGCCGCCTTGAACGTACCGGTGGTGGTGATGGCCCAGACACAGAAATCATTGAAATTCGTACCGCCCGGTGCCGGATCGCATGTCGTGTTGGGTCTGAACGTGTCTCAGGCGCTGACTGCCGTAAATCGCCCTGAATGGATCGCGCTGAAAACGGCAGGCGACGCAGGAAGCCGAGGCAGACAGGTAACACCGACTGTGTCGGCCTCAGGCACGCAGCGCAAGACTGCGTGCCAAAGGAGGCAGCGCCCGTTTGCGACCGTCCGTATTACGTTTTCAGCGTTGCCATTGATTCAATAACAGTTGTATTATTGATCTATGAACGAAGAACAAACCATCACGGCCCTGAGCGCGCTCGCTCACACGCAACGCCTGCGCATATTCCGCGCCCTCGTCGTGAAGGGCCCAGAAGGACTTATCCCCAGTGTCCTGGCGGACCAGCTAGGTGTAGCTCGCAATGCGCTGTCATTTCACCTGAAGGAGCTATTGCATGCGAATCTGGTCAACGCCGAACAGCAAGGCCGCAATCAGATCTATCGCGCCGATTTCTCGCGCATGAATGGGCTGCTGGGCTATCTGACTGAGCACTGCTGCCAAGATGAAACATGCGAAGCCAGCGATTCCAAGACCCGCCCCTCCTGCTGACGAAGGACCAACCGTGAAACGCTTCGCCTGCTGCCTCACCTTCAATCCCATCAACCCACCGCCACGCGATACCCATTGCGAGGCGAAATCACCTATCCGCTGCTTCTAGGGGACTACCCATGTCGAAATCGACTTACAACGTATTGTTCATCTGCACCGGAAATTCCGCCCGCTCTATCCTGGCCGAAGGCATCATGAACGGCCTGGCCGGTGAGCGATTTCACGCCTACTCTGCGGGCAGCCACCCAAAGGGAGAGGTTCACCCGATGGCCCTGAACACGCTGAAAACGTTGTCGCTACCCGCAGACGGCTATCACAGCAAGAGCTGGGATGAATTCACCACCCCCGGCGCGCCGGAGTTCGATTTCATTTTTACCGTCTGCGATAACGCCGCCGGCGAGGTCTGCCCTGTCTGGCCAGGACACCCGATGTCCGCGCATTGGGGTCTGCCCGACCCCGCTGCCCATGAGGGGACTGAAGAAGAACGTCTGAAGGCCTTTCACGACACGGCGCGTATGTTGAAGCGTCGCATCGAACTGTTCCAATCGCTGCCGTTCGATCGGCTGGACGCCATGTCGCTGCACAGCGAACTGCACGGCATCGGTCGTACGCAGGAATAGCGTAACAATGCCCTGGGTGATTCTGATCACCTCGGTGAGTGCGACGGACACGAGCAGGACACGGCCTTGACAGTGATACAAGTCAGTGGCGATGCTTTGCCCTTCAACCTAATCAACCCGTGGTCAATTTGATGCGTCTGGCTGGCCGTCGAAACGTTGTTCTCGCCCTTGGGGTCACACAGACGCTGGCCTGGGCGTCGAGTTACTATTTGCCGGCCATGCTCGCCGTTCCCATGGCACGTGAGTTGGGCATCAATGCGCCGGTTGTATTTGCCGCATTTTCGGTCGCGCTGCTCATTTCGGCACTGGTAGGCCCCTACGCGGGGCTTGCCATCGACCGCTGGGGCGGCCGCCCCGTATTGATGGCAACGAATGTTCTGTTCGCAGGCGGACTGGCGTGCCTGGCAGGCGCTCAGGGGCCAATCAGCCTGTTTTTGGCCTGGGCGCTGCTGGGTATCGGCATGGGCAGCGGACTATACGAGGCCGCCTTTGCCACCCTGGTACGCCTCTATCGACAGGACTCGCGCAGCGCAATCTCCGGCATTACCCTGCTCGCAGGATTTGCCAGCACCGTGGGCTGGCCATTGTCCACCTACCTTGAATTGCATTGGGGTTGGCGGGGCACCTGCCTGACATGGGCGGCGCTGCATCTTGGGGTCGCGCTGCCTCTGAACGCGCTATTACCCAATCCGTCGCATCCCGCCGATCGGGCGCCGGCACCAGACGAAACGACTCCCAAAACGACGGCCGATGCGGTATCGACAGCAGGTGCCACCACGCTATGGCCGTCCATCTTGTTGGCCATTGTGTTTGCTATCACCTGGTTCACCAGCACGGCCATGGCAGCCCATTTGCCGGGTGTCCTGATGGCCAGCGGTGCGACGTTGGCGGCCGCGGTCGCCGCCGGTGCACTGGTGGGCCCTGCACAGGTGGGGGCCCGTGCGCTCGAATTCACGTTGCTTCGGCGCATGCACCCCCTCCTGGCTGCCAGGCTTGCTTCGCTGGGCCACCCATTGGGCGTGGCAACATTGCTCGTATTGGGCGCCCCTGCCGCTTCGGCGTTCGTCATTTTGCACGGCGGCGGAAACGGCATTCTGACCATTGCAAAAGGCACATTACCCCTCGCGCTGTTCGGCCCACAGGGCTATGGCCTGCGGCAAGGGATATTGATGGTGCCCGCGCGTATTGCTCAGGCGGCGGCCCCCTGGCTCTTCGGTTTGTGTCTCGAAAAATGGGGGGTAAATGCGCTTCTGATAACAGCCGCTCTGGGACTGATCAGTTTCGCAGCGCTGGGGTTTCTGCGCCTGGCGCGGGCAGTACCATCAAGCAGCGCTTGAGAAGACTGGTACCCGAATCGACACACCCTGACAGGTATCAAAGGCGCGTTATCAAGAAACAACAAAAAACCCGCAGAACCAGTGTTCATGCGGGTTTTTGAGTAATGTCTGAATATTGATTCTTCTGGCGGAGACGGAGGGATTCGAACCCTCGATGCAGTTTTAAGCCACATGCTCCCTTAGCAGGGGAGTACCTTCAACCACTCGGCCACGTCTCCGCAGAACTTGCAATTCTAGCATGATTTTTATGACATGCACCGATGGCGCATGCCAAAACTCACGCGCAATCAGGCCTTTTCGGTGGGCGACTGGTCCAGTTCAAAAGCCTTGTGCAAAGAGCGCACGGCCAGTTCCATGTACTTGTCGTCGATGACCACCGATGTCTTGATTTCGCTGGTGCTGATCATCTGAATGTTGATGCCCTCTTTGGAGAGCGTCTGGAACATCAGGCTGGCCACGCCCACGTGCGAACGCATGCCGATACCGACAATGGACACCTTGGCGACCTTGTCGTCGGTGACCAGTTCGCGAGCCTTGACGGTCGGGATGACGTCACGCTTGAGCAACTCGATGGTGCGCTGGAACTCGTTGCGATTGACCGTGAACGAAAAGTCGGTGGTGCCCGCCACGGACTGGTTTTGCACGATCATATCGACATCGATATTGGCCGCGGCGACCGGGCCCAGGATGGAGTACGCCACACCCGGGGTATCAGGCACGGCCAGCAGGGTGATCTTGGCTTCGTCGCGGCTGAAGGCGATGCCGGAGACTACGGCGGCTTCCATTTTTTCGTCTTCCTCAAAAGTAATCAGCGTGCCCGAAGTGATTTCTTCTTCGAGCGGAATGAGCGGGTCGGTCAGCGAGGACAACACGCGCGTGGGGACACGGTATTTGCCGGCGAACTCCACCGCGCGAATTTGCAGCACCTTGGAGCCCAGCGAGGCCATTTCGAGCATTTCTTCGAAGGATACTACCGACATGCGGCGCGCTTCGGGTACGACGCGCGGGTCAGTGGTATAGACGCCATCGACATCGGTGAAAATCAGGCACTCGTGGGCCTCGAGGGCTGCAGCGACGGCCACGGCGGAGGTGTCCGAGCCGCCTCGGCCCAGGGTGGTGATGTGTCCGTCGGGATCGATGCCCTGAAAGCCGGTCACGATGACGACGCGGCCGGCATCAAGGTCGGCACGAATGCGATCGCCGTCAATGGCGGTGATGCGGGCCTTGGTGAAGGACGAATCGGTGCGCACAGGAACTTGCCAACCGGTGTAGCTGCGAGCAGATACGCCCTGGGTCTGCAAGGCAATGGCGAGCAGCCCACTGCTGGCTTGTTCACCGGTAGCGGCGATCATGTCGAGCTCCCGGGGATCCGGCTGAGGCGTGATTTCGCGGGCCAAGCTCAAGAGGCGATTGGTTTCGCCGGCCATGGCGGACGGCACGACGACCACTTGGTGGCCGGCGGCATGCCATTTGGCGACGCGGCGCGCAACATTGCGGATGCGCTCAACGGAGCCCATCGAGGTACCGCCATATTTGTGAACGATCAGGGACATCTCGTACTCTGGCTGGAAAGCCGGCCCCGTCAGGGCGGGCAAAGCCTAGTATTTTAGCGCGTGGTTAGGATTTGCGCAGAGAGCGGCGTTTTGTGGGGGACAGTGTGGCGCTATTTTGGCGTACAGGCCGTGTCTTACGCTATTTTTTTCGGCGCTCTAGTCGTACTCGGCCACGATGGCAGCGGATTTGATGTTGGGCGTGGGCGACAGTCATTTGGCGATCGTGGCCTAGGCTGTGGAGTTGGCGGAGTTGCCGTAGCAGGTCTGCCAGTCGAGCTTCGGTGGGCATGCCGGCGCCGTGGCGGCGTAGCCAGTGGCGCAGGACCAGGGACTGGCGAGGGGGCGGGAGTTCGCGCCACTTGGCCAGGGAAAAGCTCAATCCGTCTGGGGAGGGGTCTAGCGTCGCCAGATCATCGTCGGCGACGTCATCGAGGATGCTGGTGGACTCGGCGGCGCGTCTTGCGTGGCTGGCCAGGCGGGATTGCCAGCCGGGCCAGCGGGCGTCGAGGACGGGGGACAGGAGCTCGCGGACGGCGGCTCGCGTGTAGCGAGGGTCGGCGTTGGTGGGGTCCTGGACAGGTTGCCAGGCGTGGCGCTCGGCGAATGCCTGGGCGGCTTGCAGGATGCGGGCACGGGGTTGGCTTAGCCAGGGTCGATGGTAAGTCAGGCCATCGCGTTGCATGCTGGGGGACATGGCGGCCATGCCGTCGGGGCCGGTGCCGCGTAGCAGGCGTAGCAGGACCGTTTCGGCTTGATCGTTTTGATGATGAGCGAGCAGGATATGCGGGACGCCGTGTTGCCGGGCCAAGGCGGCCAACGCGGCGTAGCGGGCCTCGCGAGCGGCGGCTTCGATGCCCAGGCCACTAGCGGTATCGACTTGGGCGTGTGTGATAGCGACAGGTACGTTCAGAATCTGTCCCAGGGATTGAACATGGTTGGCCCAACCGTCGGCTGCGGGCTGCAAGCCATGGTGAACGTGGAACAGGACGAGCGGGATGCCCTGCTCTCGCGCGACGCTGGCGGCGTGGGCGGCCAGCATGGCGGAGTCAACGCCGCCGCTGGTGGCAACGGCCAGGTGTGTCACGGGATTTGCCGCGCCCTGCAACAGGCTGCGCAGGGCATCGGTCAAATCGGGACACGGGAACACGGCGATCTCAGCTACGGACTTCTTGGAATTTTCCGTAGGACAGTAGGCGCTGTACGCGTTGTTCGACCAGTTGCTCGGCAGTCATGCCGCGGAATTGACGCAGAGCGTCACCCAGCGCGCGGCGCAGCAGGCGTGCCATGACGCGCGGGTCGCGATGAGCGCCACCGACGGGCTCGTTGACGATGCGGTCGACCAAGCCTAGGTCTTTCAGACTAGGGGCCGTAATGGCCAAGGCCGCGGCGGCTTCGGATGCCTTGTCGGGACTACGCCACAGAATCGATGCGCAGCCCTCGGGAGAAATCACCGAGTAAGTGGAGTATTGCAGCATCAGTACGGCGTTGCCTACCGCAATGGCCAGGGCGCCGCCCGAGCCGCCCTCGCCGATGATCGTGGTGATCACAGGCACCTTGAGCTCGGCCATAGCGTAGATGTTGTGCCCAATGGCTTCGGATTGCCCGCGCTCTTCGGCACCGACGCCGGGGTAGGCGCCCGGGGTATCGACGAAGGTAAAGACGGGCAATTTGAATTTTTCGGCAACGCGCATGAGGCGAAGGGCTTTGCGATAGCCCTCCGGGCGAGGCATGCCGAAGTTGCGCGCGGCGCGTTCCTTGGTGTCGCGGCCCTTTTGGTGGCCGATGACCATGCAGGATTCGCCGTTGAACCGCGCGAGCCCGCCGACGATGGACTGGTCGTCCGCATACATGCGGTCGCCGTGCAGTTCGTGGTAGTCGGTGAAGATCTCACGCACGTAATCGAGGGTGTAGGGACGCTGCGGGTGGCGTGCCACCAGCGCGGTTTGCCACGGCGTCAGTTTGCCGTAGATTTCCTTGGCCAGCGTCTGGCTTTTTTGCTGCAGCCGGCTGATCTCGTCGGAAATGTCGACGGCGGAATCAGCCTGGACATAGCGCAGTTGCTCGATTTTGTTTTCGAGCTCAGCCATTGGTTGTTCAAATTCAAGGAAGGTATTGCGCATGGAATAGGGTTCCGTTGTTGGGTGCCAAGTGCTGCATCAGTGCTGAACCGCTTGGGATTCCAGACTGCGCCACAGGTACCAGGTCGCCACGGTACGCCAAGGCTGCCACGCCGACGAGACCTCTCGGGCCTCGAAGCGCGAGACAGGCTCACCGCTAAAGTAGTGTAACGAGATCGCTTTAAGCAACCCCAAATCGTCCAGAGGCAGAACGTCGGGGCGCTGCAAGTGAAAGATCAAAAACATTTCGGCCGTCCAGCGACCGATGCCACGGATGGCGACCAACTCAGAGACCACGCTTTCGTCTTCCATGGCAGCCCAGCTTTCGGGGTGCACGCGACGTTCGCCAAAATGCGCGGCCAAATCTTGTACGTATTCGCACTTGCGTTGCGGCAAACCAGCCTCGCGCATGCCCGACACACCGACCTTGAGTACGCTCGCGGGGGTAGGACGCTTGCCCACGGTATCCAGAAACCGTTGCCACAGCGTATCAGCGGCCTTGACGGAGATTTGCTGGCCCAGGATCGCACGCGCCAGCGTCACAAAGGGCGTGCCGCGCGACGTCAACCAGATCTCGCCATGCTGGGGAATGATTTTTTTCAGAATGCGATCGCGGCGCATGAGATGGGCGACGGCTTCTTCCCAGTAATCGGGTTTGGCAATGGCGATATCAGCAGTAGACATGACAGTGGGGGCTCCTCAGGCGCGACGCCATTGCGTGATACCACCGGATTTGTCATCGAGCTCGATGCCGGCCTCGCGTAGCTGCGTGCGGATGCGGTCAGCCTCGGCGTAATCACGCGCCACTTTGGCGGCGGCCCGGGCTGCGATCAGTGCGTCGATTTGCTCGGCGCTCAGCGCGTCGGCAGCCGCGTCTGCCTGACTCATACTGGCCATCGAATAACGGGTGGCGCACTGAAAGTAGCTGGCCGGGTCTTGTTGCAACAGCCCCAGCACGGCGCCCAGCGCTTTGAGCTGACCGGCACTGTGCGTGCTGCGCGTGCGGTTGGCATCTGAGGCCAGATCGAACAAGGCGGCAAGCGCCCCCGAAGTGTTGAAATCGTCGTCCATCGCGGCCTTGAAGGCCTGTGCCTGCGGGGACTCCCAGTCGACAGGACTGTCGTCGGGCGCCACATTCAGCAAAGCCTGGTACAGGCGATCCAGCGCATTTTGCGCATCGATCAGATTGTCCGGTGCGTAGTTTTGCGGGCTGCGATAGTGATTGCGCACGATAAAAAAGCGCAACATCTCGGCTTCACGCGGGTTGATGGCGTAATCCGCCTGATCGGCCGCGGGCTCGCCTTGCGCAATGGTCTGCCGGATGGTGCGGAAATTGCCCAGGGACTTGGACATCTTGTCCGAGTCGACCATCAGCGGGCCGCAGTGCATCCAGATGTTGGCAAGGGTGCCGCCAAATGCGCCTTCGGTTTGAGCGATTTCGTTTTCGTGATGCGGAAATTTCAGATCGGGACCGCCCCCGTGGATGTCCAGGGGCAAACCCAGCAGGGCTTTGCTCATCGCGGAACATTCGATGTGCCAGCCGGGACGACCCAGGCCATAAGGCGACGGCCATTTCGTGTCCTCGGGTTCATCGGCCTTTGCGGATTTCCAGAGGACGAAATCGAGCGGGTCGCGCTTGGCCGAACCGACAGCTACGCGCTCGCCGGCGCGCAGATCATCCAATGCCTTGCCCGACAATTTTCCATAACCCTCAAAACCTCGCACGGCGTAGTTCACATCGCCATCGTCGGCTCGATAGGCCAGGCCGTTTTGCTCGAGCTTGCCGATGATGTCCAGCATCTCGCCCACGTACTGTGTGGCGCGCGGTTCGCGATCGGGCGATTGCACCCCCAGGGCGCGCTCATCCGCATGCATGGCGGCGATGTAGTATTCGGTGACCTCGCCAATGCGACGTTGGGTCTGCACCGCGCGGCGGATGATTTTGTCGTCGATGTCGGTAATATTGCGTACATAATCGACCGTCAGACCACTGCTGCGCAGCCAGCGCTGCACGACGTCGAAAGCGACCAGCATGCGCGCGTGGCCCAGGTGACAATAGTCGTACACGGTCATGCCACAGACATACATGCGCACCTGGCCCGGCTGAGCCGGCTGGAAAGGTTCTTTCGTACGCGATAACGTGTTGTAGATGTGCAGCATGACGCTTGAATGGGCCTCGATAATTTGCGGTGTCAGTCCCGCGGGTCGGTCCACACCGGTGCCAGAAACATCGGCGGATCAGCCACGAACGCAACCGGGGCTAAAATGGCGGTCGTCAAGTATAGCAAGCGGCCTCGTTACGCGCGCAACGCGGTCCATTTTTAAACGGATGCCTTCGTGACCTTTAATCGCCTTTCTCGTACGACATTGTTGGTCATGGTACTGGTTGCCTTGCCAAGCGGCGCTGCCCTGGGTCAGGCGATGGGCGGTAGTGGTGATCTGCCCTACAACGACACCCAGACACGCACAAAACTGGATCCCCCCCGCCCCGAGGGCGGCTGGAAAGGCCTGGCCAATCTGCTCGAAGCGCTCAAGCCCGGTGTGGATACCCGCCTGGATCCCACGCCCTCGCAGATTACCAGTCATATTGAACGACTCCTCAATGATGGCCACGCTGAGCAAGCCTTGTCGATGATCGAGAAACGCCAGGCCGAGATCGAGGGGCAGCGCGGCACTGACGTGCAACTCATGTTCCAGCACGCGCGGGCGCTGGCGGCACTGGGCCGCACGACCGAGGCCGTGGATATTTACACCGAAATGACGACACAATTTCCAGAATTGCCCGAACCCTGGAACAATCTGGCTGCGTTGTACGCGCAGCAGGGCGACCTGGATCAAGCGCACGACGCACTCGAAATGGCGTTGCGCGCCAATCCCGACTATCCGGCTGCGCGGGCCAACATGGGCGATATTCAGCTCATGATGGCATTACGTACGTACCGCGACGCCGCGAAAGAAGGCGTGCCTGGCATGGACACCAAGGCACGTGAAATCGAAAACATGCTAAAGGAAAAACAACACCCATGATTTCGCGCTACTCTCCCCTTCATTTGCTGCGCTTGGCAGCCTGCAGCGTTGCCCTGGCCACGATCGTGCCGGTCACTGCCGGCGCTCAGCCCGCAACCCCATCCACCCCCTCTACGACAGAAGGTACTAAAACCATGAGCACCAATCCTCGCGTCAAGCTACAAACCAACCAGGGCGACATCGTCATCACGCTGAATGCGGAAAAAGCGCCCAAGACAGTGGAAAATTTCCTCGGCTACGTCAAGAGCGGTTTCTATAACGGCACCGTTTTCCATCGCGTCATCGATGGTTTCATGATCCAGGGCGGCGGCTTCGAAGCCGGCCTCAAGCAAAAACCCACCCAGGCTCCCATCGAAAACGAAGCCAACAACGGCCTGAAGAACGACAAATACACCGTGGCCATGGCCCGCACGAGCGATCCGCACTCGGCGACTGCCCAGTTCTTTATCAATGTGGGCAATAACGACTTCTTGAACTTCACCGCTCCCACGCCCAACGGCTGGGGCTACGCCGTGTTCGGCGAAGTCACCGACGGCATCGACGTGGTCGAAAAAATCAAGGGAGTGAAAACCGGCAACAGCGGTTTTCACCAAAACGTCCCCACTGAAGACGTGATCATCGAGAAGGCCGAAATCATTGAATAAGGTCAAGTTGCAGGGCCCGGTCTGGCTAGCTTCGGATATCCATCTGGGGCCGGCCACGCCGGCCACGGCAGAGGCGTTTCTGGGCTTTCTGGATGCGGCAGCCGACGAGGCCGCCGCCCTGCTCTTGCCGGGCGATATCTTTGATGCCTGGATCGGCGACGACGTCGTCCAGGTGGCGCCGCCCTGGCTGGCCACGGCCTTGCAGGGACTCAAGCGTACCGCTGCGCGCATTCCACTGTGGCTAGGACGAGGCAACCGCGATTTCCTGATCGGCACGGATCTGGCTCACGCACTCGGCGCACACCTACTGTCTGAACCTGCACTGCTGGAGACGGACTACGGCCGCATTCTGCTGACCCACGGCGACGAGTACTGTACGGACGATACGGCTTATCAGCAGTTTCGGACGATGGTTCGCGACCCTCGGTGGCAGGCAGAATTCCTGGCCAAGAGCATCCCGGAGCGCATGACCATGGCACAACAAGCGCGCGGAGAAAGCCAATCGGCGAACCAGATGAAGTCCGCCGAAATCATGGACGTCAATGCACAAGCTGTCGAAGCGGCTTTTCGGACGGCAGAGGTCAATATTCTCGTGCACGGTCACACGCATCGCCCCGCCCGGCATGTCCTCGAAATCGATGGACGCCGCTGCGAACGTTGGGTATTGCCCGACTGGGAGTGCGATCACGCCAACCCGCCCCGTGGCGGCTGGCTGATCATCGACCGCGACGGACTGACTCCCTACGATCTGGATAACGCCTGATCGCCGTCCGTCGTGTCGGCACAATAAAAAAAGCCGGATTACGATCCGGCTTTTTTTACGTGTGCTTGGTTTTTACGTTCGCCCAGAAACCTGAGACGACGCCTACGCGAACAGGGATAGCCAAACGGCCACCACAATCCCTAACGCAATCCGATACCACGCAAACACGCGATACGTGTGGTTTGACACAAAGCGCAATACGGCCCGCACCACCACCAATGCGCTGAGAAACGCCGCCAAAAAGCCCACGGCGATGGCGGACAAATCGTGCTGGCTCAACAAATCGATATTTCGGTACAGGTCGTAAGCCGCTGCACCCAGCATCGTCGGCATCGCGAGAAAAAACGAAAACTCTGTCGCCGTCTTGCGCTGGATACCGGCAATCATGCCGCCAATAATCGTCGCGCCCGAACGGGACGTACCCGGAATCATCGCCACGCACTGCGCCACGCCGACACCCAGCGCCTGCTTCCACGTAATCTGCTCCAGCGTGCGGGCCGAGGCGCGCTCGTCCGACGCCGTGTCGTCTGCTGCCCCCGGCGTGTCTCCGGGTGTCTCGTGCGTCTTGCGCTCGACCCACAACATGATCAGGCCGCCCAGCACCAATGTCACGGCAACGACGCCCGGATGATAAAACACCTGCTTGATGGACTTGATGAAAATCGCACCGATGACGGCGGCCGGAATAAAGGCCACTAGAAGGTTCCGAGTAAAGGCCATCTCGGTCGGTACGCCGGTCAACGTACCGCGGATCAATTGCCACAGCCGCGCACGAAATACCCACATCACCGCCAGGATGGACCCCAGCTGAATCACCACCTCGAATACCTTGCCCGTGCTCGAGCTGAAGCTGATCCAGTCACCGAAGATAATCAGATGCCCCGTACTGGACACGGGGATAAATTCGGTCAACCCCTCGATGATGCCGAGGAAGAATGCCTTGATCAGGTGTAGCGTACTATCGGTCACAGTATGAGCAAAAAGAAAGGTTAATGATTGTCGCCGTCGGACTCGTCTTCGGACGGAACCAATGAAACACGCTTAACGCGCACTGAGGAGATACGACGCCCATCGAGCGCCAAGACCTCGAAATGGAAGCGGTAGTGCGCGTCTTCGTAGTCACAACTATCACCCGGTTGGGGCAGATGGCCAAAACGCGCCAATAAATAGCCCGCCAACGTGGAATAGTCTTGCGAGTCGTCGAGCAAATTTTCGGTTTCCAGCACTTGCTCGACATGATGTAGGTCGGCAGCGCCATCGATGCGCCATATATCGTCTTCGAGCGGGGTGATATCGGGCGACTCGTCCTCGTCCGGAAACTCACCGGCGATCGCCTCGAAAACGTCGATTGGGGTCACCAGGCCTTCGATCGCGCCAAACTCATCGGCCACCAGCACCAATTGGCCACGCGAGCGTTTCAGTGTATCCATCAAGCGCAGGATACCAATGGACTCGTGGACAATGATCGGATCACGTAGCCGGTCACGACGAATGCTGCGGTCGGTGATCAAGTCTGCCACCAGGTCCTTGGCGCGCCCGATGCCGATCACCTCGTCCAGCGAACCTCGGCACACCGGAAAAAAGCTGTGTGGCGCCTCGGTCAACTGGGCACGGATCGTCTGCGCATCGTCGTCGATATTGATCCACGACACATCGGTGCGCGGCGTCATGATCGACTGAATCGGACGCTCGGCCAGTGTCAACACCCCACTCACCATGTTGCGCTCTTCGACGCCGAAGGGCTGCACAGCGGGCTGATCCGGGCCAAGCGTCATCGTATCGTCCCCGTCGGCAGGCGGGCGCTTGCCCAACATGCGCAGCACCGCCCCGGCCGTGCGGTCACGCATCGGACGGGTCGCGTCCAATCGCAATATATTGCGACGCGCCACCTGATTGAGCGCCTCGATGGCGACGGAGAAACCAATGGCCGCATAGAGATAGCCCTTGGGCACCTTGAAGCCGAAACTTTCGGCCAGCAGCGAAAAGCCGATCATCAGCAAAAAACCCAGGCACAACACGACCACGGTCGGGTGTGCATTGACGAATCGGGTCAGCGGTTTGGAGGCTAGTAGCATGATGCCGATAGCGATGGTCACCGCTATCATCATGATGGCCAAATGATCCACCATCCCCACGGCAGTAATTACTGAATCCAGCGAGAACACCGCATCCAGCACGACGATCTGGGTCACGATAACCCAAAAGCTGGCATATACACGTGGTCCCGATGCATGCTCGATCTTGCCTTCGATGCGTTCGTGTAGCTCGAGTGTCCCCTTGAACAACAGGAACAGTCCCCCCATCATCAGGATCAGGTCCCGTCCCGAAAAGGTCAGTGGCCCAATAGAAAACAGAGGTGCCGTCAGTGTGACCAGCCATGACATGACCGACAACAGACCCAGACGCATGAGCAGCGCCAGGGACAGGCCGACGATGCGCGCGCGCTCGCGCTGCGCCGGAGGCAACTTGTCCGCCAGGATGGCAATGAAAATGAGGTTATCAATCCCCAGGACGATTTCAAGAACGACCAGGGTAAGCAGGCCGACCCACGCGGCAGGATCCTGCAGCCACTCCATCGAAAGCTCCAAAAATTACGGAACTGCCAATCGTACAGGGAAATGGCGTCACTTGCCGGCAACATACAGACAAATGCGTCACAAATGGCGCGTCTAAGGCCCCAGCGACAGCGCCGAGCGGCGTGCGAAGCAGCACGTTGGCGTCATCGCCAAAACATGCCCCACACGCTCTGGAAAACGGCTAGCCCTGCTTGGGTTGCAGGGCCGCCAGCATCTGCGTAAAGATCTTGGGGCTCGCGGCCAGGACATTGCCGGTGTCCATCCAGCCTTGCTCGCCGTCGAGATCCGCGACCAGTCCACCGGCCTCCTGGACCAGCAGGCTGCCGGCGGCCAGATCCCAGGACTTGAGCTTAAGTCCACAAAAACCGTCCAGACGACCTGACGCGACATAGGCCAGATCCAGCACGGTCGACCCCAAGCGGCGCACGCCGCTGCAGTTTTCCGTCATTTGGGCAAAACGGCCACCGTTGGTATCTCCCTCGCCCGAACGGGGCCAGTGGGCGCCCAACAAGGCCTCGGCGTAGCGTATACGGCCCGACACGCGCACGCGACGGTCGTTCAGAAACGTGCCGCTACCGCGACTGGCGGTATACAACTCGTTGCGAGACGGATCATAAACCACGGCCTGCGTCACCTGGCCACGCTGCGTCAGAGCAATCGAGACGGCGTAGTTAGGCAAACCATGGATAAAATTGGTCGTGCCGTCCAGGGGATCGATAATCCACTGGAACTCGGCTTGTTCAGGGCCCTGCAGACCGAACTCCTCACCCAGGATCGCGTGGTCGGGATAGGCGGCGTGCAGCGTTTCGACGATGGACTCCTCGGCGGCACGGTCGACATCCGTGACATAATCGCGCGGCCCCTTTCGAGCTACGCTGATTCGTTCCAAGTCCAGGCTGGCACGATTAATGATGGTGCCGGCACGCCGGGCCGCCTTGATGGCGATATTGAGCATCGGGTGCATAAAATTCCGTACGTATGCAGTAAGACGCAAAGGGGATGTCTGGGGTTTTGTACCAGAAAACGCCCCTGAGCGATCACATGGGTGGCCCTGCTGCAATTGCGCAGCGGACCCCGAAAAATCAGGATGGCACTAGGCCAAACCGGGTATTTTAAATGACTCAAGCATTTTCACGCGTTCAGTTCATCATGGTACAGCCCAGCCACCCCGGAAATGTCGGGTCGGCGGCGCGCGCCATCAAGACGATGGGGTTCCAGGATCTGGTCCTGGTCGACCCTCGCTATCCGGACATGACCACACAGCCCGAGGCGGTGGCGCTGGCCAGTGGCGCGGTGGACGTCCTCGAACGAGCCCGGATCTGCAATACGCTCGAAGAAGCCCTCGCCCCCGTCACCTTGGCATTCGCCCTGACGGCACGAGTGCGAGACCTGGGTCCTCCTCCTTGCGATATCCGGCAAGCCGCCGAACTGGCCCGCGACCACCTTGCCAGCCCCGGATCCGGCTGCACGGCCGTGGTCCTGGGGACGGAGCGCGCCGGGCTGACCAACACCCAGATTGCCCTGTGCCAACGCATCTGCCACATCCCCGCCAACCCCGAATACAGCTCGCTAAATGTCGCCCAGGCGCTGCAACTCGCCGCTTGGGAACTGCGCTATGCCTTACTGATCGAGCAAGGGACAGCCCTGCTCCCCGTCTCGACCGCGCAACAGCCCGATCCAGGCTCGGCACTCGCTACCAGTGACGCCGTGCAGGCCTTCCTGGCCCATTGGGAACAAGCGCTGATCCAGGTCGAATTCCTGGATCCGGCGCATCCCAAAAAACTGATGCCCCGCATGCGGCACCTGTTCGGCCGCAGCGGGCTCAGTCGGGACGAAGTCGACATGCTGCGTGGAGTATGTACGGCCATGCTGCGCAAGACCGCGGCGCAGAATAAATAGTCCGTCACGCGAGTGGCGATCATGCCACCTTCTCAAAACAATCAGGCGGGCCATAAATATGGCCCGCCTGATGACTTAAGCGCCACCCCCGTCGAGGTGTGGCTTATCAGTCACGGAGATTAATCGACTTGTGCGCCCGAGGCTTTGACCACCGGTGCCCAGCTTTCGATTTCCGACTTGATGAACGCGCCAAACTCTTCAGGCGTGGTTTTTTCACCCACAGCCCCAAGGCCCGCAAAAGCTGCTTTCACTTCGGGGTTGTCTTGCGCCTTGACCATGACGGCGTTGAGTTTCTCGATGACTTCGGGCGGCGTGCCGGCCGGCGCAATCAAGCCAAACCACGACGACACGTCAAATTTGTCGTAACCCAGTTCCTGCATCGTGGGCAGATCGGGGGCCGACGGCGAACGCTGGGCGGTAGTGACGGCCAAGGCTCTCAGTTTGCCAGCCTTCACATGCGGCCATGACGCCGGCATGTTGTCGAACATGAGCTGCACTTGGCCACCGATCAAATCGGTCACAGCCGGTGCGCTGCCCTTGTACGGGACGTGCAACAGATCCAGGCCGGTACGCATTTTGAACAGCTCGCCGGCCATATGAATAGACGTGCCGCTGCCCGAGGAAGCAAACGCCAATTTGCCCGGATTTGCCTTGGCGTAATCAACCAGCTCTTGCACCGACTTGACCGGTACATTGGGGTTCACGACCAGGATATTCGGCACTTTGGCGCCCAGGGCGATGGCGTCAAAGTCCTTGGTCAAGTCGAATGAAACGTTCCGGTACAGCGTTTGGTTGATGGTGCTGGTCACCGCGACGAAGAGCAGCGTGTAGCCATCGGGCTTTGCGCGCTTTACATAGTCGGTGGCAATGTTGCTGCCCGCACCGGGCTTATTTTCAACGACGAAGGACTCACCTAACGCTTGAGTCAATTCTTTAGCCATGATGCGAGCGATCACATCGGTAGTGCCCCCCGCCGAAAAACCAACCACGATGTGCACGGGCTTGTCTGGGTAGGCGGCTTGGGCGCTGGCGGCGATCGCCATAGAACCCAGGGCACCGGCAAGTAGCGACGCGGCATGGCGAATAAAACGGGGCTTTTGACCTTTGATCATGTCGGGTCTCCTGTGAGAGTGTCCGTTCAACGGACGTTATGGTCTGTAATGCCGCCACAATTTACCACTAGCAGCCACACGCCGGCCAAGGTAAAGTCCACAGGACGGACACTGTGTTTGCTACCCTTATGCTGACAAACCGCAAACCCGGCCTTTCGTTATTGTTATTTTTGAGCGTTGTATGTCGATTTCAGAGAGTTCTTCTGGTCCGCGCACCCTGCGTCGCGGGCTGGCCGTATTAGCCGCCCTGCGCGACCATGGCTCGACCGGCCTCAGCATCACGGACATTGCCCGATTGACCGCTATTCAGCGTCCGACGATCTACCGATTGCTGGCCGCCCTGCTGGACGCTGGCCTGGTCTTGCCCGTTCCCGGCACCAAGAAATACCAGGCGCAATGGGCAACCCGGCCTAATGCGCCCACACCCGACCCGCGTGTCAGCCAGGCATTGCCCAGCCTGAAACGACTGGCGGAACGCACCGGCGACGCGGTGTTTCTGGTGGTGCGCGATGGCGACAATTCGGTCAGCCTGCATCGCGAAATAGGCAGC
Organism: Bordetella tumulicola; assembly: GCF_054779135.1. Lineage (NCBI taxonomy): Bacteria > Pseudomonadati > Pseudomonadota > Betaproteobacteria > Burkholderiales > Alcaligenaceae > Bordetella > Bordetella tumulicola. The sequence continues at coordinate 530,709 of NZ_BAAGYU010000011.1, read as the reverse complement.
TATCCCGTTCAGATCCTGGCGACTTATGCTGGCAAGCGGCAACCGCTTGGCGTGGGCTCGGGCGGCATGGCGATACTCGCAGCCCTGCCGAATCCAGTGGCGCACGGCATCGTCGAACGCAATTCGGAGTACCTGGACGAATACGGTGGGATGACGCCGCACGAAATGCTCCGCCTGATCGAGAATACCCGCTCTCGCGGATATGCCGTCGTCGGCAATCACGCCGTACGCGGAGCGCTAGGAGTGGGCTGCGCACTGCTCGACCCTCAGGGCAACCCCATGCTGGCGATCAGCGTGACCGCCATCATTGACCGCATGCCTGCGCTTCGACAACGAGAAATCGCAAGCTGGATCCACGCCGAACTCGCCAGCCTGTCATTACGCGGCGCCTGATCGAGCCGCGTTTGTTTCGTCGAGCGGCGACTGATGAAGCCGCTCCTGTTTCTTTGGGCGGCGTGTGATGAGGCTACTCTTGTTTCGTTGAGCGGCCTCTAATAGCAGTCCGCGCCCGTGTCTTCGGATGTCACTTGGTCAGGCCGCGCTTGCGTCTTTGGGTTGACCCTGGATTTCGCGTACCGGGATCGGCGCCTTGAAGCCAGACGCCGCCAAGGCCTGGCGAATCTGATGGAACATATCCCAGCGCAGATCCCAGTATTGCGCGGCGGCGCACCAGATGCGCACGTTGATCACCGTGCCAGTATCCGTGTACTCGCTGACCTTGATCAACGGTGCCGGGTCTTTAAGCACCATGGGGTGTGCCGCGGCCACCTTGGCCAGGTTCTCCAGTGCCCCATTGAGGTCATCCGAATAATGGATCGTGACAGGGATATCCAGACGACGCGTCACGTTGCGGCTGTAATTCGTGATGGTCGCGCCCCAGACCACGCTATTGGGCAGCGTAATATGAATGCCGTCGACCTGCACCAGACGGCACAAGAACAAGCCGACTTCCTCAACCGTGCCTTCGGCGCCACTGCTCAGCGCCACATATTCACCGGTGCGTAGCGGACGCAAGATCAACAGCATGATGCCGGCGGCGATATTTTGCAGGGTATTTTGCAACGCCAACCCGACCGCCAAACCGGCCGCGCCCAGGACGGCAATCAAACTGGCGGTCTGGACGCCAAAACGCGCCAATACCGCGATCACCGTAAAAATGCGGACGGCCCACACCACCACGCTATGAAACATCGGCACAATCGTGGCATCGATACGCGGCGAGCGCGTCGCCGCGCGGCGCACCCAAGCACCCAGCAATGACGATATCCACCAACCGATAATCAATATCGCCAAGGCCATGGCGATATTGATCGCGGCCTCGGTCAGGCGTGGCATCAGGGCCTCGAGATTCACCAAATACTCTTGCATGTCGTTCCTAGCGTGTTGATCAAAGCGCGCCACGTTACCCGTGCACTCGGGGGTTGGCTAGTCGAGAACTGTATCAAATCCCCATGACGATGCCCAGTGTCGCTGGGGGATTTTTGTCTCCGGTGATCTCGGCAACACGTCGGGACATCACGAGGCCAGCGACGCTTTGCGAGCCATATCACCGACCAACTGCTTGCGATACGCCCGTGCGTCCACTTCCAGCGCGTATCGCGCGGCGTCGAGATAGCGACTCGCCTGATGATGATGGTGCGCCGTGATCTCTTGCTGCATGACGGCACGATTTGGCAACATGGTTTCGTTGGCCAACACCGACGCCAGCCACCGCCCCTGCAACTCCACCAACGGAATGGTGGGCCCAATGGGTTGCACCAGCCCCAGCATAAATAGCCCCGGATAATCCGGCACCAGCATACGGCGATATAAATTCACGCGTCCTGTATTCACCGAGAAAATATCTGGCGACAAAAAGGGAAAGCTTGTCTTGTAGCCCGTCGCATGAATAATCACATCGATCGCTTCGCGCGAGCCGTCATCAAACACCACGGTATCACCCTCGAGCTTAGTGATATTGGGTTTGACCTTGATCCAGCCGTGACCACAATAAGGGATCAACTCCTGACTCAACGTCGCGTGCTCACGCCAGACAGGATGTTCTGGCTTCGGGATCCCAAATCGGGCCTGGTCGCCGGTGACGCCATACGCCAGCCATTTCACGATCGTGCGCGCGACGGGTGTAGGCAGACGCAAGCGGCCTGCAAAAAAACCCAGCCAGCGATCCAGGGGTCGGCCCATAATGTATTTCGGCATGACCCAGGCGCTACGGCGCGTCGACAGGAAAGTGGCATCGGCGGTTTTGCACAAATCCACCGTGACGTCCACGGCCGAATTGCCTATCCCCACAATTAGCACGCGCTTGCCCTTAAACGGCTCAGCCGTGCGGTAGTGGTGCGAGTGCATCTGCTCACCGTTGAACTGCCCCTCAAACTCGGCCCAGCGCGGGTCCCACAAGTGTCCATTGGCCGCGACCACCGCGCGATACCGCCGGATCGTTCCGCCCTGTAATGTCACCGTCCAACTGCCGTCATCGGTGGGTTCAATCCGGTCCACACGCGTGTTGAATTGAATATGCGGCCGTACACCAAAATGATCCGCGTAGGCTTCGAGGTACTGCAGCACCTCTGTGTGAGAGAGAAAGTCCGGGTACGTATCCGGTATGGGAAAGTCGGGGTAACCCAGGTTCTGGCGGCTGGTATCGATATGCAAACTGCGGTAGGCCGACGACAAACCATTGTCGTTCTCGTACCGCCACATGCCGCCCACGTTCGAACCTATCTCAAAGCACTCAAACGGGATGCCTTTTGCTTTGAACGCTTTGGCGACCGTCACGCCTGAGGAACCGGCACCAATAATACATACGGGCAAAACGTCATGACGAGATGCGTTCATCAACTTCACCTATCGGGGAGCAACGAAGGTTCAGCACATCGCGCTCAATGCGCGGCTGCAGGCGTATCGGCCAGATACTGCCGAACAATGGCATCAAAATCCGCATCGGCACTCAGCCCCATTGACGTCGCATGTTTTGATATAAAGACCTTGGGCCAGCTATCGACGATGCGTTGCAACGCCGGGTCAGCTTGATAGCGAATGGGTCCCGCAGCGGCCGCACCGACATGAGTAGGTACGCTGTCCACCATGTCCGCCACGCTGACGGTCAGGGCAGGAAAATTCATGGCCCGCGCGTGAGGCAAGCTGGCCGCCGGCGCATCGTGCAGTTGAATTAACGCCCGCGCAACAGCACCGACCGACGCCACCGGAATGCGGGTGTCAGGTGCCAAACCGCACACCACCTCATTGCCCGCCAGCGACTCGCGCACGATGGCCGCCACACGGTCCGACACGACGGGGCTGGCGACGCCGCGTCGGATCAAGACAATAGGCAGTCGCAGCGCGCGACCATCGGCGGCTCCCTTGCGGCTGTAATTGGCCAGCATCAACTCCACCACGGCTTTGTGTGTGCCATAGGTCGTATCAGGCTCCGCCCGCACAGTGTCATCGACGATATCGGGCAACGCGCCCCCAAACACGGCAATCGAACTGGCAAAAACAAAGCGTGGCGGGCGAGCGGCTCCCTCGATTAAATGACGGACCGCCTCTACGTTGATCGCGTAGGCGCGCGCATGATCTTGTTCGGCCTCGAAGGTCAGGCTCGCCGCCAGATGAAAGATCGAATCGCATCCCTGCGCGGCCAAGTCGCGAGCAAAGACATGATCGGACAGATCCCCCTGTACGACGCGCACGGGCACACCGCCATGCGGCGGCAAGGTCACCGCCTGCCGATCCGCCAATAGCAACTCGGTAATACGCTGGGGCGCGCCCTCGCCCACGGTCAACTGCCCCGCCGCCAGCAACTGGAGCGTGAGCCTCGTCCCCAGAAAGCCTGCCGCTCCGGTCACCAGCACGCGCATCATGTATCTCCTGTTTTTGATTAAAAACATCCTACTGAGTATGTTAATTTTGTGCAAGCAGGGATATCAAGCATCCCGCCCCCGCGCGGGTAAACTGGAGTCACCCGTTCGGGCACCGTCGAGACTGTTATGCAACGCCGAGCTATATCTACTCAGGAAATCCTGCGGACTGCCGCGGAATGCTTCATGGAACAAGGCTTCCACGCCACGACGCTGGACGATGTCGCGCGTCGCATGGGTGCCACCAAGGGCCGCATCTACCACTACTACGCGTCAAAGATCGACTTGTTTTTCGATGTGCATCGTCACGGGATGTCGCTGTTGTTTGACGCGGTCGAGCCCGCGCTGCACACACGCGGCAATGGCATGGCCGTACTGGAGGCCATGCTGATGGCGCATGCGATGGCATTGCTCGAACACCACGCGTACGAAAGCGTGGTAATACAGGGCGTGCAGCTACACCGTTTTGGCGCGCTGACGCCGACGCAGCGCCAGGTCCTGGATGAACTGATCGATAGCCGCGATCGTTTCGAGCAGCTATTCAAGCGACAAATGAACGCCGCCAAGGCCGATCACTCACTGGCCGATGTGGACGCTTCCATTGCCGTCAAAACCGCGTTGGGAGGACTGCAATGGTCGCTGATCTGGTACAGAGCGGAAAAGGGCAGCAGCCCTGCCGCACGTCGTCGCCTCGCCGCCAAAATGGTACACACCCTGATCGGGGGGCTGCAGGCGCGGCCCTACCGATGACGCATTACAAACGGCGAAAGTGATTATCCCAGGATAGGCTGGACGACGGCGCCAGAATGGATTGCACGGGGGCATCGGGGCCCGTTTGCACGAGCGCTCCCATTCCGCTATTGATCAGGAAACGTGACGGCCCCAGGGGCGCGACGCCGCAACCATCCGCCAAATGGGTCACCCCCAGCGAGCGACCACTATCTGCATCCCAATAGATCACCTGATTACCCACCGGACTGCTCGTCGCGATCACCCGCCCTGCCGAATCTGCCGATACCGAACCGATGTAATTGCGGCAGTTGCGCAGCACGTCTCTCGGGCCGGCAAACAACTCGGGCTCGTGTCCCCGGCGATGTCGTCCCACCAGCGGCGGTTGCTCGCTGGCCGGCCCCATATGCTGGCAACCAAACCATACAGCGCCATCGGCCGCCAACACCGAATGACGAATCGACAGGCGATGCCATTGCGACGACAGCGTGACGCGCTCAAGCAATCGGCCACTTGTCGCATCGATATAGGCCAACGACGGCTGCATGGTGTCCAGATTCAACGCCAGCTTGCCGTAGTCCGGATGCGTCAGAATGCCGCCATTGGCCACGCACAGGGTTTTGCCATCCGGCATCAACACCACCTCGTGCGGGCCAATGCCTCCCGTCTCGAACTCACCGATGCGACGGTAATCGCCCCCTGGCGAAGCATCATAAATCCCCAACACGCCGTGACCGGCTTCGTAGTCGTTCTCCGTGGCGATCATGCGCTGGCCATCGGGCAAGAACACGCCATGCCCAAAAAAATGACGTCCATCCGCTGCCTGCAACGCGACCGGAGGTTGGGAACCATCAATGCGAAAGGCCACCGCAAAAAACCCTGGCTGACGGCCAAACGCCACAGCACGCCCCCGCGCCGGATCCAGCGCAAAACTGTGGCCACGATCCGGCATGGGGATGACCTGTTGGGCTCGCCCTTGCGCATTCAGCACCACGGCCTCGTAGCGACCGTTGGCGCGACGCGCGGCCAAATACAACGGCCCATCGTCCTCTGACAAATGCGGCGCGGCGCGCAGCACTGCCGGGGACAAACCGGCCAATGCGGCCAGCGTCAAGAAGCGGCGGCGATCAATCTCCATCAAGCGCATTGAATCCTATCGTCACGCCCATGGCGGGCGCAAAATTCTGGTCAACGATATCTTTGGCATTTTTAAGGATCAGCCCCGTCAATGTCAGTCGCTGCCACCCTGCCTCGGTGGACAATGCCTGTTTCAACGGCTGGTCCTCTTGTTCCAGCGCCCCTGCCGCGCGATCCAGCTCGCCCGTCAGGGACGACCCAATCCACTCGTCGCCATCGGGATAACGATAGCCACCGGCGTCATAAAACGCACGCATCCCTTTCACGCCGGCGATCAAGGTGGGAATCGTCATTTCGCTACGCCAAAATGCCGCGCGCGACGCGCGCGCAGCCGGCATGGCATCGCCCAGCACGGGTAATAGCTTGACGTCACGCGCGAACTGCAAACCGGTGGACAGCGCCTTGATCGCCTCGCCAGCCACCTCTTGCTGGCTGCGATACAAGTCGTTGTCTGGCGACGGCGCGGTAAAGTGCTTGCCATACTCGCCCTGCGCGCTCCATGCCTGCTTCAGTTCGCCAGACACGGCCACGACGTTGGCCGCCACAGCGACGGCGTAGCTGCAGGCATAAGTCGAGCCCTTACCCGAAGGCGATTTCAAGAGGCCGGGTTTGTCATACAACACATACTCCAGCGCCGGAAGGCCCTGCGTGGCGACACTACGCGACGCCAATGCCCCAGGCGCCACCACGGCAGGATCCTCGGTGGCCAACAAGGCACGCAACTGCCGCTGCATGACGCTACGCGTATCCGGCCAGAACGCCATCTTTTCGTAACGGTTGCCCTGGACCAGCGGGCCAAAGCGCAAAAACTCGACGCCCGCCCACGCTTGCACCGTGCTGGCAAAGGCTTGCCGGACCGGCATCGAGTCTGCCTGGCCCTCGCTGCGGCACCAGGTCGTTAACGCCTGCTCCAGTTGGGTCGCCTGCTCCGCCAGCTTAGTGAAGGCCGGGCGTGCGTAGCCCTCGGCCAGGCGCTGCCCCAGATCCGTGGGCAGTTGGGCCAAGGCAGACCAGGGCGCCAGCATCACCATCGCTGCCGACCACACGTATTTCGCTTTCAACATCTTTACTCCTCGTCGATCGCTTACAGCGACTCCAGGAATCGAATCAAATCCGCACGCTCGTCGGGCGTCATCGCCACCACACGATCTCGCGCAGCCTGGGCCTCGCCACCATGCCACAAGACGGCCTCTAACAGCGAACGCGCACGGCCATCGTGCAACCAGGTGGCATTCGGATTCACGGTGCGCGTCAGGCCGATGCCCCACAACGGCGGAGTACGCCATTCGCTACCGCTGGCGTCATGCTCGGACACCTTGTCCGCCAGACCCTCACCCATATCGTGCAACAACATGTCGGTATAGGGCCAGATCAACTGGAAGCGGTGCTCTTGGCGGGCAGCGTCGCGTCGCGTCACGTATTTGGGCACGTGGCAGGCGACACAATTTGCCTGATAGAAAAGCTTTTTGCCCGCCAGCACCCGAGCGTCGCTCACGTCGCGTCGCTGTGGCACCGCCAAATTGACCGAATACGTTGTCACGAAATCCATCAATTCGGCCGGGACCTCGTGTTCGCCCAGATGCGGCTGGGCACCGTGCGGCTTATTCTGGCAGCCAGGCTGCGCCTGCGTACACTCACCGTCATGCGCCGGAAACAATGGGTTCGACAAGCCCATGTCGTTGGAGAACGCCGCGGCACTTTGCTGCTCGACCGTTGGCTGACTGGCCTTCCAGTTAAACCGACCCAATGTGCGCTTGCCCGTGCGCAGGTCATGCACCCAATTCGGCCGGCCGCTGATTCCATCGCCGTGATCGGCATTCGCATTGGCCAAAATATCGGCCGGGTGTATGGCCTCGAGCAGGCCCAGCCCGATCATGGGTTGCGCAATGCGTGGCGATATCTGCACATCCTCGCGCATCGGTCCGTAACCCAGATCCTCGATGCGATAGGTGGGTTTCATCAGGGTAGCGCTCTCGCCACCGTTGAGCTGCACCGTCACCGGGGCATAATCGATTTCCAGGCGGCCTTCGCTCGGGACGCCGGCCACCGAGAAATTTTGTAGCTGCAAACCGTAGACGGGTTCGGGCACCAACGGCAAATGGCCCGAGGCCAACTGCTGGCGCTGCTCGTCCGTATCGGGCGGCACCGACAAGCGCAGCAACAGCGCCACGGTATCGCCACGCTCCAGCGGATCAAAACCCGGCACCGTGCCACGACCGTCTTTGGTATGGCAGCCCTGACACGAACGCGCATTAAACATGGGACCCAAACCGTCTGACGCCTGCGTCGACGACGGGGACGAGACCCAGTCTTTGCGGAACAAGCCATTGCCCACCAGGAATTGCTGACGCCCCTCGAAAGTCAGGTTGGCCGAAGGATGCGAAAAAATGTCGGCATTGATCAGCTTGCGCGTCGTGCCCGCCCCTGCGGGCAAGGTCTCGAACGCCTCCGGACCCGAAAAGTCCTTGGTCGGCGCCGTGACCTTGGCCACCCGGACGCGATCCTCATCGGTCAGGTCATCCCGTCCGCCAGAGGCGGCAACGGCGCTGGCCGCTGCCAGCGCCGCTAATACGACAACGATCTTGCTCACTGAAATACGGCTTCCGGTTTGTCCAGACTATCCGAGCCTTCAAGCGCCACGTCACCGAGCTCCAGCGTGGCAATCACGCGCTCCAGACTACGAGTCTGATCGATCAGGGCGTCAATCGCGGCTTGCACGATGGCGTTGCCCTCGGTGTTACCCGGCGCAATCATCTGGTCATAGGTTTCGACCTTGTCTGCACGGTCGCGCATTGCCTGCATCGCCGCCACGGTCGCGTCGAGCTTGCCGCGCATTTCGGTATCCAGCTTGGGATCCCGCGCCCTGATCAGGTCGGACACGCTCGCGCCCGAGACGGTCTTGCCGTCCGTGCGCTGGTAGTCGCCCAGATAGACGTTGCGAATACCGATCTGGTTGTAGTAATGCGAATTGTGCGTGTTGTCGGAGAAGCAATCGTGCTCTTCTTCGGGGTCGTTCAGCATCAGACCGAGCTTCATGCGCTCGCCCGCCAACTCGCCATACGACAGGCTGCCCAGGCCCGTCATCATGGCAACCAGTCCCGCCTTGGGGTCGCTTTCGACCGCCTTGCGCGCCTCTCCGTCAGATTTCCAATTGTCGACCATCTCCTCCAGATCGGAAATCAGCAGATCCGTTACGGCCTGCAGATACTGGATACGACGTTCGCAGTTTCCGCCCGTGCACTGGGCCGGATCAAAATCAGTATGTGGACGATTGCCCGAGTGGCGTTCCTGCGGCGACCCTGTGCGGTCGGCGGGTGCGGCCCCCGTGCCATTCAAATCCTGACCCCACAGCAAAAACTCAATGGCATGGTAGCCCGTCGCCACGTTAGCCTCGTTGCCGTCGGCTTCGTGCAGATTTTCGGCCAACAGCTCGGGAGTGATCGTGGTGGCGTCGATCGTTTTGCCACCCACCGACAGCTTGGCGTTGGCAATCACGTTGACGGCGTAAAACGCATTTTGGTCACTGTCCGACCCGTAGGACGCGTCCACGTAATCAATCAGACCCTCGTCCAACGGCCAGGCGTTTACGCTGCCCTCCCAGTCATCCACAATCGGATTGCCGAAACGGAAGGCCTCGGTTTGCTGATAAGGCACCCGGGCCGCCAGCCATGCGGTGCGCGCGGCTTGCAGCGTCTCGGTGCCGGGTTTCGCGATCAACGCATCAATGGCAGTGCGCAATGCCTTGGCAGAGACAAGCGAGTCTTCGTAGCCGGCTAACGCGATATCGGAATAGGTCGTTACCACCGCCTTGGGCTCAGCCGCCGCCTGGGCGGCGCCTCCCGTCAACGCAGCCACCAGCAGCATGCCGTAAAGCACCTTACGCATCGGAACAATCTCCATTGTTGAAAAAGGCGCGCCCCGCTTGGCCGCGCCTTTTTTGTTTTCGAACAGGATCTGCGTAAGTGTAAACAATTTTCGTTTAAGGTTCAGTCAAGTGTCAGAATTTTCTCCTGAACCTGTAAGAATTGACAGGTCATCGCGACATCCCTCGAGCCGCGGGCTGCAACCATCCTCGTAGCAAGCGGGTAATGACCGGAATACAAATGAACGACAGCACCGGCGTCATGCAAACCGTCGTGACAAACACCCGCCAAAATACGGGCAAGGTGCTCAACTCCTCATTCAACAACACACTGAATAGCAGCAGCATCGGAAAATACGCCAGCCAAATACTGATGGCTTGTTTCCAACGAGGCGGCGCGCTACGCGCGGACCCAAACCAGGCATCCATTCCACTGACACGATGAATACGACTGGCGTGTACCAGGCTGGCGCCCCGCTCGAGCCACATCCGGCGGGGTAATGAATTTTCCCAGCGGGCCAGGCTTGCCGCATCATCGAAACGCAGCACAATCTGATATTGGTCCCCGCCCTCGGGCGGCTGCAATACGCCTGAGCCCAGGAACCCCGGAAAACCGGCGGCCAGGATTTCCCCCTGCCGCATCCAATTCAGAAAATCCCCATAACGTTCGGGTGATATGTGGCGCGTCACAAGCATGGTGACAGGGGCGGGAACATGAGCGGACATACGAAAACTCCTTGCTGCGTGCGGGTCGGTATGCATCCATCCGGCCTCTTAGTAATTACCCTAGCAAACAGCATGCCAACTCGAGTTTCGCCCGACTGCGACGCCGTAAGTCCGTCACATTGGCTGGGAAATCACGCTGGCGCAGCACCGACTTGCTCCGTCTACGGGCAAATCCGAAGCATAAATGCACCATTGCGGTGCATTCCATATTCCAAACACCACTGCCCCACCAGACGCGCCGCCCTATATTGTTCTTTTATTTATATATGAGCCTCAGCCATCGCCGCCGATCCATATCTGTCTTGAGGCCGCCAAATCTCAGGCCTACACTAGGCGCTCCCCTTACCCTGGAGCATGTGCAATGAGCAACACCAAAATCGCCGTATTCGTGGGCAGCCTTCGGGCCGAATCTATCAATCTGCGCCTAGCCCGTGCCCTGGAAAAATTGATCCCTGATAATGTTCAGTTCGAATACGCCAGCCTGGGCGATATTCCGCTGTACAACCAAGACCAGGAAACCAACCTGCCGGCGCCCGCCGCCAAGATGAAGGCGTTGATCGCAGATGCCGACGGCCTGTTGTTCGTCACGCCCGAGCACAACCGCTCTATCCCCGCAGCACTGAAAAACGCCATCGATTGGGGTTCGCGTCCCTGGGGACAAAACTCGTGGGTCGGTAAAACCGGCGGCATCGTTGGCACGTCGCCCAGTGCGGCCGGCACCGCCATGGCCCAACAGCATCTGCGCAACATCCTCGCCGCCGAAGGCGTCAGCGTGTTCACCACCCCCGAGGTTTTCCTGCAAACCACCGATGGACTCATTGACGATCAATACACCATCACCAACGAAGGCACGCGCAAGTTCCTGCAAGGTTGGCTCGACGGTTACCTCGCCTGGGTAAATAAATTGGCGGCTTGATACCGCAACGCCACCGGCCGGGATATCGATGGAGGGCAAAGCGATGCGCTTTGCCCTCCCATCACATGGCAGAACAATAAACTATCGCTCCCCCAAGCTTATCCACGTTCAATGTGGACAACCCCTTGAATAGTTTTCGGACAAGCACGAAAAGTCCTTGCACTGCAATCACTTACAAGGCCTGGTAAAGAAATGCTCAACAAGCAGATTCGCCAGGCGACGGCTGTCTCCATCACGTTGATCGTGTCAGCTAGCGATTTTTAAGCCCTTCCGCACAAGTTTTTCGTCGATCGCAATACGTCCGTCACACTCCCCCCGTAGTCTCTCGTCCGTTCCTGACGTTTCCCTGAAGAAACAAATCACACTCTACGAGGTCTACATGTCGTACTTGACAGATAAATTGCGTGCCCCGAGCCGCGACGCACGTGGCGAAATCATCGTCCCGGGTCAGATGCTTGAGGATATCGTTGCGGCCAACCCGGCTCGCCGCACGTTATTGAGGAACAGTATTGGTTTGTCGTTACTGTCCGTGTTCGGTGGCTCGCTGGCCGCCTGTGGCAGTAGCAGTGACGATGATGATGACGACAGCGACAACGATAATGGTAGCGGCGGCGAAACACCCGACACCCGATACGACGTCACCTTCAAGCCCCTGGACGATTTGATCACCGCGGATACCGTCACGGTGCCTGAAGGCTACCTGGTTGAAGTCCTCTATTCGGCTGGCGACAAATGCGCCATCGGCTCGATAGGCTATACCGGCGCCCCCCAATCCTATCCCGTCACGGAAACGCAGGCTGGCGGTCAACACGACGGAATGCACTTCTATCCCCTGGAAGGCGTAGACCCGAACAAGGGCGGTTTGCTGGTTCTCAACCACGAAAACGTCGACGGCGCCACGCTGAACCTGGACACTGAGCCCACCAAGACCAACCTGTCGAACGTCGGTGTATCCGTCATCGAAATCGTGCGTTCGGACGATGGCAAGTGGTCGGTCAACACGAATTCGAGCTACAACAAGCGTTACTCCGGCAACACCGTCTACAACGTCAGCGGCCCCGCTGCCGCCAAGGTTGGCTCGACCGTCGTCGGCACACTGAACAACTGTGCAAGCGGCCCGACCCCCTGGGGCACGTACCTGACTTGCGAAGAAACGACCGACAACTACTGGGACCCGACCCAAGCCGAAGAAGGCTACGGCTGGATCGTCGAGATCGACCCCTACGCGCCCAACGCCACGGCGGTCAAACGTACCGCCATGGGCCGTTTCGACCACGAAAACACCGCCTACATGCTGAACGACGACAACCGTGTCGCCTTCTATATGGGCGATGATGGCACGCCGGGTTGCATTTACAAGTTCATTCCCAGCAAGTCCTACGACCCCGCCAACCGTGCCAACAACAGCAGCCTGTTGGACGAAGGCACGTTGTACGTCGCTCGCTTCAACGATGACGGCTCGGGTAACTGGGTTGAACTGACCGCGGGCAAAAACGGCCTGACCGTCGGCGCCGTCGATCCGGGCAACTTCACGCAGGTTGCCCCGGGCACCTTGCCCGAATCGTCGATCATTGACTTCAAGACGCAATCCGACGTACTCATCAACACCAAAGCCGCTGCACGCGTCGCTGGCGGCACCCTGATGGATCGTCCGGAATGGGTCACTGTCGGGGTGGACAAGCGCGTTTACTGCACGCTGACCAACAACAGCAGCCGCAAGCGCACCAGCGCCGCCAACCCCCGCATCAACAACTCGCACGGTCATATCGTCCGTTGGCAAGAGTCCGGCGACTCCGCGCTGGCCACGACGTTCCAATGGGAAATGCTGCTGTTGGCGGGTCATGCCGAATCCGAAGGTCAACCCGAGAACGTCACCGGCAACATCAACGGCGACACGTTCTCCAGCCCCGACGGTCTGCGCATTGACCCCAAGGGCCGCCTGTGGGTTCAAACCGACTCGGGCGCTACCGGGTTCGGCAACAACTCCATGTACTACGTTGACCAAGAAACGGGTGAATCCAAGCGCTTCCTGGTAGGCCCTGGCGGCTGCGAAATCACCGGTATTGCTTACTCGCCGGACTTGACCGCATTCTTTATCAACATTCAGCACCCCAATATGGCGTGGAACACCGTGCGTCCGGAAGGCGGCGACGCCCGCTCGGCCACGATCGTGGTACGTCGCCAAGACGGCAAGCCTGTCGGCGCCTAAGCCAACACGCTCGCGATAGCAGGTCAAAAGGGATGGCGCCGCGAGGCGCCATCCCTTTTTTGCGTGGTCCGATTACGAAATAAATGCCTGCACAAAAATCAAATCGACGGACCCCCGAGCAGCCTGGCCCAAGAACGCAGTAACCTTTCATTATTGCCAGTGATTCAAGACCCCAAGGGTGCCAACGCACCCTTTTTATTTTAGAGATACCCATGAGTACCAACGCCGAACGCCTATGGTCGCGCCTGACCACACTCGCGACCAAGACCGAGCCCGACCGCCCCTGGACACGCCGTTCTTTCACACCCACATTTCTCGACGGTCGCCAGTGGCTGGCAGAGCAATTCGAGCAGGCCGGCTTGACCGTCAGTATCGACACCGGCGGTAACCTCATCGGTCGTCTCGCCGGCCGCAACCCGTCGCTCCCACCGATTTTGCTCGGATCGCACTCCGACAGCGTCCCGTCGGGCGGCCGCTTTGACGGCATCCTGGGCGTCATCGCGGCACTGGAAGTGGCGCAGTCTCTGCAAGAATGCGGCGAACAGCTGGAACACAACCTTGAGGTCATCGACTTTCTCGCCGAGGAACCCAGCGAATTCGGCCTGTCATGCATCGGCAGCCGTGCACTGGCCGGCAAGCTCGACGACACCATGTTGGCAGCCACCCGCGCGGACGGCACGACGCTGGGCGAGGCATTGCGCGGCGTGGGCGGCGATCCCGATCAACTCGACGCCGCCCGACGCGGCCCGAACAGCATCGCGGGATTTCTGGAACTCCACATCGAGCAAGGCAAAACGCTGGAAACGCGCCAATTGGATATCGGCGTGGTGACGGGCATTGCCGCGATTCGCCGCACGCGCGTCGCCGTGACAGGACGCGCCGACCACGCGGGTCAAACCCCGATGCGCGATCGCGCCGATGCCCTGGTCGGCGCCGCCCGCCTGATCGATGGCGCATATCGGGCCGCCCTCGCCGCCAGCACACCCGATATGCCGCTAGTCGCCACGATCGGTCGGGTCGAGCGCATTCGTCCCAATGCCGCCAACGCCGTGCCGGCCTATGTGGAATTGCTCCTGGAATGCCGTAGCGCAGACGAGGCCGCGGTTGCGACCTTTTGCGACGATCTCGTCACGCGATTAGCTCCTGAGTTCGAACAACTCGGCCTGACAATCGATACCGAAGTCGTGAGCCATGTACCGGCCACGCCGTGCGCCAATACCGTGCAACAAGTGATCGCCGAGACCGCTCAAGCGCTGGGCAAATCATTTTGCTCGCTACCCAGCGGCGCCGGACATGACGGCATGTTTGTCTCCCACCTCGGTCCTTTCGGCATGATCTTTGTCCCCTGCCTGGATGGTCGCAGCCACACGCCCGAGGAATGGCTGGAGCCCGAGCAGGCAGCCATCGGCGTCGAAGTCATGTACGAGACCGTCAAACGGCTGGACCGGGTGCTTTAAGAGGCGTCGTCGTCATCCAACCGCAGGGCAACATGCAACGCCCCGTCTTGTAATTTGACGGGGTAGGTTTTCACGGCGACCGTACACGGTGCGCCGACGGCCTCCCCCGTCTTCACATTGAACAAGCCCTGATGCAGCGGGCACTCGACGATTTCTCCGTCCAGAAATCCTTCGGAAAGGCTGCCGTGCCCATGCGTGCAGAGATCCGCGGTGGCGTAAAACTGATCATCGACCGCATAAAGCGCCACGCGCACGCCCCCCACATCGGCAGGCGCAGCGCCATAGGTTTCCAGATCGGCGGGCGTCACCGTCGTCGGTATCCAGGTCAGTGGGAATAGATGGGTAGCGTGTGTCATGCGGGATACACCAGGCTGTTGGGGATCATTTCGGAATCGAATACGACAATGCGTTCGGCCAGCCGTAGCCGGCCTTCGTCCACCACAATGTGGTCATGACAAACGCCGGCCAGCACAACGTCGGATTGCTTATCCAGCAATGTCTGGATGATGAGCAGGCTATGCCGCGCACGCACCCCGTTATCCGTCTCGGCCACGATGCGAGGCGCCGTCGGAAAACGCCGGTAGTAACGCGGCGCGTACATCTGTGTGCGCGTCAGGCCGGTAACACGGTCTTGCAACATGCCGCGACTCTCGGCCTGCATCGTACAGAGCGGATAGCCACGTTCATAGTTCTCGCGCGGGATCACGCGATATATGCAGGACGCCGTAAAAAAATCCGGCCAGTCGTGCAACCTGACATCGTCCAGCGCCGCATAGTAGTCATCGAAAAAATCGCGTACGGCATCACGCGTGATCGGCATCATGGAAACCGGCGCTTGAGGGCTCGTCGTCATAGGCCCATCACCTCTCGCCAATATCGATACATGCCTCGGACGGCGGTCTCCGTCACCTGATGATCGGTGGGCATGATGTCACGCCCGCCCATCTGCAGAATCATATTCGCCTCGGGCGACCCCGACGCGCCCTGCTGCGTCATCTCGATCACCTCGCCATCATCGGCCGACACGAAGCCGGCCGGCCCGAACATATTGGCCTGACGCGTGCGACGCAAGCGCATTTCCGGTGTGTCGTCGGCATAGCACCAGTGCGTCCAATGAAAATCGAAAGCACCAGGCCCCTTGGGCACGATTTGACGGGTCGTCAGCGAATTCACCTGCTGCTGCAGGATCACGCTCGGAAAAACGGTGATCATACCGACAGTCTCTTCGCCGGGGAATTCTTGCACGACGTCCAGAATGCGCGGATCAGCCAAGGCCAAGTCACCCTGGAAATTGCGCATGTCCCCGGTGACATCGTTGGCCTGCTGCTCGCCCTTTCGACTGATCAAAATACCGTGGCGTCCCGTGTCGTCCATATCCACGGCGGATTTTTGATCCGCGCGGAACAAACCGAAAGTCGCGAAGAACACATGCAGCAAACCCGCGTGATACGGGTCCTTGATGTTCTCCTGCATCAGCTTCCAATTACCCGGGATGTGCTGGCGGTTGTACCCCAGCACTTGCAGCTTGCGACCGTCATAGACCCGCGTGTAGTGCTTCCAGAAACGCTCGCCCAGGTATTCGCGAAACGAGGGCGTGTCGGCGGAAAATGTTGCCCACACCACGCCGTTGACGGCTTCTACGCGCAGCTTGCTCAGGCCGTTGGCGCCCAGATCAAAATCCGCCGGCATGCCTCCCTGGCGCCGCACGCCCCGACGAAACGGCACCCCTTGCAAGTCGCCATTCAAGGCGTAGGACCATTGATGATACGGACAGACCAGTTCCTCCGAGTGCCCGAACCGGGACTGGCAGAACTTCACGCCACGATGCGCACAGCGATTTTCCACCACGGAAATCTCATTTTCTGCGCTACGCACCATCACGACCGGCCGCTCGCCCAGTGTCGTGGTTTTCCAGTCGCCGACGTCAGGAATTTCACACTCCAGCCCGACATAAAGCCAATGTGGTCCGTACCAGATTTTTTGCAATTCCGCCTGATAGATGGCGGGATCCGAATACACCCAATAAGGCACGGCGGCATCGGCGTCAGCCGGCCAGGCCCGGGCCTGCGCGGGGTACGACAAGGCAGTCATAGCAGCCCCTCTGTCGGTGATTGATCGCGTGAATACCGCCTCATCGAACGGCATGTCTCCAAGCAGATCACTGTATTTCCGATATTCCTCAATGTCAAATGAATTGCATAATATGCATTCAAAAAACGATAGATCATATCCATGGGCAAAGCAATGCCGCGTCGCCATGGTTGGCGACCGTGCCACGCAAGAAAAGAAAATCAGACGGTGAAACTACACAGGGACTTGGCCACCGATGGCATCGCTGATTTGCCGGCACACGTGCGCCAACTGCGTTCGCAACGCAGCATCATGATCAGGCTCGAAGGCCTCGTTGGCGATCAGCGTCGCGACAAACAGCGCCTCGCCCTGCATATCAAAAATCGGCAACGCCGCCGCCCGCAGACCGGGAATCAAGGAACCACTCACCGAGGCATAGCCCTCTGCTCTGACTTGCTGCTTGATCCGTTTGACGTCAACCGCTTTCAAGCCGCGAACGGCCTTGAGTTCGTGCCGAGCCATTTCGCGCGTCACGCTTTCTGGTCGAAACGCCAGAAACACGTGCCCCGTCGCGGAGCGCAACAAAGGCAATGGAGACCCGGCCATTAAAGAGGTGATCACAGGCGGCGACCCCATCGCAAGGCGCACAATGACCGGGCCCGTAGGCGCCAACGCGGCTAACAACACCGTTCGCCCAGTATCCCGGACGAAAGCCGTGATCGACTCATTTGCCCTATTAAACGGATCGGTACGCGATAGCGCGGCCAACCCCAACCGCAGCGCGCCATCGCCCAAGTCATATCGTCCGGAATCCTGACGCTGGACCGCCATGCCGGTTGTCACCAAGCTGGCCAAATACCGATGCGTTTGCGACGAAGACAGACCGCAAGCCTTGGCAACCACCCCGAGCGCAGCAGGCCCGTCCTGCGCGGCCAGCGCGGCCAGCACACGCAGGCCAATCTCTACGGACTGAATCCCTTGACGGCGTGAAACCGGTTTCTGCTCTGCCACGTTGATGTCGTCCTGCGGTTAGGAGATTGTCGTGGCGATGATACCGGAAGGGCGATCACAGCGTCACGCCATCGCGGTTGATTCACCTAGGCCAGGTTCTCGACGTCGTGCCGATGCTCATGCTGCCCCATGCTGCACTTCGACGGTGACATGCGACAGTTCATGAATATGCGCGAGCAGCGCCTTGTAATCCGCTGGCTCCTGGGGTCCCTCGGCGATCAACGCGATAATCGCCGCGAAATGACCGGGGCCAACCTGCCAGACATGCAGATCCGTAACTTGGCTTCCCGTGCGCGCTATCGCCTCCCGAATCTCTTGCTGCACCTCCTGCCCCTCGTCACCCGCATCGAGCAGCACGCTACCCGAATCCCGGATCAGACCCCATGACCACCGGGCGATCACCAGCGCGCCGACCACGCCCATGGCGGGGTCGGCCCACGACCAGCCATAGCTCCTACCCAGCAGCAACGCGACGATCGCCAGAACGGAAGTCAGCGCATCAGCCAGCACATGCAAGTAAGCCGCGCGCAGGTTGTTGTCACGGCCTTTGCCTGGCGCATGATGGTCTTCATGGTGACTGTGGTGGTGATGGTCGTGACCATGATGGTGATGATGACCATGATGCGCGTGGTCGTCTCTCAATAGCCAGGCGCAGGCCAGATTGACGACCAGCCCCACGGCCGCCACAGCAATCGCCTGCTCGAAGTCAATATGGATAGGCTGAGTCAGGCGAACCAGACTCTCCCAACCAATCAGCAATGCAATCAAGGCCAGCAACACCGCACTGGCAAAACCGGCCAAATCGCCAAGCTTTCCCGTACCAAAGGTGAAACGCGGGTTGCGGGCATTTCGGCGTGCGAAGCGATACGCCAGCACCGTAATCAGCAGTGCGCCGGCATGGGTGGACATATGCCAGCCGTCGGCAACCAGCGCCATCGAGCCATAGATAGTGCCGGCAATGATTTCGACCAGCATCATGCTGGCCGTCAGGATGATCACCAGCCACACCTTGCGCTCATTACGCTGGTGATCGCTGCCAAGAAAGAAGTGATCGTGACTGGGGGTCGAAGGGTTGTAAGTTGTCATCAGGGCGTTCCTGGTATCTCGAAAAAACTGCCAGCGAGCAACCGATTCATTTCATGTAGGCCCGAATGACCTCGATCATGTCCTCGCCCCCTTGATGGCGCTCCTTATCCGTTTCCGCAACCAGGACATGCTCGCGCAGATGGTCTTCCATCATCTGCGCCGTCAGCCCGCCGACCGCGCCGCGGACGGACGCTATTTGACGCAGCACTTCAACACATGCCGCGTCTGCCTCCAAAGCGCGCTCGATACCCTCCAACTGCCCCTTGATACGGCGCACACGGGCGATCAGTTTGTCTTTCTGGCGGGAGGTATGGGCCATGGCAATGAGCAATCAAATATAACCTAGGGGACTATATTATAGTGCGGCCCTCAAATCCTGCGTACTGCAAGACTAAAAACGCTACCGACGCCACACCCGCTCGCCCTCCCGATACAATGACGGCATGAGTTCCGCCACAAAAAAATCCGCCGCCGACGCACTGCCCGGCCACACCCCGATGATGCAGCAATATCTTCGCCTTAAAGCCGAGGCGGGGCCCTTGCTGCTGTTTTATCGTATGGGCGACTTCTATGAGATGTTCTACGAAGACGCCGAACGCGGGGCTCGCTTGTTGGGCCTGACACTGACCAAGCGAGGCACATCGAACGGCACCCCCATTCCGATGGCGGGTCTGCCCGTGCACGCCATGGAGCAATACCTGGCACGCCTGGTCGCCCAAGGCGAATCCGTCGCTATCTGCGAGCAGATCGGTGACCCGGCCGCCGCCAAGGGTCCGGTCGAGCGTCGCATCGTGCGCATCGTGACCCCGGGCACGCTGACCGACGAGGCCCTGCTGCCCGCCAAGGCCGATCGTGCGCTCGCGGCGGTATGCATTAGCGGCAAGGCGCGTAATCAGCGGGCGGGCCTGGCCTGGCTGAATCTGGCGAGCGGCGAGTTCCGCGTGACCGAATGCGCCCCCGCCCAGATCGAATCCGAACTGCATCGTGTCGCCCCCGCCGAATTGGTCTACGCCGACAGCGCCGAGCTGCCACTGGCGTTCGATGGCGCACGCACGCGCGTCCCCGATTGGCATTTTGAAAGCGATGGCGCACGCGCCCATCTATTGGCCCATTTCAAGACCGATACCTTGTCGGGCTTTGATGTGGACGACATGCCCGCGGCCATTTGCGCCGCCGGTGCGTTGCTGCGCTATGCCGCACGCACACAATCGCAGGCACTGGCGCATGTGCAAAGTATCGCAGTCGACCGGCCCGGCCAGTATGTGCTGATGGACCCCGTCACGCGCCGCAATCTGGAACTCACGCAAACACTGAGCGGCGAGGAATCGCCCACTCTGTTTTCGTTACTCGACGCTTGCCAAACGCCGATGGGCAGTCGCCTGCTGCGGCGCTGGCTGCATCATCCACTGCGCGACAACGCGCCGGCACAAGCACGGCAACAGGCCATCACCGCCCTGCTGGCCGGCCAGCCGGATGTCGCACAAACCTTCGGTGCGGCAGACTTGCTGGAGACCCTACGCGACGCCCTGGACGCTTTCCCAGACGTCGAACGCATTGCCTCACGTTTGGCCCTGCGATCGGTGCGCCCTCGCGAACTGGCCAGCCTGCGAGACGCATTGGCTGCCCTGCCCGCGTTGCGCGAATTGATCCTCCCCATGGCAGGTACACCGCGTCTGGCGGATCTGGCCGCGTATTTGTCGCTGCCGCCTGAAATCGCGGACCTGCTCGGTCGAGCCATTGCCCAAGAGCCCGCCGTCGCGATACGCGATGGCGGCGTGATCGCCACGGGCTTTGATGCAGATCTGGATGAGTTGCGGGCGCTGGCCGCCGATGGCGGCGACTTTCTCGTGCAGCTTGAAGCCCGCGAACGCGAACGCACCGGCATCAGTAATCTGCGCGTCGAATTCAATCGCGTGCATGGTTTCTACATTGAGGTCACCAAGGGCCAAGTGGACAAAGTGCCCGAAGATTACCGTCGCCGTCAAACCCTCAAAAATGCCGAGCGCTACATCACGCCCGAACTGAAATCATGGGAAGACAAGGTGTTGTCGGCGCAAGATCGCTCGCTTGCACGCGAAAAATGGCTATACGAGCAAATCCTGGACGTGCTGGCTGAATACGTACGCCCGCTGTCGGATTGTGCTGGCGCCTTGGCCGAACTGGATACGCTGGCCGCGCTGGCCGAGCATGCGCGTCGCCACGGCTGGGTCGCCCCCGAACTCACCGAACAAGCGGATATCGACATCGAGGCCGGCCGTCATCCCGTCGTCGAGCACACGATTGAGCGCTTTACGCCCAATAGTTGCTCGCTGAATGCGACGCGTCGCATGCTGTTGATTACCGGTCCCAACATGGGCGGTAAATCGACCTATATGCGACAGATAGCCTTGATTGCGCTGTTGGCGCGCACAGGTAGCTTTGTTCCCGCGCAACGCGCCACGATCGGCAAACTGGACCGCATCTTTACGCGTATCGGCGCGGCTGACGATCTGGCGGGCGGGCGTTCGACCTTCATGATGGAAATGACGGAGGCAGCTGCGATATTGGCGGCGAGCACACCGCACAGTTTGGTTCTCATGGACGAGATCGGCCGAGGCACATCGACCTATGACGGTCTGGCGCTTGCCTGGGCCATCGCCCTGCGTCTGATCACGCACAACCAGGCGCTGACGCTATTTGCGACGCATTACTTTGAATTGACACGTTTACCCGCCGAGCAGCCCACCGCCGCTAACGTGCACTTGGCCGCGGCCGAATCGGCTGGCGGCATCGTGTTTTTGCACGAAGTCCACGAGGGCCCCGCCAGCCGCAGCTATGGAATACAAGTCGCACAGCGTGCAGGGATCCCCGCCGCTGTCATCCGCCACGCCTCGCGTGAACTCGAGCGCCTGGAAGCGCAGGGTGCCCCCACACCGCAACTGGGTCTATTTGCAGCCGCGCTCGATGCCGATGCGCAAGCCAGCGCAGCGAGCGACCAATCCGAAACCTCGGCCGCCCTGGATACCCTGCGCGACGAACTTACCCATATTGACCCCGACAGCCTGACGCCGCGCGAAGCGTTGGAAGCTCTTTATCGCCTGAAAGCCTGCCTGCCATGAATATCGACGAACCCTTGACCCTGCTGGGCGGCCTCAGCGCGTCTGACTTTATGCGTCGCTATTGGCAGCGCAAACCACTGCTGATACGCCAGGCTATTCCCCATTTCAAGCCACCGATCAGCATTGCCAATGTCAAGAAACTGTCTCGTCGCGACGATGTGCAATCTCGCCTGATCTGGCGTGAACAGGGCGTGTGGCAAATGGAGGACGGGCCCTTTGCCCGTCTGCCCAAAGTTGCCGAGCCCGACTGGACGCTGCTGGTGCAAAGCGTCGATCTGCACGACGATGCCGCCTCAGCGCTCTTGCAGGCGTTTCGATTTATCCCCGACGCGCGCCTGGACGATGTGATGATCAGCGTGGCCTCGGACGGCGGTGGCGTAGGTCCGCATTTCGACAGCTACGATGTGTTTTTGCTACAGGCATCAGGACGTCGTCGCTGGCGATATGGTCGCCAAAAAGACCTGACCCTGCAGGCCGGCCTGCCCCTGAAAATCCTCGAGAACTTCACCCCCGAAGAGGACGTTATTCTTGAACCCGGCGACATGCTGTATCTGCCGCCCCAAGTGGCGCATGACGGCATTGCCATTGGCGGCGACTGCATGACGATCTCGATTGGCTTTCGTGCACCGACGCAAGCCATCCTGGCCCGCGGACTGCTCGAGGCTGCGGCCGACCAAGCCATGGCGCGCGTGGGCCTGCTCGGCGGCCCCTACGGCGAACCCGCGCTGCCCGGCCCGCGACTGGACGCCGTCTATCGCGACCCCGGTCAACCCGCCGTGAAAACGCCCGCCGCATTACCCGACGGATTGGTGCAAGCCACGCTGGACACATTGGCCAAAGTACGTTTCGATGACGCACTCGCATCGCGCTTTCTGGGATGCTGGCTGACCGAGCCAAGTAATCTGAGCGTCTTTGATCCCTCGGCAGACGATATCGTCGACCTGGTCACGGACTGGCCCGAGAACGGCTACCTGGAACTGGATCGCCGCACTCGCATGCTGTATCGCGGCCGGCAACTATTCATCAATGGCGAAACCGCTACCGTCGTCGCACATCCTGCGTTACGCGCTCTGGCCGATGACCGTCGATTGCAATGTGGTGATTCTCGCTGCCGCCGACTCGATGACGAGACCCGCGAGTGCCTGACAGATTGGCTGGACGCAGGTTGGCTGCATTACCGGCCCAACCAGCGGTAAAGCCCCGATCAAAACAGGCCGTTTAACGAACGGCACTGCCGTACAGAGTAAAGGGCCTGCTTTTGCGCCAGACCAACATCAAATCGTATCCGTTTCGTTCGTAAAACCAAGGCGCCGGCATTTTTGACACATCAAGAAATATCCTACACGTATTAGTAAGGATTGTTACGTTTTAGATGCTACCGCTTTAATTTTCACACTCAAGTGGCAGCCTGATTCCTGTAGCCTGACTACTGGTTTCCCCTAATGGGATTCTGGTTTCCCAGTAGGGTCCGCATCATCGTCATTTCACAGGAGTCTGAATATGATCAGCAAAACCTTGATTCTTGCTTCGGTACTCGCCGTCGCGCTGACCGCTTGCGACAAGAAAGAAGACACCGCAGCACCGGGCTCCGAGCCCTCGACCTCGACGCCGGCACCGGCTACCCCGGCTCCCACCGAGCCTACGCCTGCACCGACGATGCCTGATAGCTCCAGCACGCCTGCGCCGGCTCCCGAGTCGGGCACGCCCGCTCCGGGCGGTAGCACGACGCCGGGATCGTAATAGCATTCGATCAGTCCCCTGGGGCGCCATGCCCCAGGGGCAAATAAAAAGGGCTGCGACAAATGTCGCAGCCCTTTTTATTTGCAGATGACGCTTCTGGAAATCAGAGCATCTTGTCCTTCAGGACGCCCAACATGCGCTGTGCCGTCGAACTGCTATCACGCTGACCGTTGGCATTAAGCACCGTGACCTGGGTTTGTCCACCGGATTCGGACAGATGGACGCGGTATTGCGTCGCCTGGGCCGGTTTGTCGCCCGAGAACATCCGGCTGAAAAAGCCCGGTTCCTCTTGCTGAGCGCCGGTATCCGTATCCACATAGCGCACGAAATAGTCACCTGCGGAGCGATCGCGATCATCGACAGCGAAGCCACCCGAGTCCAGGGCAACGCCCACGCGGCGCCAAGCGCGATCAAACGACTCGTCAACGATGAGCATGGCACCATCGGCGCGCACGTCCTGTTGAATCACCGGCGACTGAGGCGAAGCCTCGGCCTGTGCCACGAGCTTGCGGGCACTGTCGACGTCGGTACCCAGATACACCATCAGGCGAGCCAGCATCGCGGCATTCAGACCTGGGTCTTCTTTGCCGTGCTCCCACTGAACCTGACCCTCGTCAGCCCCAACGCGCTTCTCGAGCATTTGCTCATGCGAGATATAAATCTCGGTGCGTCCATTGACGCGCTCGAGACGCGTTCGGAACTTCTCGCGTTCGCCGCTATCCCACACCGAGTCCAGCACGGCACCCAGCGCCTGACGTAGCCAGCTTTCGGGGATTTTGGCGCGGTTTTCCGCCCAATTGGTCACGATCAGGCCCGCCTTGGGGTCATTGGTCGCGACGCTAAAGCCCGTATCTGTCCAGAAGTCGACGACTTTGGGGAAGACGTCTTCGGGAGCGCGATCAACCACCAGCCAGCGCAAATCCCCATCACGCTCGACACGCATGTCGTCGCGCTGTGGCAGCACGTTGCTGGTCTGCGACGAGCTTGCCACCTGCTGCTGACCCTGCTGTTGATACTCCGAAAATGTCGTGCTGCCCGATGAGGGGGCACGATAACGGGGATCGCTAGACGCTTGAGTCAAATCGGGGGGAATGCTCAGCGGCTCGCCGCGTCGCGTGCTTTTGTAGTCGACCGAATCTTCGTTGCCGAGAAATTCATTCACATCGCTGCAACCCGCCAGCAATGCCAGAGCCATCAATGCCGACGCAGCGGCATGACGTTGGTTCATACGCATCCTCACTTAATTTAGAGCAGACCCGTTTCCTGGAGTGCGAGGCGAACCGTATCATGATGCTGCGCGCCAAGCGCTACCAGCGGTAACCGGTAACCCAACGCAGTACGGCCCATCTGGGCAAGCGCCCATTTCACAGGAATAGGATTGGCCTCGACAAACAAGGCTTTGTTAAGACGAGCCAGGTATGCGTTAAGTTCACGCACCTTGGGTACATCGCCCGCCAGGGCAGCGGTACAGAGATCATTCATGAGCCGGGGAGCGACATTGGCAGTCACGGAAATATTGCCTCGCGCGCCCAGCAGAATGAGCGCGGCCGCCGTGGGATCATCCCCGCTGAATATCTGAAAATCAGCAGGCGCCTCGCGCAGCAACAACGCCCCGCGGCCGATATCGCCGGTGGCGTCCTTGATGCCGATGATGCCCGGGATTTGCGCCAAACGCAGCACCGTTTCGTTACTCATGTCAGCCACGGTACGGCCCGGCACGTTGTACAGCACCGTCGGCAGGTCAACCGCCTCGATAATGGCGCGAAAATGCTGGTAGAGCCCTTCCTGAGATGGCTTGTTGTAGTACGGCACGACCGACAGGCCCGCCTGCGCGCCCACGCGTTTGGCGTGCCGGGCCAGATGAATCGCCTCGTCGGTGGAGTTTGCCCCCACGCCCGCGATCACCGGGATGCGACCGGCCGCGTGCTCTACGGCGACCCGGATCAATTCGGCGTGCTCTTCCATCGACACGGTGGGTGACTCGCCCGTGGTGCCGACCACGACCAGCGCGCTAGTCCCTTCGGCAACGTGCCAATCGATCAGGGACCGATACGCCGGGTAATCCAGGCTGCCATCGGGCTGCATAGGGGTGGCCAGCGCCACCATACTGCCCTGAAAAGTAATCATTGAGGAATCGGGGGATGCCATGAAAAGGGCTCCGGACCCGGGGCGGTATGCCCCGGACAAGAAACTGGATCAATCGAACCGTTGAGTTTACCGGAATATTGGCAATTACAAGAACCAAGATACGACAGCCGTCCCCAATTCCATGAAAGGCCGCATCAGCGTCCATAGCACATCCGTGGCCAGCAGCACCACCACGATCAATAATCCGTAGGGCTCTATCCGCCCGTATTGCCACGCCCAGCGATTGGGCAGCAGACTGAATACGACGCGCCCGCCATCCAGCGGCAGGATAGGCAACAGATTCAGTGCCATCAGTACCAGATTGACGTTGATGCCCGCCATACCTACCTGATACCAATAACCTTCCTCAATACCGGCGGCCAGGAACAGGCGCATGGAGATGACCCACAAAATGGCCATCAACAAATTGGCGGCGGGACCGGCCAGGGCGACCCATAGCATGTCCTGCTTGGGCCGGCGCAGACGCCCGAAATCAACGGGCACCGGTTTGGCCCAACCAAACAACATACCCGGCCCGCCCATCAACTTGGACATCAGCAGGATCGCGACCGGAACCAGAATGGTGCCAACGGGATCAATGTGCCGTATGGGGTTCAGCGTAATGCGACCGGCCTGCTCGGCCGTGGGGTCACCGAACATCCGCGCCACGTAACCGTGGGCGGCTTCGTGCAGGGTGATCGCAAAAATGACGGGAATCGCGTAGATCGCGAGAGACTGAATAAGATCGGACATGAGGCGCCGTGTTTGAGCTATCTAGATCAGGCCAGGCCCAGCGTAGCGGGGTCACCCCGGCCACGGCGCAGCACAGTGGGCTCGTCGCCGGTCAAATCAATGACCGTGGTCGGAGATTGCAAGCAGGCGCCCGCGTCGATGACCGCGGCCAATTCGTGGGCGTAACGCTCGCGAATTTCCTCGGCATCGTTGAGCGCCTCGTCTTCATCCTGGGGAATCAGCGTCGTCGATAGCAACGGCGCACCGACCTGCTCCAGCAAGGCCAGCGTCACGGCGTGCTCCGGCACCCGGATACCGATGGTTTTGCGAGACGGGTGAGAGACCCGGCGTGGCACTTCGCGCGTCGCCTCGAGAATGAAAGTCCAGGGACCGGGTGTCGCGACCTTGAGCAGCCGGTACTGGCGGTTGTCAACGCGCGCAAAATGGCCAATTTCCGCCAGATCACGACATAAGAGTGTCAAATGGTGACGCTCATCCAACCCGCGCAACCGGCGCAGTGCATCGGCCGCCGTCTTGTCATCAAGGTGGGCAACCACTGCATAGCTAGAGTCGGTAGGTACCGCCACCAGCCCGCCTTCATTGAGCCACTGCGCGGCCTGCTTGAGCAGGCGCGGTTGCGGATTGTCAGGATGAATAGATAAAAATAGTGCCATAGGTTTATCCTAGCATCCTTAGCGCTCGCTCAGGAGAAACAACATGCGCATGGACGATTCGCGGGAAAGTAAAAATATCGAAGATCGCCGTTCGAGCGGCCCCCGTTTCGGAGGGCGCCGCGGCTCTATCGGTATCGGCACTATCGTACTGGCTCTGGTCGCCATTTATTTTGGGGTAGATCCTTCGGTCGTACTGCAAATGGCCGACGGCACAGCGCCAGTCCAACAACAACAAACCTCAACGCAGCCTCCTGCGGACGACCCGCAAACCCGCTTTGTCGCCAAAGTCCTGGGCGAGACAGAGGATGTCTGGAGCACGATTTTCCAGCAAAACCTCAATCGCCAATACGTCGCCCCAAAAATGGTCCTGTTCCGGGGAGCAACACCAACCGCCTGCGGCACCGGCCAAGCCGCCATGGGGCCGTTCTATTGTCCCGGCGATAGCAAAGTCTATATCGATTTAAGTTTTTTCGACGAAATGACACGTCAATTGAACGCGCCGGGTGACTTTGCCCAAGCCTACGTGATCGCCCACGAAGTCGGCCATCACGTCCAACACCTGTTGGGAATTTCCGATCAGGTCGACCAACTGCGTCAACGCAACCCCGGCCAGGCCAATGCCTTGTCGGTACGCATGGAACTCCAGGCGGACTGCTTCGCGGGCCTGTGGGCGCGCCAGGCAGACCAGGCGCGCAACATCCTCGAAGAAGGTGATATCGAAGAAGGCCTGAACGCGGCCACGGCCATTGGCGACGACACACTACAAAAGAAAAGCCAGGGCCACGTAGTGCCGGATGCCTTTACGCATGGCTCGTCGGCACAACGCGTGACGTGGTTCAAGCGCGGCCTGGACAGCGGCGACCTGCGTCAATGCGATACGTTCTCGAGTAAGAGCCTCTAACCCCCCACAGCCTGCCGGGATCGCCATGTTCTTGTAATATTACGGCCCTCTTGGTGCGCCACGTTGGCGCGCCATCTGAACAACACAGCCACTACCGGTGCATGGCCACTAAGCAAGCCCCCCTCATTACCCCGGCGGAAGTCCGCGAAATCCTGGCAGAGCCCAAGGAAACCGCCAAAGCGGTGACCTGGGCGCCTCGCCCGTCGCCCGGACAAGCCCAATGGATGGAGTACGTCTCGTCCTGCCGTCTGCGCGGCGAGACACGCGACGACATCATTTTTCGCGCACTGTATCGCCCGGCACGCACTGCCGTTCATGGTCAAGCCATCATGACGGTGACCGAGGCATGCTCGGCCAGCCTGTTCGTCGGACCGCACCGTGTACTGGGCGTCGATACCAACGATGCCTACCACACGAACCTGGCCGGCAAGGACCTCCCGTTCTATCGCAACGTGCTGAATCATCGCACCCATTTGCATCAGTGGCACCACGAGGGCGAAGGCTACGCCGAGCCGCTCGAGACCGCGTTAAACGACATTGCCTCCTTGATTCCTTATTTTCTCCAACGCGCTAACCTGACCCTGGCGGGAGGCTTTGCCCATCCCCTGAAGGGACGCCAAATCGAATTTCTCATATGACCGCGTTTTTACCCCCTGCCGGCTGGACTATCGTGCCCGCCGGTGAACGCGCCATACGCGCGATCACTCCCGTTGCCATGGGACTGGACGGCCAACATGCCTCCTTCCTCATCGCGCATCCCGACGACGAATCGTTCTTTCTGACCGATGCCGGCGAAGCCGCGATGCACGCCGCGACCTATGGTGTTGATCTCAACGCCAAACGCCTGGATCAATTGAATCAAACGCCGGGCCTCAGCGTTGCCGGCTTCGACCATAGCGGCGCCATCACCGCCTCGGGCCCGCTGGCGCAATTGCAGGATGCCCTGTGGGATGCCATCAAGCTCACTACGGCCCTCACCTTTCAATGCGGACAGTGGATGCCGAAATTCAGCCGGTTGCGATTTCGCGCGGAAGTTGGCCGCACCCTGGCCGAAGCGGTTGGCGCCGACCGCCTGATGCAAGGCGCCAAAGCCAGCAGCAGCAGCGGCCACACGGCCGAGTTTGCTTATGCCGTACGCAGTGCTGCCGGAGCATCCCTGACCTTTATCGAGCCAATCGCCCTCAAGGCAGGCAAGAAAATCGACTGGACGCAGGTCTATCAAACCCACGGCAAGATGTCGGATGTCAAAATGGTCGACGCTGAAAATAGTCGGCTGGTGATCCTCGAAGACGGCGCCGCCGCCGAGGAATTCAACAAGGCCGTCTCCATCCTGGAGCAATCGGCCATCGTCCGGCCGCTAGGCAAGGCTCGCAGTTGGAGCGAGATCTTCGCTAACTAAGGATTTCGCTAACTAAGATATGCGGCCAAGACAGGCCGCCAAATCCGGCACTCGACCACGCAAACCCTATCCTTCCACTCCAGTCAGGGCATCGACGATAGCGCGTCCATGACTGATCGCCTGATGGACGGCTTCGCGCGGACTGAATACAAAACTGCCCTCCGCAAAAGTGGGTACCGCATATTCATCACCGGTTTCCTGGACTGAGTCAGCCTGCACCACAAATACCGATGCAGTAAAGACAGGTGAACCCGACCCGTTTGCCGCGTTGTCTTGGACGCCCCGGATGACTTTGGCGGTCAACCGATATCCCTTATAAACCGAATTGTTCTGATGCACTCGAAGGCCCTCTCTAAGGCCAGCATACCCTGCATATCGTGACAAGCCCGATAAGTTTTGTAACAGGAGCTGTATCAACCCTTTGCTATCACAGAAATCGTAATTCGGTATTGGACGCCTCCGACGGGTGA
The DNA here is from genome assembly GCF_054779135.1 of Bordetella tumulicola. NCBI lineage: Bacteria > Pseudomonadati > Pseudomonadota > Betaproteobacteria > Burkholderiales > Alcaligenaceae > Bordetella > Bordetella tumulicola. Next base: position 500,508 of record NZ_BAAGYU010000011.1, on the reverse strand, counting down.
TTCCACACTTGGTGCATGACTTGATTCATGCCTCAAGGTGGAGACAACCCGGATGCAGCACTATGACTTGTTCATCAATGGCCAAAACGTACCGCCCAGTCAGGGCCGCACGTTTCCGACCTACAACCCCTATACCGGCGATGCATGGGCCGAAATTCCCGACGCCTGCGAACAGGACGTCGCGCTCGCCGTCACCGCTGCGCAACAAGCCTTTGACACGACATGGCGCGCCACCCCTGGCATCAAACGTGCCCAGCTCATGCTGCGCCTGGCGGAACTCATCGAGCAAAATGCCGATCGGATTTCTCGTATTGAAACTACAGATAACGGCAAAATCGTACGCGAAACCCGCCCGCAGATGATATGGGTAGGTCGCCAGCTACGTTATTACGCGGGCTATGCGGACAAACTATACGGACAGCAGATCCCACTGGATCAGCCCGATACGCTGGACTATCTCAGTCTGGAACCCTATGGCGTCGTCGCGCTGATCACGGCCTGGAATTCCCCGCTGGCGTTACTGGCCAATAAATTGGCGCCCGCGTTCGCCGCGGGCAATTGCGTCGTCGTCAAGCCCAGTGAACATGCCTCGGCATCGACGCTGGAATTCGCCCAACTCGTGCATGCCGCGGGCTTTCCTGACGGCGTATTCAACGTGGTTACGGGGGGCGCCGATACGGGCCGGGCGCTGGTGAATCACCCCGACGTCTCGCTGATCAGCTTTACCGGCAGCCCGGGCGTGGGTGCGGAAATCGCTTCGCTCGCGGGCCGCCGCTTGACCCCCGTCAAGCTCGAATTGGGCGGAAAGTCTCCCAACATCATTTTTGACGACGCAGATTTAAAGAAGGCGGTTGTCGGCGCCCTGGCCGGCATCTTTGGCGCAACGGGCCAGACATGCGTGGCCGGTTCGCGACTACTGGTCCAACGCAATGTCCTCGAACAAGTGTTGACGCCCCTGATCGAACGCGCACGCGGCATCAACATGGGCAATCCGCTCGACACCGGCACCGAGATGGGCACCGTGGCCAACAAGCCGCAATTTGACCGGATCCTGGCCACCATCGAGGCGGCGACCCAAGCGGGCGCCCAACTGATGACCGGGGGCAAACGCGCACAAGGCAGCGGTCTTGAGTCCGGCTATTTCATAGAACCCACTATTTTTGCGAATGTCGCTCCCGACAGCCACTTGGCTCAGGAAGAAATCTTCGGCCCGGTGTTGGCCGTCATTCCCTTTGACACCGAAGACGAAGCCATCCGCATTGCCAATGGCACTCGCTACGGGTTGGCAGCCGGACTCTGGACTCGGGACCTGGGACGCGCGCTACGCGTTTCTCGCGCCATGCAGGCGGGCTCTGTCTGGGTGAACACCTATCGCGCGATCGCCGCACAAGTCCCCTTCGGCGGCTTTAAACAATCCGGCATTGGCCGCGAACGCGGCGAAGCCGGGCTACGCGAATATCTGACCACACGCAACGTCATGATCGATTTTTCCGAAGAGGTCCGCGACCCCTTCGCTATCCGGACCTGAGCCAATCGAGCTCAAGCCACTCGTCCAAAGGAGACAACTTGAAAACGCTAAAACCGGCCGCACCGCCACGATCGATAGTTCGCAGGCATCTCTTGAAAGCCACGGTGACAGGTCTGGCGCTCGCGGCAACGCTGCCTATTGGCCGCATTGTTCACGCCGGGCAAACCACGGATGCCTGGCCAACCCGCCCCATCCACCTGGTCGTACCCTTCCCGCCTGGCGGATCCGTCGATACCGTCGCGCGCAGCCTGGGAAAATCATTGCAGGAATCACTGGGCCAACCTGTCATCATCGAGAACAAACCAGGAGCCAGCAGCGTTCTGGGCGCCCGATACGTCAAGGAATCCAAACCAGACGGCTACACGTTGCTGCTCAATGCGTCTCTGCAGGTCGCCAACCCGTTGCTGCTGGACACCGTGACCTATGACGCCCTCAAGGATTTCTCGCCCATCACCGAAATCGGCGCACAGCCTCAATTGATTCTGGTGCGGCAAGACAGTCCGTACCGAACACTTAAAGACCTCGTGACCGCCGCGAAACAAAAGCCCGGCGAATTGACCTGGGCCATCGCCGCCTTTGGCGCGGCGGGCCACCTGGCCTGCGAGCTCGTCAACGATCAGGCGGACATCAACATGCAGATCATTCCCTACAAGGGAGGCGGGCCTGCCCTCATCGACTTGATCGGCGGACAAGTGACGGCCATGACTGAACCCATGGCATCGGCCTATCCCCATGTCAAAAGCGGAAAGCTCCGCGTCCTGGCCGTGACCAGCAATACGCGCGTGCCGGTCATCCCGGACGTGCCCACCGTCGCCGAGGCAGGCTACGCGGGATTCGACATGCCTAGCTGGTACGGTATCTGGGCCCCCGCCGGCACACCTAAGCAAGCCATTCAAAAGGTTTACGAGGCAACGAAAACCGCATTGAAAGACCCCGAGGTCAAAGCCAGGCTGGACGCTATTTCGTTCATGCTCGTCGGTTCGACACCAGAGGAATTCACCGCGTTCCAGGCCAACGAATACCAGACCTACGACAAAGTCATCAAGATCATCAAAGCACGTGACAACACCAAGAATGCAAGCAACGAGACCCCCGTACCTGATAACGAAGGAGCCAGGCATGAGTGACCAGAAAATCAACACATTAGGTTTTATTGGACTGGGCGTGATGGGCGGACCCATGTGCGCCAATCTGCTGAAAAAGGGTGGTAAGCCGGTTGTCGTCTTCGACACCTCGGCAGCCGCCCTGCAAGACGCATCATCTCATGGCGCCAGCGTCGCCCAAGATGTCGGCGAGGTCGCTGGAAAAGCGGACATCATCTTTCTATCGTTGCCGTCCATCGACCAAGTGGAAACCGTGGCCAACGCCATTCTGGCCGCGCCACGAAAACCGGCGATGATCGTCGACATGAGTACGAGTAACGTCGCGCGCACACGCGCCTTGGCCAAGCTCGTCAACGACGCGGGCGTCCATTTCGTCGATGCGCCCGTCGCCCGCACCAAACAGGCCGCCATTGACGGCAAGCTATTCATCAGCGTCGGCGGATCGGAGACGGATTTCGAGCACGTTCGGCCCTATTTGCAGTGCATGGGCTCTGACGTCTTGCATTGTGGCGATATCGGCAATGGCCAAATCATCAAGATTCTGAACAACTATATGGTGTTCATGACAGTGAACGCACTATCCGAAGCCATCACGATCGGTCGGCGCGCGGGCATGGATGCCGATAAATTGTTGGACTTGCTGTCCCAAGGATCCGCTGACAGTTTTGCATTACGCAACCACGGGATGAAGTCGCTCGCCAAAGATACGTTCCCGGAAAAAACCTTTCCCATGACCTACGCGATCAAGGACTGCGCGCTCGCTCTGGATCTGGCAAAAGAAGGCGCATTCGTGCCACGGATCGGCACGTATACCTACAACGTCATGTGCCAAGCACGCGACGCGGGTTTTGCGCAGAACTACCACCCTGCCGTCATTCAATTGATTGACGGCCGCGTCAAAGTGGATTTGCCCGCTCAGGTGTGAACAACGACCTCGTGTCGATTACGGTGTGGTGCCGATTGCCAGACGCGGCACCACATCACTGACCACCCTGCGTGTCAGATCGCTGGCGTGTTTGTCGCTCCAGATCATCTCCAGGCGGACTTGACCCGCGGTTTGTGGAAACTCTCGAAAGATCACACCGGAAAATCCGGTGTTGGCATAGGAGGCGGGCGCAATCGAGACCCCCAGCCCCAACTTGACCATTTGAAAAATGGTCAACGGACTGCGTGCGATATGCTTGATGTCGGGGCTGAATCCCGCCTCGTGACAACAGGCCACGATGGAATCATAGATCGCCGGCCCGCAGTCGCGTCGCAACGCCACCATAGGCTCGTCGGCCAGCATGGCGAGCTTAAAGCCGGGCGTATGCGCCAATGCATGTTGACTGGGCAATACAGCAACCAGGGGCTCCTGATAGATCAACTGACGCTGCACCTCCGAGCGGACGGATCGTGCATGCACGATCCCCAGATCCAGCAGACCGAGAGACACCTCTTTGACCTGATCCGCCGACGCCATATCCACCATCGACAAGGTCACTTGCGGAAATCGTGTCTCGATCAGTCGCTTGACCTGCGACATCACATGAAAAAGCGCCGACGTCGCCAATCCGACTCGCAATACGCCAACGTCTGACTGTTCCGCACGCACCGCGGCGTTCACCGCCAGTTGCATCTGGTCCAGCAAAACCCGCGTTTCACGCAGAAACGCCTGTCCCGATTCCGTCAGCTTGACTTCGCGACGCGTGCGGTGCAAAAGCTGCACGCCTATCTCATCCTCCAGTGTCTTGATGTGTAGCGACAATGGGGGCTGCGAGATATGCAGACGTTCGGCGGCGCGCCGAAAACTAAGCTCCTCCGCAACCGTGACGAAATAGCGCAGTTGGCGCATATCCATAGTGTGTTTTTTTTCTGTAATGAAGATCTTCAGCCTAACAGTTTCATCAAATCGCGTACAGGTGTCGATGCGTCGGCCGACAGGAACGCATCCAGAATCAAGGCCGTCCGTACTGGCGGTAACGTCAGACTGGCGTTCGCCGTGAACTTCTGAACAATATCAGCCTGACCCAATGCACGCTCGCCGCTTCCCAAATTCACCGGCACCGCCTCATGCACAGATGTGCCGTCTTGCATGGTCACGGTCACTGCACCCGAAAAATATTTGGGAAAAGCGGTTTCTTCCTGTGCGCGGCATGTGCTGCGTGCTGCCAACGCCAAAATATCCGGGGCAGTCAATTGGTCCGAATGCAATTCATGCAAAGTAAAGCGACCCCGTACCAGGCACGCCGCCACGACAAACTGCGCACTGAATTTTGCGTCATAGTCGCTGCGCGGATTCAATTTGATATGGACCGGTTCCGCCACAATCGGCAAGGTGGCCGCAGGCAATTCGCATTCAATGGCACGAATCTCGGCATGCTCGCCGATCCGATCGCGAATACGCAGCGCGGCCTCTGCACAACCATGGATGAAATGGCATACGGGATAGGGCTTGATCGATGTTTCCAGCAACGTCCATTCATGGCCCAGCGCCGCAATCACGGAGTCCGCGTCCACCTGATCGGCGCGGTCTTGCATGTGGCTTTCGTACAAGCCGAATTTTCCCTCATAGGGCCTACGTGGACCATGAAATCCGGCGTTGGCCATCTGCGCTGCGGTAATCCCGGAGAATGCTCCCCACCCCGGATGCAACCGCTTTGTCCAGGCACCGTCTTCCAGAAAAACCTGTAGGCCCGCCGCGGTACTGGCGGCGATCCCCTGAGCGGCCACTAGCGCCTCTTCACTCAATCCTAACAATTTTCCGGCCACGAGCGCCGAACTAAAGTGCGACACCAGGCCGGTAGCATGAAATCCACCATGGTGAAAACCGCCATTGACCGATCGACCCAGACGGATAGCTGCCTCCATACCGATCACATAGGCGACCAACACGTCGCCCCAGCGCAGATTCAGCGTCTCGCCCAGGGCCAACGCCGCAGGTAAACACGCCACCGACGGATGAACAATCGCGCCCGGATGCGTATCGTCAAAATCCAGGCCGTGCATCAAATAGCCATTCGCCATGGCCGCATCCCGGGCCTGCAATGCCGCCCCCCCACCGATCACCGTCGCCTCGCCCGGTGCGCCCGCCGCCCGTATGCCGGCCAATCCCGGACCCGAGAAATCAAACTGATGCGCGGCAATACCCAGCCCAATCGCATCGATAATGTGCAGCAACGATTTCTCGCGTACTGAGTCTGGCAACGCATCCAGGGTCAGGCCGCGCGCAAAGCGCGTCAGACCCAACGCCAGACTGGAAGAGGGGGCCCGCAAATTCGAAGCAGCGTGCATGATGCGATTCGTCCATCGTAAGGAGCAGCGTAGCCGTAGAGGGTACGCCTGTTGATCAGGAAACTAGGCGTTCGGAGACTCGTGCAAGACGGCAATGGGCACGGGAACGTCAGGGAGATTGGGGTAACGCTGCAGCACCAGAGGATCATGCCCCGGCACAAAATGGCTCACAGAGCCGGCCAGCTTAAGCAGGCGCTGGTGGCCGAACAGCATCTGTTCGACATCCACCACGACCGGAAACGGGATTTTCAACGTAGCGTTGTCGTAATAGTGCGCCGCATCGGAAGCCAGCACGATCCAGCCGCGCGCCGTATGGACACGAACCGCCTGCAGGCCCTTGGTGTGGCCGCCGATATGCAAGACCTCGACCCCGGGAAACAACGTATCGTCTCCATCATGAAACGCAACGCGATCCTCGTACAAACGTCGCACAAAATCGCAGACATCGTCGGCTGAAAACGGCTTGCGTAACACAGCCTGGCACATGCATCGACCTGTCGCGAACGCCGCCTCTGTCTCCTGGAGATGGAAGATGGCATTGGGCAGCTTATCCAGATTGCCCGCATGATCCCAATGTAAATGGGTCAAGATCACATCGTGAATCTCACCGGCCTCGATACCCAAATGCTTGAGCGCGTCAATTGGACAACAGTCTAGCGGACGACCACGCTGCGTCGCGCCTCGCTCGCCAAATCCTGTATCGACCAAAATCGTTCTGCCCTGCCCTTTGATCAACCAGACATAAAAATCCATATCCACGGTCCCATCATGGGCGTCGTGAAGGATGAAGTTATGGGATGCCGGGCGGGTCATACGCGCATAACGCAGCGCATACACTTCGTACATCGGTAGCGATTCACTCATAATGGGACGCCTCCTCCTGCGCCCTTACACACCCAGATAAGCCTGTCTGACGAAATCGTCGTCCAGTAATTCCTGTCCTGTGCCCGTACGCACCACTTCGCCGCGTTCCAGCACATAGGCACGATGCGACAAACGCAATGCCAGCCTGGCGTTCTGTTCCACCAGGACAATTGATAGCCCGGTCTCGCGATTCAACGTTTCGACCACTCGGGCAATCTCGGCGATCACTTTAGGCGCGAGTCCCAACGAGGGCTCATCCAGCAACAGCAACTTGGGTTGCGCCATCAACGCCCGGCCGATCGCGACCATCTGCTGCTCTCCGCCTGATAGCGACCCCGCGAGCTGGCTACGCCGCTCATGCACACGGGGAAAGAGTCCGTAGATCAGGTCCAGGGTTCTGCGGCGGCTGGCGACACTTTTCACGGTGTGCGCGCCGACCTCCAGGTTGTCCAATACCGTCATTCTGGGGAAGAGGCGCCGGCCTTCGGGTGACAGGGCTATGCCACTGGAGACGCGATTAGCCGCCGGAATGCGCGCGATGGAATGATCCCGCCACCATAAGTCGCCCCCTGCCAACTGCTTGAGTCCCATCATCGCCTTCAGAATGGTGGACTTACCCGCTCCGTTGGAACCGACGAGGGCAACCACCTCGCCCTCATCGACGCGAAACGACACATCGTGCACCGCCTTCACGCTTGCGTAGCTGACGGAAATGGACTTCGCTTCAAGCGTGGGCATAGTCGGGCGCTCCGAGATAGGCTTCGATCACCGCGGGATCGGACTGGATCTGCTGTGGCGTGCCTTCGGCAATCTTGCGCCCCTGCACGAGTACATAGATGCGCTGGCATAGAGCCATCACCACGGCCATATGATGCTCTACAAACAGCACGGAAATCCCTCGATGCGCCTGCAAGCGTTGCAGCAACCGGCCGAGTTCCGCGCACTCCTCGCCGTTCAATCCTGCCGCCGGCTCGTCCAGCAGCAGGATCTTGGGCTGTGTCGCAAAGCCTATGGCCACACCCAACAGTTTCTGGTGACCATAAGGCAGCCCACCTGCCAAGACATCGCGATAGGCGGCCAATCCGGTCAACTCAAGAACCTCGTCAACGTCGCTTGCCACGCGCCGCAGCGCCGCCTTGCGTGCCCGTGTACTCACGACTTGCGTCCAGATCGACCCCGGCAAGGTCGACAGCGCCCCACGAAATAAATTCTGTATCACAGTGCAGTTCGGGTAGACAGACGTAGACTGAAACGTCCGGGCCAGACCACGACGCACCACGGTGCTGGGCGCCCTGCCAGTGATGTCCTCGCCTGCCAATAGCACTTGACCTGCTGTCGGGCTCAATGTGCCACTGATGAGGTTAAAGGCCGTACTCTTGCCCGCACCGTTGGGGCCGATCAAGCCCACCACTTCATTGTGCCCAACGTCCAGGGACAAATCGCTGACGGCGTGCAAGCCGCCGAACCGCTTGCTCAAGCCCCGCACCTGCAACAGCGGTTGCTGATTGGTAGCGGATGTCATACCGGCCTCCTTTTCATGAACGGCAGACGCACGCCGGCTAGGCCTTGTGGCATAAAGCGCAGTATCAAAATCAATGCCACACCGTAGAAAATATCCTGCGACTCGACTGCACCTCGGAAAAATTCAGGTAGCGGTGTCATCACCAACGCCCCGATCAGTCCACCGAATAGAAACCGCCGTCCACCGACCACCATCATGATGATCAAGGCGATCGAATAATGCATATTGAATGACTCGGGCGAGATATAACCCAGGTAATGCGCCAATAACGCGCCGCCCAGGCCCGCAAAGGCACTCGCCAGCGTGAACGCATACAACTGCGTACGACGCACGCCCACACCGCTTGCCTCGGCCAACGCGGGGTTCTCGCCGACGGCATCTACCGCCTCGCCTGCCGGCGAAGCGTAGAAGAACCGGAAAAATACCAACGCACCAATGGTCGCGACGACCGCCAGGGCATAGAACGCGGGTTTCTCGTTAAACACGTAGCCGGCAATACTGGCGGCGGGGATACCGGTGACGCCGTTGGCGCCGCCCGTCACATCACCCCACTCAAGCAAAACCAGCCGGACCAGCTCGCTGAACGCAAAGGTCACCAGCACGAAATACACTCCCTGCAGGCGCAGGACGATACGACCCAGCAGGTACGCAACGCCCCCCGCCGCAATCATTGCGGCAAACACGCCCACCAAGAAGGGCAACCCCAAGCCTTTCACACAGGCCACCGACGCATAAGCGCCAATGCCCACCAATGCGCCGTGACATAGCGAAATCTGCCCCGAGCGCGCCAGGACAGACAATGAAGTCACCACAATGGCGTTAATACAAATGAAGATCGCGAGGTGATAACTAAAGGCCTGATTCAAGATAAACGGTATACAAATCAGTAGTGCCAGCGCACCCAAGGCGGGCAGACCGAGTGCTCGGGGCGCGGCAGCGCCGCGGATCAGCATGGCCCCCGCAGACGGCGGCATCGGCGACAATAGCGTCTTGCTCATGGTCATTTCATGCCTCCGATTTGCCCAGCAATCCGGCGGGGCGCGCCACCAGGATGGCCATCACCACAACGAAAATCAAAATCTCCGCCAGGCTGTTACTGATCAAAGAACTCGCCAGGCTTTCCGTTATCCCTAGCAGCAGGCTGGCCAACGCCGCCCCCGGAATGCTGCCCAGCCCGCCGAGAATGACCACAATGAACGCCTTGAGCAGCGGTGTACTGCCGATGAAGGGCGACACGGAAAAGAGCGGCGCCATCAACGCGCCCGCGATCGCGGCCAAGCCTACCCCCAGACTGAAGCCCAGGGGATACATGAACTTGGCCTTGATCCCCTGCGCCATGGCGATCTCCATATCCTGGACCACGGCTCGCAACGCCTTGCCCTGCCGGGTATGGATGAGAAAGACATATAAGACCGCCAACACAATCACGGAACACACGGCCACGTACAGGCGGGACGCCGGGATGATGACCGGCCCCAGGCGATAGACGCCTTCGGCCACCTGAGGCATGATCTGCGCATCCGGCCCGAACACCAGCAAGGCGACCGATTGCAGAATCATGGCCACCCCTATCGTGGCAATCATGCCGTTCAACTCATCGTGCCTGAACGGCTTGAGCACCGTCCACTCGACGATCCAGCCGAAGGCCATCGTCACCACGAACGCCCCCAACATGGCCACCAAAAACGGGAACTCCCAATGGGCCATCAAGACATAGGTCGCAAAGGCCCCCACCATATAAAACTCGCCATGCGCGAAGTTCACGATGCGCATCACCCCAAAAACCAGGGTGAAGCCCACCGCCATCAGCATATAAAGCAAGCCGATGATCACGCCATTGACCAGTGCCTGAGCAAGCAGGTTGGACATGGAATTTGCTCCGCGGAATTATTTTTTGATATCAACGCACTGATTGACGTCGCAGCGCGCTACCGTCACTTCCTGGCCGTCTTTCACCTCAGAAATGAAGAACGGCGATGCGACTTGGTGGTCGATGCCGTAGCGCGCTTTTCCGCTCCAGGTCAGCTTGCCCTGGATACCCTCATAGCCGTTGAGCTTTTCAAGTTCGTCGCGCACCTTGGTGCTATCGGTCACGGTCCCGGCGTTTTGCATGGCCTTGAACAACATATGCGTGCCGTCATAGAACGCGGGGCTAAAGCCATTCATCTTTTTGTTGTACTTTTCCGCATAGCGCTTGGCATAATCCGCGACCGCTTTATTGTCGGGATCTTGCAGCGACGTCACCATCATGCCCTCGGTTGCCGCCTTGCCCGCGACCGCCACAATCTCGGGTGTTGCCGGGCCTCCGTTGCGAACGATAGGTCCTTCGAACCCCAATTCACGCGCCTGTTTGACGATCATGCCTGCGGTGGCGGGCGAGTTGCCATCGAGTTCAATCGCATCGATACCCGCACTTAACATCCGGGTCAACAAGGGCACCATATCAACACGCTGGCGCTCGAAGAACTCCTTGCTTGATAGTGCGGCGCCCGCTTGCTCGTAGGCTTTGGCCAGGTCGCCGGCAATCTGCTGGCCGGACTCATCGTTGGGGAACAAGCCACCGACTTTCTTGAGGTTAAAGCGCTTGACCAGCCAGGCGATGATCGGATACGACGTTTCTTCAGTCGTCAGATTAGGCCGAAATGAGTAAGGCTTTTCAGGACTCAACGCCTTGCGGGTGAACCCCAATGTCATGACGATGACCTTCTCACGCTCGGTAATCGGCTGCACGGCCAGTGCCGGCGCCGAGCCCATCGGGCCGATGATGTATTTCACCTTGTCATCGCTGACCAGCCTGTTCGCCGCCGTGACCGCCTCGGCCGCCTGGTACTTGTCGTCGTAGGGGATGATCTCGACCTTGTATTTTTTGCCATTGACCTCCAGGCCACCCTGCGCATTCACATCATCAGCGGCCAGTTCGGCGCCATACAGCAACGCTTGTCCCCAGGCCGCCCCCGCGCCAGACAGGGTCACGAGCCCCCCGATTTTCAACGTGTCTTGCGCCATCACGGCGCCCGGCAACATCACAGCCACCGGCAGCAGTACTTTTAATAGACGTATCACTTTTTGTCTCCTGATTCTTATCACGTTTTCGAAACAACAAAGCCCTGCTGGACCCTCCACTACCCCGGTAAACCGGGTAGCGTCGGCCCAGCACTACAGGGGAATTTCTATATCCAACAAGGGAGCATGTTGCTGAGCGCCATACACATCGACATCACCCACCGCGCCGGACGCGACGGGCCTGGGCAGCGTAGCCTTCCAGGCCATGGCGGGCGGATACTCGGTAAACAACACGTCCGACTCTTGCACGCCATACAGCTTCGCGATCAGCGATGCGCTGATCACGCCGGTCGAGCGCACCCGCTCGAACAATGCAACGTCGTCGAACATGATGTCGAGCGTGACAGCGAAAGGTCCTGCGTTCTTGCTTTTGCAGGCCTTCGCAATATCTTTAAGCTTGGGCATGTTGTTTCTCTACAGATCAAACGACTTCGTATTCAATGGGAAATAGACTGAGCGGATCCGACACATCCATCACGTGTTGCAGGAAAAATTCGTAGATCTCGCCACGCTCGATATCTGAAGGGGAAAACGGGAAGGCCATGTTCCCCTCGCGACACATGCGGCCCGGAAAATCCGAATGCAGCAACGTCACGCGCGCCAACGACAGCGCGGCATTCGCGGTGTCCTGTGTCTTCGCGACGACCTCGGCGATGATGCTGACTTCTTGAGGCAAAAAATCAGCGTTCGGCTCCCATGCGCCCATCACGCCCTTTGCCCCATAGACACGCAGCACCAGGCGCCAATCTTCGGCAGAGATTCCTAATGCGGCGACTTTCACCGATGTCGAACTGCGCACAAAATCCAAAAAGCTATCGATCTGTCCGATGAGCCCGGGATCACGGGTAGCGGCGAACGTGATGGCGCTGAAACCGGCGCGGCAGGCTCCCTCCAGTTTGACGGTGTACGGCTTGGGCTCCCACTGCATCCCGGTAATACGTACACGCCGGTCAGAGATGGCCTGAATTTGGCATTCCCGGGTATCGACAACGCCCCCTGGCTCATAGCGCAACACGGGGCTGGCGTTCTCGTGCAACGCCTGAACAGCCACGGATAACGGCGTGCAACGCAATTCCGGATTCAGGGGCTCGGCCTCGACATAGTCTTGCCCGACGGTCACCATCAAGCAGTCGTGCTTCTTGGGGATTGCCGCGTTGCAGGCGCACTCCAGCATTTTTCCCGCGTACCAGGCCGGTGCGGCGGGAATGCCATGGTGCATCGCCAACGCTACCCACGGTGCCGGGTCCGTACCGCGCCCACCCAAAATGACCTGCGCCCCGTCGGCCAGCGCCTTGCGATAGGGTTCCGGCCCCATCATTCCCACCACACGAACGGCCGAATCAAGCTGGGTCGCCGTCAGGTCCGCCGCATTGCCTAGCGGGTGAATGCGCCCTTCCTCGAGCGCCTGGCGCAGCACCTCAGGCTCTTGCTCGGCATGAATCAACGCCATCTTGAAGTGCAAATCGTGTTCGCGGGCAATCTCTCGAATGATGTCGGCGCAGGCCTGCAGATGCGGCTCGCCGCCTGCGCCCCCGCAGGTCCCCACCATCATCGGAATGCCATTCTCGATCGCCGCGCGCAACAACAGCGACAGATCGCGTTTCATGGCCAGACGTGAGTTGAGCGTCTTGCCCGATCCCAGATAATGCGGGCCGGGATCGCTGGACCCGCCATCCACCCCCACCATATGCGGCTTGAGTTTCATTGCGGCCTGAATGGAAGCCTCCGGGAATCCATAGCCCAGAATGCCACTGGCCGACATCATCCGCACACTGTCTGTTGTCATCACTCGTGGCCTCTTAACGACTATTGGTTTTCCAGTCGCCGGCACGCGGGCGACGCAGATTCAAGTGCCCGCGCAAGGTGCTGGCGCCATATTCCTTGCGTACCAGACCGCGCTTCTGCAAGTGGGGGATAACGAGACGCACGATTTCCTCATAGGTGCCGGGCACCGACGTCGCTGACAAGACAAAGCCGTCGCAGGCCTTGCTGAACCACTCCTCCATCATGTCCGCCACTTGTTCGCCCGTTCCGCAGAACACCGGCCCGTCGTTCAACGTGCCGCGACCGGAGGCCTCGACAAAATCCCGCACCGAGGGGTTTTTCTTGCCGCTGACCTGAACGACCTTGTCGCGCAGGCTCTGCCACGACATGACAGCCAGTTCCTCATCCGTAAAGGGCTGATCGTATGGGCGACCGGAAAAGTCAATATTCATGGTTTCGCCAATCATGGTCAGGCCGTCAATCGGCTTGGACAAACTGGCGATCATCTCGCGCTTTTCGTTGGCCAGACTTTCCGTTTCCGCCGCAATGATCTTCACTTCGGCGGCAACCTTCAGGTCATCGCGATTGCGCCCCGCCTTGACCACGCCTTCCTTGAGGGCCTGGTATTGCTTGACGCCTCCTTCCAGGGTGGGGTACTTGGCAAAAACAATTTCTGCCCAACGCGCGGCAAAGGCCAATCCTCGACCGCTCTGGCCTGCTTGCAGGATCACCGGATGGCCCTGCGGCGAACGGGGCACGGTCAAGGGCCCACGTGAGTGAAAGAATCGCCCTTCATGGTTCAAGCGACGCACCTTCTCCGGGTCCGCAAAGAAATTGGCGGCCTTGTCGGCGACAATGATGTCGTCTTCCCAGGTATCCCAGTGCCCCATGACGACTTCCATGAATTCGTCGGCGCGGTCATAACGCAGGTCATGCTCAAGATGCTCGGTGTGCCCAAAGTTGGCCGCCTCCGAGTTGTTCATCGATGTCACCACGTTCCAGGCCACACGGCCTTTCGTCATCAGATCCAGCGTCGCAAATAAACGAGCGACATGAAATGGCTCGTAGTAGGTCGTCGAATAGGTCGCGCCCAGGCCCAGGTGGCTCGTCGCCATCGCCATTGCCATGAGCACCGAGGTCGGCTCCAGTTTGATCGCCCGTACACCATGACGAACCGTTTCGAGGTGATCGCCACCGTAGATGTCCGGCATCGCCAGGCGGTCATCAAAGAAGGCCATGTCGAACCGCCCCTCTTCCAGCGTACGCGCAATCCGTTGGTAGTACTCCGGCGTCAGGTAGTCCGTCATGCTCGACGGGTTGCGCCACGAACCAACGTAGTTGGAACAATTCTGGGCTTGCAGAAATGCAACCAGGGCCATTTGCCGTTCAGATGTGCTCATAGTGCGTCCGATGTGAAATCATTCAGAAAGCGTGCGAAGTGCAGCCAGTATTGGTGTCAACGCTGATATGCACAATTTCCGCCGCGTGATACATCTATAACCATCATGAATAAATCAATTGACCGTCCCTCACTGACGCGACTGGACCTGTCGGAGCTGGAAACTTTCCTTTGGGTCGTCCAGGAAGGCAGCTTTAGTGATGCTGCCCGCAAGCTTCATCTTTCTCAGCCGGCCGTAACCAACCGGATCAAGCGCCTGGAAGACAAGCTGAACGTCAAGCTGCTGCAAAGAACGACGCGCCAGGTCGCCCCTACGCCGGACGGCGTACGTCTGCGAGACGCCGCCGAGCAGGCGCTTTCTGGTCTGCGGGATGTCATGCGCCACTTTCAACACAGCGCGGTCGCGCAGCGAAACCGCATCGTCATCGCCAGCACACCCATGCTGGCGGCCACGGTCCTGCCCCCGTTGATTCATGACTACCAAGAACGCTATCCGGACGTCCACGTCGTGCTACGTGACTTGCCCTATGCGCAAGTCATGCAGGCCGTCGCCCAGGATTCGGCCGATTTCGGCGTGACGGCGCTCGACAGCAAGCACCGTGGCCTGCGCTTTCAATCACTGGCCGAAGAAAAGGTGCTGCTGGTCGTGCCCGCCGGGCACCCACTCACCCAGATCCCCAACGTCACGCTGTCTATGATTGCGCCCTATCGCGTCATGTTTCTGGACCGCTACCTGTCGCTGCGCAAACACCTGACAGACGAGTTCGCAAAGCTGGGCCTGGCCTTCGAGCCCACGACGGCGTCGACCTTGCCCATGCTGCTCGGGATGATTGACGCCGGCAATTGCGTCGCTTTTCTGCCTCGCACCATGGTTCAACGCGACGGCCAATCCCGACGCGCACTCATTGATGTCACGGATCTGGACGCCACCCGTCACTGGGGTTGTGTCATTTCCCGTCGGGCCGATCTCTCCACGGCGGCGGTCGCCTTCAAGGACTACCTGCGCAAGCACTTTCGGGAACAACTCGCCCACGCACCCCACTCATAATGATTGGGAATAAATCCATACGGGAACGCAATTTGTGAGCCCGTACCGGCATCCCTAGACTGTGTCTCGTTGCCCAGGACAAAACAATCAGGTCGACAATGACCATCGACCTTCCCCGGGCGTTCCCTGAGACAGGATGCCAGCATGACACCATTCGATAGCCGTGAGTTTCGCCGCGCGTTAGGCGCCTTTCCTACCGGCGTTACCGTCATTACCACACGCAATGCGCAAGGTGAGACCTTCGGCGTCACCGCGAATTCCTTTAGCTCGGTATCACTCGATCCACCGTTGATTCTGTGGAGCCAGTCCACCACCTCCAGCAGTTATCCCGTCTTTCGGGATTGCGAACGCTTTGTGGTCAATATCCTGGCGGACCACCAGATTCACGTCTCGAATCAGTTCGCCAAATCCGGCCCCGACAAGTTCCGCGAAGTCCCGATTACGCCGGGGCTGGGAGAAGTGCCGATTATTCAAGACTGTGCCGCCCATCTGGAGTGTGTGAAAATCGCCGCCTATCCCGGCGGCGACCATGTCGTCTATATCGGTCAAGTCGAGAAAATTTCCCGCAGCAGCCATCGCTCCCTGGCCTTTGCCGATGGGAAATACTTGATGACATATGCCCACGATCTGGGCGAAGTCGGCCACGCGGAAATCGGAACCGGCGGACTGGCGGCGCTAGAAACACAGCGCATCGCGACGGCGGCCTTGCCGGAAATCTGTGAACGCATCGGCCAGCGTACCGTCGGCCTGGCAGTCTGGGGAAACCAGGGCGCGACAATCGTACGTTGGGAACCCTCAAAGCAGCCGGTCAGTCCTTACCTGCAAGCCGGGGTGGTCGTCAGCTTGACCCAATCCGCCACCGGCCGGGCGTTTGCCGCATTCATGCCGCCAGACCAAACGCAAACCGCCATCGAGCAAGAACTCCAATCGCGGATGCGCAGCGGCCAACAGGATAACGGCAAATTTTCTCAACACCTGGCCGACGCCCAACGCTACGGGCTCGCGCGTGCCGTCGGCTCCGCCTCGTCCCCACGTCACAAGATCACGGTCAATGCCTTTAGCGCGCCCGTCTATGATGCGCGGGGAAACATGACACTGGCAATCTCCACCACCTGCGAATCCGACCGGCTCAGCCCGGACTGGGATGGCCCCGTTCCCAACGCCCTGCGCGAAGCCGCCCACGAGTTATCGTTGCGATTGGGTTATTCGGGCCGCCGGGATCGTGGCATCTGAGCGGTACGTGACGGATTTGCCTGACCATTTTCTTCTGTGCTAACATTCGGCCTCTTTGCAGGACAGTGGTGGCTGTAGCTCAGTTGGTAGAGTCCCGGATTGTGATTCCGGTTGTCGTGGGTTCGAGCCCCATCAGCCACCCCACTCCCTTGCACGCATTCCAGCCCCGGTTTCGGTCAGAAACGGGGCTTTTTTGTTGCCGGATCGCACCCAGACAAAGCCCCCCTTTCGGGGCGGCAACAAGCCAAAGGCGCAGCGTCGGAGCCTTTCTGTTGCTGCGCACAAAATGAAAACGCGCACGCCATTGCACACCGTCACCACCTTCAATCGCTCGCGCGGTTACCCGTCGTCATCTAACGTAGAAGCTTTAAGCCCGTTCAGCGTCGAGGCTTGGTATCCTTACGCACTCGCTATGCGTGGCGCGCATGGCATCACAAGGGAGTTTTCCAAGTCTATATGGACCGCTTCGACGAGCTTTGGCAAGAATATTGGCCCCACATTTTTTTCGGGGTGAGCTTGGTGGCCGGCGCGGGTGCTGCTATTCATGCCGCCATGACGAAACAAGACGTGCGCGCGGCCATTGGCTGGGTAGGGGTGGCATTGTTTTCCCCCTTGTTTGGCGCCATGTTTTATTTTGTGGCCGGGATCAACCGCATCCGCCATACGCGCGTGTCGCAACAACGCGACGAAGCGCGCCTGAACTACCACAGCCCCGAACAAGAATCCCTGCACGATGTGGTGCCCTATTCCAGCGCGCAATTTGCCTCGCTGCGAACCCTGGGTGACCAGATCAGCCAATTCTCCGTCGTAGGCGGCAATAGCGTGCGGCCCCTGGCCGGTGGCGATGAAGCCTATCCCGCCATGATGCAGGCCATCCGTCAGGCGCGCCATTGCATCGCCATGCAAAGCTATATCTTCGATAGCGATCCGATCGGCCGCGAAATGGCGCAAGCCCTGATCGAGGCCCACGAGCGCGGCGTGCAGGTGCGCGTATTGATCGATGCGATCGGCAGTAAATATTCTCGGCCGCCCATCGCGCGCATGTTGCACCGCGCAGGCGTGCGTGTCGCCCTGTTCATGACGAACCCGCTGGGCGTGTTGCGTATGCCCTACGCCAATTTGCGTAGCCACCGCAAAGTCCTGGTCGTCGACGGGACGTTCGGGTTTACCGGAGGCATGAACGTACGCGCGGCTTTTGTGCGTGCCCTGGAAGGCGACAAAACCAATCGCGATGTTCATTTCCAGTTGGAAGGCCCCGTCGTGGCGCAGTTGATGGCGGTCTTTACCCACGACTGGAATTTCACCACGCACGAATTGCTGAAGGGGGATCCGTGGTTTCCCGCGCCCGCCTCCCAAGCGGTGGGCAGCGTCCCCATGCGTTGCGTTCCTTCGGGGCCCGATCGTGCCGTGGTCGCCACCCGCAACATGCTGCTTGGCGCACTCGCGGTGGCCCAGCGACACATTCGTATTCAGTCGCCTTATTTTCTGCCAGACCAACCCCTGATTCTTGCGTTGGCGACGGCCGCGCGACGCGGCATTACCGTCGATGTCGTGATCCCCGCCCGCAACAATCTGCGCCTGATCAACTATGCCATGATGGCCCAACTGGATCAGATCGTACGTACGGGCTGCCGGGTATGGCGCGCCGTCGGGCCCTTTGATCATTCCAAATTAATGACCGTCGACGGTGCGTGGTCTTATATCGGGTCATCCAATATGGATCCCCGCAGCCTGCGGCTGAATTTCGAATTGGATACCGAAGTCTACGATCACGATTTGGCGCAATGGATCGGCTCTCGCATCGACGAACATATCGTGGGCGCCCGACAAGTAACGCTGGAAGACCTGAATCGACAGCCCTTTCTCAAGCGTCTGCGCAACAAAGTTATTTGGCTCGCGTCACCGTATTTGTAGCTTTCTCTATTTATAGTTTCTCCTATTCGTAGCTCCTGTTCCCAAAGGTTCCGCATGCAGACAGACTCGGCTTCTTCCGTGCAGCAGATTGGTATTCCTCGCGAGACTTTTCCAGGCGAAAAGCGTGTCGCGACGGTGCCCGATGTGGTGGAAAAACTGATCAAACTCGGTTTCCAGGTCGCCGTCGAGTCCGGCGCGGGCGACGCGGCCAACTTCAGCGACGAGACCTACCGTGCCGCCGGGGCAGACATCATTGAGGATGCCACAGCACTCTGGGCCACGTCCGACATTATCCTCAAGACGCGTCCACCCAGCCTTGACGAAGTCGCCCTGATGCGCGAAGGCGGGATTTTGATCGGTTTTGTCTGGCCGGCCCAGCATCCGGATCTGATGCAGCGACTGGCCGCCAAAAAAGCCACCGTGCTCGCCATCGACTGCCTGCCGCGTACGCTATCGCGCGCCCAGAAAATGGACGCACTCACGTCCATGGCGGGCGTCAGCGGCTACCGCGCAGTCATCGAGGCGGCGAACGCTTTTGGACGCTATTTCAATGGGCAGATCACGGCAGCGGGCAAAGTCCCGCCGGCCAAAGTGTTTATTGCGGGTGCAGGTGTAGCAGGCTTGGCCGCCATTGGTACAGCGGCCAGCCTGGGCGCGGTCGTACGCGCTAACGACACCCGTGCCGAGGTCGCCGACCAAGTCAAATCGCTAGGCGGCGAGTTCGTCAAAGTTGATTACGAAGAAGAAGGCGCGGGCGGCGGTGGCTATGCCAAAGTCATGAGCGAAGGCTTCCAGGCCGCGCAGCGCGAGATGTACGCCCAGCAGGCGAAAGAGGCGGACATCATCATCACCACGGCGCTGATCCCGGGCAAACCCGCGCCCAAGCTGATCACCGCCGAGATGGTGCAATCGATGAAGCCCGGCAGCGTCATCGTGGATATGGCTGCCGAACAGGGCGGCAACTGCGAACTGACGGTTCCGGGCGAGGCCGTGGTGCGCCATGGTGTCACCATCGTCGGCTACACGGACCTGGCCTCGCGGCTGGCGAAACAATCGTCCACCCTGTATGCGACGAATCTACTGCGCCTGACCGAAGAGTTGTGCAAGGCCAAAGACGGGCAAGCCGTCATCAACATGGACGATGATGCGATCCGGGGGCTGACCGTGGTTCACCAAGGTGCCATCACTTGGCCGGCCCCGCCCCTCAAGACGGCCGCGCCGGCGCCGGCCGCCAAACCGGCGATGCCGGCTCCCGAAAAAAAGGGCGCTCATGGCCATGGCAAGAGCGGACCCTTACCCGCCAAGACGCTTGCCATTATTTTCGCGGTCGCCGCGGTGGCGTTTTGGTTTATCGGCGCTTATGCCCCGACGGCCTTCCTCGGACACTTTACGGTATTTGTCCTGGCGTGCTTCATTGGCTACATGGTGGTGTGGAACGTCACGCCCGCCCTGCATACCCCGTTAATGAGCGTGACCAATGCCATTTCCAGCATTATTGCCATCGGTGCGCTGGTGCAGATCGCGCCCCCTACGGCGGGCGTGAACGACCGGCCCGATAGCCTGATTCATTGGCTGGCATTTGCTGCCCTTGTCCTGACGGCCATCAACATGTTCGGCGGCTTTGCCGTCACGCGTCGCATGCTCGCGATGTTCCGCAAATAACAACAAAGAAGAGAGACACCTTCCATGTCCCAAAGCCTCGCCACGGTCGCCTATCTTGGGGCCGCCATCTTATTCATCCTCAGTCTGAGTGGTCTATCTAATCCAGAAACCTCCCGTCGCGGCAATCTGTTCGGCATGATCGGCATGGCGCTGGCCGTGCTGGCGACCATCTTTGGCCCAAGCGTCAGCCCGTCAGGGATCGCCTGGATTGTCATCGCCCTGGTCGTCGGCGGCGGTATCGGCCTGTATGCCGCCAAAGTCGTGAAAATGACGCAGATGCCGGAGCTGGTCGCGCTGATGCACAGCCTGGTCGGTCTAGCTGCGTGCATCGTCGGTTTTGCCAGCTACATCGACCCCACCATGCAGTATCAAGGCGCAGAGAAAATCATCCACGAGGTGGAGATTTACATCGGCATCCTGATTGGCGCAGTCACGTTCTCCGGGTCCCTGATCGCGTTCGGCAAGCTCGCCGGCCGGATTGGCGGCAAGCCGCTGCTGCTGCCCGCGCGCCACTGGCTCAATCTCATTGCGCTGCTGGTCGTGATCTGGTTCGGCCGCGAGTTTCTGGCGGCCCCCGATGTCCAGGCCGGCATGCTGCCGCTGATCGTGATGACCGTCATTGCCCTCCTCTTCGGCATACATATGGTCATGGCCATTGGCGGCGCCGACATGCCCGTGGTGGTCTCCATGCTCAACAGCTACTCGGGTTGGGCAGCGGCCGCGACCGGCTTCATGCTGAGCAATGACCTGCTGATCGTCACGGGTGCGCTGGTAGGCTCGTCGGGCGCCATCCTGTCGTACATCATGTGCCAGGCGATGAACCGTAACTTTATCAGCGTGATCGCCGGCGGTTTTGGCTCGGGCAGTGGCACGCCCGCCAAAAAGAGCGATGCCGCGCAACCGCAAGGCGAAGTGGCGCCGATCAGTTCCGCCGAGACCGCTGATCTGTTGCGCGACGCCAAGAATGTCGTCATCGTGCCGGGCTACGGCATGGCGGTGGCGCAAGCGCAACACACCGTGAACGAGATCACGCAGACCCTGCGCGAAAAAGGCGTGAACGTTCGTTTTGCCATTCACCCCGTTGCGGGCCGCATGCCGGGCCATATGAACGTCTTGCTGGCCGAGGCCAGAGTGCCCTACGACATCGTGATGGAGATGGACGAGATCAATGACGATTTCCCCGACACCGACGTCGCGATCGTCATTGGCGCTAATGACATCGTCAACCCCAGTGCCGCCGAAGATCCCGCCAGCCCGATCGCCGGCATGCCGGTCCTTGAAGTCTGGAAGGCCAAGAACTCGATCGTGATGAAACGCTCAATGGCCTCGGGTTATGCGGGCGTGGACAATCCGCTGTTCTACAAGGAGAACAACGCCATGCTGTTTGGTGATGCCAAGAAGATGCTCGATGAAGTGCTGGTGGCGCTGAAGGGCTAGGCCCCTTACGCAGCCGGAACGGGGTAATCGATCATCGCTGATGAATGCCCCTGCGCCGATTACGGGAAGAGCCCGTGCCAAATCTGGTCCGCCCTACACGATTCGAACGTGTGACCGCTCGCTTAGAAGGCGAGTGCTCTATCCAACTGAGCTAAGGGCGGGGACTTTTGCCGTGCGTATGATAACGCGCGGCAATTGTAGCGTGTCTGCCATCGGAACTGTGCCCATGCGGCACTTCGGACACGTCGGCAAGTAGCCCGCGCCGATTCAGCCCCGCCTGGGCCAAAATCAGGCACAACACACCTTTTAATAAAGACACAACCCTTACAATTTACATGCGGTTGCAGTAGGTCGCGGCTGCAATGCTACAGTGCCTCGTCGTTATATCGTTTCTCGATCATGTTCCCGGATATCCCTACCCCGTTGTCTCCCGTGCTACGCCCCCTGGTTTTGGCAACCTTGCTCGCCGCCGCCATGCCGGCGACAGCAGGGATTACCTATCAACTGGAACGGCCTTCGGCCGCGCCGGGCGAAACAGTCCAAATCCAGGCTGTCCTATTCAACGATGGAAATGTGGCCACCCACTGGCGGCCGCCTAATCAACTAGTCGTACAGTGGCGCAGCGCAAACGGTTCGGTCATCCGCAGCGTGGCGACCCTGGCCAGCGAGCAGGCGCCCCTGAACGTTCCCGTGAACAATTTTGCCCGCGTGGCCTGGAGCACGGTGGTGCCGCGTGACGCCATGGGTCTGCAAGCGCTGTCCGTCGAGGGCGAGCCCACCATGATGGCGCTGGATGTCACCGGCCGGGAAACCGGCACGCTGGCCAGCACCCCCGCGCAGAGTCCGGTGGTCGACGCCAGCACGGGCGAACCGCTACCCGTGGCCGCCGTCACCGCGACCGGCGCAATGCCCGATGGGGGGCCGTCGCCTGACGCGGCGGCCACTGCGCACCTGGGAAATCAGCCGACCGCGTTCGATGCGTTCCGCGGCGCGCTCTCTGAGTACCAGCCGATCTACTTTGATATCGGCACGCGTGGCACCACCACGGCGCGCTTTCAGATCAGCGCCAAATATCGCTTGTTCAACCCGACGAGCGGCCGCGCGCCCACCTTTGGGCAGAATTTCTACATTGGCTATACACAACAGTCCTTATGGGATCTGGAAGACGACTCGATGCCGTTCATCGACACGACGTTCAATCCTAGTCTGTTCTGGCTGTCCGAGAATATCTGGAGCTCGGATGACCAACAGTGGCGCGTGGGGCTCAATACCGGGATTGAGCATATGTCAAACGGCAAGGACGGCGAAGATTCGCGTTCACTCAATGATGCGTATGTGCAGCCGGCCCTCAACTACCGCTTTGCAAGCGGCAGCACGCTGACATTCGCACCCAAGATAAAAGCCTATTTTGCAGTCGAGGACGAGAACTCGGACTACCGGGACTATGCCGGGAACGTGGACTGGAATCTACGCTGGGCGCAAGATAACGGCGCCGTCGTCTCCGCCATGTATCGCCAGGGCGCGAGCCGTCATCGCGCGACGCAGATCGATTTTGCCTGGCCGCTCAAGCGCACGTGGCTAAATATGAACGGCTACTTGCACCTGCAGTATTTCAACGGGTATGGGGAAACGTTGTTGGGCTACAACCAGCGCAATGAGTCGCAATTCCGCATTGGCTTGTCACTGGTGCCTTGACATGGCGATGGCGGGCTAACTGCTGTTGGCTCGCCACTGGAACCACGACGCTCGAAAAGTTCGATATTCGTACGCCTTCAAGCACGCTTGCCTGAAATCGTCGACAATCCCGTTCAGGCTAATCGCCTTTAAGGCGGGCCACTGACAGAATACGGAGACGATGTTGGCCAGGACACAGATAGGAAGTTGGTATTTTGGGTGGAACATCGTTGCGGCGGCCACCCTGCTGACTTTGCTGACAGTGGGCATGCGCATGGGCGTAGGCCCATTTTTTCTGCCCATTGCGCAAGACTTGGGTTTTAGCCGCAGCCTGCTGTCGGGCATCGTGGCCATCGGCATGCTGTGTTACGGACTGGCCATGCCACTGGCCGGCATGATGGTGGCCCGCTTCAGTACGCGTTTTGTCTTGCTTCTGGGCACCGCCATCGTGATCGGGTCGATCATCTGGAGCGTCAATGCGCGCGACCCGATCAGCTTCTTTTTCTCTTTCGGTGTGCTGCTGTCTATCGGATTGGGCTTTACCAGTCCTGTCACCCTGACGCCGGTATTGACCCAGTGGTTCACACGACAACGCGGCATGGCGTTGTTCTTTTTGTCGACCGGATCCATGGCCGGGATCGCCATCATGACCCCGGTACTGACCTTCGCCATCGAAGCGACCAGTTGGCAAACGACGCTGCTGGGCTTTGCGGTGGTGTTTACGGCGATCACGGTTCCTATTGCGCTATACGTGATTCGTGACCAGGCGCCTGAACATGCGGACCTGAGGCCCGAAGATATCGCATCCAAACCCAGCAACCGCCGCGCCGCGCCGGCTCAAAGCCTGAGCTTTCGCGAGGCCATCCGCACGGCGCCCTTCTGGAAGATCACCCTGGGACTCTTTGCCTGCGGCTTTAGCATGAACCTGCTTGGCACACACGGCATGCCCATGCTGATGGACCACGGGTATGACGCCAAGACGAGTTCGCTGGGCATCGGTTTGATTGGATTAGTCGCGATTTTCAGCACCCTGGTGATGGGCCGTCTCTCGGACGTGCTGCCACGACGAAAAATTTTGGCCGTGATTTATTTGATCCGCGGCCTGGGTTTTTTTGCGCTCATGGTGGTCGGCTCTCATTGGGAGCTCTATATCACGGCCGCCATCGGCGGCCTGGTGTGGGCAGGCAGTATCGCAATGTCATCGGCCATTCTGGCTGACATCTATGGCGTGCGCATCGTCGGCGTGCTGTATGGCAGCGCCTATCTGGGCCATCAGGTCGGGGCGATGATCAGCTCTTGGCTGGGTGGGTGGGGTTACGAAACCTTCGGCACGCACTGGGTGGCCTTTGGTACCTCGGGGGCTATTTTGCTGGCGGCTGCCGTTATTGCGCTGCGCTTGCCCGTGCAAGGTTTCACGTTGATGGCGACACCGAAGCTGGCGCATTGAGCGGACCGTTCATCCAGCGCCACAGGGTCGAGCGACTGACGCCCAGGCGGCGCGCCGCCTGTTGACGATTGCCACCGCACGCCTCCAGCGCCTGCATGGCACGCGTATGCAATGATGCTCCGTCCGTATCGGCGTCCACCATCGATGCATCGCTAAAAAGCTCCGGGCAGTCATGCCGCAACGCGTGATAATCGATCTCGTCGGGATGCGCATACTGCGATAGAAACACGGCGATTCGTTCGCTGATGTTTTCCAGTTCGCGTACATTCCCTGGCCAACGATAGCGCTTGATTTGCGGCAACCACGGCGCAATGAGGTCGGCAGTGTGGCCGTCGATGTTTGCCCCCAGGCGCTCAAGGCAACGGCTCACCAGGGCCTGCAAAAGCGGCCCGATATCCTCGACCCGGTCACGCAGCGCAGGCAACGCCAGACGCAAGGTATTAATGCGGTAATACAGGTCTTGCCGAAAGCGTCGCTGGCCAATCATGTCGTGCAGCGGTTGATGCGTGGCAGCGATGATGCGCACGTCAACGGGGATGGCCGAGGTCGCACCGACACGCGTGATTTCGCGTTCTTGCAGCACGCGCAGCAGGCGGCTTTGCAAGGGCAATGGCATATCGCCGATTTCATCCAGGAACAACGTCCCGGTATGCGCGGCCTCGAACAAGCCGTGTTTACCGCCACGTCGAGAGCCCGTAAACGCGCCCTCTTCGTAGCCAAACAGCTCGCTTTCCAGCAAGGACTCGGGGAAAGAGGCGCAGTTCACCGCCACAAACGGCCGATCCGCACGCCGGCTTTCGTTATGGATTGCTTGTGCAAAGAGCTCTTTGCCCACACCGCTCTCGCCCGCGATCAACACCGTTAAGTCGGTCTGTGCGTAACGGCGCGCGGCCTGTACCGCCCGTAAAAAGTCCGGGCTTTGGCCGATCAGTTCATCAAACTGGTATTTCGCCGTGTTTTGCCGACGACGCTGTTGCACCCGCAGGCTTGTGTCGGCCTCATGGATACGGCCTGCGTCATAGAGCGTGAGCGCCGCCCCCACAATGACGCCGCGCTCGCGAATGGCCGTACGGTTGACCACCCAGTCTCTCCCGCCCAAGCGCTGCAAGCCGGCGCTTTCTTGCTGACCGGTGTCCAGCGTGGCACGCAGTGTCAGCTCTGGGCGCAATTGATCCAGCGGTTTTTCTTTCAACGCATCGGTATCCAACTCCAGCAATCGCTGCATCGGCGGATTCAGAGCAATAATGCGATGCTCGCGGTCCACGGCAAGCACGGCGTCTTGCAAGCTATGCAACACGCCATTGAGCTGCTCGTAGCGGCCGGCCTCCAGACGCGCAACCCGGGCCAGTTCGATCGCATCGTCAATGCCTTTGCGCACACTGGTCAGCGAATATGCCAGCAAACCGTGCAAACCGGCCTGCTCCGCCAGCTCGACCACCAGACTGGAGCCCACGATGACCTGGAAGTTCTCGCGGCGGAGTTGCTCGAATCGCTGGCGCGCGTCGTCGGGCGTTTGATAGGCCTGCTGCACAATCTCGATATTCAGCAGGTCTTTCACGGCGTCCAACTCTGGAATCGTGCGCCCGTACATCACCACACCCACCCGATCCGCGATCCGCCGTGCCTGAATCAGGGCCTGCAGAATGTCAAAGCCGCCCAACTGGATCGTGGCCACCGGCGCCTGCAGGCCCGCCCGCAGAATGCTGGCGTTAGACCCGGCACTGACAAACGCATCCACCAAGCCGCGGTCGAGTCGATCCTGGGCAATGGCAAGCGCCCCTCCAAAGGTGCCATCCACGACCTCGATCTGGGCACGGCCGGTGTACTCGGCCACGACCGGCATGGCGAACTCCCGGATCTTTCGGTAGCTGACAAAACACAAACGCGGTAAATCGGCGCGGGGAGTCGAGTTGGGGTAGCTCATGGCAGTTGATAACGTTTCAGCGAGACATCAGAACGTTTCAATTATGTCTCATGAAACGAAAATATCAAACAAAGGAAATAAACCTCTATTAAATTCAATAACTTATAAACCCGGAACATCTGGCACGTAGTTTGCTATATAAGAAGTTTTACGCCATACCTCGGAGACTCGCCTTGGCGCTCGAACACATTACCGTGCTGGATTTGACTCACATGCTCTCGGGCCCCTACGGCACCATGCTGCTGGCCGACATGGGCGCACGCACCATCAAAATCGAGCCACCCGTCAGTGGCGAGGGCACGCGCCGCTTGCTGGAACATGATCCCGACTATTCCCGCGACGGCATGGGCGCCTATTACCTCACGCTAAACCGTAATAAGCACAGCGTATGCATCGACCTGAAAAGCGCCGACGGCCTCGCGGTGTTTAAAGACTTGGTGCGCAACGCCGATGTGGTGTTCGATAACTTCGGCGTCGGTGTCACACAACGACTGGGCATCGATTATGCCGCGCTGTCGGAAATCAACCCGGGCATTATCACGTGCTCGGTCACGGGCTTTGGCAGTACGGGGCCCAACACGAAACGCCCCGCCTTTGATCAGGTCGTGCAGGCGATGGGGGGCGGCATGTCAATCACCGGCACCCCCGAAACCGGCCCCACTCGCAGCGGAATTCCGATCGGGGATCTGGGCGGTGGCGTGTTTGGCGCCATGGGGGTCCTGGCGGCGCTGGCCGAGCGTACGCGCACCGGACGCGGTCAGCATGTCGACGTCTCGATGCTCGACTGCCAGATCTCGCTCCTGAACTACATGGCGACCATGCAACTGATGTCGGGCATCGTGCCCGAGGGCATCGGCAACGGCCATTTTGTGCACGTGCCTTATAACAGCTATCCGACGCAGGACGGCTACGTCATCGTGGCATGCATCGGCGATCCCTTCTGGCAGCGTTTTCTGGAATTTATCGACCAGCCCAGCCTGCGCAAACCCGAATACGACCGGCAACCCGGTCGTTTCGCAGCGAAAGCGGAAATTGACGCCACGATCAGTGCCGAGTTCCGCAAACAGCCCACGGCATATTGGTTGGAGAAACTGTCCGCGGCGCGCATACCGTGCGGCCCCGTCAACAATTTCGAGCAAGCGCTGAACGACACGCAAGTGCGCGCACGCGACATGGTTGTAGACGTCCCACTGAAATCCGGAGAGACGATCCAGATGCCCGGCAATCCCATCAAACTCTCTGCCGCGTCCCCCGAAACCTTTAGCGCCCCGCCCACGTTGGGGGAACACACGGACAGCGTACTGGGCGAGCTGGCCGGCTACGACAGCGAACGCCTCGCCGCCCTGCGCGATGCCGGCGCGATTGCCTGATCAGGAGCCCATCATGTCCACGGATACCCTGATCATTACGGATGTCGCCCCGCGTGATGGCCTGCAAAACCAGCAGGTTCCGGTGTCGACCGAGGCCAAACTGAAACTGATCCAGTTATTGCACGAAGCGGGCGTCGCCAGCATCGAGGCCACCAGTTTTGTGTCGCCCAAAGCCGTCCCGCAAATGGCGGACGCCGCCGACGTGATTGCCGGCGTCAATCGCCAACACCCCGAACTGCGCGTGTCGGCCCTGGTTCCCAATCAAAAGGGCCTGGAACGCGCACACGCTGCCGGCGCGCGCGAAGTAGCGGTCGTCTTGTCAGCCACCCAAACGATGAACGAAAAGAACATCAATATGGACCTGGCACGTGCGACGGCCGTCTGCGAAGAAACCCTGCACGCCGCACATGAACTCGGCCTGCGTACGCGCGCCTACGTGGCCGTGGCCTTTGACTGCCCCTTCGAAGGGCCGACGCGGTTGGAAACCGTAGTGGATCTGGCCGAGCGCATGAACCGGGCGGGCGCCCAAGAAATCGTCATCGCCGACACCATCGGCTCTGCTTCGCCGGGCATGGTCAAGAGCCATTTTGAAGCATTGGGCAAGACACTGCCCCTGCATAAACTGGCTGCACATTTTCATGACACGCGCGGCATGGCCAGCGCCAATGCCTGGGCCGCGATACAGGCAGGTGTTCGACGCTTTGATGCCAGCGTGGGAGGCATCGGCGGCTGTCCCTTTGCCCCCGGTGCGGCAGGCAATGCGGCCACCGAAGACCTGGTACTGATGGCCGAGCGTAGCGGTTTCAAAACAAACATTTCGATCCCTGGCTTGTTGCAGGCGATCGATTTTGCCGAAGCACAACTAGGCAAGGCGCTGGGCGGACGCAGTATCGCCTGGTTAAGGCGCCAACACGCCAAGCGAAGCACCCTGTAAGACAACCAATAAAACACGACTCAAAACAACATAAAGCAGGAGACATTGACCATGCCCCACTCTCACCCCGCCTCGATGCATTCGCGTCTGCTGCGCCGCGCCCTGGCCCCCCTATGCGCCGCGCTCGCGTTCATCAGCCCGGCAACGCATGCCGCAGAAACCGCCGCGCAATATCCGTCGAAACCCATCCGTCTCATTGTGCCGTTCTCGCCCGGCGGCGTCACGGATACGGGGGCTCGCATCGTTGCCGACAAGCTCGGTCAAAAACTGGGCCAGCAAATCATCGTCGACAACAAGCCGGGTGCCTCGGGCAACATCGGCACGCAAATGGCGGCCCAGGCCGAACCGGATGGGTACACCCTGGTCGTGGGCTTTGATGGCACATTGGTCATCAACCCGCACGTGAGCAAGAATATTCCTTTTGACACGTTGAAAGATCTGGCACCGGTTAGCAAAATCGGCGATGCCGCGTTGATCCTCGTGGCCAATCCGAAGCTTCCCGTCAATACATTTGAAGAGTTGATCGCCTACTCCAAAACACAACCCAACGGTGTGTCGTATGGCAGCGCCGGGGTAGGCAGTACGCCTCACCTGGCGGGCGAACTGCTGCGCGAGCGTACGGGAATCAATTTGGTGCACATCCCCTACAAGGGTGGCGGTCAGGCCATGGCCGATGTCGTGGGTGGCACGCTGCCACTGTTGTACACCGCAGTCGCGGGTGCCTATCCCTATGTCGAACGCAAGCAACTCAAAGCGATCATTGTCAGCACGGACAAACGACTCGCCTCGCTCCCCGATGTGCCTACCGCCGCGGAATCCGGCGTCAAGGATTTCGTCGTCAACTCGTGGGTCGGGATCCTGGCTCCCGCCAAAACTCCGACGGACATCATCGCCAAGTTGCAAGGCGCGATCAATGAGGTTGTGCATGCGC
This sequence comes from Bordetella tumulicola, assembly GCF_054779135.1. Classification (NCBI taxonomy): domain Bacteria; kingdom Pseudomonadati; phylum Pseudomonadota; class Betaproteobacteria; order Burkholderiales; family Alcaligenaceae; genus Bordetella; species Bordetella tumulicola. The sequence continues at coordinate 470,418 of NZ_BAAGYU010000011.1, read as the reverse complement.
CCGACACGCAAGAGCGACTGGCCGGGCTAGGCATTACCGCATCCGGCAATACGCCGGAGGAATTCGGCAAGCAAATCGCTGCCGACCTCAAGACCTACGAAACGATCGTCAAAAACGCCAATATCCAAGCCAAGTGATCGCGTGTGCCGATCTGTGCAACGCTGTGCTGCGCGAGACCGGCAACACCTAATACGAAAAACCAGCCGGCAACGTCCGTAGCCCCTGCGGCGTACGAATGTGCGCCAACAAGTGCGGTGGCGCGCCGGCTGGCAAAGCATGCAGCTGCACGTTGCCGGCAAAATTCAACGTATCCAGTGCGCTGCGCATCTGGTCGACATGGGGGTGAAAGACCTCCAGCGCCTGAAGCTGGCAGCCCATATCCTCAAGCACCGTCGCCGGATGCGGTGTGGCATCCCATTGAATCAAGGTCGGTGTCGCGCCACCGTCCGGCAGACTGCCATCATCAGGGATCGTAATGCGCCAGGCCAACGCCCCTCGCGTCATGGCCTCGATCGGACCCGTGTCCCAGGGACACGCCGCCTGAGCGGCAATGATATCGTCAGTGCGCACAACCCACGTCGCCAGGCGCGGCGGCGATTGCGGCGTGATCTGATCCAGTTCAAACCAGCGTGCTCGTTGCGGCGTGGCTGCATCGGGGTCGACCGCGATGACTTCCAGATAGATGTCGGGTCCCAGCCGCAGCAATCTGTTGTGTGTGCCCATCCGCGGATGCTGTCCGCCGGGCTGTAGCGTCACGCCCAAGGCCTGTTCAACAAAACGAACGCCGCTATCCAGGTCTGCCGCCGCGACGGCAATATGATCAAGAAAAGACTGCATGAAAAATCCCTTAGTTGCGCCGTCCGCCCAAACCTGCCTCGAGCGGCAGGCCAAGGCCTGCCGCCCACCGCGCCACGGGACGGCATTACCCACCGTGCCCGCGACATTGTCGACGATCATCTGAAGCGACGCGCCGGGTGACATGCCCTTAAATATGCAGGGCGTGACCCAACGCGCGCAATGCGGCTTCTTGTATGGCTTCGCCGAGAGTGGGATGCGCATGAATCGACCCCGCGACATCTTCCAGCCGCGCACCCATTTCCAGTGACTGCCCAAACGCCGCCGACAGCTCGGATACGCCACGTCCCACCGCTTGCCAACCCACGATCAGATGATTGTCACGGCGCGCCACTACACGTACAAACCCCTCGGTGGACTCCAGCGTCATGGCACGACCATTGGCGGCGAACGGAAACAGACCTACCAGGCAATCCAGCCCCGCCCCCTGAGCCTGCTGGGGAGCCAGTCCGGCGGTAACAATCTCCGGGTCGGTAAAGCACACGGCGGGAATCGCGGCGGGCGTAAAACGACGTCGTTGCCCCGCCACTACTTCCGCGACCATTTCGCCTTGCGCCATCGCACGATGTGCCAGCATAGGCTCGCCGGCGATATCGCCAATCGCCCAGACATTACGCATTGAGGTGCGGCACTGATCGTCAATCCGCAGCGCATTGCCGGCACGATCCAGGTGCAGGCTTTCCAGGCCCCACCCTTGTGTACGGGGCCGACGCCCAATGGCCAGCAATACTTGGTCTGCCGGCAACACCGTCTCGAGCCCCGAGGCATCCTGCACGCGCACGCCATCTCCGGCCGCCGTGAGCCCGAGGACTTTACGTTCCAGAGACAGCACAATCCCCATGCGGGTCAACGCGGTGGCCACCGGCTTGGTCAATTCGGCATCGTAGGTTGGCAAAATGCGATCCTGGGCCTCGACCACCGTCACCTCGGCGCCCAATTTGCGATAAACGGTGCCAAGCTCCAGCCCGATATAACCGCCCCCGACGACGACCAATCGGTCGGGAATTCGAGATGGGGACAAGGCCTGCGTCGACGAAATCACCCGGCCGCCAAACGGCATCGATGGCAACGGCATGGGCTCTGATCCAGCGGCCAACAGGAGATGTTCGCACTCGATACGCTGAACGCCTTGTTCGGTATCGACCTCAACGGTTTTACCGTCGAGCACACGCGCCCAGCCGCGTACCAGCTGCACGCCGTTTTTCTTGAGCAAGGCTGTCACGCCGCCCGTCAATCGGCTGACGATGCCATCTTTCCAGGCCACGGTCTGGCTGATATCGATGGCTGGCGCTTGTACCGAAATACCCAGTGGCGACGCGTCGGCATACTCGCGTGCCCGCTCGAATTCGCCAGCGGCATGAATCAACGCCTTGGACGGAATGCAGCCAATGTTCAAGCACGTACCACCGGGTTGATCGCCCTCGACGATAATCGTGGGCACCCCCAATTGACCTGCGCGGATCGCGGCCACGTAGCCACCCGGCCCGCCACCGATCACCAACAGGGTTGTATTCAACGTCTCGCTCATGGCGTCTCCACGAAGAGTAATGCGGGCTGTTCGAGCAGCGCACGCACCGCCTGAATAAACTGGGCCGCATCCATGCCGTCTACCACGCGGTGATCGAACGACGAGGAAAGATTCATCAATTTACGAGGGACGACGACCCCTTGCCGGATCGCCGGTCGTTCAACGATACGGTTGACGCCCACGATCCCCACCTCGGGATGATTGATGACGGGCGTACTGACAATCCCGCCCAGGGCGCCCAGGCTCGTTAGCGTGATCGTCGATCCACTCAACGCATCGCGCTCGGCCTTGCCACTGCGCACAGCTTGAGCCAGGCGTGCGATCTCTTGTGCGATCGACCAGATATCGAGCGTCTCGGCATGACGCAACACAGGCACGATCAAACCCGCGTCCGTCTGCGTGGCCACGCCCAGATGCACGGCCCCATAACGAGTTACCACGCCTGCGTCGTCGTCATAGCGCGCGTTGATTTGCGGAAAGTCGCGTAAGGCAATGACCATCGCGCGCGCGAGCAACGGCAGTAATGTCAGCTTGCCACGCGATTCGCCAAACTTGCGATTGAGTTGCGCACGCAGGTCCTCGATCTCGGTAACGTCGATTTCCTCGACGTAACTGAAATGCGGAATACGGCGCTTGGACTCTTGCATCTTTTGCGCGATCTTGCGACGCAAGCCCACCACGGGGATTTGCTCCTCGTCGTGACGTTCGCGATAACCGGATGACAGCGTCGACGGCGCGGCGCCTTGCCCTTGCACATAGGCGTCCAGGTCCTCATGCAGGATGCGGCCCGCGGGGCCCGAGCCCTGCACATAGCGCAATTCGATACCCAGGTCCCAGGCACGTTTGCGTACGGCGGGCGAGGCCAAGGGCCGCTCGCCAGGCTGGCGTGGCTGCGCGGGCTGCCGCGCAGCCGATCTCGTTGCAGCATACGAATGCGTGGCGTTTGACTGGCCCGGTGCCGATGTGGCGGCGCCACTGCGCGTATCCGGGTTTGCAGCACCTGCCTTCGCATTTGCGTCGACGTCTTTCGCGACCGGATCCGCCGCACGCGTGCCGGCAATTGCCGGGGAGGCCCCGCCCTCTGTCAGCGCCTCGGCCGTCGATGCAGATGCGGCGCCCGTCGTGGCGGCAGTCGGCTGACCTGGCGGCCCCGATGCGACATCACCTTTGTAATTACCCGCACCCTCGACCTCTAGCCGAATCAACTCGCCACCGACGGCCATGACGTCGCCGACATTACCGCCCAGCGCCATCACTTTACCCACCACGGGTGATGGAATCTCGACCGTCGCCTTGTCGGTCATGACGTCGGCCAAGGGTTGATCCTCGGCCACGGTGTCGCCCACCTTGACATGCCAGGCGACTAATTCGACTTCGGCAATCCCTTCGCCGATGTCGGGCATCTTGATGATATGAATTCCCATGTCATGCCTCCATCACGCGTCGGAACGCCGCGCCCACGCGGGCTGGCCCTGGAAAATACGCCCACTCTTGTGCATGCGGATAGGGTGTATCCCAACCCGTCACACGCTCGATAGGTGCTTCCAGATGATGAAAGCAATGCTCTTGCACCAACGAAATCAACTCGGCCCCAAAGCCGCAAGTACGCGTGGCTTCGTGCACCACGACGCAGCGTCCCGTCTTGCGCACCGAGTCCACGATCGTGTCGAGATCCAGCGGCCACAGCGTGCGCAGGTCGATGACCTCGGCATCCAGCCCGGTTTCCTCGGCGGCGGCCAGCGACACGTGCACTGTGGTGCCGTAGGTCAATACCGTCAGCGCGTCACCCGGCCGCACAATCGAGGCCGCCCCGAGTGGCACCGTGTAATAGCCCGTGGGCACCTGGCTGGCAGGATGCTTGGTCCAAGGCGTCACGGGACGATCATGATGGCCATCAAAGGGGCCGTTATACAAACGCTTGGGCTCCAGAAAGATCACGGGATCATTGCTTTCGATCGCCGCGATCAACAAGCCCTTGGCGTCGTACGGATTGGACGGCAACACGGTACGCAAACCGCAAACCTGCGTGAACATCGCCTCGGGGCTTTGGCTGTGCGTTTGTCCACCGTAGATCCCGCCGCCGCAGGGCATGCGGATCGTCATCGGCGCAATAAACTCGCCCACGGAACGGTAACGCAGCCGCGCGGCCTCTGAGACGATCTGATCCGATGCCGGATAGAAATAATCGGCAAACTGAATCTCGCAGATGGGCCGCAGGCCATAGGCCCCCATGCCGACCGCAACACCCACAATACCGCCTTCGGAAATCGGCGCGTCAAAAACGCGGGAAGCTCCATACTTGGTCTGCAGGCCCTCAGTGCAGCGAAACACACCCCCAAAATAGCCTACGTCCTGGCCGAACACCACCACGTTGTCGTCGCGTTCCAGCATGACATCCATGGCGGAGCGCAATGCCTGAATCATGGTCATCGACGTCGTCGCCGGACCCATATGTTTATCGTTCGTCAAGATCAGACCCCCAGCTCTTGGCGCTGCCGGCGCAAATGTTCCGGCATGTCTTCGTAGACATCTTCAAAAATACTGGCGGCACTCGGCACATGCCCACCGACCATCGTGCCAAAATTCTCGGCCTCTTTTTGGGCGGCCAGGATTTCAGCTTCGAGCTCGGCTTTCAACGCATCATGCTGAGCGTCCGACCAGATCCCCAGACTGATCAAATGTTTTTTGAACCGGGCAATCGGATCGCCCAAGGGGAAATGACTCCAGTCATCGCCAGGCCGGTATTTGGTGGGATCGTCCGACGTAGAGTGCGGGCCTGCCCGATACGTCACCCACTCGATCAAGGTCGGCCCCAGATTGCGGCGCGCACGCTCGGCCGCCCAGTGCGACGCGGCGTAGACGGCCAGGAAATCATTGCCATCCACACGCAACGACGCAATCCCGCAGCCGACGCCACGCCCCGCAAACGTCGTACCCTCGCCGCCGGCAATCGCCTGAAACGTCGAAATCGCCCACTGGTTATTCACCACGTTCAAAATCACCGGCGCGCGATATACATGGGCAAAGGTCAAGGCCGTATGAAAATCCGCCTCAGCTGTTGCGCCGTCGCCGATCCACGCGGAAGCGATCCGCGTATCACCCTTGATCGCCGACGCCATCGCCCAGCCCACCGCCTGAATAAACTGCGTCGCCAGGTTGCCCGAGATTGTGAAAAAACCCGCCTCACGCTTGGAGTACATCACAGGTAACTGGCGCCCCTTGAGCGGGTCACGCTCATTGGACATCAACTGGCACATCAGCTCGACCAGCGACACGTCGCGCGTGAGCAAAATGCTCTGCTGGCGATAGGTCGGGAAACACATGTCGCCCTGCTCCAGGGCCAGTGCATGCGCCGTACCGATGGCCTCTTCGCCCAGGCTTTGCATATAGAAGGAGATCTTCTTTTGCCGCTGTGCCGTCAGCATGCGGGCGTCGAAAATGCGCGTCTTCAACATCGCGCGCATCCCGGCATGCAACGTGTCGGCGTCCAACTGCGGCGCCCAGGGACCACGCGCCTGCCCTTCGTCGTCGATCACGCGTACCAGCCGATACGCCAGATCGCCGGTATCGATAGCGGTCACATCAATAGGGGGTTTGGGGACTTCGCCGGCAGGCGAAAGGGACAGGTACGAGAAATCAGTCTTGCAACCCGGACGCCCGGTGGGCTCGGGGACATGCAGTTTTAGTGGGCCATACTGGCTCATGATGTTTGTCTCCACGCTTGATTGTGTCTTGCGTTCTTGCTTTGCAAAAGCCAAATGCAGGAGGTAACCGCGCACTTGACTGCCACCGGATCGCGCGCGGGGGTAATGCTACGCGTCTGGCAAAAAGCAGATTAGCACAAGCCGCCGGTCGATTTTGAAATGACCAGTCAGACACCTGAGCTGGAGGACAACAAATAGGGGAAATCCGGGCCCCTCGGGACAGGATTCCCCGGGGGAGCCTTCGGCCCCCGCCAAGACGGCTATCGAGCCGCGGACATCGCTTTCAATTCCGCGCAGGTCTTTTCCTTCTCTGCGGCGCTGAGTTGAGCGAGTTTCTTTTTGGCACCGTCGTAGGCCGAGGAAAAAACGGTATCGAACTCGGCCGAGGCAACCCCCATGCCGGCGGACGTGGCCTTTTGTTGGGCTTTCATTTCGTCGAGCTGAGTCGCGGTGTAATCCCCGCAAAATTCGGCGGCAGCGTGCATCTGACCGCTGAATCCAACCAGCGCGGCGGAATTCTGTTGCGCGCAGGCTAGCCCCGCACCCATCGCCAAGACCGACCCCATGACAAGCGCCACTGGTTTTCCAAAAGAGATCGACTTAAATTTGAACGACAACATGGCGGACCCCAAAAATGCGCGTTGAATATCGGCGCTTGATTGTTACGAAGGAAAAAAGTGTACCCGACCCAAGCCTGACCGGCGCCTGCCGCCTCGCGCAACGCCACGCGCCGTAGGTCCGAAACTTGCTGGCTGCGTACCACACATGGGAGAACCCAGATGAACGCCATCGAACAAGTCGCTACATTCATGCGTGAGCACAATCTGACGCTGGTGACGGCCGAGTCATGCACCGCTGGTCTGATATCCGCGACGCTCGCCGACGTACCTGGTGCGGGCAGCCTATTGGACTGTGCATTCGTCGTGTACTCCGTCGATGCAAAGAAACGCTGTCTCGGCGTGCCTCAGTCGACGCTAGCGGCCCATAATCTGACTAGCGAAGCCGTGGCACGCGAGATGGCACTTGGCGCGGCTCGTAAAAGCCCTGCCAATGTCGCCGTTGCGAATACGGGAGTTACCGATGACACAGACGGCAGCGTTCCAAGCGGCACGCAGTGCTATGCGTGGGTTTTTAAAAATGGACCTGCCGATGCCCACCCTACTGTATACACGGCGACAAAACGCTTCAGCGGCGACCGCAACCGCATCCGCGAGGCGAGCGCCGAATTCGCTTTGTGCGCAATCGTGGAGCACTTCTTAGCGCGTCAAAGCGGCCTACAGCCGTAGGCTTGCTGGTCACGGGACCAACGAAATAGGACGTCGGGGGAGGTTATACGCGATGTGCCCCTCACGCCCGCTACGCCTTTACCGTGCCGGACCAGAACCGGTGCGACCTTGATTCAGGTAGTCGTCCAGCGCGTGCACTTCCCGTGCTACCTCGTGCCATACCCAGCGAATCACGCCGATCGCGTCCCTTTCGGACGCATCACAGCCCCTAGTGCGCACGGCTTCTTCAATAGCGTCGTCCAACCCCTTCAGAGAGGCGTCCAGTCTGTGACGCGATGGCGCAGCATCCCGCTTTCGCAGCGCGTCCGCCAAGTCGCCGAGCTGCTGCTTGAGCGCCTGCGCCACTTCCTCCAGCGCAGGACTGAGGCAAGCACAAAGACGGTGCGAGAGCACGAAGTTTCCCGTTCGCTCCATCAGCGGCGCGGTACGCCAAAGGCTTTCAATCCGATTCTGCAAGCGATCAACCGACGCATGTGAATACACCATGTCCAGCGGGAAAGAACACGCTTGCGCGGCCATGTCGCGCGCCTGTCCACGTGTCCGCTTCATAACCGGAGGCTCGTGCAGCGGCGGATGCTCACGTGCGTCGTTGAATGTGGACACCCAGTCGACGAGCATTTCGCCATAGGCCTCGATTGACGCCGCCAGGTTCATGCGTACGCTGCGCCGGGCCGACAGCGGCAGAACGGCGGCGGCGGCCAGAATGCCCGAGGCAGATCCGATGAGAATGGCTACGCCCTTGTGAATAGCACCGCCCAAAATGTCGTTGTCAGGCATCACGGTCAATATGGTAACCGTGACCAGACTGTAGCTCAGCATGGGCCACCGCATCGACAGATAGGCTGCTGCCCCTACGCCTGCCGTGATACGCCATGTCGGGCCAACCCCGGCGGCATTAGCCACGAGTACCAGGGACACACCGAGCACCACCCCGATCAAAGCACCAAGAATACGTGCCGAGGCTTCTCCGATGGTTCCTTCGACGCTGGCTCGCACAACGAATAGCGCTGAGAACGCACCCCAGGCGATCTCGGGCAGCGCCTGCCATCGCATCCACACATAAACGAGCACCACCGCAACGACCGTCTGCAAAGACAGCCGAACGGCGTCAGCCTCGATGATCGTTCGACATTTCTCCGCCGATCTCAAAAATCGGGTGGATAGGGACGATCGATCAGTTTCGGAATGGTTCGGCACAGATAATAGGACGGTAGGTTCATCAGAGCATCGGACGCTAGCAAGTCCCATGCCGCGCGATTCGCGACACTTAGCCGCTCGGTGAGCCATCTTAATTTTTCGTTGTCGTATGGCGTGCGCAACAGTTGTGCCTCGTCGTCGAATCGGTCCCGGCACCCAAAGCACGATTGTTCTTCGCGGCGACCGTGACAAATCTGATCGTCAGTCGACGTGAAACGTACCTTGAATCACTGACCGAAGCTCATTCGTTACGGGATGCTGTGAGCCAGCCCGCCACGCTAAGTGGAGCTCCACAGTGAGCCCCGTGGCGTCGTCCAATGGCCTGAAAACAACATCTTGATACCCTAACCGCATTGAGGACTGTGGAACGAGAGCCAACCCTATTCCGGCATCTACCAGCGAGAGGATGGAGTGCGTATGACTCAATATCTGTACGGTCAGCGGCACCACGCCTTGAGTGCGCAAGCGTCCAGCAACCACCTCGTACAGGTAACGAGACTCAGAAGGGCAAAACTCGATGAAGGGCTGGCCTTCCAGGGACGCGAGGGGAACCGTTTTTGCTTGTGCAAATGGATGATGACGGTGTAATGCGAGAACAAAAGGCTCACGGATCAGTACGCTGCTGTCCGTGAAGCTGCGTGGGGCAAATGGTCGGACTATCCCTAGTTCGATGCGGTCCGCGCCAATGGCCTCAATTTGGTCCGCAGTCTGCATCTCTCGCAAAAGAACATGGATGCACGGTAGCGCAGATTTGATCGCACTGAATAACCGTGGCAGCAGCGTAAAACACGCCGCCGGAATGAAGCCGACGGTCACACTACCGGCGTCTGCACGCAGCGCACGACGGGCGGCGAGAGTGGCTGCCTGGCTGCGTCGCAGGATGTCCTCGGCTTCCCGTTGAAACACGGTCCCGGCATGTGTCAACCGAACTGTTCCACCAGCACGCTCCAAGAGCGTGACACCCAACTCATGCTCCAAGAGTTGAATTTGCCGAGTCAGCGGTGGCTGGGTCATGTTCAGAAGTTTGGCCGCTCGTCCAAAATGTAATTCGGTAGCGACCGCAACGAAACAGCGGAGATGGGTCAGTTGAAACATGGCGATGCGGATTTTGAATTGCGTGATTCTATGTTCGGATTGGACGCGAGCTTAAGCGACTTTTAGAGTAGCAGGTTCTGACACTCGTTCCTCTGGAGAGAAGCATGAGCCATTTTCAAGGTGCCGCGTTACGCACGGCCCTGAACGGCATTTCGGGTATTTTGGTAACACCTTTCGACGCTGACGACCGCATCATTGGGGCGCCGCTAAAACCTATTGTGGATCGGGCCGTCGAAGCGGGCGTACATGTCTTAGTCGCCAACGGCAACACCAGTGAATTTTATGGCCTGCAGGCAATAGAGGCCGAGCAGATGGTCAACATCGCTGCCGAGACCGTCGATCGCCGGGTGCCGTTGCTTGCCGGCGTTGGCCGCAGCGTGCATGAGGCCTGCTCGTTGGCTCGCGCCTCTCGTAAAGCGGGCGCGGATGCATTGATGGTGCACCAGCCGCCGGATCCCTTTGTCGCCCCTCGCGGCGTGGTGCGCTACGTGCGTCAGATTGCCGACGCAGCCGAGGGCCTACCGCTGGTGCTCTATCTTCGCAACGAGAACATCGGCCTGGCCGCGGTAGAGGAACTGTGCCGTATTCCAGAAGTTATCGGTGTGAAATGGGCCTCGCCAACCCCGCTGATTCTCGCCGAAGCCATACGCCGCACCGCTGACCTCGGGCTTGCCTGGGTGGGTGGCCTGGCTGAAGTATGGGCGCCGCCATTGTGCGCGGTAGGTGCGCGAGGGTTCACGTCTGGGCTGATCAACGTCATGCCGGAACGCTCTGTAGCCATCTACAACGCGCTGGAGAAGTCCGACTACGGCCAAGCCATGCGCCTCATCGAGGAAATGCTGCCTTTCGAAGAATTGCGTGCGCAAGAAAATAACGGAACTAACGTCACCGTCGTCAAGACCGCGCTTCAGATCATGGGTAATGACTGCGGCGCCACCCGTGCGCCGTCGGCTTGGCCGCTGCAAGATGCACAGCGCCATCAACTTGACGCCCTAATGCAAGGATGGTCGCTGGTCTCGTAATCAGCTATCGCTTATTTATTTTTTCTACAAAAAATCGAGACAAATTATGCTTATTCGTCGCCCCCTCCTGGGTCTCGCCACCTGCCTCGCGCTTGCTGCTACCGTACACGCCGAGAGCTTTCCCACTCAGCCCATCAACATTGTGGTGGGTTCGTCCGCCGGCAGCGCTACAGATGGGCTAGCTCGCGCCATCGCTCAGGAAATAACTCAAGAGACCGGAGAAGCGGTCGTGGTGGAAAATCGCGCGGGCGCATTCGGTAGCATCGCGGCCCAGTATGTAGCGCGTTCGCAGCCGGACGGCTATACGGTCTTCATCACGACGAACACCACGCAGTCGGCCAATCCGCACTTAATGAAGAAGCTCTCTTATGACCCCATGAAGGACTTTGCGCCAGTCTCGATGTTGACCAAGGGGTACCAGCTTCTCGTCGTTAACCCCCAGGTCAAGGCCAACACCATGGCGGAGCTGATAGCACTGGCCAAAAAAGAGCCGGGCAAGCTGAACTACGGTTCGGGCAGCTCGTCGGCCCGCGTCGCCACAGAACTCTTCCAACAAATGACCGGCACGCGTTTCAACTATGTGCCCTATAGGGCCAATCCGCCTGCGGTTCTGGACTTGGTAGCGGGACAAACCGATCTGATGATCGTTGATCTAGCCACAAGCCTGCCGCAAGTGAAAGGCGAGAAGTTGCGAGCGTTGGGCGTCAGCAGCCCGACAAGCTTGGCCCTCGTTCCCGAGGTGCCTGTCATCGCGGACTCGCTGCCAGGCTACGAGTTCGGGTTCTGGAACGCGTTATACGCACCGGCGAACACGCCCGAGCCCGTCATCAAGCGCCTGAACGAACTGGTAAAGCACGCATTGGAAAAGCCTTCCGTACGCCAGGTTGTAGAGCAGGCGGGAATGGAAGTCGAACTATCGACGCCCGAACAATTGCAAGCTTTTCAGTTGTCCGAACTGGAACGCTGGGGACAAATCATAAAGACAGCAGGCATCGAAGCTGAGTGAGGGAGCAATCTGACTAACCGCTCTGAAGCGCCCGGCAGGGTACTCGCGGTGTGAGAATAAATTGCGAAACACCGCAGTGCGCGACCCGGGTGCAACAAACCGACGCCTGCTACACGGCCGACACCATCCCCGCCCGACCGCTGCCCTGCCATTGCGGCGGGGTGGTCACGATAGAGGTCAAGGCAGGTTCCGCCGCTCGCAGGGCGGCCAGATCCGGGCGCGGACGCCGCAGGGCTTCTATACCGGCAAAGGCCTGCTCCATCGCCTGGGCCGCCGCCAGCACGTCCCGGTCGCCCCGGAAGCACCCCACGATTTGCAGGCCGAAAGGCTTGCCCTGCGCATCGCGCCCGCAGGGCAGTGTCAACGCCGGATGCGTCGTCAGCGTGACAACGTACGTGAGCGCCAGCCAGCGGTAGTAGTTCTCCTGCGCGACGCCGTTGATAGTGTCGGCATACAACTGCGTCCAGGGGAATGGCGAGACCGGCGTGGTAGGCGAGAGAATCAGGTCGTAGTCGTCATAGGCACGCTGGAAGCGCTTGATCAGGCGGGTCTGCTCAGCCTGCGCCCAGGCGCAGTCCTTCAGGCTCATGGCCGCGCCCATTTCGAAATTGGCCCGGGTGTTGGGCCCCAAGCTTGAAGGATCCTTTTCGTAGGCATCGCGCATGCCCGCCACGAAAGCCTCCGCCCGCAGCACGTCAAAGCAGCGATGGGCGTCGCCCAGGTCCAGCTCGATCGGATCGCAAGCCGCGAACAGATGCCGCATAGCGGCGATCTTCTCCTTGAACACGGTACGAATGCCATCATCCACGGCGCAGCAACCAAAGTCTTCGGTGTAGGCCACCCGCAGCGACCCCAAGTCCGCTACGCCCGGATGCAGGAACTGCAGCGGATCCAGCGGATAGCTGAGAGGATCGCCGGCATGCGGCCCGGCCGACGCGGCCATCTGCAGGCAAGCGTCCGCCACCGTGCGTCCCATCGGCCCGACCACGGAGATCGGTGTCCAGCCCAACGGCTTGCGCGCACTGGGCACGATACCAGGCGACGGCCGGAAGCCCACCACGCCGCACTTGGATGCGGGGATGCGTAGCGAACCGCCAGTGTCGGACCCGGTACATATGGGCAGCATGTCGCAGGCCAGAGCGGCGGCGGAGCCCCCCGACGAGCCGCCGGCGTTCAGGTTGGGGTCGAAAGGATTTCCTGTTGCGCCCCACACCGTATTGCGTGAATTGGCGCCCGCGCCCATCTCCGGCACGTTGGTCTTGGCGGTAACGATGGCCCCGGCACGCCGCAGGCGCGCCACCAGCTCGACATCCTCTTCGGGCACGTAGCCGCGATACAGCGCCGAGCCGTAGGTCGTCAGCACGCCGGCCGTGGGCTCCAGGTCCTTCACGCCCATCGGCAAACCATGCAGCAACCCGAGCGGCTCGCCCGCCATCACGGCGCGTTCCGCGGCTCGCGCCTCTGCCCTGGCTCGCTCGTAGGCAGTGGCAGTCACCGCGTTCACATACGGATTGACGGCATCGATACGTGCGATGCAGGCCTCCAGCAACTCCACCGGCGAAAGCTGCCGCGCGCCTATCATGCGCCGCAACTCCACGGCCGTCAGGGATACCAGGGTGTCGTCCAATGCCATCGTCGTTCTCCTTTCCTTCAATCGATCTTGATATTCGCGCGCTGCGCGACCTCTCTCATCAGCGGCAATTCCTGCTGGATCAGCGCCTCGCCGTCGGCGGCGCTCGTAAAGGCCGCCTCGAAGCCCTGGGCTTCCAGGCTCTTCTTCACTTCGGGCGATTCGACGGTGGCGCGCAGCGCCTGCTCCAGCCGGCTCTTTACATGGGCCGGCAGGCCGCGCGGCGCGGCCACCATCAGCCACGTATCCATCGCTACCGAGGGATAGCCCTGCTCGGCGAACGTCGGCACATCCGGCAGGAAACCCGAGCGCTTGGGGCTGGAAACGGCCAGCACGCGCACCTTGCCCTGCTTGCTCTGCGGCAGCGCGGCGGCCACCGTGTCCACCGAGAACGGAATCTGGCCACCAATCAGGTCGGTCATCGCGGGCGAACTGCCCTTGTAGGGTACGTGCGTCATCTTCAGCTTCGCGGCCGCCATGAAGGCTTCGCCCACGAAGTGCGCCGTGGTGCCGGTGCCGAAGGAGCCATAGGGCGGCTGGTTGTTCGCGGGATCGTTGGCATAGGCCACGAACTCCTTCAGGTCCTTGACCGGCACCTTGGGATTGGCCAGCAGCGCCAGCCCGGTGCGGGCCACGATGCCGATGGGTTCGAAGCTCTTGACGGGGTCATACGGCAGGTTGCTCCGGATCGCCGGATTCACCGTAAAGGTGGTGCCCGAACTGACCAGCAGCGTATAGCCGTCCGGCGCAGCCTTGGCGACGAAGCTGGCGCCGATCACCGTGCCCGCGCCGGCGCGGTTTTCCACCACTACCGTGCCGCCCAACTCCTGCCCCAGCTTCTGCGCCACCATGCGGCCCAGCACATCCGTAGCTCCTCCTGGCGGAAAGGGCACGACCAGCGTCAACGGGCGGCTGGGATAGGCGTCTTGGGCCGCAGTGGGAGCAACAACACCGACAGCGCTGGCAAGGGCGAGACTGACTGCAAGAAACGAGGTTTTCATGGCGGTGCTCAATGTGAGATGGTGGAAAACGGGCGCGTCTGGCGGCGCCTGGGAACCGGCCGCGAGACGCGCCCGCGGCTCAGGAATCGTTGCATCGAAACATGGCTGTGGTAATCACCGTCGGCGCACGAAATGCCCACATCCTAGACTTCGTCCTCGCTTTCTAGCAATATCAACGAATAGAATGCTTCGTTGCGTTTTCCGCAAACCTATACGCCCACCATGAATCTCCGCGTCCTGCAGGAAATCTCGCTACGCTACTTTTTAGAAGTGGTGCGCACCGGCTCGGTCAGCGCGGCCGCGGCTCGCCTGGACGTCGCCCCATCGGCCGTGAGCCGCCAGATCGCCCGGATGGAGCGCGAGCTCGATACGCTGTTGTTCGAACGACAAGCCCGAGGCATGACGCCTAATGCCGCCGGCGAACTGCTGGCCGCGCACGCCAAGCACATGCAGCAGGACGTCGAACGCGTGGCAGGAGACATCCTGGCGCTGCGCGGCCTGCGACATGGCCATGTGCGCATCGTCAGCACGGAAGGCTATGCGTCGGAATTCGTCCCCGCTGCCATCGCCCGGTTCCGACATCATTTTTCGGGCATCCGCTTTTCGCTCGACGTGTGTTCGCAACAAGAGATCCCTCAGCGGATCCGCGACGGTTCGGCCGACATCGGCGTGACACTCAGCCTGACGTCGCAGCGGGACATTCGGGTAGAAGTCCGCGTCCCGGCGCCGGTCCGGGCGATACTTGCCGTCGATCATTCGCTGGCAGGTCGACGCGACCTGTCGCTGCGCCAGCTGATCGCCCATCCCCTGGCTCTGCCCAGCCCCGATTCCACGCTGCGCCAACTGATCGACATCAGCTGTAGCCGTCAGCAACTGCATTGCGAACCGGCCTTCACCAGCCGCAGCATCGACGCGCTGGTCGGTTTTGCCAGCGTCGGCGGTGGCATCGCCTTCTGTGGCGAACTGGCGATCCGAGACCGGCTTCGATGGGGCAGGATCGTCGCGGTGCCGCTACGAGACCGCGAAATGAACGAACGTCACTTCGAAGTACAGACGCTGGCGGGACGCATCATGCCAGACGCCGCCAAGGCGTTCATCGCCAGCATTGCCGAGGCGGCATCGTGATCAAATACGCAAAGCCGATTTTTACCTGCGCCTGGCAGTGGCCACGACGAGGCAAACATCTGCGCGAGCACGACATCTGCATCGCCATCCACAAATAAATAAAAAAGGCCTACAGACCGAAATCTGTAAGCCCTTTGCTTTCATTGGTCGGGGCGGCGGGATTCGAACTCGCGACCCTCTGCTCCCAAAGCAGATGCGCTACCAGGCTGCGCTACGCCCCGAAATGTACTGCTTGTGCCTGACCATAAACCGCCGAAAAAAGAGCCGTTCTCGTCAGGGATTCGAATGCTACCATAACCGGCGCTCCGATCCGGGCCATTACTTAAACTTTTTGGTCAAACGGTCTTTTGCCCCTGCGCTTTATTTGCCACGCATCTGATCAATCAGGCGGCGATCACGTTTGGTGGGGCGGCCCGCTGCGATGTCCTGCGCGGGCTCGGGCGCCAGACGGCGCATTTCCACCGCCCGTTCGCGCGCGGCAATGCTTTCGGGAGTTTCCTCGTACAGCAAGCGCGCCACGGGCGCGGGGCCGCGAACAGCGCTGACGGCTCGTACCTGTACCTGAATAGACGGGTCTTCTTTGCGCACGCTCACCCGATCACCCACGGTGATCTCGCGTGCCGGCTTGGCGGTCTGGTCATTGACCAGGACCCGCCCTTTGCCAATTTCCTGAGAGGCCAAGCTGCGGGTCTTGTAAAAGCGCGCCGCCCACAGCCATTTGTCGAGTCGCATTTTGTCCATATCAGGCGCCATTTTACGGGAAGCCCACGGCCGATATCGTTTTATTTAGAACTAAAAACAAACGATTAACACCATAAACAGAACAATCTGTTCCGCCCGAAAAGGCACTTTTCGGGCCCTGAATCGGTGACTTTGATGCAATGCAACAGTAGAATTTCCTCGTACTTGAATCCATCTATCTACTCATCGGAAGCCATACTCATGAACCACGCTTTTATCGATACGCTGAAACAACGCCGCACGCAATATGCGTTGGGCCGGAATCTGTCCGCCTCGCCAGAAGAACTGACCGCCCTGATCCAGGCAGCGATCAAACAGACCCCCTCCTCGTTTAACTCACAGAGCTCGCGAGCGGTCATTCTGTTTGGCGCCGAAAGTCAGAAAGTGTGGCAAATCGCGATCGATGAAGTGCGTAAGGTTGCGCCCGCCGAGGGCTTTGAAAACACCGAAGCCAAGCTCAATAGCTTCGCCGCCGGAGTAGGTACGGTCTTGTTCTACGAAGATCAGGACGTCGTGCGCAGCCTGCAAGAAAAATTCGCGCTGTACGCCGACAATTTTCCGGTCTGGTCGGAACAAGCGAGTGGCATGGCCCAGTTGGCAGTATGGACAGCGCTCGCCACGAATGACGTCGGCGCCAGCCTGCAACACTACAATCCGCTGATCGACGCCGCCGTCGCCGCCGAATGGAACGTCCCGGCCAGTTGGAAACTGCGTGCGCAGATGCCCTTTGGCTCGAACGAAGGCGGATTTGGTGAAAAAACCTTCATGGACGACGCCGAGCGCTTTCGCGTCGCCGGCTAATCCGTCGCCCGCCGGCGCCCCGCGTGTCCCGGCGGTATGCCGTACTGCTGCCGGAACGCCGTGGCAAAGTTCGCCGGGCTGGAATAGCCCGCCATCAATGCCGCTTGTGTCACGCTGATCGCGTCGCGCTCGAGTGCCATCCGCGCTCGGGCCAGACGCGCGTCACGCAGATAGGCAAATACCGTCTTGCCCCAAACGGCCCGGAAATGGCGCTGCAGCGTGTTGACGCTGACGCACGCATGGCGCGCAATGTCCACCAGGCTCATCTCATCGGCCTGGCCGCTCTCCAGCAGATCGCGCACTTGTTCCATGCGCGTGCGCTCGCGCCGACGTAATCCGTTGGCGCCAGGCGCCAGTACGGCACCGCTCAGGCTGGTCAATGCCTGAATGACAAAATCTAGCGAGCGCGACTCCAGATACATGCGCCACAACGCCTCATCGAGTTCGGGCGGGGTCAGCATCTGCTGAACCAATGCGACCGTTTGTGCGGGCGCCGTCCAGGGATAGACGGACAAATGTTGACGCGCAAAGGCCAGGCACGAAGGTAACGCGTCACCCAGGCGCTGCCGCAACCACGACTCGCTAAGCGTCAGGCAAACGCTGCGTTCGATATCTCCGCGACGGGACTGCCGCATAAACGGCGTGGACTCGGTCAATGCCACCATGGCCCCGTATGCCCGCCCGCCGGGCCGGGGGCCCAACAGCAGTCGATAGCCGCCATAACTCACATCAGCCTTGCCACCCACGGTCAACGCAATACGCAAGCCGGGTTGTAAATCCGCATGGATAGCAACACCGAGCAAATCGCGCGCATCCACACGATGCAGACTCAACCCCTCCGCCAACCGCACCGTATCCACGAGCCCCTCAAACACGGGCTGATTGGCACGAGGTGCCACGACAGCGTAATTCTCCGCGCTACGGCATGCGCGTTGCTGCAAGGCGAGTTCATCCAGCAAAGGCGCAGCGTCACTCTGAAGGCAAGCGTTACGGCCGAGCGGTACCGAGGTCATGGCTAGAAATCAAGAAAAATGAGGATTTAGCAAAAAAAACGAGTGTGCAAGCAAAGTTTGGGCCAAAGCTTCGCTGACATAATCCTGTCAGCGGAATGCTATTGTAAATCATTCCCAATAACTCATATTCAGCGCGTCACTATATGCAACCGGTGGCGCGCTATTTATTGCGCACTCGGAGAATCCGGCATGTCTACGCCCCCGTTCAAGCGCCAGTATTTAGGCGCTCTGATCACTCTTGCCTTGTCTGGCACCGCCCTCGCCCAAAGCCAGGCAGACGCTCCACTGCCTAACGATCCCGCGATCGTGCAGGAGTTGTCCGCCGTCGAAGTCCTCGGGACGGCCGAAGAGGAGGTCAAAGAATCGCTGGGCGTGTCGGTGATCACCGCTGAAGAGATCCAGCGCCGCCCGCCGTCCAATGATTTATCGGACATCATCCGCCGCGAACCGGGCGTCAACCTGACTGGCAACAGCGCCAGCGGTGCTCGCGGCAATAGCCGCCAGATCGACATCCGCGGCATGGGCCCGGAGAACACCCTGATCCTGATTGACGGCAAGCCCGTCGAATCGCGCAACGCGGTGCGCTATGGCTGGAACGGCGATCGCGACACGCGCGGTGACACCAACTGGGTACCGGCCGAAGAAGTCGAACGTATTGAAGTGATCCGCGGCCCGGCCGCAGCCCGTTATGGCTCGGGCGCCATGGGTGGCGTGGTGAACATCATCACCAAGCAACCCAGCGACAAGCCGACCGCATCGGCGACGTACTACATCAATCAGCCGCAAGACAGCGACGAAGGCAACACGAATCGCGTCAATGCGCGCCTGTCGACACCGATCTCCGACACGCTAAGCATGCGTGTCTACGCCAACTACAGCAAGACCAACCCTGACTCCCGAGACATTAACGCGGACCATGCCGCCCTCGATGAAAATGGTGTGTCCACGACCGCCGGTCGCGAAGGGGTCATCAATCAGGACATCAACGCGCTATTCGCCTGGCGTCCCGACACGCGCAATACGTTGGAATTCGAAATGGGCTATAGCCGCCAGGGCAACCTGTTTGCGGGCGACACCATGAACAACGCGAACAACGCGTTCTCGGACAGCCTGTATGGCAAAGAGACCAACGCCATGTACCGCGAGAACTTTGGCCTGACACATCGGGGCAACTACGACTGGGGCACATCCCGCTCGGGCTTGTCGTACGAGTACACGCGTAACGCCCGCCAGGCAGAAGGGTTGGCTGGTGGCCCCGAGGGCGCACCCACGGACCTGGGTCGCGATACCGCGCGCCTGCGTTCGCTGCGGGCCACGAGTGAAGCCAGCATTCCCTTTACGCTGGGCTGGCAACAGGTCGCCACCATGGGCGTGGAATACCTGCATGAATCGCTGGACGATCCGTCGGGATTGCGCCAGACCTATGACACCGGCACCACGGGCACTGGCATCGACGGAACCCCAACGGATGGCCGTGCAAGCAAAACGAGCCAGGACAGCTATGCCCTCTTTGTCGAGGACAATATTCAGGCGGGCATGCGCACGATCCTGACCCCGGGCCTGCGTTACGACCACAACAGTGAGTATGGCGGCAACCTGAGTCCCAGCCTGAACATGTCCTTCAAGGCCACCGATACGTTGCGCCTGAAAGGGGGGATTGCCCGCGCCTACAAGGCGCCCAACCTGTATCAGTCGAACCCCAACTACCTGCTATATAGCCGAGGCAACGGCTGCAACGCCGTGGAGCCCAATTCGGGCGGTTGCTACCTGGTGGGTAACGATAACCTGAAGCCGGAAATCAGCATCAACAAGGAAATCGGCTTCGAGTACGACCCGGGCACCTGGCGCACCAGCGCGGCGTATTTTCGCAACGATTACAAGAACAAGATCGTTGCCGACACGGAATATGTTTATCGCCTGGGCAATGGCGCGCGCGTGCTGCAATGGACCAACAGCGGCAAGGCCATCGTCGAAGGCATCGAAGGCAATCTGTTCATCCCGTTGAGCCCGACGCTGGACTGGAACACCAATTTCACGTACATGCTGCAATCCAAGAACAAGGACACGGGCGAACCGCTGAGTATCATTCCCGAGTACACCATCAACAGTACGCTGGACTGGTTCTATACCCCCGAATGGTCGTTCCAGGCGAACGTGACGTACTACGGTAAGCAAAAGGGTCCTGACACCAACGTGCGTACGGGCGAAGAGATCATCGGTGAAGGTCGTCAGACCGTCAGCCCCTACGCCCTTGTCGGTCTGAGCGTGGGTTACGAGCCGAACAGCCATCTGCGTTTCCGCGTGGGCGTCAGCAACCTGTTTGACAAGCAGTTATACCGCGAGGGCAATGCCACCTCGGCAGGCGCGGCCACCTACAACGAACCGGGTCGCGCGTACTACGCCACGATGACGGTCACGTACTGATCACGTTCCGACGGGCGGGCAGGCGATGTGTGCATCGCCTTGCCCCAGGCGGTCAAACCGACCCCTGACACCTCAAAACAAGGGCCGGGCATCCACAGGATGCCCGGCCCTTGTTTTTACCGACCCCAGCGAGGAGTACAGGCTTAACCGAAACGTCCGGTGATGTAGTCTTCAGTTTCCTTGCGTGCCGGTTTCACAAAGATCTGATCGGTCTCGCCGTATTCCATCAACTCGCCCAGGTACATGTAGGCGGTGTAGTCCGAACAACGCGCAGCTTGCTGCATGTTGTGGGTCACGATGACGACGGTGTAGTCGCTTTTCAGCTCGGCAATCAGCTCTTCGATTTTGGCGGTCGAGATCGGGTCCAATGCGGAGCAAGGCTCGTCTAGCAGCAGCACTTCGGGTTTGATCGCCACGCCGCGGGCGATACACAAACGTTGCTGCTGACCACCTGACAGACTGTTGCCGCTTTGATGGAGCTTGTCCTTGACTTCGTTCCACAAGGCGGCCTTGGACAACGCCCACTCCACACGCTCGTCCATCTCGCCCTTGGACAAGCGCTCGAACAGCTTTACGCCAAACGCGATGTTGTCGTAGATGCTCATGGGAAACGGCGTGGGCTTTTGGAAGACCATGCCGACCTTGGCCCGAATCAAAGAGATATCGGTCTTGGAAGTCAGAAGATTTTCGCCGTCGAGGATGATTTGACCCTCGGCGCGCTGGCCAGGATACAGCTCGAACATCCGGTTAAAGGTACGCAGCAACGTGGACTTGCCACAACCCGACGGGCCGATAAACGCCGTGACCTTGTTTTCACGAATCGACATGTTCACGTTGCGGATCGCATGGAATTTGCCGTAGTAAAAATTCAGGTCTTTGACTTCAAGCTTGGATTTGAGGATGGGCGCAACCGGAGCAGCAGTTTGGCCAGCGGTGACAGTATTTTCCATGAGTTTTCCTGTAGCCGGCGCCTCTCAGGGCGCCAGCGTGGCAATCACGATTTGCGGAACAGACTACGAGCCATGATGTTGATACCCAGCACCAACAAGGTAATCAGCGTGGCGCCCGCCCAAGCCAGATCATTCCAATCCTGGAACGGGCTGGCCGCGTATTGATAGATCACGACCGGCAGGTTGGACATGGGCGCATTCATGTCCCACGACATAAATTGATTCGACAACGCGGTGAACAGCAGCGGCGCGGTTTCACCCGAAATACGGGCAATGGCCAATAAAATCCCGGTGATGATGCCGCTCTTGGCAGCGCGGTAGCAGACCAGGGTGATCATGCGCCATTTGGGACAGCCCAGCGCCGCAGTCGCCTCACGCAAACTATTGGGCACCAACAGCAGCATGGTGTCGGTGGTACGCACGACCACGGGAATCACCAGGATGGACAAGGCCAACGCGCCGGCCCAGCCCGAATAGTGTCCGACCTGCGCCACGTAGACGGCGTAGATGAACAAGCCAATGATAATCGATGGGGCGGACAGCAATACGTCGTTCAGAAAGCGTGTTGCAGGTGCCAACCAACCTCGCTGGCCGTATTCGGCGAGATAGGTGCCGGCCAGCACGCCGATCGGCGTGCCGATGATCGTCCCCACGACAGCCATCAAGACGCTGCCGACAATGGCGTTTACCAGTCCCCCCGTCTCGCCTGGAGGAGGGGTGATATCTGTAAACAGGGTCAGCGACAAAGCCGGCGCACCCTTGAACAGCAGGGTCAGAATGATCCAGAATAACCAGAACAGCCCAAATATCAGTGTGCCCAATGAAACGGTCAGCATGACCTTATTGAACAGATTGCGACGGCGATAAATGCCGTTGCTCATGTTGATTGGAGATTCAACCATGTTTTTCTTCCCGTAAACGTCCGGTGAGCCGATCAGGTCTTTTTGCCTTCGGAGGCAACAGCGCGTACCAGCAGGATCTTGGACAGTGCCAACACGACAGTGGTAATCAGGAACAGGATCAGACCCAGTTCCAGGAGCGCCGATTTTTGGAGGCCGCCCGCTTCGTTGAATTCGTTAGCCAGCGCCGAGGCAATGGAGTTACCCGGCGAGAACAGGGAATCCGGATACCGAAAGGCGTTGCCGATGACAAACGTCACCGCCATGGTCTCACCTAATGCGCGACCCAACCCGAGCATAACGCCGCCGATCACCCCCGTTTTAGTGAACGGCAGCACCACGCGCCACATGACTTCCCAAGTCGTGCTGCCCAGACCGTAGGCGGATTCTTTTAGCAGGGTCGGCACCAACTCGAACACGTCGCGCATCACCGCGGTGATGAACGGGATGATCATGATGGACAAGATCAGGCCGGCGGTGAAAATACCGATACCGAAGGGCGGACCAGCAAATATCCCGCCGATCACGGGCATGCTACCCAGCACAGAGATCAACCCCGGCTGCACGTACTGCTGGAAAATCGGAACGAAAACAAACAAGCCCCACATCCCATAAATAATGGACGGGATGGCGGCTAGCATTTCGATCGCTGTGCCGAGCGGGCGACGCAGCCAGGCCGGAGACAATTCGGTCAAAAAGATGGCGATACCGAAGGACACCGGCACGGCGATGATCAGGGCGATGGCCGACGTCAGCAAGGTACCGACAATGGGTACGATCGCGCCGTAGTTCTGCTGGACCGGATCCCAGTCGTTTTGCCACAAGAACGACAGGCCGTATTTGGCCAGCGTTTCGCGACTGCCATAAATAAGGGACAGCATGATGGCTGCCAACAGGATGAACACCAAAAAGGCGAACAGCCGGGTTGCATTCTTGAAGAACACATCCATCAGGGCGCTATTGTTTTTCTTCATAGGTGAAGGCGTACCGGTAGTGACGGAATCCGTCGGTCGAGACTGGCGTGGCACACCATTATCCAATACCGCGCTCATGGATAGGGTTTCCTTGAAATACGCTGAGGGAGAGACAGGGCTGGCGGCGCAGACTGACGCGCGGGCCAATAAGGTCCGCGCGTCAGTTTAGGTCTTACTCGTTAAGACGCTTACTTGGTCCAGACCGGCTTGCCATCAGCCGTCTTGATTTCGCTCCAGCTGGCGCGAATAGCGTCCGTCACGTTGTCGGGCAGCGGCACGTAGTCCAGCGCTGCGGCGGTCTTGTCGCCGTTCTTGAAGGCCCAGTCAAAGAATTCCAGAACCGCACGGCCTTGCTCGGGCTTGTCTTGAACCTTTTGCATCAGAATGAAGGTGGCAGCCGTCACGGGCCAGGAGTCAGCACCCGGTTCGTTGGTCAGCACCACGCCCATGCCAGGCGCACTCTTCCAGTCGGCGTTAGCTGCGGCAGCCGCGAAAGCGGTTTGCTCAGGTTGCACGAATTTGCCGTCTTTGTTCTGCAGTTGGGTCCAGGACAGATTGTTTTGCTTGGCGTAGGCGTACTCAACATAGCCGATCGAGTTCTTCAGCTGGCCAACGTAGGCGGCAACGCCTTCGTTACCCTTGCCACCTTGGCCGGTGGGCCACTTGACAGCCTTGCCTTCGCCGACCTTTTCTTTCCATTCAGGCGACACTTTCGACAGGTAGTTGGTCCAGCCAAAGGTCGTGCCCGAACCATCCGAGCGGTGAACCACGATGATGTCAGCCGAGGGCAGCTTCAGATCGGGGTTCAGCGACTTGACGGCAGCGTCGTCCCACTTCTTGATCTTGCCCAGGAAGATATCGGCCAGCACGGCGCCCGACAGCTTCAGTTCGCCCGGCTTGATGCCGTCGACGTTGATCACGGGCACGGTGCCACCGATCACAGCCGGGAATTGCAGCAGATTGCTCTTTTCCAGGTCGTCGGCCTTCAAAGGATCGTCCGAAGCACCGAAATCAACGGTCTTGGCCTTGATCTGTTGCTGACCACCGCCCGAACCGATCGATTGGTAGTTGACGGCCGTGTCAGTCGCGGCCTTGTATTCGGAGGCCCACTTGGCATACACCGGGTATGGGAACGAGGCGCCGGCGCCGGTTACATTGGCCGCCTGCACAGCGAAAACGGCGCTGCCCAGGGCAACGCCAACGGTAATTTGCTTAAATACGCGGTTGAACATTCGAATTCCTTCTGTGTTCGTTTAGGAGGTCGCGGCGGGCTGTTTCCGCCCGTCCGATCATCGACAGAAAGAATGTTAGAAGGCCAAGATGACAAGACTATGACAGTCATATACGAGAAATGTGACAGCCGAGCCCTGCGGTCTCATCCCAGGCGCTCCATGAGGAATTCGTGCAAATTAAAGGGTGCCCGGCGATTGCGCACCCGAGTGTATGTGCCATCGGTCTGCTGTTCCCAGGCCAGCTGATTGTCCCGCAAGGCAAAGGTAAACGCCTCGTCGATGACACGCTTTTTCAGCGCCTTGTCAGTGACCGGGAACGCGACTTCGACGCGGCGGAAGAAATTGCGGTCCATCCAGTCGGCCGATGACAGGTAAACGGGCTCTTCGCCGTCGGCGTAAAAATAGAACACCCGGGAATGCTCCAGAAAGCGCCCGATAATCGACCGAACCCGGATATTTTCCGACAAGCCCGGCACGCCCGCCCGCAGGGCGCATACCCCCCGGACCAGCAGATCGACCTTGACGCCGGCCTGACTGGCCTTGTAGAGCTCGGCGATGATCTGTTTCTCGAGCAGGGAATTCATCTTCGCCATGATCCGGGCGCGCCGCCCCGCCTTGGCGGCGCGGATTTCGGCCTGAATCAAGCCGATCATGGTCTCGTGCATCGTAAAGGGGGACTGCAAGAGGGATTTCAACGTGCGTCGCGCACCCAGCCCCGTCAACTGCGCGAAAACCTTGTCCATGTCTTCGCACAAGCGGGGATCGGCCGTAAGCAAGCCAAAATCGGTATACAGCCTGGCCGTACGCGGGTGGTAGTTGCCTGTGCCCAGGTGAGCATAGCGGCGCAATTTGCCCTTTTCACGACGCAGTACCAAGGCCATTTTGGCGTGCGTTTTATGGGCAACCACGCCATACACGACATGTGCTCCCACCTCTTCGAGACGGGCGGCCCAGTTAATGTTGGTCTGCTCGTCAAAGCGCGCCATCAGTTCCACGACGACGGTGACTTCTTTGCCCGCCCGTGCCGCCGCCAACAGGATCTGCATCAACTCGGAATCTTCGCCAGTCCGGTAAATAGTTTGCTTGATCGCCATCACGTCCGGATCCAGCGCCGCCGCTGTCAGAAAATCGATCACCGGCTGGAATGACTGATACGGGTGATGCAGCAGTTGATCCGCCTTTGCGACCGCCGCAAACAACTCGGCCGGCTTGTCCGAGACCCGGTCAAAGGGTGACGGCATGCTGCCGTGGTAGGGTTCAAATAGCAGATCAGGACGCGTCTCGTCATTGCACAGTTGCATCAGGCGAGACAGGTTCACCGGACCATTGACGCGATAAGTGTCTTCGGGAGCCAGCGAGAATTCATTCTGCAGGTAGGTTTCCAGGTCTGCTGGCGTCAACCGGTCAATCTCCAGACGCACCGCCGCCCCGAAGTTGCGCTGCGACAGCTCGCCCTGCAAGGCTTGGCGCAGATTGGTAACTTCTTCTTCGTCGACAAACAGGTCGCTGTTGCGCGTCACCCGCCACTGGTAGCAACCCAGCATTTCCAGCCCCGGAAAGAGCTCACCCACGAACGCCCGCATCAGCGAGGTCAGCAGCACGTATCCCTCGGGCTTGCCAGACAGCTTGACGGGCATTTTGATCAGACGAGGCAATGCTCGCGGCGCCTGCACAATGGCAATCGATGCTTGGCGGCCATAGGCGTCCACCCCTGACAAGGCCACGATAAAGTTAAGACTCTTGTTGTAGACCCTGGGAAACGGGTGGGCGGGATCCAGGCCGATGGGCGTCAGCAACGGCATGACGTCGCGCTTGAAGACTTCATGCGCCCACTGCTGCTGCTCGGGATTCCATTCCGACGCGTGCAGCAACGCAATCCCCTCGGCGTCCAGACGAGGCAAAATTTCGTCGTTCAGCAGACTATATTGGCGCTCTACCAGTTTGTGAGCGTGATTCTGTACCCGGTCAAAGGCTTCGCCGGGCGTCCTGCCATCGTCGCCGTGCAGCGTCGGGTTCTGGCGCAACTGCTCTTTCAGGCTGGACATACGAATTTCAAAGAATTCGTCCAGATTCGAGCTGACAATACAGACGTAGCGCAAACGCTCCAGCAAGGGGACCTGCGGGTGCTCCGCCATCGCCAAGACCCGTTCATTGAATTTCAGCAAAGAAAGTTCACGGTTTAGAAACGGGGACTCAACTAGCGATGTGGACATACGGGGTTCCATCCCAAGATTCAGGAGCAAAAGCTGCGTTTTACTACAGTAATGTGACCATTCCATGACGAAATGGTGATAGCCCGCTAGCGTACGTCAAAACCCGAGATTCTGGCGATCCGATCAGGCACATTCATCTCCGTTCTCTATAATTGCAGCTTCTTACAGCCTTAACGACCTCCAGCATGGATCATCTCCTGGCAGCCGTAGACCTCGGTTCGAACAGTTTTCGCCTGTCTATCGGACGAGTTGTCCAAGACGAAAACGGACAACAGATTTACCAGGTCGACGCCCTGAAAGAAACCGTGCGGCTGGCGGCCGGACTGGATCAGAACCGACGACTGGACGACGCTGCCATCGACCGTGCCGTCGCTGTACTGGAACGCTTTGGCGAGCGTTTGCAGAGTTTTCACCCCAGTCGGGTGCGTGCGGTGGCGACGAACACCTTTCGCGTCGCGCGCAATACCGAGGAATTCCTGCCGCGTGCGGAGGCGGCGCTGGGTTTTCCTATCGAAGTCATCGCCGGACGCGAAGAAGCCCGACTGATTTTTTCCGGTGTAGTGCACTCCCTGCCCCCTTCGACCAACAAACGCCTGGTCATCGACATCGGCGGCGGGTCGACCGAAGTCATCATCGGCAAGGATTTCGAGCCCGCGTTAATGTCATCCCTCTATATGGGATGCGTCAGTTATAGCCGTGATTTTTTCCCCGACAGGATCGTTGATGCGCACCAGATGAAGCAGGCCGAGCTGACCGCTCGCCGCGAAATCGAAGTCATCGCCAAGCAATATCGAAAAATGGGCTGGAAAGAAGCCTATGGCTCTTCGGGTACCGCCAAAGCCCTATACGCCATCCTGACCGAATGCGGCTTTTCCGATATCGGCATTACCCGGGCAGGCCTGGGCAAACTGAAAGACCGCATCATCAAGTCGGGCCAAGTCATTCCCGATGAATTGCCGGGCATTAAAGTGCATCGCGCCGACGTGCTTCCAGGCGGTTTGGCGATCATGATCGCCCTCTTCGACGAACTGGGCATTGAAGTCATGCACACCGGCGACGGTGCATTGCGGGTGGGCGTACTGTACGATTTGCTGGGCCGTGACGCAGCGCATGACACGCGCGATGAGTCGGTACATCAATTCATGAAGCGCTATCACATCGACAATAATCAGGCCCAGCGTGTACGTGAGGCGGCACTCGCGTTTTTTGATTCGATTTACGCATCTGATAAAGAGCATGCCGACCTGCGTAACGCGCTAGGCTGGGCAGCCAATCTGCACGAAGTGGGTTTGTCTATCGCTCACAACGCCTATTACAAACATACGGCGTATGTGCTGGACAATGCGGACATGCCAGGCTTTTCCCGCGCCGATCAGCAGTTGCTAGCGTTACTGACGCTGGGACACCAAGGCAAACTGACCAAGCTCGAATCCATGGTGCGCAACCGCAGCCAGTGGATTGCTATTTTGTGTCTGCGTCTGGCGGTGCTGCTGATGCGCCGTCGTACCGATATCCCCCAACTGCCCCTGAGCGTGTCGGTACGGGACGAGTCTATCGTAGTGCGGGGGAATCAGGCTTGGTTGACCAAGCATCCACTCAGCGACTTTACTCTGCGTGCCGAAGAGTCAGAATGGCGAAAAGTCGGTTTCTCTTTCGAGTTGCTTGAGTTCTAGGCGAAATGAGCGCGTGGCCTTGCGAATGAGCCGGATGCGCAATCGCTTGAGCAGCCGGCGCATAATCAAAGCACCTCGGAAGTCGCGGGGTCCAACCCGAAATGACGCCGATAACGGGTATCCATGCAGGTCATGTCCAACAGCACCGGAAAATCGGCCGCATTGAAATCGGGATCCCAGGCGGGCTCGCCACAGATACGCGCGCCGAGCTTGAGATAGCCCTTGATGAGCGGCGGTACGCGAGCGGGCAGCGTGCTGTTCAGGCGCTCTACCGGATAGCGATGCAGGGGTTTGACGCGGGGCAAGCTGGCGTCTTGCAGACTACCCGAGACATTGCGCCAGACCTCGGCGGCAGTGACGCCGTCGTCGCGCAAACTCACGCTGGCACACCCCAGCATGTAACGATAACCGCCACGTCGCATGAACTCGGCCAAACCGGACCACAACAGCATGATCGCCGCGCCGCTGCGATGATCGGCGTGGGTACATGAACGCCCTACCTCGACCAACTCACTGCGCAACGTTCCGAGCGGAGTCAGATCAAATTCGGATTCGGAATAGTAGCCACCCGCTTCGCGGGCCTTTTCAGGGGTCAGGATACGGTATGTCCCCACGACCCGGCCGGTATCGAGCTCTCGTACCATTAGGTGTTCGCACCAGGGATCAAAACGGTCTTGCTCGATGCCATCATGCGCATCGGGAAAAACGACCCCCATGTCTTGGGTAAAGACCGAGTATCTCAAGCGCTGGATCTGCTCGACCTCGTCGGCCGTGCGCGCCAAGCCCACGACCAGGACATGCCCGGCCGATCCTGCGACCCAGGGTTCGGCGTTTTCACGCCTGGCATCGATACGTGCTAGTTCGAGCATTGCACAGGACTCCTTGATGTGCAGACAGTGTGGAGGCCGGATATGTCAGGCTTCTGACAAAAAAATGACATGACTATGAAGTTTACGCCGATCAAAATTGTGTGAAATAAAAACAAAATGCATCTAAACACAATAAACGCGACGATGGAACAAAAAAAGGGCCGGTTCCGCGGGGTCCGGCCCATACATGCTGCCTGTTGTACGCCGAACCGATCAGTTCAGGCTGGCCGCCAGTTTTTCAGCGCTCGCCTGAGCCAGATCCGCGTCTTCGGCTTCGACCATCAAGCGTAATTTGGGTTCAGTCCCCGACGCACGAATCAATACCCGGCCACGCCCGGCGAGTTCGGCCTCCACAGCACTTTGCGCCGCCATCAGGCCGGCGTGAGATTTCCAATCAGTCCCGGGCACCCAGGGCACATTGATCATCTTTTGCGGATACATGCGCAGTTCGCTGATCCATTGGGCCAGGCTTTCGCCGCTGCGCTGCAAGGCTGTCAACACCTGTAGCGCGGCGATGATGCCGTCGCCCGTAGTGTGACAATCCAGACACAGCAGGTGCCCGGAGCTCTCGCCCCCGTACAGCCAGCCGCGCGCCTGCATTTGCTCCAGGACGTAGCGGTCGCCGACCTTGGCGCGTTCGAACCCGATACCCAGGCGTTGCATCTGCAATTCGAACCCGTAGTTCGTCATCAGCGTACCGACCACGCCGTCGACCGGCCCTTGTGTCATGCGCTCTCGGATGATGGCGTACAGCAGTTCGTCACCGTTATAGACACGCCCCTCGCCATCGACCATCTGCAGTCGGTCGGCGTCGCCGTCCAGGGCAATACCCAGGTGAGCACCGCGCGCCTTGACGACCTTGGCCAGCGCTTCGGGATGCAAGGCGCCGACCCCGTCGTTAATGTTGAAACCATCGGGCGAGACGCCAATGGCGTGCACATCAGCCCCCAGCTCACGAAACACGTGCGGAGCCACGTTATAGGCCGCGCCATGGGCGGCGTCGACGACGATTTTCAGGCCATTGAGGTCAAGCTCGTTGGGAAACGTGCTTTTGCAGAATTCGATATAACGCCCCCCTGAGTCTTGCATGCGACGCGCGCGTCCCAATGCCTTGGAGCTCACGCAGTCCAGCGGCTCGTCGAGTGCGGCTTCGATCTCGGCCTCGACTTCGTCGGGCAGCTTCATCCCTTGCGCCGAGAAGAACTTGATCCCGTTGTCTTGATACGGATTATGTGATGCGCTGATCACGATACCCGCCACCAAACGCAAGGCCCGGGTCAGGTAGGCCACTGCCGGCGTCGGCACCGGGCCCGCCAGCAACACATCGATACCTGCGGCGGATAGACCGGCTTCGAGTGCCGACTCGAGCATATAGCCCGAGATACGGGTGTCTTTACCGATAATGACTTGAGGGCGGTTATGCCCGCGTTCCGTATGCCGACGGAACAACACGCGTCCCGCCGCATAGCCCAGACGTAGAGCAAAAGCGGCGTTGATAACCTCGCCGCCCACCTCGCCACGCACCCCATCGGTTCCAAAATACTTGCGTTGCGTCATAGTTGTATAGCTCCTTGCTCGGATGCTTGCCAGACCTTGAGTGCGTCAACCGTCTCTGCAACATCATGAACACGCACGATAAAAGCCCCCCGTGCCACGCAAGCCAACGCGCCGGCAATACTGCCCGCTAGACGATTCGCCACGGGTTTGCCGGTAGCGTCGCCTATCATGGTCTTGCGTGACAACCCGGTCAGCAATGGATAACCGGAGGCTCGCAGGCTGGAGAGCCCGCGCAATAGTTGATAGTTGTGACTTGCCGTCTTGCCAAATCCAAACCCTGGATCCAGCACGATGCGCTGCGGATCGACCCCGGCGGCGCGCAGTTGTTGCACACGGTCGGCGAGAAACACATCGACCTCACCCAGCAGATCAGTGTATTCCGGTGCCCGCTGCATGGTGCCCGGCTCGCCCTGCATGTGCATCACACACAATCCGCAACGCGACTGCGCCACGGCGTCGATCGCTCCCGGCTGACGAAATGCATAGATGTCGTTGATCATGTCAGCGCCAGCATCCAGCACGGCGCGCATGACCTCGGGTTTGAAAGTGTCAATGGATAACGGCACGCCACTATCACGCAATGCGTCGATGACCGGCAACAGGCGCGCCAGTTCATCCTGCACCGAAACGGGCGCAGCGCCCGGCCGCGTGGACTCGCCTCCCAGATCCAGGATATGCGCGCCCTGGTCGATCAAGCGGCGTGCATGACTGACCGCACTGTCCGTATCGGCGTGTTCGCCACCATCGGAAAAAGAATCGGGCGTGACATTGACGATGCCCATGACGAGCGGGCGCTCGAGATCAAACTCGAAGCGCCCGCATAGGAAGGTGTCACCCATATAAAACGACAGAGACCTGAAACAGCAGCTTAGACCGCAGCCGGTGTGCCATTGCCGTCCGTTGCCAGCCCGGTGGGCGGCGGCGTGTCGGCCGTGTCGGACGGGCCTTGCGGTGTTTTGGGAGGACGCGGAGGACGACCCGACGTGATATCCAAGATCTGATCGGCGTCGATGGTTTCCCACTCGAGCAACGCGCGGGTCATGGCTTCGACCTTATCGCGGTTGTCTTCGAGGATCTTGCGCGCCACGCCGTATTGCTCATCGATGATGCGGCGAATCTCGAAATCCACCTTTTGCATGGTGGCTTCGGACATATGGGTGGTCTTGGTCACGC
The DNA here is from genome assembly GCF_054779135.1 of Bordetella tumulicola. Taxonomy (NCBI): domain Bacteria; kingdom Pseudomonadati; phylum Pseudomonadota; class Betaproteobacteria; order Burkholderiales; family Alcaligenaceae; genus Bordetella; species Bordetella tumulicola. Next base: position 438,450 of record NZ_BAAGYU010000011.1, on the reverse strand, counting down.
TACGACCCAGGAAGACCTCGCCTTCGTTCTCGGCATAGACCATGGGGCCCAACTCATCCGTCATCCCGTAGCGGGTCACGATGTCGCGGGCGATCGCCGTGGCGCGTTCGAAGTCGTTCGAGGCGCCCGTGGTCATCTGATTCATGAAGAGTTCTTCGGCAATACGGCCACCGAACAACACAGCGATGGTATTGAGCAGGCGCTCCTTGTCCATGCTGTAGCGGTCGCCTTCAGGCAACTGCATGGTCACGCCCAGCGCACGACCGCGCGGGATAATGGTGACCTTGTGAACAGGATCGGTCTTGGGCAGCATACGCGCCACGATGGCATGGCCAGACTCGTGGTAAGCCGTGTTTCTGCGCTCTTCTTCGGGCATGACGATCGAACGACGCTCGGCGCCCATGATGATCTTGTCTTTGGCTTTTTCGAAGTCGGTCATGTCGACGGTGCGACCATTGCGACGCGCCGCGAACAAGGCGGCTTCGTTCACCAGGTTGGCCAGATCAGCGCCGGAGAAACCAGGTGTACCGCGCGCCAGGATGTTGGCATCGATGTTGGTCGACAGCGGCACTTTACGCATATGAACACGCAGAATCTGCTCGCGGCCACGGATATCGGGCAGCGGCACCACGACTTGTCGGTCGAAACGACCCGGACGCAGCAACGCGGGATCCAGCACGTCGGGACGGTTGGTGGCAGCGATGACGATCACGCCCTGGCCCGACTCAAAGCCGTCCATTTCAACCAGCATTTGGTTCAGCGTCTGCTCGCGCTCGTCGTTACCGCCGCCCAGACCGGCGCCGCGCTGGCGACCCACGGCATCGATTTCATCGATAAAGATAATGCAAGGCGACTGCTTTTTCGCGTTTTCGAACATGTCGCGCACGCGGGCAGCACCCACACCGACGAACATTTCAACGAAATCCGAACCCGAAATACTGAAAAACGGGACTTTGGCTTCGCCGGCAATGGCTTTGGCCAAGAGGGTTTTACCGGTACCGGGCGAGCCCACCATCAGGACGCCACGCGGGATACGGCCGCCAAGCTTTTGGAACCTGCTGGGGTCACGCAGGAAATCAACCAGTTCCTGAACGTCTTCTTTGGCCTCGTCGCAGCCTGCCACATCAGCAAACGTGATCTGGTTCGTGTTTTCGTCGAGCATGCGTGCACGCGACTTGCCAAAGCTGAACGCACCGCCACGGCCGCCGCCTTGCATCTGGCGCATAAAGAACACCCAGACCCCAATCAGCAGCAGCATCGGGAACCACGACACGAAGATGCTCATGAGTAAGGAGGGTTCTTCGCGGGCCTTGCCCGAGACGTCGACACCGTACTTGAGCAAATCGGACACCATCCAGATGTCGCCCGGCGACGTCAAGGTGTACGAACGGCCCGTATCAGGGGTGACATACAGAACGTCCGCCTGCACATCTACCTTGCGAATACGGCCTGCCTTGGCATCCTCCATGAACTGGGTGTAGCTCACGCCATCTTGCGTTTGAGCACGACCGTCGAACTGTTTGAATACCGTGAACAGGACCAGTGCGATCACCATCCAGACCGCGACTTTAGAAAATGAGTTGTTCAAGGTAGATCTCCTGCCCTTTGATTCCGACCGGCAACTGTGCCCCCGCGTATATGGCACAGTCACAAGTATGTCAATAGTTCATTCTACCCTGTCGGCGCCGATTCCGCCCGGCCGTCCCACGGGTAGCTGTATACAACGGTAAAAATTAGTGCTTCAGGTCGCGCGCCACCAGGAAGGTCTCCGAGGACTTGTCCCGGGAAGCTTTTGGTTTGCGTTCCACCACGCGCTTGAAGTGCTGTTTGAAGGTTTGCACGATCTGCGAAAAACCGCTGCCGTGAAAAGCCTTGACGATCAGCGCACCATCAGGCTTGAGGTGGTTGCGGGCGAACTCCATCGCCAACTCGCAGACATGTTGAATGCGCGCGGAATCAGCAGAACTCACACCAGACAAGTTGGGGGCCATGTCGGAAATCACAAGGTCTACCGGTTGGCCGCCGACGATTTCTTGTAACTGTTTCAAGACTGCGTCGTCACGAAAATCCCCCAGGATGAACTCGACGCCCGCGACGGGCTCCATCGGCAGGAAGTCCAGCGCGATAATACGACCATCGACCACCCCGCCGGGGCCGGCCAGGCGCTCACGCGCCACCTGCGACCAGCTGCCCGGCGCAGACCCGAGGTCGACCACCACGTCGCCACGGTGCATGAGCTTTTCCGTGTCGAGGATCTCGATTAGCTTAAAGGCAGCACGCGCCCGATAGCCCTTTTGTTGCGCCATCTTCACATAAGGGTCGTTGATGTGCTGGTGGATCCAGTCTTTAGAGAATTTCTTTTTGGCCATTACCGTACAATTCCACACATGCCTATATTAGAACTCACCTCACGCGAGCGCAGCGAATTGCGCTCGGCCGCCCACCCGCTGAGCCCGGTCGTCCTGATCGGCGACAACGGGCTGACCGACGCGGTCTTGAAAGAAATTGATCGCGCCTTGACGTCCCATGGGCTGATCAAGGTACGCGCCGGCGGCAGCGACCGCAACGAGCGCGAGGCCATGCTGGCGACGATCTGCGAGACGCTATCGTGCGCGGCGGTGCACCATTTGGGCAAGATGCTGATCTTGTTCCGCCCGCTGGCCGGCAATGTTGCCGCCGCACCCGACGAAGACACCACCCCCGTCCGACGCAAGCCATCTGAGCCGCATACGCCCAAAAAGCTGGCAGCTGAAGGCAAGACCTTGTCCAAAGCGCGTCCCGCCCGTGCCCGCAAATCGGCGCCCGTCGAGCCCAAGGCCCGCTCGCGCACAGACATGATGTTCAGCACCACGGACCGCCCGACTCGCCCATCCACCAAAAAACCCGCGTCAGCGTCGCCGCATGGTATTCCGCGCCGTTCAGGCAGCGCGCTCAGCCTGCGCGCCGGTACCCGTAGTGGCATGCGCGCATCAGCCGGGCGCAAGAGCACCAAGCGATAAATAAAAAATAAAACGGTATGGCCAATGGCCAGACCCAGAATCAACAAAACGCCAATCCCTACGGACTTGGCGTTTTTTTTGCCGCTGAGCCGCCCCAAGGCAGAAAGGTGCCCCATGGGAGGGCAGCAAGCCGAAGGCGCCGCGTGGAGGCCTTTTTGCCGCCGGGCCGCCCCAAGGCAAAAATGCCCCCTTGGGGGGCAGCAAGCCGAAGGCGCCGCGTGGGGGCCTTTTTGCCGCCGGGCCGCCCCAAGGCAAAAACGCCCCCTTGGGGGGCAGCAAGCCGAAGGCGCCGCGTGGGGGCCTTTTTGCCGCCGGGCCGCCTCAAGGCAAAAATGCCCCCTTGGGGGGCAGCAAGCCGAAGGCGCCGCGTGGGGGCCTTTTTTTCGAGTGGTCACCCGTCAGATCACAAGTAACGCACACCCAGGACTTCGTACTCGCGGACGCCCGAGGGGGCCTTCACCTCGACCACGTCGCCTTCGGATTTGCCAATCAGCGCACGTGCCACGGGGCTGGAAACCGAGATCAGGTTGGACTTGATGTCGGCCTCGATGTCGCCCACGATCTGGTACGACAGACGGTTCCCCGAATCCAACTCTTCGATATCTACCGTGGCGCCGAACACCGCGCGTCCCTCGGCATCCAGCGTGCTGGGATCGATGATGTGCGCATTGGAAAGCGTCCCTTCAAGGTCAGAAATACGGGCTTCGATGAAGCCTTGGCGCTCGCGGGCGGCATCGTACTCGGCATTTTCCGACAGATCGCCCTGGGCACGAGCCTCGGCGATAGCGTTGATCACTTCGGGGCGCTCGATGGTCTTGAGCCGATGCAATTCGGCTTGCAAACGCTCGGCTCCGCGCGCGGTCAGAGGAATGGCAGGCATGTCGTTTCCCAAACAAAAAGTAGAAAACGCCCCGAATTGGAGCGTTTCGGTCAAAACACAGTTAGATTTTTGCCAGCGCCGCCCAAGCGGGGCTAGCGGGTGATACCAATAAAGATCAAACAAGCCGCAACGATCTGGACCCGGTTATCAGTGTTGGCTAGCGTTCCTGGCGACTTGTGTTGATCGCCCCCGCACCCGACGGGACAAGGGTGGCGACCAAAGATAAAGCCCCCACGCGGCGCCTTCGGCTTGCTGCCCCCAAGGGGGCGCTTTTGCCTTGGGGCGGCCCGGCGGCAAAACAAAACCCCGGCTCGGGTCAGAACCGGGGTAAGCAAGTCATTATTGTGGTCAAAATCGACGGGAATTGCAAGTCATTCAGAAACCAGTCATTTCGCTGCAATTCCGCGTAGTAGAGGCAATATAACGGGCGTTAGAAAGGGCCCAACCGTGGAATGATCAATGCCCCGTGAAGATATCAATAACGCGATCAACCGTGGCCAATCCTACCCTTGAACCATGACCTACACCACTTGGCGCCCGCTGCGTTGCAACAAGGCATACAAGATGATGGCGCCAAACGTTGCCGTCCCAATGCCGCCCAACGTGAAATCGCCCAGTTTGACAGTGAAATCCCCTGCGCCCAGAACCAGTGTGACAGCGGCCACAATCAAATTGCGGTTATCGCTGAAATCAACCTGATTCACCACCCAGATCCGCGCCCCGGCCACGGCAATCAGTCCAAACACCACAACGGACATGCCACCCAGCACCGGGCCTGGGATGGTTTGAATCAGCGCACCGAATTTGGGGGAAAAGCCCAGAAAAATAGCGATAATCGCCGCCACCACAAACACCAGGGTCGAATAAATACGCGTGACCGCCATCACACCGATGTTTTCGGCATACGTGGTCACGCCCGTACCACCCACGGCACCGGACAGCATCGTCGCCACCCCATCGCCAATGAAGGCTCGCCCCATATAACGATCTAGATTCTGGCCCGTCATCGCGCCGACGGCCTTGATGTGGCCAAGGTTCTCCGCCACCAGAATGATCGCGACAGGCACGATCAAGCCGATCGCATCGGCCTTGAAGACCGGCGCCACAAACTGCGGCAACCCAAACCATGCTGCCGCGGCCACGCCGGAAAAATCGATGGGTTTGCCAAGCTGCAGGCCATTGGCGCAAATGGCATAAATGACGCACGCCAACAACAACCCTACCAGGATCAATAACCGCTGGACCGTACCGCGGGTATAGACGGCAATGCCGCCCACGCACAACACCGTCACGATGGCCATGCCCGTATCAAAGCCCGAGCCGCCCATCGCTCCCTTGACGGCGATAGGCGCCAGATTCAGCCCGATCACCGCCACCACCGCACCGGTCACCACCGGCGGCATGAGACGTTCGATCCAGGCTGCGCCACCGTCTCCACGTGCATTCGCGGCCGCCACGACAACACCTATCAAGGTATAGACCAAGCCGCAGGCGATGATGCCCCCCAAGGCGACACCGATATTCGCATTGGCACCGGACCCTGCATAACCCGTCACCGCCACTACCCCGCCAATGAATGCAAAGCTCGAGCCCAAATAACTCGGCACTCGGCCACCCACGAACAGGAAGAAAATCAGCGTACCGATCCCGGACATCAGGATGGCGACGTTCGGATCAAAGCCCATGATCAACGGCGCCAATACCGTGGAGCCAAACATCGCCACCACGTGCTGCGCGCCCATGGCAATGTTCTTGGACGCGGACAGGCGCTCATCGGGCGCGATCACGACGCCGGGTACCGAATCATCGGCCAGCTTCCAGCGCGGGAAATAAGAGTTGGGCATGAAGTCCCCTGTATTCAGACAGGAATAATTAGTCGGCGGGCGAAGTGTAGGGGCGAGCACGCCCGCCGGCAATCCGGTGATGCCCGCGCCGATGCCGCCGCTGGCTTTATCATGACGGACCGTGATGCCAAACCGCGTCCGCCGGCCTCCGGTATATCCTGTAGGCCACAGCAAACGCTGACCCAATCCCCTCACCCACCACAAGCATGACTGAAATCTGGTTTATCCGCCATGGCGAAACGCCCTGGAACCGCGAAGGCCGCCTGCAGGGCTGGCAAGACATCGAGCTCAATACCGCCGGACGCGACCAAGCCACGCACCTGGCAGCACGTCTGGCCGCCGGCGAGCATACCTTCACCGCTCTCTACAGCAGCGACCTGCAACGCGCCCACGCCACCGCCATTCCCCTTGGCGCCGGGCTGGACTTGCGCATCCGCGCAGAGCCGGGCATACGCGAACGCAGTTTCGGCATTCTCGAGGGCCTGGATCTTCATCGCATCGACGAACTCGCGCCCGAAGCCGCAGCGGCACGCAAAAGCCGCGACCCGCATCTGCCCATCGAGGGCGGTGAATCGCTAGGCCAATTCCAGGCGCGCGTCATTGCCACGGTGAGTGATCTCGCGCAGCGCCACGCTGATGAGCGCATCCTGGCGGTCACCCACGGCGGCGTGCTGGACATCATCTGGCGCCGGGCATCCGGCGTCGCCCTGGACGGTCCGCGTCCCGTGCCGCTGTTGAACGCCAGCATCAACCGCATCGGTATCGACGATCGTCAATGGCAAGTCCTCGAATGGGGCGACATCGCCCACCTGGATACCGAGTCCGCCAGCGACATCGTGCCGTAGGCACGCTGCGACGTGCGTGGGCCGGGCGATTAGTGGCTTGGTGCATATGGGGTGGATATGGTGCAGGTGGTGGATAGCGCGCAGCGGACCAACACGGGTCCCTAGCCTCCCACACCCGCCAGCATCAACAACCCGCCGTACACGACCACGCCGATAATCACGGCCAAGCCCGAATTGCCCCACCGCCGAACGCTCAAGGCGGTTGCTAGCAGCCCACCGGCATAAGGCAAAAACTGAGACAGGCCCTGCAGGGCAAGGATGTCAGGCACGATCACGGCCGCCGCAATGCCCGCTAACAGGGCCGGTCCCAGCGCCGCCAGCGACGCCCCTTCGGCCAATCGCCGCCGCAGTCGGCTGCGGTTTGACAGCATGAACGGCAGGGCGCGCGTCAGATAGGTGATGACCGCCATCGCGATAACGGCGCCCCAAAAACCCAGTTCGCCGCCGATCATGATGTGCTCCGCAGACGCTGAAAGGCGCAGCCGACGACCGCCGCAGCCAGGATGGCCAGCGTGGTCTGCCCGAGCGCCGCGCAGACAGCCCCTACAACAAGGGCGGCAACAATGGCGCCACGCAGGGTGCGCGTCGCGCTTTGACAAACGAGCGCTAGAAATAACGCGGGCAACGCAAAACGCATGACCTGGGACAGCATGGGAAAATGGCGTTCCAGGCCATCGCCAGCATAAACACCGACGGCCGTGCCGGCGATCCAGGTGACCCATGCACCCAATCCCAGCAGCATCATCCAGCGATTTCGATAGGCAGGGTCGACGTGTTCAATGCGCTGAAAGGCCGTGGCAAACACTTCGTCGGTCAATAGAAAAGCCAACTTGAGTCGTGCACCCAACGGCTCTGGCAAAAAGCGCGACAACAGCGGTCCGTACAGCAGGTGGCGGGCGTTCAGTAGCGAACAGAGCGCGACAACCCATAGCCATGGTGTGCCTGCCTTGATGGAGGCCAACAGCAAAAATTGACTGGCACCGGCATAGACCAGCACCGAAATCAGTACCACCTGCAGGGGCGACAACCCCGTGGACAAGCCCGCGATCCCGAATGTCATGGCCACGGGGAAATACCCGATCATGACCGGCAGACACGCCCTCAAGCCCGCCCAGCTCGCCCCCGCCGGCAAAGCCAGATGGGGTTCGGAAACGGATGGACGACTCATGGGCACACTCCAGTCTTGACACGTCAACGCGCGGCATAATACCTCTTTGTATTCACATTCGAGCTGCAACGCCCTCTGGCGGGCACCCAAAACGGACATCACTGTGTTAACTATTATCAACGCCGATTTTCACAACCCCGCTCACGGCGACATGATTGTCGCGCTGCTGGACGAATACGCCCAGGACCCCATGGGGGGAGGCGCGCCGCTGTCCCCTCACACGCGTCGCCATCTGATCTCTGCGCTATCGCAGCGCCCCACGGCAGGCGCCTTGATCGCCTTGCTAGACGGCGTGCCCGCAGGATTGGCGATCTACTTCGAAGGCTTCTCGACCTTTGCCTGCCAGCCGCTATTAAATCTGCATGATTTCATGGTGGCTGCGCGCTTTCGCGGTCAGGGGGTTGCGCAACAATTATTGACTGCGCTGGACGAGGTGGCGCGACAACGCGGTTGTTGCAAGATAACTCTCGAAGTCCTGCAGGGCAATGAACCCGCGCGCGCCCTATATCGCAAGGTAGGCTATCAAGGCTACGAATTGGCCAGTGAAATGGGTCAGGCGATGTTTTGGCAAAAGAAAATGACGGCTTAGCGCAACAACAACAACAGCAACGCACCAGCAACGGAATCGCCCATGAAAATGCACGACATTCCTTTCGGCACCACCGATTGGCAAACGATCGCCCCCACCGAACACCCGGGAGACACCGGCATCGCCTATTGGCGCACGCGCCAATTCGGCGACATCCGCGTACGGTTGGTCGAGTATTCACCGGGCTATTTGGCCGACCACTGGTGCAGCAAAGGCCACATCCTGTTTTGCCTGGAAGGCGAACTGCACACTGAGCTCGAGGACGGTCGCAACTTCGTCTTGACTCCCGGAATGAGCTACCAGGTGGCCGACCAAGCCGAAGCCCACCGGTCATCCACATCGACGGGCGCGCGCCTGTTCATCGTCGACTGACACGAAATTTAGTGGCAAAATTTGCCTTTGCCCTCATCAGGAAAAGATTATCTTGGCCGACACGCTTGCCTCTCCCCTGACGCTCTACGTCGACGCGCGATTCGTGAGCCCCTATGCGATGTCGGCTTATGTTGCGCTGACGGAAAAGGGGCTGCCGGTCGAATTGCGGCTGGTTGACTTGGCCGCCGGCGAACAACGCATGCGGCCCTTTGCCAGCCGCGCCCTCACCAGTCGTGTCCCGGCCCTGACTCACGACACCTTTCACCTGTCCGAATCCAGCGCCATCATCGAGTATCTCGAAGACGCCTTCCCTGCGCCTGACTACCCTGCTCTATATCCGTCAGCGCTGCAACAACGCGCACACGCCCGCCAGGTTCAAGCCTGGCTACGCAGCGATCTGGCCGCGTTGCGCGAGGAACGCCCCACCGAAGTCGTGTTCCATGAAACACAGCCTGCGCCCCTGGGCGACGCAGCTCTGGCGGCAGCCGCCAAGCTCGTACGCGTGGCACAAGCTCTGCTGCCCGACGCTCGGCCCCAACTATTCGACAGTTGGTGCATCGCCGATACCGAACTGGCCTTGATGCTGCGCCGCTTGGCGGGGCCTGACGAGCTACCCGAGGCCCTGCGTGCCTACGCTGACACACAATGGCAACGCGCTGTCGTTCAGACCTGGCTGCAGTTCAATCAGGACGCGCGCGCCTAGGCAGACCCAACGCGCGTCTGCAATTTCATACAAAGCAATGTTGCATTGCAACATTTAATGCGCTGTAATGGGGTTTAGAGCATCACCAAACCCATCAGCGCCTGCTGCCCGGCGGACAGTCGCTTTACCGGAGATCGCAGTGGCCAAACCTGCCAACGATCGCAACGCCCCTGCCACCCTGCCATCCACCCCTTGGACGGCGGCCTACGATTACACGGTTGACACGCTGCAGCGCGGCGCCCTGTATTCGGACGTGATGCGCCAGCGCGGCAACCAGTATCACCGGCATATGGCCAAGCGCGCCCCGAATGTCCTCAGCATGAAATCCGAGCTGATCATGGATGGCCGCGAGTTCGATCGTCCGGTCAACTATGGATTGCTGCGTATTCTGCCGTCGTCCGATGTCGCCGTAGATCCCAAAAAGCGCCCGTTTTTAGTGGTAGATCCCCGCGCCGGGCATGGTCCGGGCATTGGGGGCTTCAAGCCCGAAAGCGAAATCGGCGTCGCTGTGCGTGCCGGCCATCCCTGCTACTTTGCGACGTTTTTGCCACGCCCCACCGATACTCAAACGGTGGAAGACGTGATGCGCGCCGAGGCGCGTTTCCTGGAAGAAATCATCGCTCTCCATCCAGAGTCGGAGGGCAAGCCGGTGGTGGTCGGCAATTGCCAGGCTGGATGGCAAATAATGATGACGGCCGCCATGCGGCCCGAGCTGTTTGGCCCCATCATCGTCGCGGGTGCGCCGCTGTCGTATTGGGCCGGCTGGCGTGGGATGAACCCTATGCGCTACAGCGGCGGATTACTCGGCGGCAGTTGGCTGACCGCCATGGCGAGCGACTTGGGTCAGGGCCGTTTTGATGGTGCCTGGCTGGTGCAGAATTTCGAGAGTCTGAACCCCGCCAATACGCTCTGGAGCAAGCAGTACAACCTGTACGCCAAAGTCGATACCGAAGCCTCTCGCTACCTGGAGTTTGAAAAATGGTGGGGAGGCCACGTCTTTCTGAACGAGCCGGAAATCCAATACATCGTCGATAACCTGTTTATCGGCAATCGCCTGGCAACGGCCGGCCTGGTCACGTCCGACGGCATCCGTATCGATCTGCGCAATATTCGTTCGCCGATCATTGTGTTTTGCTCCAAGGGCGACAACATCACCCCGCCGCCGCAGGCACTGGGCTGGATCCCGGACCTCTACCAGAATGATGCCGAGGTGCTCGCCCACGGCCAGACTATCGTCTATGCCGTGCACGAAAGCATTGGCCATCTGGGCATTTTTGTGTCGGGCTCCGTCGCCCGAAAAGAGCACCAGGAGTTCACGGACAACATTGACCTGATCGATGTGCTGCCTGCCGGCATTTACCAAGCCGAAATCGCAGATAAAACCCCGGAGACGCTCAACGCGGATCTGGCCGATGGCGACTATGTCGTGTCGTTCGCGCGTCGTAAGCTCGATGACGTGCGTACCATTGTGGCGCGTAACGAAGAAGACGACCGGCGATTTGCCGCCGTCGCGCGGATTTCGGACATCAATCTGGGCCTGTACCGGAGCTTTGTACAGCCTTGGGTGCGCGCCGCCGTCACCCCGCAAGTAGCAGAATGGATGCAACGCATGCATCCCCTGCGCTTGCCTTATGAGCTGCTCTCCGACCGCAACCCCTGGATCGCACCCATCGCGCAAGTGGCCGAGCAAGCGCGTGAACATCGCCGTCCCGTTTCTGCGGACAACCCCTTTGCCATGATGGAACGCATGGTCTCGAAAAACATCGAGGCCGGATTGAATATGTGGCAAGAGTTGCGTGACGCCGCCGGCGAGCAATTATTCATGAATATCTACGGCTCGCGCCTGGTGCAAGACTGGGCGGGTCTAGGCGCGCAGAGGGAGCACGCGCCTCGCAAGCATCCCGGCGTCTCACCCGAGCACCGCCATTTCATGGATGAGCGCACCGCTGAACTGCGTAGCCAGATCGATCAGGGTGGTGTGCGCGAAGCCGCGATCCGCATGCTGTTGTACGTCGCAAGCGCCGAAGGCAGCATCGATGAACGCAGCTTTGCCATGCTGCGCAAGATGCGCGCGGATGCGGACGCCAATCTCGCCTTGCAGGAGTTCAAGGACGTCGCACGCGATCAAGCACTGATGATGCAGCTGGATCGCCAAGGTGCACTGCAAGCCATGCCCAAACTGCTAGAGAGCGCATCGTCAGATGAAATCCGGCAGGCCTTTGGCACGATGCGGCACGTCCTGGAGGCGACTGGCCCCTTGAATACGCGTGCCCACGCCTGCCTGGAGGAGGTCGAAACCATTTTCCGCGACGCGGCTAAGCAGGCCGTCGCGCGTGAGCAAGATGGTCAGGATGAAAAACCCACTCGTCCCGTGGCAAGCAAGACGGCCGCTAAACCGGTACGGAAATCGGCTGGCAAATCCTTGGTGAAGCCCGCGACGACGTCCACTGCTAAGCGCACTTCCGCACCGGCTACGACATCTGCCACGAAATCAGCGACAAAGACGATCGCGGCAGCGTCCACGACGCTGTCGCCTGCTAAACCGGCGATCAAGCGCTCGGCCACCAAAGGCACCACCACTAAACGCGTCGTCACGAAATCGACGACCCAGGCCGCAACGCCTCGTTCACCCACGTCGCGCAGACGATCCACGGCGAAGTGACCCACGTACGACGCATCCGCTTCTCAACGATCTGCATCCAGAATGGGACTTGTCCATGATGACCCGCGCTGAAGTTACCGAACTTGTCGTTACCCAGAAGCTCAAAAAAGGCCTGAAATGGCCGGATATTGCCAAAGTCGTGGGGCAAAGCAAAGAATGGACGGCTGCGGCATTGTTAGGACAGATGACGTTGACGACGCAGCAAGCTCAAGCGGCGGGTGAGCTGCTTGAGTTACCTGAAGACGCAGTGCTGCAGTTGCAAGTCACGCCTTATAAGGGGTCATTGCCAAGCGCGATCCCGACAGATCCGTTGATCTACCGTTTTTATGAATTGGTGAACATCTACGGCACCACCTTCAAATCGCTGATCCACGAAGAGTTTGGCGATGGCATCATGAGCGCCATCGATTTCAAGATGGACCTGGAGCGCGAGAACGACCCCGCAGGCGATCGCGTACGCATCGTGATGAGCGGAAAATTTCTGCCGTACAAACAGTACTGACATAAGACAATCAGGGCGTCAGGCAAAAGCGCCTGACGCCCTGATTTGAGCGGCTTTACACGATCAGCGATTAGCTAGCGCGTTCTTCCAGGATGGCCACGGCCGGCAAGGACTTGCCTTCCAGGAACTCCAGGAAAGCGCCGCCACCGGTCGAGATATAACCGACCTTGTCAGCGATCGAGTACTTGGCGATAGCTGCCAGCGTGTCACCGCCACCCGCGATCGAAAACGCGGGCGATTCGGCGATGGCTTTCGCCAGGGTCTCTGTGCCGTTGGCAAACGCGTCGAACTCGAACACGCCCACCGGGCCGTTCCAGACGATGGTGCCTGCCTGTTGCAAGATACCTGCCAGCCGCTGCGCCGTTTGGGGGCCAATGTCCAAAATCAGATCATCATCGGCCACCGCATCGGCCGCCTTGACGGTAGCTTCGGCGTCGGCCGAAAACGACTTGGCGCACACCACATCCGTCGGGATGGGGACCTCTGCACCACGCTGTTTCATGATGTCGATCACCGTACGAGCCTGATCAACCTGATCGGGTTCGGCCAACGATTTACCGATGGACAAGCCGGCCGCCAACATGAAGGTATTGGCGATACCGCCGCCCACCACCAGTTGATCGACCTTGTCGGCCAGCGATTGCAGGATGGACAGCTTGGTCGAGACCTTTGAGCCCCCCACGATCGCCACCAACGGACGCTTGGGTTCATGCAAAGCACGGCCCAGGGCATCCAGCTCGGCCGCCAGCAACGGACCCGCGCAAGCAACGGGCGCAAAACGCGCGATGCCATGCGTGGTGGCCTCGGCGCGATGCGCCGTACCAAAAGCGTCGTTGACGTAGACGTCGCACAGCGCCGCCATCTTGCGCGACAAGGTTTCGTCGTTCTTCTTTTCGCCCGGATTGACGCGGCAGTTTTCCAGCAACACCACTTGGCCGGGATTGACCGTCACACCGTCGACCCAGTCCTTGACCAACTGGACAGGCATGCCCAGCAGTTGCGACAAACGCTGGCCCACACGGGCCAGCGAGTCAGCGTCGGTCAGTACGCCTTCGGTGGGGCGACCCAAGTGCGAGGTCACCATGACAGCCGCACCGCTATCCAGTGCCAGGCGGATGCCCGGCACCGAGGCGCGAATGCGCGTGTCTTCGCTGATCTGGCCCGCGTCGTCAAACGGCACGTTGAGATCGGCACGGATAAACACGCGCTTGCCATGCAACGCGCCAGCCTCGGCCAGCGCGGACAGGGTATTGACCTTGGCCATGGCGGATTACTTCGCCGACATCAGCGCGACAGTGGTGTCGAGCATACGGTTCGAGAAACCCCACTCGTTGTCGTACCAGGACGACACCTTGACCAGCTTGCCCGACACCTTGGTCAACGTCGAGTCGTAGGTGCTGGAGGCTGCGTTGTGGTTGAAGTCGACGGAGACCAGGGGCTCGGTGTTGTAGTCCAGGATGCCCTTCAGATCGCCTTCGGAGGCCGCCTTGAGGATACTGTTGACTTCGTCAACCGTGGTGTCGCGCTTGGCCACAAACGACAGGTCAACGAGAGACACGTTGATGGTCGGGACACGGATCGCAAAGCCGTCGAGCTTGCCATTCAACTCGGGCAACACCAGGCCCACGGCCGCGGCAGCGCCGGTCTTGGTGGGGATCATGCTCATGGTGGCCGAACGGGCGCGACGCAGGTCTTCGTGGTAGACGTCGGTCAAGACTTGATCGTTGGTGTAAGAGTGTATCGTGGTCATCAGGCCGCTTTCGAGGCCCAGTTTGTCGTGCAGCGGCTTGACCAACGGAGCCAGGCAGTTGGTGGTGCACGATGCGTTCGAGATGACAGTATCGGTGGCCTTGAGCACGCCGTGGTTCACGCCGTAAACAATGGTTGCGTCGACGTCTTTGCCGCCGGGAGCCGAGATGATGACTTTCTTGGCGCCGCCTTTCAGGTGCGCGCCGGCCTTTTCTTTCGAGGTGAAAAAGCCCGTGCATTCCAGCACGACGTCGACGTTCAGCTCGCCCCAGGGCAGTTCGGCCGGGTTACGGTTGGCCAACACGCGGATCTTGTCGCCGTTGACGACCATGTATTCGCCATCGACCTCGACCGTGCCGGGGAACTTGCCGTGGGCAGTGTCGTAGCGCGTGAGGTGCGCATTCGTCTTGGGATCACCCAGATCGTTGATCGCGACGATTTCGATATCGTGCTTTTTACCGGCCTCGTAGTGGGCGCGCAGAATGTTGCGGCCGATGCGGCCGTATCCGTTGATGGCGACACGAATGGTCATGACTAGAGCTCCTTTTACAAAACTTGCTTGACAGTCTCGGCTACCTTGTCGGCAGTCAGACCGAAGAACTTGAACAAGGCCCCGGCAGGCGCGGATTCGCCGTAACGGTCGATACCGACCACGGCGCCGTCCAGGCCTACGTATTTGTGCCACAGTGCCGTCGTACCGGCCTCGACCGCCACACGCGGCAAGCCCGGGGGCAGTACGGAGCGCTTCCAGTTGGTATCCTGGCTGTCGAATACGTCAGTGCTGGGCATAGACACCACTCGCACGGCGATCCCCTGCCCGGCGAGCTGTTCTTGAGCCGCCAACGCAATGGCGACTTCGGAGCCCGTGGCGATGATAACGGCACGAGCGCCTTCTGCGTCTCGCAGAACGTAACCACCGCGGACAATCGCTTTCAGCGTATCGGCATCGCGCTGCACGAACGGCAGGTTTTGGCGCGACAGCAACAACGCCGTAGGGCCACCCTCGTGCACATCCATGCCAATGCTGGCCGGACGCGACACGGCGAATCCCCACGCCACCGCGGTTTCAGCGGTATCGCAGGGACGCCACAACGACAGATTGGGAATCAGGCGCAGGCTCGACGCATGCTCGATGGACTGGTGCGTGGGACCGTCTTCGCCCAACCCGATCGAGTCGTGCGTAAACACATGCACCACGCGCTGCTTCATCAACGCCGCCATGCGAATGGCATTGCGCGAATAATCGGAGAACGTCAGGAACGTCCCCCCAAACGGCAGGTAACCCCCATGCAAGGCGATACCGTTCATGATTGCCGACATCCCGAATTCCCGGACGCCGTAATTGATGTGACGACCGAACTGGATGCCCTGCTCGCCAGCACGGACCGGGGCCACGCCCTTCCAGTCGGTGTAATTGGAACCGGTCAGGTCGGCCGAACCGCCCAGCAACTCGGGCAGAGCGGCCGCCAACGCCGTGATGGCGAATTGCGATGCCTTGCGAGTCGCGACCGTCTCGGCCTTGCTGTCGGTCGTCTGAATAAAGGCCTGCAGCGTGTCGGCGAAATCCGCCGGCAACTCGCCCTTCATACGACGGGTAAACTCGGCCGCCTCGGCGGGGTACTGCGCCGCATAGGCGTCAAATACCGTCTGCCAGGCAGACTGTGCCTGAGCGCCCGCCTCGCGCGAATCCCAGCCCTCGCGCACCGCTTGCGGGATCTCGAACGGCGCTGCCGTCCAACCCAGCGCGGCACGCGTCGCAGCGATCTCGTCGGCACCCAACGGGGCGCCGTGGACGTTGTGCGTACCCGCCATCGTAGGCGCGCCCTTGCCAATCACGGTGCGGCAAACGATCAGCGTGGGCTTGTCTGACTGTGCACGCGCCTGGGCAATCGCCGCATCCACCGCCGCTACATCATGGCCATCGACGCCACGGATCACATTCCAGCCATAGCCGTCGAAACGCGTCGCGGTGTCTTCGCCAAACCAATGTTCGACATGACCATCAATGGAAATACCATTGTCGTCATACAGCACAACCAGCTTGGACAATTTCAGTGTCCCCGCCAACGAGCAGGCCTCGTGCGAGATGCCTTCCATCAGACATCCATCGCCCGCGAACGCGTAGGTGTGGTGGTCAACGATGGACAAGCCCGGTTTGTTGAACTCGGCGGCCAACAAGGCCTCGGCAAGTGCCATGCCCACCGCATTGGCCAAGCCCTGACCCAATGGACCCGTGGTCGTCTCAACGCCGGCGGTAATACCGACCTCGGGATGACCCGGTGTACGCGAATGCAATTGGCGGAACTGCTTGAGTTCCTCGATAGGCAAATCGTAGCCGGTCAGGTGCAATAACGCGTAGACCAACATCGAGCCGTGACCATTGGACAGCACAAAGCGGTCACGGTTGGCCCAGGCGGGATCGACGGGATTGTGACGCAAATGGCCCAACCACAACGCCTGGGCGATTTCCGCCATCCCCATGGGAGCGCCGGGATGCCCCGAATTTGCTTGTTGGACAGCATCCATGGCGAGTGCGCGAATGGCATCGGCAAGGGCCAAGGGTTGGGCAGTGGATGGGCTCATGCGGAAAAGGCTCGTAGACTCCGGCCGGCCGAAAAACGGGGCCAGGTGAGAGGGTTTGAGAAGGTCATGATTTTAGCACCTGAGGATAACCCTAGCTGAGGCGGCCATGAACCCACCCCTCCGTTAATGCCTCACCGGCGCCCTGCCGCTCACCCCATCAGCGCTCGCCCCATCAGAATGGTAGGCTACGTTTTTGTGCTCGCCCGCGCCAGAACGCGCCCTGTTCGTCCCACCCCATGCCCTTACCGCGCTTTTTCTGTGATACCCCGCTTTCTCCCGGCGCCCACGTCTGCCTGCCCGATGCCCTGGCCCACCACGCCGTCCGCGTCTTACGCCTGCGTGATGGCGCCGCCATGACCCTATTTGACGGCACCGGCGGCGAGTACCCCGCCACGCTCAGCATCGACGGCAAAAGCGCCTGGGCCCAGCTCGGCGCCTATGACCCACGCGAGGCCGAGCTCGCCGGCAACGTCACGCTGGTACAGGGCCTGCCCTCAGGCGACAAAATGGACTGGGTCGTAGAGAAAGCCGTCGAACTCGGCGCGAGCCGCGTCTGTCCCATCGCCGCCCAGCGCAGTGTCTTGCAACTAAGCGGCCCCCGCCTGGACAAGCGCGTCGCCCACTGGTCCCGTATCGCCCAAGCCGCCGCCGAACAATGCGGCCGCAACCGCCTCATGCCCGTCGACGCCCCGCTCACCCTGCGCGACTGGCTCACCCAGGCCCCCACCGGCCTACGCCTGCTCTGCCATCCCGACGCCACCCCGACGCTCGCCGACGCCATCAGCACACTGCCCGGCAGGCCGCCACACGAGGCCATCTGTTTACTCGTCGGCCCCGAAGGCGGCTGGTCCGACGCAGAACTCACCCTCGCCGCCCAACACAACGTCCAACCCGTACGCTTCGGGCCGCGTGTTCTGCGCACCGAGACCGCGGGCATTGCGTTGATCTCCGCGGTGACGGCGTTACTTCAGTGGTGAAGCATCTCGGGGGCGTTGCTGGCGTAGTGTTGGGTACTTAAGACGCCGAGCGGCGCCGGTGTATAGCCACCGCCGGCCAGTTAGAGCGACGGGTAGTCCCGCGCAGCGGGACCTCGGCCCGTGCTTATGGGCCGAGCCGTTGCGATCTGGCCGGCGGTGGCTATACACCGGCGCCGCTCGGCTCGTGTTATGTACAACTTACGGATGCTGGTGTGCGTTGCTGGCGTAGTGATGGTTAACTTGCGATGTCCAGGGCCAGGGGGGCATGTATCAAAAGGCATATACCTGGAACAGCGACGGCCTGACGACCTGGGCATGCCATTGTTGTGAGTCCCGGTCGTGTGCGTATGGGTCGCGCCGGCCAGTTAGAGCGGCGGGTAGTCCCGCGCAGCGGGACCTCGGCCCGTGCTTATGGGCCGAGCCGTCGCGATCTGGCCGGCGCGACCCACACGCACACGACCGGGACGCCTCAAGGACCTCTGAGACCGCATGCCCTCCAACGCCACGCAAAAAAACTCACCCTTCTCCGTAGCGCGCCGCGGCAACCCCCGGCTCCGGATCAGGATGCTTGCCCGCATGCTCGATGATGTAGCAGAAAACTCGCCCGTTTTCTTCGGCAAATGTCACCACGTCCGAGCACACGGACTCGATCTGTGCGGCGTCGTCGGCCAATGCCGGATCGCCCGAATGCAACTTGACCAGCCACAACACGATGCCGACTTTTTGGTCCAGCACGGTGTCACACAGGCAGTCATACAGCGCATCAAAATTACCGCCGAAATAGACGGGAAAATCCACTGCCTTGGCGATGGCTCGCATTACCGCTGAGCGGCTACGAGCGCGGTCGCAATCGGCCGCCATGAACGCAAGTCCGCGTTCACGCGCAGCCTCCACCAGGGCCTCTTTCTGCACACCGTCATGATCGATCGCGCCACCACTGCTCAGTTGGCGCTGCAACGTAGACTGGCCATTTCGCGTCATGCCTGGCCCTCCTTGAAAAAAGCCTCAACTTCCTCGCTACGCCGCATCGTATCGGCATACCCCAGATCAATCAATCTCCGAGTGTAAGCACCTTCGAACAACAAATATGACATCAGCGCTCCACCACCTGAACGATCTGGGTCGGACGATACACCGAGTACGCGAAAAAGGGTACGGGCCTCAAGGGGCATTTCTGTCAAATAATCGAGCGCCAGCAAATCCAGCGACTGGCTAGGGGTCAACGTCAGCACGTCTACCCGTCGAAGTCCTCCTGCCACTGCGGGATCGTGCCCGATGTACGTGACCAATTCGTTAATGCGTTCCAGACGCTCGACATCCATCGACAGGCCGTCCAGAAAAAGACTGGACATCACGTGCCCCCCGACCTGCGCCAGGCTCGGATAAGGGGGGGCCTGCTCGCGTTTTTCGGGATGGGTGTCATCACGAAAACTAGTGCCAATAACCAACACCCGTTCGGCGCCTAAGTGGATCGCCGGGCTGATCGGCGCCAATTGCCGCATGGAGCCGTCGCCGCACCATTCCCACTGGCCCTGCACGTTGATAGATTGCGCCGGAAACACGAGCGGAATGGATGACGATGCCATCAGATGGTCGACGCCGAGGCGTACCGGCAGGGCACGCCGTAGCGAGCGATGCCAGGGATCAATGCTGTGGTTGGATTGGTAAAACGTCAAGTGCTCGCCGCTCGTGAAGCCCGAGGCGGTGATCGCCAGCGAGGTCAGGGCGTTGTATTGCAGATTGGCCTGCAGGCGGTTGAAATCCAGTGTCCGGGTGAGCAAGTCGGCCAAAGGACGGTTGTCCAGCAAGGAACGGGGGCGCTCACGGCCCAGTCCGGAAAACATCCAGCCCAGGGTCAGCAGGCCCAGCCAGCGAACCCCGGTTTTGATCAGGCCCGGTGCGTCGGCTCGATACACCATGTCGGTGCGCAGAGATTCCCATAGGCGTCGGATACGACGGACGGCCAGGTGAGGCCGATCGGCGCGGCAAGCCAAGGCTGCCGCGTTGATGGAGCCGGCGGAGGTACCGCAGATGATGGGAAAGGGATTACGAAAACCCGGGCGGTATTCTGGATCGAGAATGTCCATGATGGCGACCAGCGCGCCTACCTGATAGGCCGCGCGGGCGCCACCGCCCGTCAGCACCAGTCCAGTCGGGGAACTGGGCTGACAGAGAGCTTGCTGACTGCTATTTGACGACGTTCGCATCAACGACGACCAGGGCGGTCATGTTGACGATACGGCGCACGGTGGAGCTGGATGTCAGAATATGCACGGGCGCATTGGCTCCCAGCAAGAACGGCCCCACGGCCACGTTACCGCCGGCCGCCGTCTTGAGCAGGTTGTATGCAATATTCCCGGAATCCACGTTGGGACACACCAACAGGTTGGCGGAACCCTTCAGCGTGGACGACGGCAGGACGCGCATGCGCAGGGCTTCGTCCAACGCGCAATCGCCATGCATTTCACCGTCGATTTCCAGATCCGGCGCGGCCTCGCGCACCAGGGCCAGCGCCTCGCGCATCTTGGTGCCGGAGGACGAGCTGCTGGTACCGAAGTTGGAACGTGACAGCAGGGCGATCTTGGGCGCCAGGTTCAGGCACTTCATTTTTTCTGCGGCTGCAATCGTGATTTCAGCGATTTGTTCAGCCGTCGGATCGTCATTGACATGTGTGTCGACCAACGCGACCACACGCTCATCAAGCAGCACGATATTCATGGCGGCATAGACCTTGGCGCCGGGGCGCTTGCCGATGACTTGATCGATGAAACGCAAGTGCTCGGCATAGGTGCTGACCGTCCCGCAGATCATGCCGTCGACTTCGCCCCGATGCAGCATCATCGCCCCTATCAGGGTCAGGCGGCGACGCATTTCGACGCGCGCCATTTCCTTGCTGATGCCCTGACGACACATCATTTCCCAATAAGTCGTCCAGTACTGGTGGAATCGCTCGTCATATTCGGGGTTGGTGACCTCGACGTCCTCACCCAGGCGCAAACGCAGGCCGAATTTTTCGATGCGGGCGGCCAGCACGGCCGGACGACCCACTAGGATGGGCTTAGCCAGGCCTTCGTCGACCACGACCTGGACGGCTCGCAACACGCGCTCGTCTTCGCCCTCGGTGTAGACCACGCGAGCCTTGCCGCCATCGCGCACCAGACTCTTGGCGGTCGAATACAGGGGCTTCATGAATGCGCCCGAGTGGTACACAAACTGCTGCAATTGCTCGACGTACGCTTCCAGGTCGGCCAGCGGGCGGGTCGCCACACCACCATCCATAGCGGCCTTGGCCACGGCAGGTGCGATGCGGGTAATCAGGCGCGGATCGAAGGGTTTGGGAATCAGGTATTCACGACCGAAGCTGACGTCGTACATGCCATAGGCCGCCGCGACCACTTCGTTTTGCTCTTCTTGGGCGAGTTTGGCAATGGCGTACACGGCCGCCATTTCCATTTCACGCGTAATCGTGGTGGCCCCGACGTCCAGCGCGCCACGGAAGATATACGGGAAGCACAGGACGTTATTGACCTGGTTCGGGTAATCGGAACGGCCAGTCGCCATGATGATGTCATCGCGCACGGCATGCGCATCTTCGGGCATGATTTCCGGGTTGGGGTTGGCCAGCGCCAGAATGACCGGGCGAGCGGCCATGGCCGCTACCATGTCGGGCTTGAGCACACCGCCTGCCGACAGGCCCAGAAACACGTCGGCGCCCTCGATGACCTCGGACAGCTTGCGCAAATCGGTTTTTTGCGCGAAACGCTCTTTGTCGGGGTCCATCAAGGCAACGCGACCCTGATACACCACGCCCTCAAGGTCAGTCACCCAGATGTTTTCGACGGGCACGCCCAGATCGACGATCAGGTCCAGACACGCCAGCGCGGCCGCGCCGGCGCCAGAGGTCACGACTTTGACTTTGTCGAGATCTTTGCCCACAACCTTCAGACCGTTGATAAAGGCGGCCGACACACAGATGGCGGTTCCGTGTTGGTCATCGTGGAATACCGGGATTTTCATGCGTTCGCGCAGTTTGCGCTCAACGATAAAACACTCCGGTGCTTTGATGTCTTCGAGGTTGATCCCGCCAAACGTCGGCTCCAGGCCGGCGATGATTTCGACTAGTTTATCGGGGTCGGTTTCGTTGATTTCGATATCGAATACGTCCAGGCCGGCAAATTTTTTGAACAGGACGGCCTTGCCTTCCATGACGGGCTTGGAAGCCAGCGCGCCGATGTTGCCCAGGCCCAGCACTGCGGTACCGTTGGTAATCACACCAACCAGGTTACCGCGTGCGGTGTAACGCACGGCATTAACGGGGTCGGCGACGATCTCTTCGCACGCCGCCGCGACACCAGGCGAGTAGGCCAAAGCCAGATCTCTCTGGTTGGACAACTGCTTGGTCGGGGTGACGGAGATTTTGCCGGGGCGGCCAGACTCATGATATTCAAGTGCGGCTTTGCGAAAATTGGCATCCATAAGGCAGGGCTACTCGGTTAATCCACGGGAGTGGGGGATTCTAGCTTAGTAGGCAACAATCTTACTCTCCCGTCGCGCGAACCCGCAGCGCAACCGTCAATCCCCATACAAATCCAGGGGATCGAACGCGGTCTTGATGCGTCTTTCCAGCCGGCGGGCCGGCCCGACGGCGTCGGCTGGCACGGGAGGTAATGCCGTCCCCTGGCCAGCGGCTGGCCCTGCCCACGCCTCGCCCGGCGTCAATACCAGCGACTCCACCCAGGCCAGCGACCCACCGTGCCCCAACAGCAAATGCGCCAAGTTGACCTCAGCGGACTCGGCAGGCAGTAATGCATCCAGCCGATAGCGGCAGGGCCAACGGGATGCATTGCGACAAGTCACACTATCCGGCGAGTTCGAGAGCTGAAACAGCGCCGGTACCAAACGCTGCACGGTTGCTGAACGCAGGGGACGCAAATCGGACGCACCAAACGGTCCCAGCCTTTCGGTCGTACCGTCCGACAACAGCACATCGACGCCCACCAGACCGCTCGCGGCCGTCCTGCCAGGCACCCAACCATGAGCATGCGCCAGCCAGGCCGCCAGGGTCAATTCGGCAGGCGCGCCGCGGAACTGAGACAAGCCGGCGTCGGCGAGATCGCCTAATCGGCATCCGGGCTGCGCAAGCCACTGACCGGCGTCGGACTCGGACGTCAGCGTGTTCAACAATGATGGATCGACGTATAGCACCGGGGAGCCGTCTTGCGTGTCAAGAACAGGATCCAACGGAGCGGGATCAGCAGAAGGGGAGTCAGCAGAGGCGGGATCTTCGGGTGTGAGATCAGTAAACGCGGGAGCGGTGCGTGCGGGATCGACAAATATAGGACCCGGGACCGTAGATGCGAGCGCGGCGCCGGCGTCATCAAGGCCGTCCAGTAACAATGTCACGCCATACTCGGCGCACAGCGCTCGTGCATGGCGTACATCATCGAGCCAGGCCGGTACCAGCCGGAGACGGCACGCCGATTCATTCCCCAGGCTCTGCACCCGCCCCTGCACCCCGCGCGCCAGACGCTCGCGAAAGGCTTGCCAGGGCGTCAGCGGCGTTTGCCGGCCAAACAAAAATGCGCGCCGCGATGGCTGCATCTACAATTCCTTTTTCGTTACGAGAACTACCATGTCGCGCCTTGCATCACGCGTCCAACAATTCCTCACCTTTCACGCCGTCGAGGTCTTTAAAGAAGCCCAGGCGCTGCAAGCCATGGGAAAAGACATCATCAGCCTCGGGATTGGTGAACCGGACTTTACCGCGCCCCCACAAGTCGTGGAAGCCCTGGAGCGTGCGGCACAAGCCGGCCTGAGCGGATACAGTGCCCCGGCCGGTCTGGCCGCGTTGCGCGAGGCCATTGCCCAATTCTACGCAACGGAATTCGGCGCCAAGGTCGACCCCGCGCGCATCATTGTCACCGCCGGGGCCTCGGGCGCATTGTCGCTCGCCTGCGCAGCATTGGTCGACACCGGGGCGGAAGTCCTCATGCCTGACCCCTCGTATCCGGCCAACAGCAATTTCATTCTGGCCGCGGGTGGTCGCCCGCGCCTGATCCCCAGTACCGCGGAAAAGCGGTTCCAGTTATCGGCACAAGACGTGCGAGACCATTGGACACCCGAGACACGCGGCGTCCTGGTGGCCTCGCCCAGCAATCCCACCGGCACCAGCATCGCGCGCGATGAGTTGGCCGATTTGCTGCACGCCGTACGCGAACGCCAGGGTTTTGCCATCGTCGATGAGATTTATCTGGGGCTCAGCTATGAAAACCAGGCGCGTTCTGCCTTGACGCTGGACGATGACATCATCGTCATCAACAGTTTCTCAAAGTACTTTCACATGACGGGATGGCGCCTGGGCTGGATGATCGTTCCCGAGCGCCTGGCCGGACCCATCGAAAAAATGGCCGCCAGTCTGGCGATTTGCGCACCAACACTGGCACAGCACGCCGCCGTGGCGTGCTTTGCGCCCGACACACTCAAGATTTACGAACATCGTCGCGAGGCGTTCAAACAGCGTCGCGACTATCTGCTGCCCGAATTCGAGCGCATGGGGCTGCATGTCCCCGTCAAACCCGACGGCGCGTTCTACATCTATGCAGATATTGCCGCGCAAGGTGTCGATAGCGTGATCTTCGCAAAGCGATTGCTGCACGAGGCCGGCGTCGCGGCGGTCCCCGGACTGGACTTCGGTCCGGCTCACGGCAACCACACGATGCGATTCTCGTACGCTACCGGACTGGACCGTTTGCAGGAAGCCGTGCGCCGCATCGGCACCGTGCTCTGAAACGCAGGGAAAACGCGTAAAAAGTGCTCGCTTTGAATCTGGTGCAAACCAGATTCAAAGCGCGTGATCAATCACGCGCCAGGGCAATACCGGCCGCCAACGCCAGCCGGCGACGTTCTGCCTGCACCTTGGCACCATAGCCGCCATCACTGGGGCCGGTCGCGCCGACATAGCAGGCCAGACCAGCGTCGACCGAACCACGTCGCGTGATGCAGTCTTTCAAAATGGTACTGCCGACCCGGATATTCGACGTAGGATCAAGCGCAGTCGCGCCCTCACCCAGTTTCTCGAATTTGTCCTTGTGCACACGCGTCATGACCTGCATCAGGCCCTGAGCCCCTACGGAGCTTTCCGCAAAGGGGTTGTAGCGAGACTCGATCGCGATCACCGCCAACAGCAGCAGCGGATCCAGCTCTTTTTCGCGCGCCACCTTGTAGGTGGTATTGATCAAAACACCTGTCGCGTCATACGCCACGCGGTACTTGCGCGAGATATAGTTGCGCAATGCCTCCGCCTGCGGACTGGACACCGTATTACGTGCCACCTTTTTGGATGGAGCCGGGGGAAAATCCGTGCGTAGCGGACCCAGAAAACCAGTGGCGTTACTGGACGGCGCAGCAGGAATCGCCATGACAATCGCCGAAGGGGTGTCATAGACAAGGGGATCGCCACTGGCATCGACAAGCGAGCCGGACGGCATGGATGTAGGCGCTAGGGCGGTCAACAAGGCTTTGTGCACCTGCAAGGCCTGGTCGCGCAAACCGGGCACAGCAAGACTCATACTGACAGTCACAATGACCGCAATACCCAAATAGGTACAGCAGATACGCAACCATTCAGCAATACGGTGGTGCACTCCTTGGGCCGGCTGATGAAAGATGCCGGCCACTGACGCATCGGGCATGAAGGCCTCCCGCGTAAAGAGAAGAACGTTGGATGTTAACCTCTGTTTACGCTCGAAAATGTAACGAATTGACCTGGATCTGTAGTGAAATACCGCGACTTGAGAGACTTTTTACGGCAATTAGAGCAACGGGGCGAACTCAAACGCATCGCCACGCGGGTCTCGACGCACCTCGAAATGACCGAGATCGCCGACCGTGTCCTGCGTGCCGAGGGCCCCGCCCTGCTGTTCGAAAACGCCACGCACCATGGCGCGCCCGCCGGCATGCCCGTGCTGGCCAACCTGTTTGGCACGCCCAAGCGTGTTGCCTGGGGAATGGGTGCCGAAGACGTCAGCGCGCTCCGTGAAACTGGGGAACTACTGGCCTCGCTGCGCGAACCCGAGGCACCGCGCAATCTGCGCGACGCCTTCGGGAAAATCTCCATGCTGAAATCCGCGCTCTGGGACATGGCCCCCAAGCGCATACGCAGCCCCGCCTGCCAGGAGATCGTCTGGGAAGGCAACGATGTCGATCTGAGCCGACTGCCCATCCAGACCTGCTGGCCCGGTGACGTCGCGCCCCTCTTGACGTGGGGCCTGGTCATCACGCGCGGCCCTCATGCCCGCCGCCAGAATCTGGGGATTTATCGCCAACAGCCGATTGCGCCCAACAAGCTGATCATGCGCTGGCTGTCGCATCGTGGCGGCGCGCTCGATTTTCGCGAACATGCACGCGCCTATCCGGGCACACCGTTTCCAGTTGCCGTGGCGCTGGGCACCGATCCCGCCACCATTCTGGGAGCCGTCACACCCGTCCCCGACAGTCTGTCCGAATACCAGTTTGCCGGCTTGTTGCGAGGCTCTCGCACCGAAGTCGCCCAGGCCCTGGGCAGCGAGCTTTCCGTGCCCGCCTGGGCCGAGATCGTGCTCGAAGGCCATCTGCTCCCCACGACCGATCCGCGCGCGGTCGCGCCGACTGTCCCCGAAGGGGTCACGCCCCCGCCGCAGACCGGCTACGAAATGGCCCTCGAAGGCCCCTACGGCGACCACACGGGTTATTACAACGAACAGGATTGGTTTCCCGTCTTTACAGTGGATCGCATCACCCTGCGCCGCAACCCGGTCTATCACTCGACCTACACGGGCAAGCCGCCCGATGAACCGGCGGTACTGGGAGTCGCGCTCAACGAGGTGTTCGTGCCGCTCTTGCGTCGTCAATTACCCGAGATCGTGGATTTCTATCTGCCGCCCGAGGGCTGCAGTTACCGAATGGCAGTAGTGTCGATCCGCAAACAATACGCGGGCCATGCCAAGCGGGTGATGTTCGGCGTATGGAGTATCTTGCGCCAGTTCATGTACACGAAATTCATCGTCGTCGTGGACGAAGACATCGACGCCCGGGACTGGAAAGAAGTCATCTGGGCCATCACTACGCGCATGGATCCGGTGCGCGACACCGTCATGGTGGAACGCACCCCGATTGATTACCTGGATTTCGCCTCGCCGGTATCCGGCCTGGGCGGCAAGATGGGGCTGGACGCGACCAACAAATGGCCAGGTGAAACCGACCGCGAATGGGGTCGCCCCATCACCATGGACGCAGACGTCAAACAACGCGTGGATGCGATGTGGGGAGAACTGGGGCTGTAGTGGCCTGATTGACAACGGCCTGCTTTATAAGGGCCTACTTTAGTGCCACTAGGCGTCGCGGTCGGCGTGGGCCCCGGCCTCAAGCTTGCTGCCGCGCCAAGCCTTGAAGGCCTGCCAACCCAGTAAGGCGCCGCCTGCCAATTTGAACAAGCCCGCACGTTTACCGCGCCCCATGATCAAGGCGGATAACGTAGAGCTGACAAAAGGATAGCGCCGCGCCAGCGTAAAGCCTTGCCACATCAGACGCGACACATTGCCTTTGGCCAGGCTCGGCAGCCAGCGCTTGAGCAAACTGCCCGGCCGGACCGAGCGACTCGCCGCGGCGATATCTTGTGCCAGGGACTCTCGCTCTAAGGCTGCACGCGCGCGCAGCAATTCAATACGGACAGCGCGATCCATGGCGGTCGGAGATTTTGCCATCGTTTAGCTCCGCCCTCGTCGAGAGGTCACGCGACGAGCCTGCAACTCGCGTTCGTCTTGTGCTTCTTGTTCGGCTTTTTCGGCCTGCTCGGCGTGATCCGCCTCGGCCTGAGCAGCCCGCACACGGTCCAGCAGATCGGCATCGCGGCCCAGTTCTTCAATAGTGGCCGAAAACGGCGTGGCACCGAACAACAGCTCGCGGCGTATCAGCCATAACAGCACGATGCCGATCAGGGCATACACCCCCGCCAGCAGGCCCAGCGCCACATAACGGTCCTCGGTGGGCCAAAACGCCACCGCGATCGTGACCGTGAACACCAACACGGCCAAGGTCACAAAGAGCAAGGAGGCAAACGCCATACCCAGCAACTTGATCAGCCGCGTTTTTTCTTCGGCGGCCTCAAGAGAGAGTAATTCCAGACGCGTGCGCAGCAACCCAAGCAGGGTGCTCCCTACGCCAGAAATAGAGGTACGCAATCCCATAAATAGACAAGACCAGGCCAGCCGATCAAGGCCGGCCCATGTCTTTAACGGCGAGCGATCAACAGGCCGAGCAACAGGCCCGCCATACCGGCGGCGCCAATCGCCTGCCAGGGATTGTCGTGCACGTAATCATCGGTGGCACGCGCCGCCTTGCGACCACGTTCCAGCACGGCGTCTTGCGCATCGTATAGGGCTTCGCGGGTACGTTTGAGCGACACCATCGCCCGATCACGCAACTCGGATGCTTTGTCGCCAGAACTGGAGGCGGCCTCGCGCAGCAGGTCTTCTGCATCGCTCAGGCTGCTTTTCACGCTGTCGATGAGTTTTTCTTTAGCGGCTTCGTCTGAACGTCGTGTAGTCATAAAAGCTCCTCTGAGTATGTCGCGATGAGTTCATCATACCAGCCTGCCAGCGCGCTCGCTGCAAGACAAATATGACGTCCAACCTTCCACCTTGTACATAGGGGCACCCTCGCCAATCACAAGCCCCCCTTCAATCTTGCGCTATCTGACCTGCGTAATTTCCACGGCAGACTTCACGCCACTCTGGTCAATGTCCTGGCGCATCACCAGGCTCACGTCCGGGCAATACCAGTCGGTTACCGTCGTCTTCATACCGGGAATGGGTAGTGTCAATCCCTTGAATGTGGCCATCGTGGGATCGGTATCACGGCTATAACGAATCGGCCAGCACGATTGGCGCCCCAATGCCGTATCCAGCGAGGCCTTTGCGCCGACGGTTTTCTCGCCGATGCGCACCACGGTACTGGGCTGCCCGCCTACGGGCGCCTCTTTACCGATATTGAGCCGATAGGTGGCGCCGGGCATGCGTTGCCCCTGCCCCGTGATCTGCCGGTCGTAGGCAAACAACCCCAGCATCCGTAAATCAAATTGCCCCTCGGACCGCGGCTGCTCGCCCGCCTGGGCATATCGCACAAAGGTGGCTTGCCCTTGCTTGATCGTCATCAGATAATCGAGCTTGGACTGGCTGGCCGGCAAACCGGCATAGCTGAACATGGCCGTCCCCTGTACCCGCGCGCGGCAGTTTGCCGAGTCCGTCTTGGAGACCTCTGTAAACCCCAGATCGGCCCCCAGCTTGAGATTGCCCGATCCGGTGAGCTGTACGGCGCCCCCGTCATGCATAAAGCGGGCATCGCATACCCCGGCCATCGCGGCCGGCGTGACCAGACTGGCGCATCCCGCCAAGACCCAAAAAGAAAAATTTCGTGTCACTACGCAAGACTCCAGGAAACGCAAAAAAAAGTCGTGGCACCAATACCAGACGGATTGATGCTACACCGTTTACGCATGTTTCACGTTTCAAGCCGTGTGTAATTCAGGCGGTATGCAATGCAGCAAGACGACGAACTTCCGGCATGCACGAGCCGCAACCCGTGCCACACCCCAATTTGGCCGTGAGGCCCTCGGCATCCAGGCCGGATTGCGTGCCCGCCAGGATCTCCTGCTCCGTCACACCGACGCAGGCGCACACCGTACGCGAACGCGGCACCGCCTGGTTACGTCCCATCAGCAGCATGGCCACGCTGGCCGGTGCCGCGCCTCCTTCGGCCCAGGCCAGCAAGCCATCATGGGCGCGCACATCGCCCGCCAGCAAAAATGCCGTCGGCAGGCCATCCTGCAACCGCACCCGTCGCAGGACGCCACGCGACGGGTCGTCAAATGCCGCGTCGGGCTTCTCCAGTCCCAGCGCCTGGGCCAGGGCATCCAGCACATGGTCGGGCGGCGGCGAATCGGCTGCCAAACGCAATCGAACCCCCGGTCCGACGGCGCAGGGCAGCACCACGGCATAATCGAAACGACGCAACCAGGGCGCCAATTGCGCTCGCAACACCGATGGGTCTCCCGCCAGCCATCCCATGACCTGCCATGGCAAATGCGCGGGCGCGATGGCCACCGCCGCATGCTTGAGCTCGGGCTGGCGAGATACGGGATCGCGAGCGGGATTCGTCAATGCATTCACGCCCAGGCCGGCCATAAAGGCACTGCCCCAGTGCATCGGCAAGAAAACATGGCCTGGTCTGAGCGCATCGTCGGCACGCACCGGCAACACCATCGAACCGCGACGCGACTTCACGCGCGCCAGGCTACCTGCTTGCAACTTGGCGCGCTCCAGGTCAATCGGATGCAGCGATAACCAGGGCTCCTCGACATGCCGCGTCAGCGCCGCGGACAAGCCTGTTCGCGTCATGGTGTGCCAGTGATCGCGTAATCGGCCCGTCGTTAATCGCAAAGGGAAAGGCGCCGACACTGCCTCGGCGACGGGCATATAGCCCGTATCGTAAAAGCGCGCGCGTCCATCCGCTGTCGCAAACTGCCCATCGGTGTACAAACGCGCCGTCGATACGCCATCGCGATACGGCCACTGCACGGGTCCCGTGCGATCCAGCAAGGCGTAGTCCACCGCGCTGTAATCCAGATCGCGCCCTGCCGTCGTACGCGCATGCTCGGCAAACACCGCGCTTTCATCGGCATAATCGAACAAAGCTCCCTTACCGGGCGCGATCAATCGCGCCAAACGTTGCGCCACCCCCACGGCCAATTGCCAATCCGGCCGGGCATCACCGGGCGGCGGCACGGCGCTGCGCACGCGACTGATACGACGCTCGGAATTCGTCAACGTGCCGGATTTTTCCGGCCAGGTCGCCGCAGGCAGCACCAGATCAGCATAGGCCAGCGTTTCAGTGCCCGCATAGGCCTCCTGAACGATCACGAACTCGGCCCTTTGCAGCGCCGCGCGCACCTTGGCTTGATCAGGCAGTGACTGGGCTGGATTGGTGGCCGCGATCCACAGCACCTTGATCTGCCCGTCGAGTACCGCGTCGAACATTTCCAATGCGGGCTTGCCGGCCGTCTCGGGTAATTGGTCTACGCCCCACAACGCGGCGACCTCCTGGCGATGCGCCGATATACCCGGGTCTCGATGACCTGGCAGCAACGTCGCCATCCCGCCGGCCTCTCGCCCTCCCATGGCATTGGGTTGCCCCGTCAGGGAAAATGGGCCCGCCCCCGGACGGCCAATCTGCCCCGTCGCCAGATGCAGATTGATTAACGCGCCGTTTTTGGCCGTGCCGCTACTGGATTGATTCAGTCCCATCGTATACAGCGACAGCGCCGCACCCGCCTGACCAAACCAGCGCGCCGCCAGCGCGATATCGGCCGCGGGCACGCCGCACACGTCCTGTGCTGCCCGCGGCGTGAACTCCTGCACGCGGGATTTCAGGGCATCAAAACCTGCCGTGTGCGCGGCGATATACGCCGCATCAATCAACCCGTCCCACACCATGACATTCAACATGGCATGGAACAGCGCGACATCCGTGCCTGGCACGATAGGTAAATGCAGATCGGCCAGCGCCGTGGTATCGGTGCGACGTGGATCGATCACGATGATCTTCATCTCTGGGCGCGCAGCCTTGGCGACCTCGAGCCGGCGAAACAGCACCGGGTGGGCATAGGCCATATTGGAACCCGCAATCAGCACCGTGTCGGCCAACTCCAGGTCGTCATAGCAGGCAGGCGGCGCATCAGCGCCCAGCGTCAATTTGTAGCCCGAGACCGCGCTGGACATGCATAAACGTGAGTTGGTATCGATGTTGTTCGTACCGACCAATGCGCGCGCCAACTTATTGAAAACCGCGTAGTCCTCGGTGAGCAATTGACCCGACAGATAAAACCCCACCGAGTCGGGCCCGTACAACTGAATGGCAGTCGCCAGCTTGCCTGCCGCGAGATCCAGGGCATCCGACAATGGGACCGGCGAGCGCTCGCGACCGCGCTCGGGGCGCCATTGCGCACGCAGCACGCGGGCCTCGTCACGCCGAACGGTATCGGCCAGCATCAGGCCCTTGCTGCACAGTTTTCCGCGATTCGCCGGGTGATCGGGATCTCCCTCGACACGCAACACGCGCGCGTCCTGCGCCGTCACACGTACCCCACAACCCGTGCCGCAATAGCAGCAAACCGAACTCACGGTGCGCTCGCCCGTCGCCCCCGCGCGCGTCCCCAGATGCAGCGACACCGTATCCATGCGCCTCAGTCCTCGTCCAGCGCGAGAGAAATCGCACCGCCATCGATCTTGATCGGCAAGGTCTGTACACAGCCCTCATCAGGCGCCTGGGCCTGACCACTGGTCAGGTCCAGCACCCATCCATGCAGAGGGCAAGCCACCGAATGGCCATGCACCAGGCCCGCCGATAACGGGCCTCCCTTATGCGGGCACCGATCGACCACAGCAAAAACCTGATCGTCACTCGTGCGAAAAATCGCCACGTTCTCTTGGCCGGGCCGCTGGACGACGCGTGCGCCCAACGGAGGGATGTCATTAATATGGCAAATGCTGCGCCATTGGCAGGTAGCGGCTTGCGACATGATGTCAGTCATCCAGGAAAAAGTTAGACAGTCAGCGACTGGAATTCGCGTGCGGCAGGCTGAGTCTCACGCCGCTCTTCCCAAGGATCCTTCTCGAAGGAAATGGCGAATTTCAAGCGCGAGTAGAGTTCCGCACGATTGGCCGCGTCTTCGACCACGCGAGCCTTCGCGTGCTCCAGGCCCACGCGCGCCAGGTAGTGCACGGTACGCTCTAGATAGAACGCTTCCTCGCGATACAGCTGCAAAAATGCGCCGCTATATTCCAGGACTTCTTCGGCCGTTTTGACCTTGACGAAAAATTGCGCCACCTCGGTCTTGATGCCCCCATTGCCTCCTACGTAGAGCTCCCAACCGGAGTCCACGGCGATGATGCCGACGTCCTTGATACCAGACTCGGCGCAATTACGCGGACATCCGGAGACCGCCAGTTTGACCTTGTGCGGACTCCACATGCCTACCAGGTCTTTTTCCAGCGCAATGCCCATGCCAGTGGAGTCTTGCGTGCCGAAACGGCAAAATTCGCTGCCCACGCACGTTTTCACGGTACGTAAACTCTTGCCGTACGCGTGGCCAGAAGGCATGTCGAGGTCGGCCCAGACCTTGGGCAGGTCCTCTTTTTTCACGCCCAGCAAGTCGATGCGTTGACCGCCCGTGACCTTGACCATCGGGATCGAATATTTGTCGGCGACGTCGGCAATGCGCCGCAGTTCGGACGGGTTGGTCACCCCGCCCCACATGCGTGGCACCACCGAATACGTGCCATCTTTCTGGATGTTGGCGTGCATACGTTCGTTGGCCAATCGCGACTGACTATCGTCGCGGGCCTCGCCGGGCCAGGTGGACAACAAGTAGTAGTTCAGCGCCGGGCGGCATGTCGTGCAGCCATCGGGCGTACGCCAATCCATGAAATGCATGGCGTTGGGAATCGTCACGAGATGATGGTCGCGGATGGCTTTGCGTATCTCGCCGTGGGTCAAATCCGTGCAACCGCAAATGGGCTTGGCGGATTTGGGTTTGACGTCGGCCGCGCCACCCACGCAATTGATCAGGATCTGCTCGACCAACCCCGTGCACGACCCGCAAGAACTGGCCGCTTTGGTGTGCTTTTTCACCTCATCCACTGTAAACAGACCTTTGTCACGGATCGCCTTGACGATAGTGCCCTTGCATACGCCATTGCAGCCGCAGACTTCCGCCGTATCGGCCATGCCGATCGCACGGTTTTCGCCGGAATGACCCGTATCGCCACCGATCGCGCTCTCTCCAAACATCAGTTGATCGCGCATCGACTCCAGTTGCTTGCCTTCGCGTATCAACCGGAAATACCACGCGCCGTCGGCCGTGTCGCCGTATAGGCAGGCCCCGACGAGCTTGTCGTCTTTCAGCACCAATTTCTTGTAGACGCCGCCCACAGGATCGGCCAGGGTGATTTCTTCCGTCCCCTGGCCACCCAAAAAATCTCCCGCCGAGAACACATCGATCCCGGTGACTTTCAGTTTGGTCGAGGTCACGCTGCCTTCGTATCGGCCAATGCCATACAACGCCAGATGGTTGGCCGCGACTTTGGCCTGCTCGAACAAGGGTGCCACCAGACCATAGGCCGTGCCGCGATGGCTGACGCACTCGCCCACCGCATAAATCAAAGGGTCATAGGTTTGCAGGGTGTCGCTGACCACGACGCCACGATTCACATACAGCCCGCAACTCTCGGCCAGCTCGGTGTTAGGACGGATACCGACGGCCATCACCACCAGATCCGACTCAATCTCTTCACCGTTGGCAAAGCGCACGGCGCGCACACGACCGTCGTCACTGCCGAGCAGGGCTTCGGTCTGGCGCGGCATCAAGAATTTCAAACCACGAGACTCCAGACTCCGCTGCAACAGCAAAGCCGCCTGCGGATCCAACTGACGATCCAGCAAGCCTGGTCCCAAGTGCACCACCGACACATCCATACCGCGCGCGGCCAGACCGCTGGCCGCCTCCAGGCCTAGCAACCCGCCGCCGATCACCACCGCGCGCTTATGTGTGCGGGCGGCTTCGATCATCAAGTTGACATCACGGATATCGCGAAACGTCACCACGCCCTCCAGATCCTTTCCGGGCACGGGCAAGATGAACGGATTCGAGCCCGTCGCCAGCAACAGGCGATCGTAGGGCACCTCGCTGCCGTCTTCTCCAATCACGATGCGGCGCGCGCGATTGATGCGTTCAACCTTGCAGTTCATGCGCAGATCGATCCCATTGGATTGGTACCAGTCCACATCATTGAGTACGATATCTTTCAAGGTCTGCTCACCCGTCAATACCGGCGAGAGCAGAATGCGGTTGTAATTGGGATACGGCTCGGAGCCGAACACCGTGATGTCGTACAGATCAGGGGCAATTTTCAGCAGTTCTTCCAGCGTACGTACGCCGGCCATTCCATTGCCCACCATCACCAGTTTCAGTTTCTTTTCCATGATGTCTCTCGTGTTACTCGTATTGCGTCGTTGCTTGTTTTGCGTTGCGGCCTCAACCGCTGGCGATTTCGAGGGTTTCGTCAGGCTCGCTTACGCTCGCCACCACGGTGGACTTGTGTGACAAAGTCGGATTGCCGTAGCGGCGATGCAGAAAATCCACCACCGCGGTACGGCAAGCCAGATACGCCGGATCACCCGACAGGGCCACGCGATCACGCGGGCGCGCGAGCGGCACCGTCAAGACCTCGCCGATCGTGGCTGCCGGTCCATTCGTCAACATGACAATACGATCGGACAGCAGGACTGCCTCGTCGACATCGTGCGTCACCATGATGGTGGTGCTGCGCGTGGCCGCCACGATCTTCTGCAACTCGTCCTGTAAATGGGCGCGGGTCAAGGCATCCAGCGCGCCAAAAGGCTCATCCATCAACAAGACTTTTGGCTCAATGGCCAACGCGCGGGCAATGCCCACGCGCTGCTTCATCCCCCCCGATATTTCGCCAGGCAATTTGGCTTGCGCATGCGCCAGGCCCACTAGTTCCAGGGCGGCATGGGTGCGTTGCGC
The DNA here is from genome assembly GCF_054779135.1 of Bordetella tumulicola. Lineage (NCBI taxonomy): Bacteria > Pseudomonadati > Pseudomonadota > Betaproteobacteria > Burkholderiales > Alcaligenaceae > Bordetella > Bordetella tumulicola. The sequence continues at coordinate 402,939 of NZ_BAAGYU010000011.1, read as the reverse complement.
GAGCTGAGCTTTGGTTTCGATCGCGCCGAAGACACGCTGCACCGCCAGATGCACGTTTTGAAAACAGGTCAGCCATGGCAACAACGAATGATTCTGGAACACGACCGCGCGATCCGGGCCAGGCCCGGCGATTTCGCGCTCGGCACACAGCAACACGCCTGATGTCGGCCGCGTCAGACCCGCAACTAGATTCAACAGCGTGGATTTACCGCAGCCCGAATGGCCAATCAGGGAAATAAACTCGCCTTGCGCCACAGTCAGATTGACATCGCGTAGCGCGACGAACGTCCCACGAGACGTCACAAAAGTCTGGCCGACGTTTTCGATACGCACAAACTTTTCCATCATGTCACTCCTCGGTGTAAGCAAAACGACGCGCCAGCCGCACCAACGCGGTCTCCAGCAGCAACCCGACAATGCCGATCACGAAAATGGCGATGACGATGTGTTCGACCTTCAGGTTGTTCCACTCGTCCCATAACCAAAAGCCAATCCCCGTGCCGCCTGTCAACATTTCGGCGGCCACGATCACCAACCAGGCCGTGCCAATCGATAGACGCACGCCGGTCAAGATGTGCGGCAACACCGACGGCAGCAGAACTTTGGTCACCACCTGCCATTCCGACAGATTCAACACGCGCGCGACGTTCAAGTAGTCCTGAGGAACACGTGCCACGCCCGCCGCGGTGTTGATCACCATGGGCCAGATCGAACAGATAAAAATCGCCCAGATCGCGGCGGGATTTGCCCCTTTGAACAACAACAACCCCAGCGGCAACCACGCCAATGGCGATACGGGTCTCAACAGACTGACAATCGGCGAAAACATGGCGCTGGCCGCCGCGTAGCGTCCCATCACGAATCCCGCGGGAATCCCCACCAGCGCCGCCAGGCCAAAGCCAATCGCGACGCGCTGCAACGACGCCAATACGTTCCAACCGATGCCTTGATCGTTGGGACCGTTGTCATAGAACGGATCCGCAAACAGGTCCCGCGCGGCATCCCAGGTCACACCGGGTGTGGGAATCTCCGGGATCGACATGGCAATGGCCTGCCAGATCAGCACTAGCAACGCGAAACCCGCCAGCGGTCCAACCGCCACACGCAACAGACGCTCCATCGCCGCACGCCAGGCGATCTGGCGAGACGACATCTCGGTGGCCAAAGTCGTCGACATCACATGCCCCTTATCAAGCTTTGATCTGGAAACTATCGGCGTAAGCCACCGGATTGCTGCCATCCCATCGCACACCGTCCATCAAGACAGACACGCGCGACTCGCTATCGGGCAGCGACGCCCCCGAGGCCGTCGCGGCTTGCTTATACACATCGATGCGATTGATCGCCTGCGCCACCGTTTGATAGTCCGGATGCGCCTTTAGCAAACCCCAGCGCTTGTGCTGCGTCAGGAACCACATGCCATCGCTCAGATAGGGAAAGGACGCCTCACCGTCGCCGTAAAAGCGCATCGCATGCGCGTCATCCCACGTCTTGCCCAGGCCATTGGTATATCGACCCAGCATGCGATCAACGATGGCATCGACAGCCGTATTGACATAGGACTTTGCCGCAATCGTTTCGGCCGTCTTGCGACGATTGTCAGGGGAAGCATCAATCCACTTTCCCGCCTCGATCACGGCGGCCGTCACGGCGCGAGCGGTATTTGGATTCGTGCTGACAAACGCTGATGTCGTGCCCAACACTTTCTCGGGATGATCGGCCCAGATCTGCTGCGTCGTCGCCGCCGTAAAACCGATGCGATCCATGATGGCGCGTGCGCCCCAAGGCTCGCCCACACAAAAGCCATCCATATTGCCCACGCGCATATTGGCCACCATCTGCGGAGGCGGCACCGTGATCGCACGCGCATCCTGCATCGGATTAATTCCATTGGCCGCCAGCCAGTAGTACAGCCACATGGCATGCGTGCCCGTGGGAAACGTCTGCGCGTAGGTATAGGTGCGCTTGTCGGTCTGCATCAGCTGTCGCAGCGACTCGCCATCTGTCACCCCCGCCTCGTGAAGTTTGGATGACAGCGTGATGCCCTGGCCGTTCTGGCTCAGGCTCATCAGGACCGCCATCTCTTTCTTTGGACCGCCAATGCCCAGATGCACGCCATACACCAAGCCATACAGCACGTGTGCGAAATCCAATTCACCATTGATCAGTTTGTCGCGCACGCCCGCCCATGAGGCTTCTTTGGTGGGAACAATCTTCACGCCGTACTTTTGATCAATACCCAATACCGACGCCATCACCACAGACGCGCAATCCGTCAGGGGGATAAAGCCAATGCGCACCTCGGTTTTCTCGGGTGCGTCCGTACCAGCCGCCCACGCCCCCGCCCGCACCAATGGGTCGACCATGTTCAGCAGCCCCGCACCCGCCACGGCCTTGGCCGTATTGCCCAACCATTTGCGACGCTGCGCATTCGCAGCGCCTACCTGCTCAATGGGGGCGGTAGCCAGATCAATCTTGCGGGGCATGCCGGTCATTGGGGACTCCAAAAAAAAGCGTCCTGCACCCGCAGGTAACCACCTGACGGGATGTGCAGAACGCCATTGTTCATATTGAGTCGCCGCGCGACAGACCAGCGGAAGGTCTCGCGCCAACGATCGGAGACCGCCATTGGCCTCCAGGCATCAAGAAGCAAACATCATGCCAACTGCGGTTTTCGCGAGCAGGCTTCGAGCATGGACTCGCTCATGCACCACACTGGCGCATAAACCGCAGCGCAACTCACCGTTTCCGTGCCCACCGCCCCATCTGTGGGCAAACACACGCGTCGACCGCAGTGCCTTTACCCGACTGGGGTGTTTTCGACGCGCGTAGAACGCACCGACTGGACAACGGTCACCTGATGGCACGGATCTTGCATCTATCCGGATGAACAGGAGTCATCATGCTTAAGGTCATGCTTCTCACCGACGGAGACGGGCGCACCGCGTCCTTGCGAGAAACGCTGGCGGCGGCCGGCGTGCGCGTCGTCGCCGAGCGTCCCGCGGGCATGGATCTGGCCGAGACCATTAATCAACTTGAACCCGATGTGGTGCTCATTGACGCCGATGCCCCGGCCCGAGATACGCTGGAAGACGTCTGTGTCGCCAGCGAATACAGCGCGCGACCCGTTGTCATGTTTACCGATGACGGCAACCGTGAGACGATCCGTGCCGCCTTGAAAGCCGGCGTGGCCGCCTATGTGGTGGGCGCCGTGCCCCCCGAACGCATCCAACTGCTATTGACTGTGGCCATCGAACGCGGTGCGGTCGAACGCGCGCGCCGCAGCGAACTGGCCGACGCGCGCCTGCGGCTGGCGGATCGCCAATCCATCGAGCGTGCCAAGGGATTGCTGATGGAGTTACGCGGCGTTTCCGAAGAACAAGCGCACCGGCTGCTGCGTGAACGCGCCATGCAAAGCCAACGGCGTCTGGGCGATGTGGCGCGCGAAGTCGTCGACATGGCGCAATGGCTGGGCGGCAAGCCGGGAGGCGTCGCTTAATCACTTGTCGTTATATCAATCCAATAAATCAAAAGTTGTAGAGATGTAATGCTGTCCCTATGATCGTTGATGTATGCGGGTACGTCCCGCCAGGCTGATCACTTCATGAAGCTTTTCCCCTTATTTGCTGACTTGCAGGGTCGACGCGTACTGGTCGTCGGCGGCGGAGACGTCGCCGAACGCAAGGTTCAAGTGCTGCTTGAAGCCTCGGCCGAGGTGCAGGTCGGCGCACCCGAGCTGACGCCCGCGTTGGCGCAGTGGGCCGCACAAGGCCGCATCCATGTCCTGGCGGGCGCGTTTCAGCCGGAATGGCTGGATGACGCCTGGCTGGTCGTCGCGGCCACCGATGACCGGGCAGTCAATGCCGCAGTCTCCGAAGCGGCACAAGCTCGTCGCATTTTCAGTAATGTGGTCGATGATGCTGAGCTATCGTCGTTTCAAGTGCCCTCCATCGTCGATCGCTCACCCCTGATCGTGGCGATTTCGTCATCGGGCGTCGCGCCAGTGCTGGCGCGACGAATGCGCGAGCGAATTGAATCCCTCTTTGATCATTCATTGGGATCTTTGGCCGCACTCGCCGCGCGTTACCGCCCTCGCATCCGCGAGCGTCGGCCAGACCTGAAACAGCGTCGTCATTTTTACGACTGGCTGCTCGATGGCCCTGTGGCGAGTTTGCTGCGCCAACAGCAACCCGCCGAAGCCGAACGCGTATTGAAAACCGAACTCGACGCCCCGCAAGCCACCAGCCGTGGCAGTGTGGTGCTAGTGGGTGCCGGGCCAGGCGATCCCGGGTTGCTGACACTGAAAGCCTTGCGCGCATTGAATGAGGCCGACATCATCCTGTACGACCGACTGGTCAGCTCCGCCGTGCTGGCGCTGGCCCGCCGCGATGCCGACCGCGTCTCCGTGGGCAAACTTCCGGGCGAAGACCACAACGCCACCCAGGCGCGCATTCACGCCTTGCTGATCGAACACGCTCAAGCGGGTCGCCGCGTGGTGCGCCTCAAAGGCGGCGACGCGTTTATTTTTGGCCGTGGCGGCGAAGAACTCGAGTATCTGCGCGCGCACCGTGTGCCCTACGAAGTCGTGCCCGGCATTACGGCCGCCCTGGCCTGTGCCGCCTATGCGGGTATCCCACTGACCCATCGCGATCATGCGCAATCCGTGCGTCTGGTCACCGCGCATTGCCGCGAAGACGAAGACACGCTCGACTGGGCCGGATTGGCGCGCGAGCATCAAACACTGGCGTTCTATATGGGGGTGGGGCAACTGGAAACCCTATCCCACCGCCTGATCAGCCATGGCCGCGCGGGCGATACCCCCTTTGCCCTGATCGAGAACGGCAGCCGTCCCGAACAGCGCGTCGTGGCCGGCCAACTGGCCGAACTTGCCGCGGTGGCGCGCAGCCACGAGGTGCGTTCTCCGGCCCTGTTGATCGTGGGCGAAGTCGCCGGCCTCGCTCGGCAACTCCACTGGTTTGGCCGCTACGAACAAGGCCAGCGTGAGGCGCTCGCCGCCTGAGGGTGACGTGCTGAGGGCGACGCGCCGACGGTGATGAGCTGAGACACTGGGCCGAGGCCAGGCTGACAAACGGGTGCTTTCTGGCGCAGACGCGACATCGGGCACCCGCCCTCCTTTACTGCCTGCGCAGCCCTACTCGGTTTTTTGCTTCGTGCCGAAGATGCGGTCGCCAGCATCGCCCAAGCCGGGAATGATGTAGCCGTGTTCGTTCAGGCCTTCATCTATCGAAGCGGTATAGATATGGACGTCCGGGTGGAGGTCCAACACGGCCTGAATACCCCGTGGTGCTGCCACCAGCACCAGCGCCCGAATCTCGCGACAGCCGGCGCGCTTGAGCATATCGATGGTGGCGACCATCGAACCGCCCGTGGCCAACATGGGGTCAACGATCAGCGCCAGGCGCTGATCCAGCTCGCCCACCAAACGCTCCAGATATGTATGGGCCTGCAGGGTTTCTTCATTGCGGGCCACGCCGACGACACTCACTTTGGCGCCGGGGATCAAACTTAGCACGCCATCCAGCATGCCAATCCCTGCCCGAAGGATAGGAACCACGGTCACTTTCTTGCCCGCGATTTTCTCGACCGCGACGGTGCCGCACCAGCCTTCAACGGTAGACGCCGCCAGAGGCAGATCTTTCGAGGCCTCATACGTCAGCAGCGCTCCGACTTCTTGGGACAATTCACGGAAACTTTTGGTGCTGAGGTCAGCGCGGCGCATGATGCCAAGCTTGTGGCGAATCAGCGGATGACGGATTTCATGCACGGGCATGAGCGGAAATCTCCAGGAAACAAAGGGCAGCAATTCAAGCGGGTCGGAGCGGGGCAATATACGGGAGTATTGTGTCCTGCCCTTATCACGGCCATGCCGCCCGGTTGCCAGATAGCGCAATCGTAAACCGTTTGCCGGCTTGATGCCGGTCATTTACGCGGCCTCCATGCGCCAGGCGACCCCTTGTTGAGATTTTACTGAGCCGCCAGCCAGGCGATCAGCGCGTCATCAAAGGCGCGCACCTTACCCGCGTTCGGATCGTTGACCATGCTGACGACCACGTAGCGCTTGCCACTGACGCCCATTACATAGCCCGCCACCGCACGGACGTCACGCAGCGAACCGGTCTTGAGGTGAGCCATCCCGACCGTCTCGTCCCCTTTCAAGCGCCGCCGCATCGTCCCGTCTACGCCAGCGATCGATAGCGACGATATAAACTCGGGCATCAGCGGCGAGTGCCAGGCCAGCGTCAACATCGATGCCAGGCTTTCCGCCGACACACGCGCGTCGCGCGACAAACCCGCCCCGTTATCCATGATCAGTTCGGGCATATTCAGCCCTTGCGAGGACAGCACCGACTTGGCCACGGCCTCGCTCGTCTGCGTGGTCGCCGGCCGCGCACCGCGCTCGGCGCCCAATGTCAACAGCACCGTACGGGCCATGACGTTATTACTTCGCTTGTTGATCTGACGGATCGCCTCGCCCAACGGGGCAGACTCGTGCGACGCTAGCACCACGGCGTCAGAAGGCACTTTTCCTGCCCGAATCTTGCCCGTGAACGTACCGCCCAGCTCTCTCCACAACATCCGGAACAGGGACTCCGCAAACTCCGGCTGCGACAGCGCCAACCGATACAGACTGAACTCGCCGCAAGAGCCCGCCACGGTGCCTCCCAGGCGGATCGTCACTCCTTGCTGCGTCAGCACCGGATCGGTGGTCACGATCGGCGGACCGGGGCAGCGCGCCGAACTCCATTGCACCTCCCCCTCCAGCCGCAAGCCCGGTAGAGGAGGATCAACGATCGGCACCCATTTTTGTGCAACCTGGTCAGGCGTGAAGAGTAGGCGTAGCGCGCCAAACCCCACCATCAAGGCATCCGGGCTCGCGTTGTAAGCCCGGTCCGGCGCGCCATCAAACGCCCCGGGGTCAGTCGCGACCTGGCCAAAAATACTGCGGTCGATAACGAGATCACCGATTTTCTTGACCCCGCGCAGCCGTAGCTCACGCAACAGAGTCCACATGTCTTGCATCAACAAATAGGGATCACCGCCCGCTCGCAGGTACAACGGCCCCGACAGCGCGCCATGCGCGTCGGGTCGCACGCCCGGCGCAACCAGAAAATCGGTACGCCATACATAGTTGGGCCCTAGTTCCGCCAGGGCGGACCACGTGGTCACTAGCTTCATCACCGAGGCGGGGTTACGCGGCTCCGTCGCGTTGATGGCCATCATGCGCGGCCCGCCAAGCTCCTGGACGATTAAAGACAAGGACTCGTCCGGCAATCCCGAGGCCCGCCAGGCGCGGCTCAACTCATCGGGCATCACGCCCTGAGCCTGCACCGCCACAGCGGCCCCCAACAGGGCGCACGCCGCCAACCATCGCCTCACCCATCCGTTTCGCTTGTCCGCCCGCCTTGTCATGCTCCGCTCGCCACGATACCCATCCAATCAAAGACGCAAGCATACCGAAACATGGGCGTTTCGCGATCAGCACTTACAATATGGCCCTATTCGCGCCTGCCCTTGGCTGATTCCCCGGGCATTCCCTGGCGCCTTACTTGAATTGCACCGCGTGTCCTCGACCTTTTCTGTTTCCGATTTCGACTATTTCCTGCCCCCCGAGCTCATTGCCCAGACCCCTGCGGCACAGCGCGACGGCAGCCGCTTGCTGCACCTGGATGCCACGGGCGCTTTGCACGATCGGGTGTTCCCCGATCTGACAAATCTACTGCGCCCGGGTGATCTGCTTGTTTTTAACGATACGCGCGTCATCAAGGCCCGCCTCAGCGGCCAAAAGGCCACCGGCGGCAAGGTCGAAGTCCTGGTCGAGCGCATCATCGAATCCGACCGCGCATTGGCCCATGTACGCGCCAGCAAATCGCCCGGCCCCGGCATGACACTGCACCTGGCCGAGGCATTCGACGTCACCGTGCTAGGCCGGGAGGGCGAGCTTTTTGACCTGCGTTTCCCGGCCCCCGTACTGGATCTGCTGGACGCCCATGGCGCCACACCGTTGCCGCCCTACATCACTCATGCGGCGGATGCCACCGACGAGTCGCGCTACCAGACCGTCTACGCACGCGAGCCGGGCGCGGTTGCCGCGCCCACGGCGGGCCTGCACTTTGACCAGGCCATGCTGGATCGCGTCGCGGACCTGGGCGTGGAACGCGCTTTTGTCACCCTGCACGTGGGAGCCGGCACCTTTCAACCGGTGCGCGTCGACAATCTGGCGGATCACATCATGCACGCCGAGTGGTATACCGTCGGCCAATCCGTGATCGACGCCATCGCGCGCACACGCGTTCGGGGCGGGCGGGTTATCGCCGTCGGCACCACCAGCGTACGCGCCCTGGAATCGGCCGCCGCGCAAAACCCGGCGGGCGCCGATGCCCCATTGATGCCCGTACAGGGCGACACGCGTCTATTCATCACGCCCGGCTACCGCTATCAAGTGGTTGACGCGCTCATCACCAACTTTCATTTGCCGCAATCCACGCTCCTGATGCTGGTATCGGCCCTGGCCGGTGTCGACCCCATCCGCCGCGCCTACGCACACGCTGTCGCCGAACGCTACCGCTTTTTCAGCTACGGTGACGCGATGTTTATCGAATCTTCCCATTCTTGACCATGACCGGACTGAATTTCGAACTCCTGGCCACCGACGGGCAAGCCCGCCGGGGCCGCGTCACCCTGAACCACGGCGTGGTCGAAACCCCCATTTTCATGCCCGTTGGTACCTATGGCAGCGTCAAGGCCATGCTGCCGCACGAGCTCAAGGAAATCGGCTCGCAGATCGTGCTGGGCAATACTTTTCATTTGTGGCTGCGCCCGGGCACGGAAATCCTGGATCGTCACGGCGGTCTGCATGGATTCATGCAATGGGACAAGCCCATCCTGACCGACTCCGGCGGTTTTCAGGTATTTAGCCTGCAGGGTATGCGCAAAATCACCGAAGAAGGCGTGAAATTTGCGTCCCCGATCGACGGCGCCAAGCTCTTTTTGACGCCCGAGGAATCCATGCGCATCCAGCGCTCGCTGAATTCCGACATTGTGATGGTGTTCGACGAGTGCACGCCCTACCAGATCGATGGCCGCCCCGCCACCACTGAAGAAGCCGCCCGCTCGATGCGCATGTCATTGCGCTGGGCCCGTCGCTCGCGCGAGGAATTCGATCGCCTCGCTAACCCTAATGCCTTGTTTGGCATCGTCCAGGGCGGCATGTACGAATCGCTGCGCGACGAGTCCGTGGCAGGCCTGACAGATATCGGTTTTCATGGCTATGCGATCGGCGGCCTGTCCGTCGGCGAGCCCAAAGAGGACATGATGCGCATCCTGGCGCACGTCACGCCGCGCCTGCCCACGCAGGCGCCGCGCTACCTGATGGGCGTGGGCACTCCCGAAGACCTGGTCGAGGGCGTGTCCCGCGGTATCGACATGTTCGACTGCGTCATGCCCACCCGCAACGCCCGCAACGGGTGGCTATTCACACGCTACGGCGACATCAAGATCCGCAATGCCAAGTACCGGGACGACACCCGGCCGCTGGACCCAAGCTGCACGTGCCACACCTGTGCCCACTTCTCGCGCGCCTACCTGCACCATTTGCAACGCGCCAATGAGATTACTGGCGCGCGCCTGAACACCTTGCACAATCTGCATTTCTACCTGACCATCATGGCAGAGATGCGCGAAGCAATCGCCTCGGGGACGTTCCAGGCCTGGCGGGCCAAGTTTGCCGCTGACCGGGCTCGCGGCATCGAATAGATGCGGCGCGCGATAACCTCGCTACAATAGTCGGCTTGCCCTGTCCAAGGCTCGCGCGGGGACGGGCGCAGACTACAACCCTGTATAACTCGACCCGAACTATTCATTCAGGAGATTTTCCATGTCCGTTATCGACACCGCCAGCATTGTTCTGGCCCAGGCTGCGCCCGAGGGAGGCAGCGCGCTGATGGGTATGCTACCCATCGTGCTGATGTTTGTGATCCTCTATTTCCTGATGATCCGTCCGCAGATGAAGCGCCAAAAAGAACACCGTAATCTGGTGGCCAATCTCGCCAAAGGCGACGAAATCCTGACGTCCGGCGGCATACTGGGCAAAGTTTCCAAGGTCACTGATACCTACATCACCGTCGAAGTCTCCGAACTGGCCGACAAGCCCGTCGAAGTGCAAATGCAGAAAACTGCAGTCTCGACCGTGCTGCCCAAGGGAACCATCAAGGCCCTGTAAGCGTCTTACCTGACCCTCTTTACCCAAAGAGGGTTTTTTCCGTTATTTCGCATGAACTAGCTGCCAATGAACCGCTATCCCCTCTGGAAGTACATCACGGTGCTGGTCGCGGTCATTATTGGCCTGCTTTATACCCTGCCCAATTTCTACGGCGAGTCTCCTGCCGTGCAGGTATCCAGCGCCAAAGCCACGATCAAAGTCGACCAGGCCATGCTCGGCCGCGTCGAACAAATTCTGACGGCGGCCAACGTCCCCGCCTCAAGCCTGTACTACGAGCAAAACGGCACGCTGGGCACCATCCGTGCCCGCTTCCCGTCCACCGACGTGCAACTACAAGCACGCGATCTACTTGAAAGATCCCTGAACACCACGCCGGGCGACCCGCAGTACACCGTCGCGCTGAACCTGCTGCCCGCTTCGCCTCCCTGGATGCGCGCCCTGGGCTGGTTCGAGCCCAAGCCCATGTACCTGGGCCTGGACTTGCGCGGTGGCGTGCACTTCCTGCTGCAAGTCGATATGCAGGGCGCCCTGCAGGCCCGCTATGATTCATTGGCAGCGGACGTCCGGACCACGCTGCGCGACGAAAAAGCCCCCAGCCAGGGCGTCGAACGCGCCGGCTCATCGGTCGTCGCCACCTTTAGCAACGCCGACGACCGTGACCGCGCCCAAAGCATCCTGCGCAGCCGACTGCCCGACCTGGAGTTCACCACCGGCGAAGACGGCAACCGCGCGACGCTGACCGGCATGCTCAGCCCCGCCGCGGTCACCCGCGTCCAGGACTCTGCCCTCAAGCAAAACATCAACACGCTTCACAATCGTATTAACGAGTTGGGCGTCGCCGAGCCGGTGATTCAACAACAGGGCACCGATCGCATCGTGGTCCAGTTGCCTGGCGTCCAGGATGTCGCCAAGGCCAAGGAACTCCTCGGCCGTACCGCGACGCTGGAAATCCGTCTGGTGGACGACTCTCCCGCAGCGCAAACTGCCCTGGCCGGCGGTACGGTGCCCTTCGGACTCGAACGCTACACCGAGCGCGATGGACGTCCGCTGCTGGTTCGCCGCCAGGTCGTCCTGACCGGCGAAAATCTGCAAGACGCTCAACCCGGCCGCGACTCGCAAACTCAGCAAGCCGCCGTTCACCTGACGCTCGATGGCAAGGGCGCCCGTATTTTCCGCGACGTCACCCGCGACAACGTCGGCAAGCGCATGGCGATCCTGCTGTTCGAAAACGGCAAAGGCGAAGTCGTCACGGCGCCGGTCATCCGCAGCGAGATCGCGGGTGGCCAAGTGCAAATTTCGGGCAGCATGAGCGCCGAAGAGGCGGCCGATACTGCGCTACTGCTGCGCGCCGGCGCCCTGGCCGCGCCCATGTCTATCATCGAAGAGCGCACCATCGGGCCGAGTCTGGGTGCCGACAACATTTCCAAGGGTTTCCATTCCACGCTGTACGGCTTCCTGGCCATCGTGGTGTTCATCGTCCTGTACTACCATTTGTTCGGGGTGTTCTCGGCCATCGGCCTGACGATGAACGTGCTGCTGTTGCTGGCGCTGCTCTCGATGCTGCAAGCCACGCTCACGCTACCCGGGATCGCCGCTATCGCACTCACCCTGGGTATGGCCATCGACTCGAACGTGCTGATCAACGAACGGATCCGCGAAGAGCTGCGCAATGGTGCTTCGCCGCAACAGGCCATTCATCAGGGCTTCGAACGCGCCTGGGGCACGATTCTGGACTCGAACCTGACCACCCTGATCGTGGGCCTGGCGCTACTGGCGTTCGGCTCCGGCCCCATTCGCGGCTTTGCCGTGGTGCACTGCCTGGGTATTTTGACCTCGATGTTCTCGTCAGTCGTCGGCGTGCGTGCACTGGCCAACCTGTGGTATGGCCGCAAGAAAAAGCTCGCCAGTCTGTCCATCGGCACCATCTGGAAACCCAAGGCAAACTGACCTAACAAGCATAAGCAAGGCGAAACATGGAATTTTTCCGTATCCACCGCACCATCCCGTTCATGCGCCACGCGCTGGTGCTGAACATCATCAGCCTGGTCACGTTCCTGGCGGCGGTGGTCTTCATCATTCTTCGCGGCTTTCACCTGTCGATCGAGTTCACGGGCGGCACGGTCATGGAGGTCAATTACGCGCAAACCGCGCAATTGGACAGCGTGCGTACTGCCGTATCGGGACTCGGTTATACCGACTTTCAGGTACAAAACTTCGGCACCTCGCGCGACATCATGATCCGCTTGCCTCTGACCGAGGGTCAGACCTCGGCCACGCAAAGCGAATCCGTGATGACCGCCCTGACAGCTGCCGATCCCTCGGCGAATCTGCGCCGCGTCGAATTCGTCGGACCCCAAGTCGGCCAAGAGCTGCTGCATAACGGGCTGATGGCGTTGCTGGTCGTGGTAGTGGGCATCATGGTTTACCTGGGGATCCGCTTCGAATGGAAGTTCGCGGTCGCCGGGGTGTTGGCCAACCTGCACGACGTGGTCATCATTCTGGGCTTTTTTGCCTTCTTTCAGTGGGAGTTCTCGTTGTCGGTACTGGCCGGGGTATTGGCGGTCCTGGGGTACTCGGTCAACGAATCCGTGGTGATCATGGACCGTATCCGTGAAAACTTCCGCAAGTACCGCAAAGCGGACGTCCAAGAAGTCATCAACAGCGCCATCACGCAAACCATCTCGCGGACCATCATTACCCACGGCTCCACGCAAATGATGGTGCTGGCCATGCTGTTCTTCGGCGGCCCCTCGCTGCACTACTTCGCATTGGCACTGACCATCGGCATCTGGTTCGGTATTTACTCGTCGGTCTTCGTGGCCGCCGCGCTCGCCATGTGGCTGGGTGTCAAGCGCGAAGACCTCATCAAGCCAGTCAAAAAAGAAGGCGACCCAGAGATCGTCTGATCACCACAAGCTGGCCTCAAAAAAAACCGGGCGTCTGAGTTTTCTCAGACGCCCGGTTTTTTGCCGCTGGGCCGCCCCAAGGCAAAAACGCCCCCCCGGGGGGCAGCAAGCCGAAGGCGCAGCGTGGGGGTATTCATTGCCGCTGGGCCGCCCCAAGGCAAAAACGCCCCCCGGAGGCAGCAAGCCGAAGGCGCAGCGTGGGGGTATTCATTGCCGCTGGGCCGCCCCAAGGCGAAAACACAGTCCCTCAAGACCGAAATACCCGCACGCGTTAAAATCCACGTTTTCCTTCCCTTCTGCCCCCGGGATCTACACCCGTCACGGCGCATATCATGCAAGAAACTTCTCTCAAACGCGCTGGCGCCGCTGCGACGCCGGCCACGACCTCCGCCTCCCAGCCCGTTGCGCCCCAATCTGACAAAACGGCCACGACCGGCGTGCGCAAGCTCTACATCCGCACCTTTGGCTGTCAGATGAACGAGTATGACTCGGACAAGATGATCGACGTGCTGCGTGGCGACCAGGGCCTGGAAATCACCCCTAACCCCGAAGACGCCGACGTCATCCTTTTCAACACCTGTTCGGTGCGGGAAAAAGCCCAGGAAAAAGTGTTCTCGGACCTGGGTCGCGTACAACACCTGAAAAAGCTCAACCCGAATCTCGTGATCGGTGTAGGGGGCTGCGTGGCCAGCCAGGAAGGCGAAGCCATCGTCAAGCGCGCGCCCTACGTCGACGTCGTTTTCGGCCCGCAAACGCTGCACCGCCTGCCCGATCTCATCAGCCGCCGCCGTGCATCGGGCCGTTCGCAGGTCGACATCAGTTTTCCCGAGATCGAGAAATTCGACGCCATGCCCCCGCCCCGCGTCGACGGCGCCACGGCGTTCGTCTCCATCATGGAAGGCTGCAGCAAATACTGCAGCTTCTGCGTCGTGCCGTATACGCGCGGCGCCGAAGTCTCGCGTCCGTTTGACGACGTGCTGGTCGAAGTCGCTGACTTGGCCGACCAGGGCGTCAAAGAAGTCACCCTGCTGGGCCAGAACGTCAACGCCTATCTAGGCACCATGGGCGACACCGGCGAAATCGCCGACTTTGCCATGTTGCTGGAATACGTACATGAAATTCCAGGCATCGAACGCATTCGCTACACCACGTCGCACCCCAAGGAAATGACCCAACGGATGGTGGATGCCTACGCGCGCCTGCCCAAGCTGGTGTCGTTCCTGCACTTGCCTGTCCAAGCCGGCAGCGACCGCGTGCTCGCCGCCATGAAGCGCGGCTACACCACGCTGGAATTCAAATCCGTCGTGCGGCGCCTGCGCGCGGCGCGCCCCGGCCTGACCTTGTCCTCGGACTTTATCGTGGGCTTCCCCGGCGAAACTGAAGAGGATTTCCAAAAAACACTCAAGCTGATCGAAGAGGTAGGTTTTGATACCTCGTTCTCGTTTGTCTACTCGCGCCGTCCGGGCACGCCCGCGGCCGACTTGACCGACGACACCCCGCAAGACGTCAAGCTGCGTCGCCTGCAACAACTTCAGGCACTGATCAATCAGCAGGCGGCCGAGATTGCCAAATCGATGGTGGGCACGCGTCAGCGTCTACTGGTCGAAAGCCCGTCGCGACGCGACCCCAACGACATGATGGGCCGCACTGAAAACAACCGTATCGTCAACTTCCCTGCCCCGACCCGATTGATCGGGCAGATGGTGGACGTGATCATTACCGACGCCTATCCCAACTCGCTGCGTGCCCGCGTGGCCGACGTCGATGTCGATGGCGCGGAATTTGATGCTCCCACCGCCGTATTGCAAGACTCCACACAAGGCAACGAATGACCGCAGCTCGCAGCCGCACCCGCCGCACGATGCCCACCATCGTCAATCTGGAGGGCGACAACACCCACCTGGCCAATCTCTGTGGCCCGCTGGACGAAAACCTGCGTCAGTTGGCCGACGGCATGGAGGTGAGCCTGGGTCGTCGTGGCAGTCGTGTCACCATCGAAGGCGAACGCGCCGATCTGGCGGGTCGCGCCTTGCTGCGCTTTCATGATCAGGCCGTGCACCGCCCGCTGTCCGTCGACGACATTCAGCTCGGTCTGGTCGAGATGGGCGTGGGACGCAATGATTCTCCCCCCGCCGATCCGCGCGCCATTGATACCCAAGCGATCCCCACGGCCGGCGACGATGAGGGCATTACCCTGCGCACACGGCGCAACGATTTGCGCCCGCGTACCCCACGCCAGCGCGAATACCTCGAAAATATCCTCAAGCACGACATTACATTCGGCGTCGGCCCGGCGGGCACAGGCAAGACCTGGTTAGCGGTAGCCTGCGCCATCGATGCCATGGAGCGCGACTCGGTACAACGCCTGGTATTGACCCGTCCTGCCGTCGAGGCGGGCGAGCGTTTGGGCTTTTTGCCCGGCGATCTGGCGCAAAAGGTCGACCCCTATCTGCGTCCACTCTATGACGCCCTGTACGACTTGATGGGCTTTGACAAAGTCCAGCGCCTGTTCGAAAAACAGACCATCGAAATCGCCCCCTTGGCCTACATGCGCGGCCGTACGCTGAATCACGCCTTTGTGATCCTGGACGAGGCGCAAAACACCACGCCCGAACAGATGAAGATGTTCCTGACCCGCATTGGCTTTGGCAGCAAGGCCGTGATTACGGGCGACCCCTCGCAGGTCGACCTGCCCCGCGGTCAGCAAAGCGGCCTGGCGCATGCGGTTGGCGTCCTCGAAGACGTTCAGGGCATCGCAACCACCCGTTTCACGAGCCGCGACGTGGTGCGTCATCCGCTGGTCGCCCGTATTGTCGACGCCTATGACAAAGCCGCCGAAGATGAAGCCTGAGCCCTCGCCGCCCGAACTTTCCCTGGCGGTGCAGTACGGCGTTGCCGAACCCCGCCTGCCGCGCTGGCGACTGCGTCGCTGGGCGCGGCGCGCACTCGATGCCGCGGCACAAGACGGCCTGGTGGATTGCACGCGTGCCGAATTCAGCCTGCGCTTAGTCGGGCAAGCCGAGGGTCGTAAACTCAATCGCGCGTATCGCGAACGCGACTACGCCACCAATGTTCTCACCTTTGAATACGGCACGGATCCACTGGGCACCGCCCGCGGGGATATCGTCATCTGCATTCCCGTATTGGTGCGCGAAGCCCGCGAGCAAGGCAAGACCCTGCTCGACCATGCGGCCCATTTGACCATCCACGGCGTGCTGCACGCGCTAGGCTACGACCACCTCAAAGCGCGCGACGCACGTCGCATGGAAACCCTGGAAACGGCCGTCCTGGCCGACATGCGCATCGCCGACCCGTACGCTTGAGGGCCCCGCCGCGCGGTGAAATGCCCCGCTCTCCGACTGACTCGTAACAAATTCGCAGCCGATATTCGGTTATGCTGATTGTTCTCTAACTTGTCCGCTAGGACGATGTCCGACCCTTACCCTACTACCGAGGCGACTGCCACGCGCACGCCCAAACCCACCAAATCCCTGCTGGACCGCATTCTGGCCCTTGTACGGCGCGAGCCCGAAGACCGCGAAGGTATCAAAGCCGTGCTTGATGCCGCCCACGACCGCGACCTGCTGGACGTCGAGGCGTACGGCATGATCAAGGGCGCACTCTCCGTCTCCGAACGTACCGTCTCCGACATCATGGTGCCGCGCTCGCGCATGGATTTGCTCGATGTGTCGTTGCCCTTGCCGCAGCAGCTCGCGTTCATCATCGACACGGCACACTCTCGCTTTCCCGTCTACGAAGACGACCGCGACAACATCATTGGCATCTTGCTGGCCAAAGATCTGCTGCGCGGCATGCTAGAGCCCGATATTGAACTGCGCTCTCTGATCCGCCCCGCGGTTTTCATCCCCGAAGCCAAACGCTTGAACGTGCTGCTGCGCGAGTTTCGCGCCAGCCACAATCACCTGGCCATCGTCATTGACGAGCACGGCGGCATCTCGGGTCTGGTCAGCATGGAAGACGTGCTCGAACAAATCGTTGGCGACATCGAAGACGAATTCGACGACAACGACGAACAGAGCATCTTCCCCGAAAACGAAAACGAATGGCGCCTGATGGCGACGACTGAAATCAGCCATTTCAATGAAGCCTTTGCCACCGATTTGCCCGACGACGAATACGACAGTGTCGGCGGGTGGCTGGGTGGCCAGTTGGGGCGTATTCCCCGTCGCGGCGACAGCGCATCGCATCGCGACCTGACCATCGAAGTCATACGGGCCGATGCACGGCGCGCACTCTGGCTGCGCGCCAAGCGCACCCCTGACACTAACGCCGATACCGATACCGCAGCAGACGCGGGCCCATCCGCCTCATGAGGTTCGGCCGTACCCTGCCCTGGGCAACGCTGGGCCTGGTGCTCGCGGGCGCCGTCCACGCGCTGAGCTTCGCGCCGGGTCCACTGCCCGCTTGGGCTTTGGCCCTGGTACAGATCCTCGCATTAGCCTGCGTCGCACATGCAACGCTGCGCGCGCCCGGCCTGGGCCGGGCATTTTGGCGCGGCTGGCTGTTCAACTTTGCGAGTTACTCGCTGGGTCTCTCCTGGATTTTCGTCAGCCTTCATTACTACGGCGGCCTCGCAGCCCCCTTGGCCGTGGCCGGCGTCCTGGCGCTATCGGCCTTCCTGGCGCTCTATCCCGCTGCTGCCTGCGTACTGGCGCGCTGGTTGTGCCCTCCCGCGACCGATGGCGAACCCAATCCATCGCCCGCCCGGCGCATGTTGATCACGGCGCTGGCCTGGGCGGCCGCCTGGGCGCTGTTCGAATGGTTGCGCGCTACCTTGCTCACCGGATTTCCCTGGCTGAATATCGGCTACGCCCACGTCGATAGTCCATTGGCCGGCTGGGCACCCGTGCTGGGCGTCCACGGCATCGCCCTGCTGTCGGCCTTTGCCGCCGCCGCGCTGGCCGGCCTATGGCAGGCCATGCGCGCACCCGGCGGGCTGGGCAAACAGGCCAACGCACGCCGCAATCTAGCCTGCGCACTGGCGCTGTTGCTGGTCATCGCAGGCTGGCCACTACGCAGCATCTCCTGGTCACAGCCCAGCGGCCAGCCGCTACAGGTCCGCTTGATACAGGGCAATGTCGAGCAATCACAAAAATTCGATCCCAAGTTATTGGAGTTCGGCATACGCCGCCACTTGGAATTGGCCGCCCTGCCCGCGCCGCCCGCCGATCTGATCATCCTGCCCGAAACCGTCTTACCCATCTTTCAAGACAAGCTAGATCCCGTCGTTTGGACAGCCTGGCGCAACCTCGCGGCACGCAACGCCGCCACCATCGCCATGGGCGTCCCCCTGCGCACGCAGGGCAGCGACGGCAACGACAGTTATACCAACAGCGTCATCGGCTTTAACGCCGAGACCCCGCTGGAACAACTACGGCTAGGCACCACGGCACAACGCTACGACAAACACCACCTCGTCCCCTGGGGCGAGTACGTGCCTCCGGGCTTTCGCTGGTTCGTCGACATGCTCAGCATCCCGCTAGGCGATTTCGATCGCGGCGAACAACGGCAAACGCCCTTTCACGTGAAGGACCAGTACGTCGCCTTCAACATCTGCTACGAAGACCTGTTCGGCATCGAGCTCCTGCCCGCCCTGCGGCCCGGCGCCAACGGTGAGCCTGGCGCCACGATTCTGGTCAATGTCAGCAATCTGGGCTGGTTCGGCGACACCTGGGCACTGCGTCAGCACCTGCAAATCGGCCGCTTGCGCACCCAGGAAACCGCCCGTCCCATGCTGGCCGCGACCAACACCGGGATCACCGCCGCCATCGATGCCAAGGGCCGCGTCGCCGCCCAATTGCCGGCCCTCCAGGCAGGCATCCTTCCCGTCTCCGTGCAGGGCATGACAGGCCTGACCCCCTACGCCCGTTTCGGCGACAAACCAGTACTCGTCATCATTGCCCTGCTGCTCATTGCGGCAGCGGCACTAGGGCGTAAAAAAGGCAGGCGCTAGACCTGTCGGGAGGAAACATGGACGTTGCACCAACATTTTCCGCCGTCGACTTGCACGTCGAAAAAAACTCGTGCATAATCTCGTTTCTTCGCCAACGGCACTAAAAAACTGGCAACGACGGGCATAAAACACCGGAAATTGCGAGCTTGTTTTAGGGAAACGGGGGTATAGCTCAGCTGGGAGAGCGCTTGCATGGCATGCAAGAGGTCAGCGGTTCGATCCCGCTTACCTCCACCAGTCGATAGCGAAGTTGCAGTACAGCAGGTCCAAGTCCCCTTCGTCTAGAGGCCTAGGACATCACCCTTTCACGGTGAGTACAGGGGTTCGAATCCCCTAGGGGACGCCAGCTTTTTTAGTTGGCAGTAGTAAGGTAATAAACCGCTGCGGAGCGGTAGTTCAGTTGGTTAGAATACCGGCCTGTCACGCCGGGGGTCGCGGGTTCGAGTCCCGTCCGCTCCGCCAAAGAATTCCAAAGGTCAGCGCTTATTATCGCTGGCCTTTTCAGTTTTCAGCGCACAATTTAAAAAATCGCTGGTTTATGCATTAATTTCCACAGTCGCCACACACGCGACAAAAAATGGTGCATAATTCGGCCCCGTTCGCTAAACGATATACGGAAACCGTGTCGGCAAAACAGGTCACGTTGACCCGAGTTGCAGACCACAGTGACAGGACGTTTGGGGGTATAGCTCAGCTGGGAGAGCGCTTGCATGGCATGCAAGAGGTCAGCGGTTCGATCCCGCTTACCTCCACCAGTCGATAGCGAAGTTGCAGTACAGCAGATCCAAGTCCCCTTCGTCTAGAGGCCTAGGACATCACCCTTTCACGGTGAGTACAGGGGTTCGAATCCCCTAGGGGACGCCAGCTTTTTTAGTTGGCAGTAGTAAGGTAATAAACCGCTGCGGAGCGGTAGTTCAGTTGGTTAGAATACCGGCCTGTCACGCCGGGGGTCGCGGGTTCGAGTCCCGTCCGCTCCGCCAAAGAATTCGATCAAAAAAGCGCTTACGAAAAGTAAGCGCTTTTTTTGTTCAAATTTATATGCAAGTCAAGCAAGTCTGTCTCTCGCATTTTCCTGCAAACGCCCGGCTTGTCGGCATCCATAAGGTGCCGCAAACGGGCTTGGCTACGAGAAGAGCTAGCCATGATGTCCTTGATGCTTTACGGTGCGCCTATATGCGATGGCATCCAAACCACCACCAAACGACGTAATCTCGACTCAGGCAAACACGTCTTCGAGACGTTCAGCTTGCAGAATACGCAGTGCCCACTGGTTCAGCGTGACTTCATCAGCCTCGACGATGCGAGCGTGCGCCCAATCCGGCAGCATGCCAAATTTACTGGTGATTTGCGTCGTCAGCAATTCGGCAGCGCCTGTAATTTTGCCTTTCTGCAGGCCTTGTTCTCGACCTTGTTCTCGACCTTGTTCCAGACCTTCTTCCAAGCCCTCAGCGCGTTCGCGCTTGAGCCGCACGCGCTCGATACTGGTCACGTAAGTCATCTGGTGTTCCTCTTCGATTTGAATGACGGCGGCTTCGAATACGGGTTCTAGGTCATCTGGCAGATACAGCATGGCATCAATGACCCGAAATAGCGTACGCCTATTATCGCGCGTGAATCCCCATTGTTCCAAATGCCGAACGAGCTCGATCTTGCGTGCCAGACGGTCGGGGCCAAGGCGCAGCGCGCTGGCCTCCAGTTGGACGAGCACGATCACCGCAAAGGGGTTGCACGGAGCGAGTTTCTGCAGCTCGACCATGCGCGGGCGCCAACCTTCCAGCCAGATGACCGGAAAGGTAAAACACAAACCACAGTCCTCGTCCTGATAAGCGTAAGACATCAGGTTTGATACCCGCTCGGCGCTATCCTCATCCCGGCTGCCGCCTTGTCCGGTGAGCACGGCCAGGTTGAGCAGCCGATCACCAGGATATTTCGATTTCAGCCGAATGTGATAATCAAACATACGTGCCGAAAACGTCGAATCGCATCGCGTTTGAATCTCGACGTGAATCAACAGCATCTTGTCCTGGCCGTCCAGCATGCGCACGGAAACCAACTTATCGACATGCCGACGCCCACGCGCGGTGCTGCGCATAAGCGCCTGCAGCTCCTTGTCCATGAACTTCGGCGGATATGCCCAGTCGATATGGGCGTGCGTGTCTGGGCGCAGCATCTGCATGAATTCGGGGAAATACGCAGACAATGTGTCTTTCCAGGCACTATCGTAGTCCGGGCGTTGGGCCATAAAGCATTTCGTGAGGGCTGTTAAGCGAGCCCTCTACTATCGGCCCAAGAGCGAACGGACGTCAGTGCCAGTGAATACTTACGTCCATGCGCAGTTGCCGCAATGCAAACTCAATACACCGTGAACCACGTGGCCCCTTGATACAGGTGGCCCTTCGTCAAGCGACTGGTGTCTGCACTTATACAACGTCGTTCTGCCCACACCAATCAGGTGCTTTTCCGTGAATCGTTAAGTGACATCGGCTTCTCACCCCCCGGCGGCAGACCAAACAGGCGTCTGATTCCGTTGAGAAATGCGCCGTAGGGACGACCCAGGCAAAGCATCATCACCGCTGCCCCCAGCACGCCAAACACCAAGCCATCGCCCGTCGCGCCGCTGAACGCAATGATCGCGGCATAAATAGGCACCTGAAAGCTCATCAGGGCCAGGCTGTCCCAAAGCACCCGGGATGCGCGCGTTTCCTTGGCGTGACCCATCATCCAGTCGCGCCACATCCCATAAGGCCGCCCGACCGGGATCATCAACGCCGCGCCGATCAGGCGCGCGTGCAACACCTGATCCCATGTCATCCCGGCAATCAGGCGTTCATTCAATACGCCCGTCGTGGTAAAGAACAGAATCAAGGAAAGCGTGTCCGCAATGTAAGCCCGTGATAGGTAGAAAGGTCTCGTGGTGGCTGCCAAATCGTGTGCCCATATCTGTGATCAAGTAAGGTCGGATTTCATTGTGGACATGTTGTCATGTCCGATAAAACGCGCAACGATTTCCGGGGATGTGCCTGCTGTGAGCGTTGAGTGCAGACATCGCATTGCGTCAACGCAAGATGAGTGTGGCCTCAATGAGCTTGAACGTCGGCTGCAATTGTCGCCAGGCGTCTTTACTGAGATTTTCTGGCTTTCGCAAGGCCCTGCGCAGATCCGTATGGCCAAAACGCTCGCCGTTACAGGCAAACACAATGCTGTTGGTCATGTCGTCGTCGATGACTTCAAACAACGACGTACCGAATACCTCGCGCAGATGTGCCAGGCAAACCGGATACGAAACGCTCTCGAGATGCAGGTTCACCACCAGGATGCCGTCAGGCAACAGGGTCGCCAGGCAATCCTCGAAGAACGTCTGTTCACACAATGCCGTCGGCATGCCCTGCCCGTCGTAGGCGTCGATCAACAAAACATCTACTGGGTCGGGGTCGGCTTGTAGATAGTTTCTTCCATCGGCCGCGATCACACGAAAGCGCGCATCATCGGGCGGAACATGAAAATCGTCTCTCAACGCAATGACATCAGGATCGATCTCAACCACATCGATCGACGTTTGCGGTAGATAGCGATGGCAAAATTTCGGTAACGACCCACCGCCCAAACCAATCATCAACAGACGCCGAGGGCCGCTGTCAAACAACAGGAAACCCATCATCAACCGTGTGTACTCGAGGTCGAGAGAATACGGGTTAAGCAGGGACATGCTGCTTTGCACCGAAGCGGACCCAGCGAACTGCATTAAGAGCGCATCGCGCGTCCGTCGCAGTTGGGGCTGCCCTGAGGGAGCATCTGTGGACTGGGATTCAGACAGGGGCATGAGGCATGGTGAAAAGCAAACAACAATCACTGCATCTTACTGGCTTTCCAGTATTTCCAGCCCAACGCGATACCCCGCTTTCACCAATCTCGTGGCAATCGCGAATCCGATCTGCAATACCCCCGGCCTGCCTACCCCGCCAACACGCTCTCCACCACGCGATGCACCGCTCTCACCGCTGCATCGTTGGCGCGCGGGCGATACGTAACGAGGTTAATGGTGCGGCTAACGGGAGGGTCCGCGATCGGCGTAATCGCCAATTCCCCATGTCGAAGCTCGTCGCCAACCGAGTGAATGGACAAAATGCTTTGGCCTTTACGGGCAGCCACCAGTTTTTTGATGGCGTACGTAGAATCGACGTCGAGCAACACCTTGGGCGCTCTGCCCACGCGTTCTGAAAAAATCCGTTCGATCATTAAGCGCAGCGTTTGCGGGAACGCCGGCAGGATCAACGCCATTTCCAGGATATCGACCAACGATACCGTCTCGGGCAGGCGCTGTTTGAACGCCAGGTCAGTCACCAAATAAAGATTTTCTTTGCCCAGGCTATGCGTGGACAAAGGTGTATTGCTGGGCACGTCGTACACCACGGCTAGATCCACTCGCCCAGTCTCCGCCCACTCCAGCAGGGTGCCGCTCATATGTTCGGTCAACGTGAGTTTGATGTTGGGATAGCTACGGCTGGCGTGTTCGAGCACCGCGACACAAAACTTGCTGTTGATCGCGGTCGACATGCCCAGTGTCACACGACCGATGGGATTCACGTCCGAGGATTTGAAATCATCCTGTACTGAGTCCACTCGGCGCAGTATCTCCAGCGCATGGGCCTTTAAATGATGACCTGCGGGCGTCAGTTCAATGCCGCGGGGGAGTCGCTTGTAGAGCGTCTGGCCCAGTTCCTCTTCGAGCTGCCGCAAGCGCTGTGAAATCGCCGGCTGCGCCACATGAATTTGGACCGCCGCGCCTGAAATACTGCCACAGCGAATCACCGCCAGAAAATACCGCAGTTGGGTCAGCGTCATGGGTTTCTCGTTCAGGCAAGATCGTTGTATCCAATCGCGTGATACGCGATTACCCCCATTACCCTTAAGTAAAGCAAGGCGGAGTACAGCACGCGAGTCGACAAAACCAACTATATATAAAAATGTATGTAAACCATATTTTTATACTATTTTACCTATATAAATTTTGCGTGAAGAATATGGAAAAATATTCAGGAGACACCCATCATGTTCTTCAAGCAACTGGCAGCCGGCCTGGCTGTTGTGGCAGGCCTCGGCGTAACCAGCACAAATGCCCTCGCCGCCTATCCCGATAAACCTGTCACCGTGGTCGTCCCGCAATCGCCGGGCGGCACCAACGACATCGTGGCGCGCCTCATTTCTGACAAGCTGGCTCAACAACTCGGCCAGCCCTTCGTCGTACAAAACAAGCCCGGCGCGGGCGGCAACATCGGTACTGCCCAGGTCGCGCGCGAGGCCGCGGACGGCTATACCATTTTGTTCACCGTCAGCAGCGCCCAGGCGATCAGCCCGGCCATTTTCAAGGACCCCGGCTTTGACCCGGTGAAAGATTTCGCCCCCGTCGCAGCGGTCGGCAGCGTTCCCAACGTGCTCTGCGTCCACCCGTCATTCCCGGCAAATACGCTCGCCGAATTCATTACTCTGGTCAAAGCGAATCCTGGCAAATATCAATATGCCTCGGCCGGCAATGGCTCGCTCAATCACCTGCTGGGCGCCATGCTGGACGAAAAAGGCGGCCTGAAACTGGAACACATCCCCTACCGCGGTGTCGCCCCTGGCATGACCGACGTGTTGGGCGGACAAGTCCCCATGCTGTTCGCCAGTTTGCCCTCATCAATCGCCACGATCAAAGCCGGCAAACTCCGGGCCTTGGGCGTCAGCACCAAAGAACGCAACCCGGCGCTGCCGGATGTCCCAGCCATCGGTGAACAAATCCCCGGCTATAGCGGCGAACTCTGGATCGCCATGTACGTGCCTCAAAACACGCCTAAAGACGTTATCGACACGCTCTACAAAGCCACGGAGATCGCGCTGGCCGATGCCGACGTCACAAAGAAGTACGCGGAATTGGGGGTCGAGCCATTGAGCGACAATCCGGAGCAACTGGCGCAACGCCTGAACGACGACTTGAAACTCTGGAGCGGCATCGTCAAATCCTCCGGTGCGAAAGCCAACTGAGTTACGCCGTTTCCGATCGACTAACGGGGCGACCCGCACCGTGTACGCCCCCTGGACATCCTCCGCCACACAGAGCACGCCATGAATACTCAAGCCTTTACCCCCGAGCAAGAAGGCCCGCTCAAAGACATCAAAGTCGTCGACATGTCGCGCCTGGTAGCGGGGAACATGCTGTCGGTATTTCTGGCTGACTTTGGCGCCGACGTCATCAAGGTCGAACGCCCCGAAAAAGGCGACGATCTGCGGCATTGGCGTGAAGGCGGCCAGGCCGTGTACTGGAAAGTCTATGGCCGCAACAAGCGTTCGTTGGCGCTGGACATTAAATCCGAAGACGGACTGATACAGCTCAAAAAGCTGATCAAATGTTCACACGTACTCATCGAAAATTTTGTCCCCGGTGGCCTGGAAAAAATGGGCCTGTCACCCGAGGTCCTGCACGCTTTGAATCCCGCGCTCGTCATCGCTCGCGTGTCCGGCTGGGGCCAGACGGGGCCCTACAGCCACAAGCCGGGATTTGGTACGCTGGTTGAGGCCATGTCCGGTTACGCCTATCTGAATGGGTTCCCCGACAAGCCACCTGCCCTGCCCCCCTTGGCCATGGCGGACATGATCGCGGGCATCTACGGCGCGGCAGGGGTGCTGACTGCGCTGCGTTCGGCAGAGAAAACGGGTGTAGGCCAGATCGTAGATCTGTCACTGTTCGAACCGATTTTTTCGCTAATCTCATCCGAGGCCGGGAAATTCCAGGCAACGGGCACGCCTACGCTGCGCGCCGGCAATCAATCCACACACACCGCACCGCGCAACGTCTACGTCTGCAAAGACGGCAAACACATCGCGATGTCGGGCTCCATGCAATCGATGGCCATGCGGATTTTCGACACCATCGGCATGCCCGAACTCAAGACCGATCCGCGTTTTGAAAACAACGACGTGCGCGTGAAAAACAAAGATCTACTGGACGAGATCATCCAGGGTTTTGTGGGGAGCCGCACGCAGGAAGACAACCTGGCCTTGTTTGAACAGGCGGGCGTCACGGCCGGCCCCGTCTATTCCGTGGCGGATCTGGTCGATCACCCCTATGTCACCGGGCGCCAGGCCATCGTCAACCTGCCTGATGCGGAGATGGGTAGCGTGCCCATGCACAACATCATTCCCCGCCTGTCGTCCAGTCCCGGAGGATTCCGTCGGCCCGCGCCCAAGTTAGGCGAGCATACCGTCGATATTCTGGCAGAACTGGAACAGGTCTCGCTGGACTAGGCGCAGCTTGCTCCGCATCGCGGTACGATCCTAATCACCTCTCTGACATTGCCTACTTCCCAAGGAAACCCCATGAGTCAGGTTTTTGCATGGCGCTCAATGCTCTTCGTCCCGATCATCAACGACCGATTCGTCCAAAGCGCCTTGCGACAGCCCGCCGACGCGATTCAGCTGGATCTGGAAGACAGCATCGCCCTGGAACAAAAAACCCAGGCGCGCGAGCTTGTCGCCAGCGTCGCGGCGCTGTGCCACGAGCAAGGCAAGGATGTCATCGTGCGCATCAATCGCCCTTGGCGGCATCTGGTGCGCGATATCGAAGCCAGCGTCGGCCCGCATGTCAAAGCGCTGACACTGCCCAAAGTCCCGAACGCCGCCTTTGTCCAGGCCGTGGCCGAAATCATTGACGAACTGGAGATCGAACAAGGCATGGCGCCCGGCACGACGCGCCTGATTGCCATGGTCGAGGATGCCGAGGGTCTGCACAACATGAACGAAATCGCGGCCGCGCACCCGCGTCTATGCGGCCTGATCGTGGGCGCAGAAGATCTGGCGGTGTCCCTGCAGATGGCCGTCACCGCCGACACGCTCTACATGCCCAATGTCCTGGCGGTGGCGGCGTGTCGACGCGCGGGCATTGCGCCGATCGGGTTCGTAGGCTCGGTCGCGGATTTTGCGGATCGCGAGGCGTTTCAGAAAACCGTCGAGCGTGGCGCGGCATTGGGCTTTGAAGGCGCGTTTTGCATTCACCCCGCGCAAGTCGCCATCGCGAATGCCGCATTTTCCCCCTCGCG
This sequence comes from Bordetella tumulicola, assembly GCF_054779135.1. Lineage (NCBI taxonomy): Bacteria > Pseudomonadati > Pseudomonadota > Betaproteobacteria > Burkholderiales > Alcaligenaceae > Bordetella > Bordetella tumulicola. The sequence goes on along the minus strand of NZ_BAAGYU010000011.1, from coordinate 375,747 downwards.
CACCGAGGTCGAACGCGCCCGCAAGCTCATCGCGGCCTTCAAGGAAGAAGAAGCCAAAGGGCGCTCGGCCTGCACTTTCGAAGGCCGCATGGTCGACGCGCCTGTCGTCAAGCAGGCACAGCGCATCGTTGAAAAAGGCGAAGCATTCGGGATCTAAAGCAGCGAGAGCGGCTCACCTTTGATGCGAACCTCCGCAACGATCTTGTCGTCGCGCTGTTCGAGTGAAAACGTGTGCCGCTCGGGATAACGCAGGGCCAAGCGACGGCACAGATTTCCCAGCCCGCCTCCACTGCGGGCCAAATCATAGGGGGCATGCAACTCGCCGGGATTATCGACCTCGATAATCAACTCGTCGCCCTGCACACGAGTCCGGATATTGATCAGAAATTGATCGTACTCGGACCGCATGCCGTGCTTGATCGCATTCTCGACCAGTCCCTGCATGGTCATATGCGGGACCAGTAATTCCAGCGACGCCGGATCAACGTGACACCGGTACGCAAGCTGCTTGTCAAAACGCAACGCCTGAATACGGATATAGGTCTCGGCCGCCTCGATTTCCTCGTCCAGCCGACACATGCCGCGCCCGCGCCGATCAAGCGAGTAACGCAGATAGGAAGCGAGTCCGCGCGTCATTTCCTCTGCCACCGTGGGTCGATCCGCAATCTCCACCACGATCGTGTTCAGGGCGTTAAAAAGAAAATGCGGCTCGATCTGTAATTTCAGATATTCCAGCTCTAGCCGCAAGGCGCGCGTCTCGGCTTTCATCTTGGAGATACGCTCGGCACGCGCCGCCAACTCGGCCGACACGCCAAAATAAATCAGTGTCCAGATCGACAACAGCCCCATGTAATAGATGAAACCTAGCCGATACTGCTCGCCGGGACTCACCGCTACGGCACCGGGCTCAAACAATTGATGAATGGCATAGGCGATGCCCGCCAGAGCGGCCGACGCCGCCACGCACAGGAGCAGAGAACTCGCCAGCACCTGGATAGAGGCATAGGGTCTGGGATGACGCCCATGCCACACCGCCGCTGCGCTGGTCATGGCAAAGGCGACGGGCTCTACGCCGATCGTGACCCAAAACGCCACCGTCCCATTGCCGAACACCACCCAGCGCGAACAGAAGCCAATGGTCGCCAGCACCACCCATCCCGCCACCTGTGCGCGCCAAAACGCAGCCGAGGACTCTCCCAAGCTCAGCGCTTGACCGATGGGTATGAAAATCATGGATACCTCTCCGCAAATACCATCGACAGTTCACCCTGCTGGCTGCGCCGGCGTCACGGCCGGACAGACATGTCCTATAACTTGTCTTATAGTCTTAGTCGCTGCGAAACTTGCGGCCTTCACTGCCTGCTGTCGCCGTTCGCGTACGGCTTGCCCGGCGCCATCTGGTACCCAAGGAGAACCGATGTTACGCGTGCTGATCATTGACGATGAAGCCCCTGCCCGACGTTACCTGCGTCGATTGCTCGAGCAAAGCCCGTCCGTACGAATCGAAGGCGAAGCCGCCACCCTGGCTCAGGCCCAGGCAATGATCCGCGAACACCGTCCTGACGTCTTGTTTCTGGATATTGAACTGTCCAGCGGCACGGGCTTTGACTTGCTGGCAGATCTGGAGCCCGCCCCCGCGGTGGTCTTTGTCACCGCGCACGACGACTATGGCGCACGCGCCTTTGATGTCGAGGCAGTGGACTACCTGCTTAAACCGGTCAGCCCCGACCGACTGGCCCAGGCCCTGACGCGCCTGCAACCGCGCACCAATAGTTATCTGACTACCCGCAGCAGAAACGGCACGCGCATCATCAAGATCCATGACCTGACCATCGCTCAAGCCCAAGGCGACTATGTTCGCCTGCACGGCGCCACGTCTACCAATGAGTTGATGCATATCACCCTCAAGCGTCTGGTGCCCCAATTGCCCTCTCCACCGTTTTACGCCGTATCCCGGTCGATGATTATTAATCTGGATCATATCGCCCACGTTTCACAGCGGCTCGGTGAGCAAACCGAAATCACATTCATCAACGATGTCGCCCCCATCGTATTGGGCCGTACCGCCTCGCAACGTTTGCGCCGCGCCATGGCCTGAGTGTCACGGAGCATCGTCACGGTATGCCCAGATCTGTATGCGGGCCAGATTTTTTCGACGAATACGCAGAAACACTCGACGAATCGATCTCCGCATGCGCAGCGGGCTATTCTCGATCCTTTAATGTTACAACAAGACACATAAAAAGAAGAGCAAATTTATCACGGAAGATCGCCACACGTTAATGCCCCGCGCAGATCAACGCGTGGCGAAAATTCAGCTATAGCCCGTAAGACACGCCTAATTTCGGCAAAAATCTGCCCATTGCCATTTTCCAACCTTGTTCTTACGATCCGCTGCTACAGAACCGGTCGCGACCATTGACGCCGCACTGATTTGCCGCAAAAGGATCGTCATGCATACCACCAGCATCCCCGTTTCCGATATCGTCAGGCCTGCCCCCGCAATCGCTGGCGCCTGGCATTCCAGTGACATCCAAGCGCTATTCGCGCTGCCATTGATGGATCTGCTCTACCGTGCTCAACAGATCCATCGGCAACACTTCGATGCCAATGCCATCCAACTGTCCAGCCTGCTATCGATCAAGACGGGAGGTTGTCCCGAGGACTGCGCCTATTGCCCTCAATCCGCGCATTACGACACCGGCCTGACGGCAGACAAACTGATCCCGTTGGACGACGTCTTGCAGGCCGCCCGTGCGGCCCAAAAAGGTGGGGCCCAACGATTCTGCATGGGCGCCGCCTGGCGTAGCCCCAAACCGCGGCACCTGGACGCCGTCGCCGAAATGATCCGTGCCGTCAAAGCACTGGGCATGGAAACGTGTGTCACCTTGGGGATGTTGCACGACGGTCAGGCAGAAAAACTCAAAGCCGCCGGACTTGATTACTACAACCACAATTTGGACACCTCGCCGGAGTTCTATGGCCAGATCATTTCCACCCGTACCTACCAAGAACGGCTGGACACGCTGGACCGCGTGCGCAACGCAGGTCTGAACGTCTGCTGCGGCGGCATCGTCGGCCTGGGCGAATCACGCGACCAGCGCGCAAGCTTGATCGCACAACTGGCCAACCTGGATCCCTACCCTGAATCCGTGCCGATCAACAACCTGGTGCAAGTCCAAGGCACGCCGCTCGCAGGCACCGAAGCCTTGGATCCCTTTGAGTTTGTACGCACCATTGCCGTCGCCCGCATCACCATGCCTCGCGCCCACGTCCGTCTATCTGCCGGCCGCGAAACCATGAGCGACACGTTGCAGGCCCTGTGCTTTTTAGCAGGCGCCAATTCGCTTTTCTGCGGCGAGATGCTGCTCACCACCAGCAACCCTCAGGTACAAGCCGATCAACGCCTGATGAAACGCCTGGGCTTATACGCCGAAGCCAAGTGACTTGACCCGCCCAACGCCGCAATACCCGGCACATCCCACCGGGTGCCGAATTTCTGGCGCTCCTGGCATCTGACCCTCAGTTCCTCCACTCACTACCCATGCCCGAGCCTACTTCTGGACTGCTATACCTGCTAGCCAGCGTCGCCTGCAGCGTCACGGTCGCCGTTCTACTGAAACTGGCCCGCCAATACGACATCGACATCCGCCAAGCCATCGCCGCCAATTACGCCGTCACTGCCGTACTCAGCGGACTTATGCTGAGGCCCTCTACCGATCAACTGGTATCCGCCGGCCAGGCCTGGCCCCTGCTACTGGCCTTGGGCGTATTGTTACCCACAGGGTTCATGGCCATGGCGCAATCGGTCCGTCAGGTGGGCATCGTCCGCAGCGACGTGGCTCAACGCTTGTCGTTACTGCTACCCCTGCTGGCCGCGTTTCTGCTGTTTGGAGAAAGCCTCACCTGGCGCAAATCCACGGCGATTGCACTGGCCTTCACCGCCCTGTTTTGCATCCTGCTACGGCGCGGACCCACCGGTCATACGCCACTGGACCCGCACGCCTGGCGCTGGCCCCTGGGCGTATGGATTGCCTACGGTCTTGTAGATATCCTGTTTAAACAAATCGCCAAAGCAGGCTCGGCGTTCTCCGGCGCGCTCCTGATCGCCTTTATCTTGGCCGGCATCGTCATAGCCGGCTACCTGCTCTGGCAACGCGTCACGTGGCGGGCCCGTCACCTGCTAGCCGGTATCGTGTTGGGCATCGCGAACTTCGGCAACATCGTCACCTACATCCGCGCCCATCAATCCCTGCCCGGCCACCCCGCCTTGGTGTTCTCAGCCATGAACATGGGCGTCATCACCCTGGGTACCCTCGTCGGCGCCCTGGTCTTTCGAGAGCATCTCAGCCGTGTAAACCTGCTTGGACTAGGGCTAGCACTGTTGGCCATCGTGCTGATGATGCCCATTTGAATGACGCGGCGGTTCAACGCATGGGGGAATAGTCGGTCGGGCTGAGAAAAATATTCTCGACGCGCTCCACGATAGATTTTTCCGCTTCGCTGGCGTTCCGCTTGGCGATCCATTCCGGATCAGCCTGGAAAGCATTCCATTTGCGCTCGCGTTCTTCCAGGCTTTCCCACTCCAGCAGGTAGGTCAGCGCATGGTTGCTCGGGCCGATCAGCGTCGTCCAGAAACCGACAGGCTTGATGCCGTATTTCTTGAAAAAATCCAGCGTCGTTTTGCTAAAGCGCTCATTCAGCGCCGGCATGCGGCCGGGAAGGCAATGATAAATACGCATTTCAATAATCATGGGGTCTCCTTGCGGTATCAAATAGGGGGTCAGCGACCCGCTTTGGAATATTCGGATTCGGCCAGTTCTTCCTGCCAATCGGGCTTGCCCAGCGAGATCGCCAGATGCGTCATAAAGGTATCGGCCGCCGCACCGTGCCAGTGGCGTTCATTAGGCCCAATCCAGACCACATCGCCCTGGCGGATCTCCTGGGGCTCATCACCGTCGCGACATATCCAGCCTCGGCCCGACGTCACGTGCAGAACCTGGCCATACTCATGGGTATGCCAGAACGTGCGCGCGCCCGGAGAAAAAAATACGTGATTGATGCCAACGTTGTCCGCGGGGGGCATGACTGGATCAGCCCAGACCACGCCGGTGAATGTCGCACCGCGTTGCTCCGACGGCTTGCCCTGGTCGCGGCCGTGAAATACTTGCATGACCTTACTCCTTTTGTTTAAGCGCTTTTCAAACGAACGCCGCCCGACACGTCGCCGATGGCATCCACCACACGATTGCTGATCTGGTCACCATAACCCAGCGCGGTGGCCAGGCCAAAGCAGGCCGCAGGGCCAGCGGCGTTCAGCGACGCCACGCCCAATTCGCGGACCATGTCCACATACAGCACCACATCCTTGGTCATGAGCTTGCTGGTCAACCCCCCTTCCAGATAGTCGCCATCGACAATGAACGGGAAGCGGTTGAGCGAAGCGAAGTTCACTCCGCTGCTGCTGTTGATCACCTCGAGCAAGCGATGCAGATCCAGCCCGGCTTTCTTGCCTGCCACCATGACCTCGGCAGTCGCCGCCAGGCTGACGGCGTTCAGGAAATTGTTGAGCAGCTTGGTGGTATGTCCCGCGCCGCTGCCGCCCATGGTCACGACTTTGGTGCTGATAGGCGCGAACACCCAGTCGATGGCCTCGATGGTGGCCGCGTCCCCGCCTACCATCAGCGTCAACTTGCCTTTCTCCGCGGCGGCCGCGCCGCCCGATACGCCCGCGTCGACATACTGGACGCCCTGCTGCGCAAAGCGCGCGCTCAGGCGCACGGTAGAGCTTGCCGCCGCTGTGCTCAAGTCAACCACAATCTGGCCGGGCCGGCAGGCCGCCAAAAGACCACCGTCTCCTTCGACCACCGCCTCTACCACCTTGCTGTCCGGCAGCGACAGCAGTACGACATCAACATCGTCGAGAACCTCGCCTATCGTCGCAGCCGCCCGGGCTCCAGTCTCGGCCGCTCTCGTCGGATCGGTGTCGTATCCCAGCACCGAGATACCGGCATCGACTAACCGACGCGTCATGCGCCCACCCATATTGCCTAGGCCGATAAAGCCGACTCGCTTCTTATCCATTGATGTTTCCTCTTGGTTTGCGCCAGTGCGTACCGCAGCGGCGCGAGCACCCCTTATTTGCCAGGCCAAATGGGCTGGGCGACGGCCTGCGCCTCCGGGAACACGGTCACGGGTACGCCGTTCTGCCATTGAATGACCGTAAGCGTCGCGTCGACGCGATGCCCCGCCTCATCGAACTTGAGCACACCGCCAGGGAAATACGGACTGGGCCCCTCGTCCAGGGCGCGCATCGCCTGTCCGACGGCCTCGCGATCAGCCTTGCCGGCCTTCTCCAAGGCCGCCTTCATGATCCACATATCACCATACGTCGAGATGGCGTTCTGCGTCATCCAAGGCTCGTTGTATTCTGCCTTCATGCGCTTGATCAGGCCTTCCTGTCCCTTGGCGCCCCAGTTGCCTACGGCCGACATGACACCATTGAGCAACGCCGGGCTGACCGTGTTGAGCACCTCGGGTTCGGCGATGGCGATACCGAAAGAAATCACCGGCACCTTCACATTGGTCTCACTCATCTTCTCGAGGATGAGCTTGGCGTCCGAGATCACAGTAGGAAGAAAGAACAGCAGGTCGGGACGTCGCGAACGCACGCGCTGAATCAATGACGACGCATCCGCCAGCGGCGGCGTGAAGGTTTCATCGACGACCAGCTCCAACCCGTTCTTCTTCAAGAGACCATCTTTCAGGGCCTTGACCGTGGATAGCGAGGCGGCCGTGTTGTCAGTCACGATGGCCACGGTCTTGGGCCGCTTGCCCGAGGCCTTCTCCGCCAGGGCCAGAATGCTGGGCAGCGCGATATCGGCTTGCTTGCCAGCCGGCGCCGACGTCTGAAAGACGTACTTGAACCCCCGCGACGTAATCAGATCGGAATACGACAGCGTCAGCATCGGTAGCGCGGCCCGCTCCGTTACCTCGGTAACGGCCAAGGTGAATGAACTCAGGTAGGCGCCCGTCGCGATGACCAGATTGGGGTAATCGGCAACCATCCGTTCCGCCGCGCTCTTGGCCTTCTCGGTGGAGTCGCCCGAATCGACCACCACCAGCTTGAGCTTGGCGCCGCCCAGCGCCTTGATGCCGCCCTGGTCGTTGATGTCCTTGACCCCCATTTCGGCACCCATACGCATCACTTGGCCATAACGCGCGTAAATACCTGACATGGGCGCGATAAGCCCGACGCTCACGGGGGTGGGTTCGGCCACGGCGCTACCGCCCAGCAACAAGCTGGCACCCAACGCCACGCTCATGAGACTGACAACCGCAGACTTCGTTTTCATGTTGATCTCCTCGGTTTTTCCGCCTTGGTCGGGGCGGTATATGTTCTACATCCCAAGATATGCGCGGCGAATCCGATCATCCGCCTGCAGCGTCTGATGCGTGCCTTCCAGCACCACGCATCCGGTTTCCAACACGTAACCCCGATCGGCGTATTGCAGCGCCTCCGCCACCCGTTGCTCCACCAGCAGGAGGGTCAGACCCGCTTCCCGGCGAATGTCGATCAGGCGTTCAAAGATAAAGTCGGCGATAGCCGGCGACAGCCCCATCGATGGCTCGTCGAGCATCAGCAAACGCGGCGACGATGCCAGACCACGGCCGATGGCCACCATTTGCTGCTCGCCCCCCGACAGCGTGCCGGCCAATTGCCGGCTGCGCTGTTTGAGGATGGGAAACCATGCATAGATACGTTCTAAATTGCGAGTCCAATCGCGTCGGCCGGCTTCGGTATAAGCCCCCATTTCCAAGTTTTCCAATACGCTCATCGAGGCAAATACCTGCCGACCCTCGGGCACGTGGGCAATGCCCAAATGTGGCCGTCGATCGATGGGCACAGCCAGCAAATCCTGTCCATCGAAGCGGATACTTCCCGAGCGGGCCGACACGCTACCCGAAATAGTCCTGAACAAGGTACTTTTCCCCGCGCCGTTGGGCCCGACGATGGAGACGAACTGCCCCTCTCCGACCTCTACCGAGACACCTTTCAGAACGGGCACCGCGGAATAACCCGCCTCCAGTTGATGGATTTCAAGTAGCATGTTGCGCGCTCCACTTCTTACCCAGATAGGCCTGCACCACTTGGGGATCTTGGGTGATCGACTGTGGGTCGCCTCGCGTCAGCACTTGGCCATGATCCAACACCACGAACTCATCGACCAGGCGCACCATGGTCTGCATGGTGTGTTCGATGATGACAACGGTGATGCCCTCGGCCGAAAGCGCGCGAATCGCGTCGACGATATCGTCGACCTCACCATGTCCCAGACCAGCCAGAGTTTCATCCAATAGCAACAGTTCGGGTTGCCCGGCCACCGCCCGGGCAAGCTCCATCAGGCGCAATTCGCGGGTGGTAAGCAGCGCGGCGATTTTGTTGGCGCAGTCGGACAAGCCAACCCGCGCGATGGCCTGCGCCGCGAGTGCTTCGGCCTGCGCCTCATCTTTGGCGCGCACATAGGCGCCCACCTTGACGTTCTGCGCCACGGTCAGTCGCATGAAGGGTCGCATGATCTGGAAAGTGCGCCCCACACCTGCTGCACATAGCACATGCGGCTTGCGGCCCGCCATGTCCACGCCGTTCACCATCACCTTGCCTGTATCCGGCTGCAAAAAGCCGTTGAGCAGGTTGAACAGCGTGGTCTTGCCGGCGCCGTTAGGACCAATAATGCCCAGGATCATACCCCGGCGCACCGAGAAACTGACGTCCTGCACAGCCTTGAGTCCGCCAAAGCTGCGCGATACCGACTGCACGTCCAGGATGATGTCGTCGGCGGATGTCGGTGGCCGTACAGGCCGAGTCGAATGGGCGGGCATCGGCGTCGACTTGGCCTGTACCGTCGACCGGGTCTGCTCTATCGACTCAGTCTGTTCCGCCGGTGCGGCCGATGTCGTCGCGCGCTTGCGACGTTGCAGGACATCGCGCAATTTCCAGAACACGCCCTCCGGCGCCACCAGAATCACCGCGATGATGGCCATGCCCAGGATCACGCCCTGAATGCCCGGATAGGTCGAACCTAGCTCGGCATGCAGTATCTCGCCCAGCGGCACGAGAATAGCCGCCCCGATGATGGGCCCCCATACTGATCCCACGCCACCGAACATGGATACCGTGAGCGCCTGCGCCGACACCAGCATGCCAAACACCGACACCGGTGTAACCACCAGCAACACCACGGCATAGAACGCACCCGTGGCACCCGCGATGGCGCCGCTCAACGCGATAGCCCGTAATTTCCAGCGCAGCGTATCGATGCCCGCAGCCTCGGCGGCCGCTTCGTTTTGCTTGATGGCGATGAGCGCCATGCCGAAACGCGTTCGCTCCACATACAGCGTGATCTGCGCAAACACCAACAGCATGATCAGGCCAATCACGATGTAATAGCGCCGGTCGGAAAACTGCATGAACAGCCCCGGATGCTCGCGCTGCATCGGAAAGGTCATTTCCTGCAACCCCAGCCACTCGAACACATACAGCAGGGCCAGCGGATACGCCAACATGGCTAGCGCAAAATAGTGCCCACGCAGGCGGAATGTAGGCAACCCTACCAAGATCCCGGCCACGGCGCCGATGACGGCGGCCAGCGGCAACATCACCCAGGGCGACAAGCCCAGGTAGACCTGTCCCAACACTGCCGCATAGGCGCCCAGGCCGAAGAACGCCGCGTGACCGAATGAGACCAGGCCGGTATAGCCGCTCAGCATATTCCACGACAGGCCAAAGCATGCCCACACCAGCACAAGTGTGAAGATCAGTTGATGGTATGCATTGCTCACTAGCAACGCGGCAGCCAGATAGATCACCGCGACCAGCAGCAACGTCAGGGAAGTCGGCCATCGCTTCATCAGGTTCGCTCCGAAACGCGGCCAAACAGTCCTTGCGGCCGCAACATCACGATCAACAGAAAGAACACGAAAATTGCCGCGTTCTGCAACTGCGTGGGCAACACCAGCGAAGAGAGCTGCTGCACCAAGCCGATCACCATGCCTCCCCAGAACGCGCCGAAGATGCTGCCTATGCCGCCCAGCACCACACCGGCATACATGATGATCACGTACTCCAGACCGACAAAGGGATGAAACGGAAAATTAGTTGCCAAGAGACCACCGGCCAACGCAGTCACGCAGGTACCGAGGGCAAAGGCGATGCGGTACGAACGATTGACGTCAATGCCCATGTAGGAAGCGGCGATCGGGTTGTCGGCCGACGCCCGCAAGGCCTTGCCCAGCCGACTGCGTGCGATCAACGCGCCCAGCACCACGATGGCGGCCACCGATATCAGCGCGGCCACTGTCCGGCCCTTGTTGGCAAACACGCTGACGTAGTCTCCCCAAAGCGGTCCGATCTCCCAGGCGCTGCTCGATAGCGGCGTACGCAACGACACCAATTGCGGTCCGAACAACATCATGCCGCCGTTCTGCAGAATCAAGGCGATGCCCAGCGTCAGCACCAGTTGAGCGTAATGGCCGTCGCCATCGAGCGCGGTACCACGCCGGCCCGTAACGCGAGAGATCAGGAGCCGATGTGCCAGATACCCCACCGCGAACATCACAGGCACGGCCAGCAACACCGACACATAGGGCCCCAACACGGAGCCCGCCAGCCAATGCCCGCCCAGCAAGATGAAGAAGTAATACGTCACATACATCCCGAGCATCATGAAGTCGCCTTGGGCGAAATTGATGACGCGCATAATGCCGAAGATCATTGCCAATCCGACGCACATCAATCCATACAGGCCACCCACCAGCACGCCAGCAGCGAGCGCCTGCAGGAACGCTTCGAGATGAATTTGCAGTTCTGTCATGTCCATCGTGTCAGGCCTCGTCTCAAGTCTGTGTCGTATCCGGCCGCAAGGCGCACAAACGCGCCAGCAGTCCCGCGTCAGGCTCACGTTCGTAGCCATCCACCATGGCCTCGATGCGCTCGGCTTGCTCGTCTCCCAGCACCACCTGCGCGGCGCGGCGCCATCGCGCACGGATGAGTGCCTCATCGGCCGCCACCACATCATCCAGCTCGGCCCGCACTGTCGATCCATCGTCCAGTCGGAGGATCACACGGGCTCCCTGCCGAGCCGGGAAGGCCGTCGTGTAAGCGTCATCCGGCACTAGTTCGGTCTGTGCGATCAACCGCACGATTTCAGCATCGTCGAGCTGACGATAGTTCTCCTCCTCGATAGCGCCCCGGGCCAGCACAGCCGCCACGCCAAATGCGATGCTCATCTTGGCCTGCAATGCATAGTCAAACGGCCCCATGGCGCTACACCCTGGATACGCCAGCGCCGCATGGGTGGTCTCGACGCGCACCGCGACAATGCGCCGGCCCGAGGGCACGAGCCGCCAGGCACGCAAGGCCGCCTGGCAAGGTGACTGAGCAAAATTGCAGGCCGGCGCCGGTTTGTTGAAAACCTTCAGGATGTCGGCGTCGCCCTGTGGGAATAAGGCGATAGGCCCAGGCATGGGCGCACGCGCATAGGCCCGGAATAAACCTGCCTCTCCCTCCAGGATGGACGGCGACGCCTGTGCACCTTGACGCGCCAGATCCAGGCAGGCGATCGCATTGCGGACCACGAAGCCCGGGTGAAAGTACATCTCGCTGCCACCCGTATGCGCCCACTCGTTCAGTCCTGCGCAGGCATTGCCAGCCAATGCGAAAGCGTTCAACGCCTGGCCCTCGTCCAGACCCAAGAGACGCGCACCCGCCATCGCGCTCGCGAAAGGTCCCACCAATCCGGTGGGCCGGAATAAACGCGCCAACGACGGGGTGATCAGCGCGCGGCCGATGCGCGCGCCAACCTCATAACCGACCACGGCCGCGCTCAACGCCCGCGCGCCCGGCACCTCGTGGCGCTCGGCCAACGCCAGCACCGTGGGCCATACCACCACCCCCAGGTGCGCCACGCTTGCTGCGTGCATATCTTCCCGCACTAGGCCGTGACCCGCGACGGCATTGGCAAAAGCCGCATCCGCCAGGACATACGTTCCGGAACGGCCGACAATATGCGCGCCGCCCTCGTTGGACGCGGCCAACTGAGCGGCCTGCTCGCTCCATGGCAATGACCGCGCCTCAAAGGCGCATGAAAGATAATCAAGCAGGCATTGCTTGGCCCGCGCCGTGACTGCTTCCGTTTGCGGGATCTCGCTCAACGCCCTACGCACGATTTCCCGCGCCGTGCTTACGTCTTGTCTGTCAGGATGCATGATCCTGCTCTCCAGGGAACGCGCGAAGCCGCGTCAGTAACCAAGAACGGTCATCGCGCCGTCCACCTTGAGCGTCACACCCGCCACCGTCGAGCTCGCCGCCGACGCCAAAAACACGGCAACCTCGGCGATATCGGCCCCAGTGGACAACCGGTCTAGCGGCGTACGGCGACGGCGCGTGGCCCAGCCTTCCTCGGAAATCACAGAACTCGCGCCCGGCGTGACCACAGGTCCCGGTGCCAAAGCATTGACACGAATGCCATACCCACCCAGCTCGACCGCCTGTTGTCGGGTCAGCGTGTCTAGCGCGCCTTTGATGGCGCTGTAGACCGCCGCGTTCTTGATAGACACCGACACGGCTACCGATGACAGATTGATGATCGCGCCACCCCCACGTGCGATCAAGTGCGGCGTGGCGGCCTGCAACGACCATAACGCGCCCTTGAGTCCCACGTCGATCATCTTCGAGACCTTGTCCTCGGGCATGTCCACCAGGGGTGCGTAATAGAAATAGGCCGCGTTGTTCACCAAAATATCCAACCCGCCCGATTGGTTCGCATAGGCGTCGATCACGCGCCGTACTTGCTCGCGATCAGACACATCGCAGGGTAGTGCCTGGGCACCCGGAAACTCGCGCTCGGCCTCGGCCAGCAGCTCCGCATTGATATCCAGCAACCCCACCTTGGCGCCCTCGCGGACATAGGCTCGCGCAATCTCTCGACCAATGCCCCCGGCACCTCCGGTGATGATGGCGACTTTTCCTTCCAGCACTCCCATACCGTCTCCTTTTCCCGCTCCTGATCGCTGCGTTATCGATGTGTCGGCGTTGTAGATATTTTGTATGTGTGTACTATAGACTGATTGTATGATTGAATGTCAAATGAATTATGGTTTTGCTTAAGGATTTACCCTGAATCGTGCAAGCGGAATCCCGATCACGTTGGCCAGGCTTGAAAAAAGATGAAAGCTAAAATCACCGAGAGGAATCACCACTCAGGACATCAATGAAAGCAGCCCTTCCCCCGTCGGCAGACTTCAAAGTGCAGCGCGCCGCTTCCGTGTTGCGGCACAGCGTGACCGAGAGCATCCGCAACGCCATTCTGTTGGGACGTTTTCGACCCGGCGAACGCTTGCCCGAAAGGGAACTGTGCGAGATGACGGGAGTGAGCCGCACGCTGGTGCGAGAGGCCTTGCGGCAATTGGAATCCGAAGGGTTGATCCACGTCATCCCCTATCGCGGCCCGGTCGTGGACCGAGTGCTCCCGGACCAGGCCGAAGGCATCTATCAGGTTCGCGAGGAACTCGAGGGTTTAGCCTGCCAGCTCTTTGCCGAACATGCCTCGGCCCAAGCACTCAAGGACTTGAAAAAAGCCTTCCAGAGCCTCAAACATGCCTTCACCCATGGCAGCCCACTGGAGCAATTGACGGCCAAAAATTTCTTCTACCAATGCCTGCTTGAAGGGGCCGGCAATGAAGCGCTGACCACGACGCTGCGCTTGCTGAACTCGCGTGTCATGCTGCTGCGTTCCACATCGATACAGGCGCCGGGCCGGGCGCCCCAGAGCTTGGCCGAACTGGCCGAACTCATGACGCAACTCGAACTGCGCGATGGTGCGGCCGCGCGCGCGGCGGGCTGTCTGCATGTACGCAACGCCGCCGCCGTCGCGATTCGTATCTTACGCGGCGCCAACGAAACGCCGCCCCCGGGCTGAACGCCTTTGGCGTGCGCCACGCATCCATCTATGACTTGGCGCGCACTTTCACACCCGCCCAGTCTTCCACGACTCGGGCCACATCGGAATAGTCCGCGTTCTGGCCGCGGATGGCAGTGGTCATCACCAACATTTCGCGCACCGACGAGCCCACTACCATCGGCACACCATTGCGCTCGGCCTCCTCCAGACACAAGCGCACATCCTTGTGTGCCAAGCGGGCGGCGAAGCCCACATCGAATGTGCCGGTCAGCACTGCCCGGGGGAACTTTTCCATGGTGGCGGAATTGCGACCCGAACCCGCGTTGATGACGTCGATCATGACGCTCGCATCCAACCCGGCCTTGACACCGAGTGCCATGGCTTCCGACGTAATGGCCACGGCAGTCGCCGATAGAAGATTGTTCGCCAGCTTCATCACCTGAGCTTGGCCGGCTTGCGCGCCGAGATAAAAAAGTTTGCCGAAATTTCCCAGCACCTGTGTCAGCGCCTCGTAACGCGCCGGCAGGCACGCAACCATGACTGCCAACGTGCCACGCTCGGCCCCGGTCACGCCACCACTGACAGGCGCATCGACATATTCGATGCCTTGCTCGGCAAGAATTTCAAACGCGCGCTGCGCTGCTGCGGGACCAATGGTCGACAAGTCCACCACGCACTTCGCACGGCTAGACCGTGCCAAACCGTGCTCACCGCTCAGCACGCTCTGCACCACTTTGCCATCGGGCAGGCTCAGAAATACGACATCGGCCGAGTCGCCCACGCTCTGCGCGCTATCGTGAGCCACCGCGCCACGCGCCACCAAGCGCTGCATCACCGCCGGGTCGCTATCGGTCACATGGAGCACATGGCCCGCGTCAAGCAGGCGTCCCGCCATGGGCCCACCCATGTTACCCAACCCAATGAATCCGTAAATCGTCTCGCTCATTTCCATCCTCGACTAAAAAGAAGAGCCGCGCCTGAGCGCGGCAGGGGTTCAGCGGGGCTTCAGGCCGATCTGCTTAGCCAACTCAGCGAATTGTTTCTGGTCGCGCTGCAGCGTGCTCGCAAAGCCTGCGGGGCTGCGCTCCTCGGGCGAGGGAATCCGCGCGGCCAGCGTGTCGATACGTTCGCGAAACGCGGGGGTCTGGATCGCCTTGGTCACTGCCTCGGCCAATTTGTCGACCACCTCCTTGGGCATATCCTTGGGCCCGACCAAACCATTCCATATCTGCAGGTCAAACTGCGGCAGCCCCCCCTCGGCGAAAGTCGGCACGTCCGGCATCTGCGGCAGGCGCTCCTTAGAGGCTACCGCGATGGCCTTGATTTGCTTGCCCTTGTGCAGGGGCAGCATGGTGACGGTCTGATCGAGCACCGCTTGGATGGTGCCCCCCATCAGGTCGGTAATGGCGGGACCCGAGCCGCGGTACTGAAGCAGTTCAGCCTGTACATTGGCCATGCGTAGAAACAGTGCTTCGGCCAAGTGAGCGGTGGTACCGGGGCCCCCCGAACCGAAATACAGTTTGAGTTCGCCACTACGCATACCTGCCAGCATAGAAGGCAGATCCTGGATACCGCTCTTGTTGCTCACGCTGAGCACCATGGGAACGTTGGCAACCGTACCGATTGCCGTCGTGTCCTTGACAATGTTCAGGTCGGCCTTGGGATAAAGCAGCGGAATCAACACCATGGACTGGTTGCTAAACATCAGGGTGTAACCGTCTGGCGCGGACCGGGTCAGACGCTGAAAACCCAATAGTCCGCCCGCACCCGTCACATTCTCCACCACGAAGGTATTATTCGTGACCTTTCCCAGTTCGTTCGCCAACAAGCGGGCCAGCGCATCCAGACTACCACCGGGCGCCACGCCCACGATGATGGTGACGGGCTTGGACGGAAAGCTGTCGTCGGCGGCTGCGGCCGTATGATTCAAACCCAGGCACAAAGCCATGCCGGCAAGCGCGGATGCGATGCGTCGTTTCATGTTGTCTCCCTGCGTGATGACCGGTCCCGCTTTGGTCATTGAGTTAGCAAAAAACGCCGGTCAACGCCTACTCAGCAAGCGTACCAGCGAACCAATAGAATCGACATGCTCCAAATGCATGACGGCTTCCAGACAAGCTGCGGTCGTGTCCGCCGGCAATCCCGCCCGCGGGAATAAATGCAAAAACTTGTTTTCCACATCCCGACGGTCGATACCGCGCGCGCCAGCACCACGCGGTGTGACACAGGTGCCTCGATGCACGGCGCCATCTTTCATATGTATCGTGACCGTGCCGCCATGCCGATGGGGAAAGCGATCGGGCAATGGCGCCGGATTGAGATCGAACTCGACCTTGTCTTGCAGCATGGCAATGACAGGGTCGGTCATCTTGGCCACGTCCATGTGTTGCCAGGAAAAGCCGTCATCGGCGATCGCCGCCGCGACGAAATAATGCAGACTGTGGGCCGCGTCAACCAGGTTGCGCGGATGGGGCTCGCCCTTGAAGTCGGTCCACTGCACTGCCGCCGACACAACGATGCGCGCAATATCGTCGGGTTTGATACGCCCCTCGACGCGTGCGGCATCGGCCGCGGCCTCAGCCGTCGCATGAAAGGGATGCGCCCCCGGCATGAGCTTGATGGCCATATCGGTCACAATGTCCCAAGACCCCCCCCAGTCGCGCACGATGTCGTCGCGCGATTGGCCGCCGAGCGCATCCAGAAAACCGCGAGGCTGCTCCAGCACACCCAGTTCGCCCTCGAAACCGCGCTGCGCCGCCAGCGCGGCGCGTATACCCGTGCTGGCGGCCAGGCCAGCGTGATATTCCCTCGCGCAACTCGTGTCAGCCGCGATCGCCATGCCGCCGATTGACGTTGCCGAGAGCGCGATCGCGTGCGCCAACCGTAGCGCGTCCAGCCGCAGCAGCACGCCGGCGGCAACGCAGGCACCGAACACCGTGGAGTACGACCCATGGAAACCACGCTGCATGCGTCCCGGCGTCAGTGACTCATCAATACGTCCGGCGACTTCATAACCCAGCACCATGGCGGCCAACACATGCTGGCCGCTCGATCCTTCATGCTCGCCCACCGCCAGCGCCACGCTGGAGACGATGGTGCCGATGTGTGCAATGCTGCGCATGTCGCTGTCATCCGACGCAGCGGCATCGCTTGCCACCGCATTGACGCGTGCGGCGCTCGCCAGCGGTAGTCTGCCGCCGTCGAACCACACAGTTGCCTCCGGTGTGCCGCCATCGGCGAGTTCAAGCTCGCGAATAATGCGAGCCGATTCAATACCGTATCCCACGGCGGCACTGGCAAGCGTGCTGGCCAAGCTCATCTTGGCATGCTCGAGCGTCAATGCCGGGAGGTCGCAGTCACGGGTGGACGTGACGAAGTCGGCCAATTGACGCGCCAAAGGCAGCGTCACTAAAGAGGATTGCACGTCAGGAGTTCCTTCGTGAATGGGTTATTGTCGTGTCACTGCGCCGCCGTACCCAGTTGTTTAAGGACCGGGACCCATTGGGCGAGGTCTCGGCGCACCAGATCCTGAAAGGCGGCCGGCTGGGGGATCGGTGTATCGGGCAAGGTAAAGCCCAAGCTGATCAGCTTGTCACGCAGCGCTTGAGTGCTCATGACCTTGTTTAGCGCGGTATAGAGGCGCGTGGAAACATCGGCCGGTAGACCGGCTGGTCCCACCAGACCCCACCAGAGCGTGACCGAGTAATCCTTCAAGCCGCTCTCGTCCAGGGTAGGGACATCCGGTAGCAAACTGGAGCGCTTGGGTCCGGTGACCGCCAGCGGCCGGAGTTTGCCAGACGTCACCAGCCCCATGGCCGCGGGCATGTTGTAGAGGCCCATGTCCACGTCGCCGCTGATGATGGCGGCCAGGCCCTGTTGGGCGCCGGTATAGGGCACGTGCATGATCGGCTTGTCGAGATACTTCGCCACGGTGGCGCCGGCGATATGGTGGCTGGTGCCCACGCCGCTGGATGAGTAGCGGAAGGTCTCCGGCGGCTGGGCTTTGATCGCCTCCAGCAACGCCGGCGCGCTTTGGTAAGGCGACTTATCGGACACAACCAACAGGTTCTGTACATCGGCGATCTCACTGATGAAAGTGAAGTCTTTGATCGAGTCGTACCCGGGCGACTTGTAGAGCGCTTGGTTGTTGACAAAGGTACCCTGCGCGGCAATACCCAGGGCGTAGCCATCGGGCTTGGCGCGGGCGATGTCCGTCGTGCCGATGGTGCCACCTGCCCCGCCCTTGTTTTCCACCACGACAGGCTGACCGAGTTGCTCGGCCAATGCTGAGGCGACCACCCGCGTCAACGTATCGGCCGCGCTACCAGCGGCATAGGGCACGATGAGTTTGACGGGCCGATCGGGATACGCCGCTTCGGCGCGCGCGCCCCACATGGCTACGGAGGCGAGCGAAAACAGCGCGCAGGCTATCGCCTTGCGTCGATATAGCTTGGTCATTATGTCTCCTCGTGTCAGGATGACTGACAGCAATACCGCAACGCGGTCATTGACCCGACACATGATTTGGTTTTATTGGATAAGACAGACTGTAGGCCGCTTCCTTCTGTATGTCTGTGGAAACTTATTCGTCAATCATTGAATCGATTTCAACAATGCACAAACTGAGAAACCGCCTCGGCCCGCTACGCGTACTGGATGCCGTGCACCGCAGTGGCGGCGTCGGCCGAGCCGCCGACCTCCTGCATATCACGCCAAGCGCTGTCAGCCATCAGTTGCGCCGGCTGGAGGCCGAACTGGGTGTGCAATTGGTGCAAAAAGACGGCCGCGACATTGGCTTCACCGCAGCGGGCACGGAGCTGGCCGTACAAGCCGCTCAGTTGTTCGACCAGCTCGAGTCGGTGCTGTCCAAAGCATCCGAGGCCGGCGCCAATCGCCGTATCCGGGTCAAAGTCATTCCCAGCCTCGCTATCAAATGGCTCATGCCCCGACTGGGTTCGCTGTACGCGCAGCACAGCGACATCGACCTCGAAGTCGCCACCGTCGCCCGCGCCGATGACACCGATCTGCACAACGCCGATTTCGTCGTACGCCGCGGCAACGGCGATTGGCCGGGGCTGCGCGCCGACCTGCTGTTCCCCGATGAACTCGTGCTCGCCTGCGCGCCGTCAGTGGCCAAACGCCTACACACGCCCGAGGACGTATTGGGCGAAACGCTATTGAATTCGATGATTGCACCAGACTTCTGGGATCGCTGGCTGCTGTCGACCGGGTTAACCGCGAACAGCGACACGCGCTTCCTCCCGCTAGCGAACGCCGTGCTCTGCCTGCAGGCAGCCGCCGAGGGCCTCGGCATCGCCGTGACGCAGCGCGCCTATGTCACTCAGGACTTCGCCACCGGTCAGTTGGTGCAACCGCTAGCGCACAGCGCCCGCAGCGGCGACGGCTACTACCTCGTCAGCCATCCGGCACGCGCAGCCACATTGCCATTCAGCCTCTTTGCGAATTGGATGATCAGCGTGAAGTAGACGTTCAATGCGTGGCGCGAAGGGTGTCTCTATTGAGGCGCCCCTGTCTGGCATCTGAGAGCCCAGGCGGTCCTATCGCCACGGCTCGGCCCAACCAGGGGCCTCGGCCTCGCTGCGCGAGGCTTCCCGCGCCTCAACGGACCGCCTGGGCTCTCAGATGCCGGACAGGGGCTCACAATCGTGGCATACGCAGGCTGCTTTAGCTTGCCACGCCCAACGCACCAATAGCATCCGTAAATGGGAAACTGTGCGAGCAGGAGGCTGCCGTGTAAAAGCCCCGGCGGCCCGTTGAGCAAGGGCAGCCCGCGCGCAGCGCGGGCCGAGGCCCCTGGTTGGGCCGAGCCGCGGCGATAGGGCCGCCGGGGCTTTTACACGGCAGCCTCCTGCGCCTCAAGAACCTTAACCTACGGTATGCCCCCGATCCGCGCCTGCACCCGAGCTCACCTCATCGACGGCATCAGCAGACGCCGTATCACCCTCCACAACCGTTTCCGCCTCAATCGCGGACTCCGGCACTTGCACAACGTCCGGCTCCGGCGAAACCATCTCCACTGCCGAATCGCCTTCTGCATCGACCCGTGGATCGAGTGCAACCGAGGCCGGAGAGCTTTGCAGGTTGTCGGGCATGGGCACGAAGTGCACTGGTGCCTCGTCGACCTGGTGCGCGCCGGTCACACGTGCCGGACGTACTTGCCATACGAGGATCAAGGCGCATCCGGAGACGAAGACGTAGTACATGTTGGGGCCTGCCAGCGACATCAGGATACCTGCCACCATGGGGCCCAGGCACGCCCCGACGCCGTAGGTCATGAGCAGGATGGCGCTCAGGCTGACTCGACGTTCTGAGGCAACGTGATCGTTGGCAAATGCGGCGCCCAGGGGATACAGGGTGAACTGCAGTACGCCCAATATGCACGACAACAGGACCAGTGCCCAGAATGGCAGGACGATCCATCCCCACAGGATGGCGGGCAGCAGCACAAGCAGACAGGCATTAAAGCGGATGAGACCCGCGCGGTTGATGCGGTCGGACAGCCAGCCGATGGGCCATTGCGATAGCAAACCTGCGGTCGCGCCAGCCGCGACGAAGACGGCCGACTGCGAGGTTGTCAGGCCGTATTTAGCGGCAAACACCGGGGCCAGGCCATAAAATGCCCCGGACAAATTGCCGGCGACGAAGAGCACAGTCAGGGACAACGGGACGCGCTGGACGAAAAAGCGCAGGTCCAGCGGCGCGGGCAGCGGCGTTGGGGGGTGGGTACGCGCGGTCAGCGCGATAGGCACGAGGCATAGCACCAGACAGGCGGCCACCAGGATCAGGGGCTCCTGGCTCAGCGAGCCATAGACTGTCAGCACCAGTTGGCCCATTACCGTGCCCAGACCCGACACCACCATGTATACGGAGAACACGCGGCCGCGCTGGTGGTTTTCAGTTTGTTCGTTGAGCCAGCTCTCGATGACCATCAGCTCGGTCACCATCACGATGCCCGACACCAGTCGAAATACCAGCCAGACGGGCATGGAGTCGACCACCATCTGCGCCAGGATCATGCTGGTGGACAAGGCGGCACAGGCGACAAATGCCCGGATATGGCCGACGCGAATGATCAGTTTGTGACCCAGCCGCGCGCCACAGACCAATCCCAGGTAATAAACGGCGATCAGCGCACCGATCCAGATCTCGCTGACCGATAGGGCGGTCAGCCGCAACCCCATGAAAGTGTTGTACAAGCCAATGCCAACCAGCATTAGCAGCGTCGCAATGTAGAGCGACGAGAAAGAGTAAATCGTGGTTAACATGGGATACGGCTGGCAGCCGTCACACTAGGAAACGCCGTGGGCGCACGATGCGCCCACGGCGGGAACGACAAAATAAGTTAGATCTGTGACAACAGGGTGGCAGCGTCGCTGACTTCGAATTTGCCGGGCTGCTCGATGTTGAGATGCGTGACGACGCCGTCTTTCAAGATTGCCGAGTAGCGCTGTGAACGCACACCCATGCCGCGCTCGATCAGGTCCAGTTCCAGACCCAGGGCGCGCGTCCAGAGAGCCGAACCATCGGCCAGCATGCGTACTTTGCCTGCGGTCTGTTGATCACGCCCCCACGCGCCCATGACATGGGCATCGTTGACGGATACGCACCAAACTTCGTCCGCACCCTTGTCTTTCAGGGCCTGAGCTTGTGCCACGTAGCCCGGCAGGTGCTTGGTCGAGCAGGTCGATGTGAAAGCGCCCGGGACCGCGAACAGGGCAATGGTCTTGCCCTTGACCAGATCGGCGACCTGGAATGCATTGGGCCCGAGGGAGCAACCATTGGCTTCGGATTCAAAAAACTCGCTCAGGGTGCCGTCCGGTACACGGTCGCCGACTTTGATGGTCATATGCATCTCCAGGTAAACGCAAAGGCGTCCGGGCGTGAGTCGCCCGGCAAACCCTCATCATAGTGCCAACCTAGGGCTATCCCCTATTTGTTTGCTCGCCGCAGGACGGTAGCGCATCGCGGTGCGTTGCCCATGCGCCACATCCTCGATCGGCGGCACGCCACCACGGTCACTGCAGCGCGAAATCCACCCGCGAGGGTTTTGCGTCCCCCTCGCCTGCCTCACCGTCGATCGCCGGCGCCACGATGAAAATCCGGTCGGCGGGGCCGATTTTTTGCAGCTTCTCGTAAATGGCGTCTGCGCGTGCTTCGGCCAGTTTCTGCAACGATTCCTCATTCACAGGCGCGGCCTTTAGCAGCATGGCAGTCATTTGATCGGTGGGGACCGACTTGGCGAAGCCAATGAAATTACGCGGTTTTTCCTCGATGTCGGTATCGTCATAAACCTCTTCGAGGTATTCCGCGCGCTCTGCATCGGTGAGGGTGACGCGGGACAAATCGGTCTTTTTATCCTTGCCTGACGTGTCCTCCACCTTGGCGCGGCGAATCTGGCGTTCGAGCCATGCCTGGCGCAAACCCTCGCCATCGGTGACCGGATCGGCGCGGCCGATGATATCCAGCTTCAGCGCGGGCCGGTCATTCAGGGCCTGGGCCAGGGTAGTGATACTTTCATCGGCCTGCGCCGCCAGTTCGGCACTTCCCGGCTCAAAATTGATATATGACAGCTCTTCGCCACTGCCGAATGCCGAGGCCAGCAAAGAAAACGGCGAGGTCACAGCTTTCACCAGCAAGTTGCCCAGCACCCGCAAAATGATGCCTCCTACCGAAAACTCGGGGTCATCCAGCGAACCGGAAATCGGCAGGTTGATATCGATATTGCCCTTGCTGTCTTTCAGCAGCGACACGGCCAGCATCACCGGCAAGGTCGTGGCATCCGGACTGTTGGTCTTCTCGCCAAACGTCAGTTGATTAAGCACAACGTGGTTGGAGGCCTGTAAGGCGCGGTCTTCCAGCTTGTAGGCCAACTCGACCGACAGTTTGCCTCGCTTGATCGGATAGCCCACGTACTTGGCGGAATACGTTGTAAAACGCGGCAGATCCACGCCTTTGGCCAACACCTTCAGGTCCAGCGACATGAACTCGGCAAAGGGCTGTACCGTCCCGTCAATAGACAGCGGGGCCGTGCCGTAGACGCGACCCTTCACGTTGACCTTCGCAGGTTTCGGGTTACGCGAGGACACCGCAGACAGGCCCCCCTCGATACGCGACAGCTCGGCGGTATAGTTCGGCTTGACGAAGTGATCGGTGAACGTCATGCGGCCGTTTTTCAGCGTGACGCTGTTCAAGGCAACATCAGGCATCTGGCCTGTCTTCTCGGCCTTGGCCGCGCGGGCTGAACGACCGCGGGTTTGCGTATCCTCGGTGATAGACCCGCCCGCCTGACCAGGCTCGGCCAGCAAGTCCATCACATTCAGGCGGCCCTCCGCGCTGAGCAAGACCCGGCCATAAAAATCATCCAGCGTAATGTCGCCCAGGTTGGCTGCAAACTGATCACCGTCCACAGACACCTGCATGCCGCTGAGATTCAGTTGCTTCCACTTCAGGAAGTCATTCTGGTTCACGCGATCAGCGAGATGCAAATCGAGGACGTCGACGCCGCCTTTCCAACTGCCTTTCATCGGCGACTCACCCGCCGCCGCCGAAAACACGGCTTCGCCGCGTGCGCCCACGCTCAAGGAACGCACGGTCGCATTCAGACTGGACGCGACATATGGTGCCAACGAGGCCAGGTTCAAGTTTTGCAAGTCGACCTGGGTTTGCACCGCCAGAGGCTGCGTCGTCAAGGATCCTTGCAGCGCGAGACTGCCATCACCCTGAATACTCTTGGCTTGCAACGTAAATGGCGTGGGCGTGGCATCCAGTGCCACACGGTCCGCTGCCAGTGCCAACTGGCCAATATTCAAATCCACCGCCGGTTTCTGCGACTCGTCGCGTGCCGCCAATTGCGAGACATCGAGCTTGACGCCAGTCGCCACGACTTGCGTGGCACCTGCCTGCTGGGCGACCTTGACGTTGGCTTCCAGGCCCAGAAAACCGTCGAGCAACTGAATCGGCGCCTGGCTACGTACTGCGGACGCGTACGGGGCCAAGCCCAGATGGCCGGCGCGCAACTCCAGCGTCAACGCCAGCGGGCTAAGTATCAACGGCCCTTTGGCGCGTATCCAGCTATCGTCGACAAGGTTATCCATGTCGAGCCACAGGTTGATCGGCTGATCCGCCGGCTGCGGGAACTGCACGTTCTCCGCCGTCATCGCCAGGCCGGCCAACGTGGTGTCCAGCTTGGTGGCCGCGTCTTGTACGTGCAGCCGGGCGTCATGAATGTTGATCGCGTCCACCGCGACCTGCCATTCATCAGGGGTCTTTGACTTCGGCGCGACGGCGGAGGCGGCTTCGTCAGACGATGCTTTCGGCAATGTCGCCTGGAGGGCCGCGGCAGCTTTGTCTGTGGCTACTTTGTCTGTGGCTTTGTCGTCGACCGCCTTGTCAGGCGTCTTGCCGTTCGTGCCGGCATCGGCTTGCGCAACGAGCGGCTCACTGGCGGTTGTCTTGCTTGCCTCGGCCGCCGCTGCCTTGGCTGAGACTGGCGCTTTGGCGGTCTGTTTGCTACCGCCCTCTGCCCCTCCGATGGCCTTGAGCTTGTCGATCACCCGCAACCAATTCAGTTGCTGCTTGGCATCCCTGCTCGCCTGCAACACGGGCGACCACATCTCGACCTGGCCAATCGAGAACTGGCGGGCCAGCATGTCCAGCTTGACCCGCTGAATCTCCAGGGTGTTCCACTGGATCAAGGGCGCGCCCGACGTCTCGCGCAGATTCAACTCTCGCAAGCCCACGTCGCCGGTCACCAAGATCTTGGCATCCGCATCGCGTGGCTGCTCAAACACCAGCTTCAGATTCGAATCCAGCAAGGCGCGTTCGACTTTGATGGGTATCGCGATGGGCCAAATATCGGCCCATTTTTCGAGTTCCAGCCCGCGAAAATCCAGATTCAAGGTCGACGACGGCACGACATCAAATGGCCTCGCCACGCCTCTCATATCGAAGGGACTGCCATTGACGCGCAGATGCACCAGCGGTTCCACATCGATGTCGGTGGCATAGCCAAACGACGAAATAAAGGGAACGCCCAGCGCGATCTCGTCGATTTCCTGCTTGCGGCCCGTCACCTTGTCATCCAGCGTAATGGCCCCGCCCTCCAGCACAAGGTTGTTCAACGAAAACCGCGGCAGGGCATCGTCGTCCTTTTCGCCTGGCTCGGGCGCGGGCTGAGCCGCCGCCCTGTCCGCGAGTCTTTTCTGGATATCCGAGAAATTGAATGTCGTGGTGTCCTCGCGAACCAACGCGATCTGCGGACGCTGCAAGCGTACCGAATCGACCACGGGCGCAAACCAGAACAATGACTTCCACGACGCGCTGACGTCCATCTGGCCGACATTCAGCAAGGGCGCCTCGCCGCCGGGCTGCTCGATCACGAGATCCTGCGCGCGCACCGACAGGGTAAAAGGATTAAAACTGATCTCGCCCACCTGCACCGGACGGCCCAGCAGCTCAGCGACATCCTCGGTCAACACCGACCGCAACAGGTTCGGAACCTGCCACGCGGCCACCCCGAATAGAATCAGGATCGTGGCTATGATCGCCAGGAGAATTTTTCCAAGACGCCGAGTGAATCTCAACCTGGGCATCGTAAGGGCCATGCGTAGTCTCCTGGTTCGGATAGCGGAGCAGCGGCGACGGTAATTTCACGCGTAGCCAGAGCTCGTCTATGATAGGACGCAAGCGTGGCCCACTTTAGCAAAAAGCCGCGCTCGTTTTCAATCGTTAACACTTTTCCTATCATGCCATCCTCTGCCCCTACGCTTAGCCACCTGGACGAATCTGGCCAAATCCGCATGGTTGACGTCGGCGCCAAGACCGAAACGGACCGCATTGCCATCGCCCGTGGCAGTGTACGAATGAACGCGGTAGCCTATGACTTGTTGACCCAACCCGGCCAAGGCAAAGGCGAAGTGCTCAATACCGCACGCGTAGCAGCCGTCCTGGCGGCCAAACGCTGCGCAGAGCTGATTCCGCTCTGCCACAGCCTGCCCCTGGCCTTTGTCGGCGTTGAGTTTTCGTTAGACGACGACACGCATACCGTCGACATCAGGACGACGTGCCGGACCCGCTATAAAACGGGTGTCGAAATGGAGGCGATGACCGCCTGCAGCGTCGCCGCGCTGACCATTTACGACATGTGCAAGGCGGCCGACAAGGGCATTGTGATTGAACAAATACGTCTTGAATATAAGGCGGGAGGTAAAAGCGGTGAGTGGCGCAACCCTTAATATTCTGTACTTTGCCCGTGTCGCCGAGCTCGTCGGCAAACGCAGCGAAGCTTGGCCGCTGGCCGAACCCTCGACAGGTACCCAACTGCTAGAGGCCCTGCAAGCCCGCTATCCGCAACTTGCGCCCGCCGCACGTCTGAAGCTGGCGATCAACCAGACGCATGCCAAGCCATCCGCCATCATTGCACCGGGTGACGAAATCGCGGTTTTCGAGCCGGTTACCGGAGGCTGACAATATGGTTATCGTTCAAGAAGCCGACTTTGACGGCGCCACCTTGCTCGCCGATCTGCGCGAACGGGTCGGCGCCCAGGCAGGCGCCATTGTCACGTTTACCGGCTATGTGCGCGACTTCGCCCCGAATCAGGCGACACAAACCCTGTTCCTGGAACACTACCCCGGCATGTGTGAACGCGAGTTGCAAGACGTCGCCGACACCGCCCGCCAACGCTGGCAACTGGCCGGCACCGTCATCGCCCATCGCGTCGGCGCCTTGCCCCGCAACGCCCAGATCGTCTTCGTCGCGGCCGCGAGTGCGCATCGCGGCGATGCGTTTCGAGGGTGTGAATACATGATCGATGCGCTAAAAACCCGCGCGCCCTTCTGGAAACGCGAGACTCTGTCCGATGGCAACAGCTTCTGGGTCGAACAACGCCAGACCGATCACGACCGCACCCACGCCTGGGATGCGGGCGATGCCGCTGCGCAATCCACCTCTCATACCCATCATCGATGAACAACGACCTGCTCGATTTTGAACGCGCTCAAGAACTGTTGGCCCGTGCCGCCGACCCGATTGGTCGCCGGGAAGAGGTGTCGTTGGCACACGCAATCGGCCGCGTGCTGGCCACCGACCTGACCGCCACGCTGGACTTGCCCCCCGCCGACAACAGCGCCATGGATGGCTACGCCATTCGCTTTGCAGACTACCGGCCTGACGTCACCCTGCCCATTCAACAGCGCAGTTATGCTGGCGACATGCCCGCCGCGCTGATCCCGGGCCAGGCCACGCGCCTGTTTACGGGTAGCTTGATTCCCGAAGGCGCTGACACCATCGTCATTCAGGAAAACACCCGCGAGGCCAACGGCCAGGTGCAAATCCTGCAAGCCCCCAAGGCCGGCGAATTCGTACGCAAGCGCGGCATGGACACGTCGGCGGGCCAACCCCTATTCTCCGCGGGCACCTTGCTGGATGCCGCACATATCGCGTCATTGGCTTCGCAGGGCTTGACGCATGTGCAGGTCTACGCGCCGCTGCGTATTGGCATCCTGACAACGGGCGATGAATTGGTGCCCCCTGGTGCCGAGCGCGCGACGCAACAAATCTACAACTGCAATGGCGTCATGCTGGCCGCCCTGGTCCAAAAGGCTGGCGCCCAAGCGGTGCACGTGCTGCACGCACGTGACAATGAACCGGAATTGCGCGCTGCCATCGGCACAATGCTGGCCGACTGCGATCTCCTGCTTAGCATCGGCGGCGTCTCGGTGGGCGAAAAGGACCTGGTCAAGCCGGTCCTGGAGTCCCTGGGCGGCACACTGGCGCTATGGCGAGTCCGCATGAAACCGGGCAAGCCCGTCGCCCTAGCGCATATCGACGGCAAACCCATTGTGTGCCTGCCGGGCAATCCCGTCTCAGTCTATGCCGTCTACGCCGTGCTGGTGTCGCCCCTGGTGCGCCGCATGCAGGGACGCACAGCCGTCTTTCCGGCCGTCAGCGCCGCCCCGCTGCGCACGCCGCGCCCCCACCATGACAAGCGCGAAGAATTTCTGCGTGTCCAGTGGCGTCCCAATCCCGACGGCGCACCAGAGCTGGTGCCTTATGGGAACCAGGACTCTTCGGTCATCAGTTCCCTGCCCTGGGCCACCGGGCTGGCGCGTACCCCCGCCGGGGTCACGGTAAATGACGGGGACATCGTGGCATATTACGATCTGGCGCACTGGCTGGCGTAGCGCCACGGCGCTGTCACCCGCCGATATAACTCATCTCGATCTTGCGCTCGCCTTGATGGGCGAGCGCCGCACCCCGGCCTCGCAACTCGGAATACCGGTCGTCACGTTGCGTCCAGATACCGGCGATGGCGCGCGCGACCTGATCATCGTCTGCTGCGCTGCGCAGGAGCCCGCGCAGGTCATGGCCATGAGACCCAAACAGGCACAGGAAAATTTTGCCTTCCGGCGAGAGGCGTGCACGCGTACAGCCGCCGCAAAACGCCTCGGTCACGCTCGAAATCACGCCGACCTCGCCCGCGCCGTCTCCATAAGACCAACGTTGGGCCACACGCCCCATGATCTGCGCGTCGATGGCCCGCAAGGGGTAGGCCTCGCCGATCCGTTGGACGACTTCGGCACTCGGCACGACCTCTTTCAAATTCCAGCCGTTGGTGGTGCCCACGTCCATGTACTCGATAAAACGCAGCACATGGCCGGTATGGCGAAAGTGCCCGGCCATCGGCACTATCTGACCATCGTTCAGGCCGCGACGCACGACCATGTTGATCTTGACAGGCGCCAGCCCCGCGTCGGCCGCAGCATCAATGCCGCGCAACACATCGTCGGGAGTAAACGTGCTGTCGCTCATGCGGGCAAACATCTCCGCGTCCAGCGTGTCCAGACTGACCGTCACCCGCGTCAAACCTGCCTGTTTCAAGGCCACGGCCTTACGCGTCAACAACGTGCCGTTAGTGGTCAGCGCCAGCTCCAGCGGACGACCGTCAGGCGTGCGCAATTCGGCCAGCATACCGATCAAGGCTTCAATATTCTTGCGCAGTAGCGGCTCACCGCCCGTCAGGCGGATTTTCTCAACCCCCAGTTGGGCGCCCAAGCGGGCGATGCGCGTGATCTCTTCGAACGACAACAGTGCCGAATGCGGCAAAAAGGCATAGTTGCCGTCGAACACCTCGCGCGGCATGCAGTACGTACATCGAAAATTACAGCGATCCGTGACCGAAATCCGCAGATCACGCATCGGCCGCGCAAACGCATCCTGCACCGGTTGCCCAGCGGGCGGCAGCGCCGACTGCGGCAGCGGCGGCAGATGCTGCGCAGAATGATCGGTCAGGTAAATAACTTTACTCATCTGAGCATCATATCGCGCAATGAGTCGGCCCTCACTAGCCCGCCTCCGATTATTGAGGTCTGCATGCGGATGTCGACGTCACCCAAAGGCTTCCTCC
This sequence comes from Bordetella tumulicola, assembly GCF_054779135.1. Taxonomy (NCBI): domain Bacteria; kingdom Pseudomonadati; phylum Pseudomonadota; class Betaproteobacteria; order Burkholderiales; family Alcaligenaceae; genus Bordetella; species Bordetella tumulicola. The sequence goes on along the minus strand of NZ_BAAGYU010000011.1, from coordinate 346,361 downwards.
AGCGTCTGCAACTTGCCCGTATCCGTGGCGTCGTAGCCCACCAGTTGATGCACATACCCCAGATATTCATGGCCCCGCATGATGTTCAACAGGTCTTGCATGGCAGGGGTATCCAGCGACGCGCGGCGAATCGCAAAGAAATAACGCTCATGCACCAGCGGAATAAAGTCCAAGCCAAAACGCCAGGCTGCTGTCTCGACGCCCACCCCGGTGTCCGCCATCCCGCTGGCAATATGCGCCGCGATCGCCATATGGGTGAACTCGTTGGTTTCATAGCCCTGCACATCGCTGATCGACACGCCCGCCTGCTCTAGCATCAGACTTACCAGATAACGCGTACTGGACCCAATTTGCCGATTCACGAACCGCACATCCTTGCGCGACAAATCCGCCATGCCGCGAATGTGCTTCGGATTGCCCGGCACGACAAACAGGCCCGTATTACGTACGGCCAGGTGGATCAGCAGATAATCGTCTGGCGACAACCATTGCGCATAACGCGCCATGATCGGTGCCTCAAACGTGCCGCTCGGCACCTGAAAGCCCGCCAGATCACATTCGTGGCGTTCCAGTGCGGCCAGTGCCTCGATCGCCGTGCGATAGCGAAGCTCCAGACCCGGCTCGCGATCGCTCATATGTTGCATCAATGCCTCGACCGCAAAGCCATGGCTCGCGTGCAAACGCAAATGCGGAATTGTCTCGGGCAGCAGCTTTTCCAGTTCCTCTTGCAACTCGGACGCCATGCTTTCCAGCGTCGGCATCAAACGCGCCTCGATGCGGCGATTTGCCCACAACAAACGTTGTGCAAAGGGCGATAACTGCGTGCCTTGACGCCGCTTGGTAATCAACAACGGCGTACCGAACAGCCCCTCAAAACGCCGCAGCACCCCCCAGGCATGCCGATACGACAGGCCACAGGCCCGGCATGCGCCGGCGATATTGCCCGTCGCATCAATGGCCGCCAACAGCGCCAACATGTCATGCAACGCCTGACCGGGATGTTCCGCATCGCCCTCCAGCAGCCATTGGGGGCGCAGTCCGATACGAAATTTATATGTCATTTATTTCCTATTGAACGTGGCAGATTTGGCGATTAGAGTACGCACATCAGATAGATAGCACAGTTTTATATGTTTTAAAAAACATATTATCAATGCAATCGGCTGGCAACAACTAGAGAACAATGCGGCCCCATCTTTACGCGAGGGTCGTCACCAGGAGACAAGCATGCCTATTTCGCAGGCAAAGCCCAATCCGCCCGGCGGCGGCGGTGCACGCGGCGGCGATATGGCCTTATCGGCCGCGCGTCAGTCCACCACCCCCACGGTGGCGGCTGCGGCACAGGCCGCCACGCAATGGCAGGATCAACCTGGCGCGCTGCTGCCTCTGCTGCACGAGATACAGGATGAACTGGGCTGTATTCCGGCCGACGCGGTGCCCACCATCGCCGAGGCCCTGAACCTGTCCCGCGCCGAAGTCCACGGCGTGTTGAGTTTCTATCCGCACTTTCGCACCGAGCCCGCGGGCCGGCATGTGCTGGAGGTTTGCCGTGCCGAATCCTGCCAGGCGATGGGCGGGGAGCATCTTGCCGAACATGCGCGCCACACACTCGGCTGCGATTTCCATCACACCACAGCCGACGGCGCCGTCACCCTTGAGCCCGTATATTGCCTGGGCCTGTGCGCCCAATCACCGGCCGTGATGCTGGACGGCAAGCCACATGCGCGCGTCACCCCTGACAAGCTCACCCGCATTCTGCAGCGAGCCACCGAACACGATCGGGCGGTGCAACCATGAACGCCCCCGTCACGATCTATCTGCCCCGCGATGCGGCGGCCCTCGCGGTCGACGCCGATGATGTCGCTCTAGCGATCGAGCAAGAAGCGCAACGCCGTCACCTGGCTATCCGGTTGGTACGTAACGGATCGCGGGGCCTGCTCTGGCTGGAACCGCTCGCCGAAATCGTCACCCCCGCGGGACGCGTTGCCTACGGCCCCGTACAGGTCGACGATGTGCCCGGCCTATTCGACGCAGACTGGCTGCATGGCGGCAACCACCCGCTGCATCTCGGACTGACCGAGGCAATTCCGTATTTAAAAAATCAACAACGGCTGACCTTCGCGCGTGTCGGCATCACCGACCCGGTGTCAACAGTGGATTACCTCGCGCACGAGGGCTTGCAGGGCTTACAGCGCGCGCTGGCCCTCACGCCCGAACAGATCGTCGACGAAGTCACCGCATCGGGTTTACGCGGCCGCGGCGGTGCAGCCTTTCCCACCGGGATCAAGTGGAAAACCGTGTTGACCACGCCCGCCACGCAGAAGTACATCGTCTGCAACGCGGATGAAGGCGACTCCGGGACGTTCTCCGATCGTCTCATCATGGAAGGCGACCCCTTTGTTCTCATCGAAGGCATGGCGATCGCCGGCCTGGCTGTGGGCGCCACCTATGGCTATATCTACGTTCGCTCAGAGTACCCGCAAGCCATCGCGACGTTGAACGCAGCCATCGACCAGGCGCGTCAGGCGGGCTGGCTTGGCGACGATATTCAAGGCAGTGGCCAGCGCTTTGATCTCGAGGTCCGTAAAGGCGCGGGCGCCTACATCTGCGGCGAAGAAACCTCGCTTCTGGAAAGCCTGGAGGGCAAGCGCGGTGTGGTGCGCGCCAAACCGCCGCTACCCGCCATTGCCGGCCTGTTCGGCCAGCCCACCGTCATCAACAACGTGATTTCGCTGGCATCGATCCCCATCATTCTGGCGCGCGGCGCCGCATACTATCGCGACTACGGGATGGGCCGTTCCCAAGGTACGCTCCCCTTTCAACTCGCTGGCAATCTCAAACATGGCGGCTTGGTCGAGGCCGCCTTTGGCGTGACATTGCGCGAGCTGCTGTACGACTATGGCGGCGGCAGCGCATCGGGGCGTCCCCTGCGTGCCGTACAGGTCGGTGGTCCGCTGGGCGCCTACCTGCCCGAATCGCAGTGGGATGTGCCGCTGGACTACGAGTCCTACCTCAAGATCTCGGCCATGGTAGGCCATGGCGGTATCGTTGCCTTTGACGACACGGTCGATATGAGCCGCATGGCCCGCTATGCCATGGAATTCTGTGCCGTCGAATCCTGTGGCAAATGCACGCCGTGCCGCATCGGCGCGGTGCGCGGGACGGAAACCCTGGACAAGATCCGTGCCGGCGGGCCGCAACACGAGCAGCACATCCATCTGCTGCGCGACTTGTGCGACACCATGCTGGGCGGCTCGCTCTGTGCGCTGGGCGGCATGACGCCCTATCCCGTCCTCTCAGCGTTAGAGCACTTCCCAGAAGACTTCGGCCTGAACACATCCGCCACGGCTGGCGCCCAAGCCGCCTCTCAACCGACCTGATTCGAACGGGACCTGCCATGCTCGAAACCGTTATCAAGCGCGACCGCGACCTGGGCACTCCCGCCCGCGACACCAACGCCCGCCTTGTCACCCTGACCATTGATGGCCAGGAAATGTCCGTCCCCGAAGGCACCTCCGTCATGCGTGCCGCGGCCGAAGCCGGCATCAATATCCCCAAGCTCTGTGCCACCGACAGCCTGGAGCCCTTTGGGTCCTGCCGGCTATGCCTGGTGCAGATCGACGGGCGTCGCGGCTATCCCGCGTCGTGCACCACGCCGGTCGAAGACGGCATGGTGGTCTACACCGAAACCCCCAAACTGCATGAACTGCGACGCGGCGTCATGGAGCTGTATATCTCCGACCATCCGCTGGACTGCCTGACCTGCCCCGCCAACGGCGACTGCGAACTGCAGGACATGGCCGGCGTGGTGGGGTTACGCGCCGTGCGCTATGGCTATGATGGCGCCAATCACCTGAAAGATAAAACCGACGACTCGAACCCCTACTTTTCATACGACCCATCCAAGTGCATTGTCTGCAACCGCTGTGTCCGGGCCTGCGAAGAAACCCAGGGGACATTCGCGTTGACGATTTCGGGCAAGGGCTTCGCCTCGCGCGTCGCGGCCGGCCAGGATCAGTCCTTCCTCGACAGTGAGTGCGTGTCCTGCGGTGCCTGTGTGCAGGCCTGCCCCACCTCCACCCTGCAAGAAAAATCCGTCATCATGATGGGTCAGGCCGAGCACTCGGTCATCACCACCTGCGCCTACTGCGGCGTGGGCTGCGGATTCAAGGCCGAGATGAAGGGCCAAGAAGTCGTGCGTATGACGCCCTGGAAAGACGGCCAGGCCAATCGCGGCCACGCCTGCGTCAAGGGTCGCTTTGCCTGGGGCTACACCACGCACAAAGAGCGCGTGCTCAAGCCCATGATTCGCCAGCACATCACCGACCCCTGGCGCGAAGTCTCATGGGACGAAGCCCTCGCCTATACCGCTTCTGAGTTCCGCCGCCTGCAGGACAAGTACGGCCGCGATTCCATTGGTGGCATCACCTCTTCGCGTTGCACCAACGAAGAAACCTGGTTGGTGCAAAAACTGGTGCGCGCGGCCTTTGGCACCAACAACGTCGACACCTGCGCACGCGTCTGCCATTCGCCTACCGGCTACGGCCTGAAGCAAACCCTGGGCGAATCCGCCGGCACGCAGACCTTTGACTCCGTCATGCACACAGACGTCGTCGTGCTGATGGGATCCAACCCCAGCAGCGCCCACCCGGTATTCGGGTCTCGCCTCAAACGCCGGCTGCGCGAGGGCGCCAAGCTGATCGTCATCGATCCGCGCCGTATCGAGTTGGTCAACTCGCCTCACGTCAAGGCGGACTATCATCTGCCCGTGCGTCCCGGCACCAACGTCGCGCTGCTCACCGCGCTGGCCCACGTGATCGTGACCGAAGACCTGGTCGCCGAAGACTTCGTCGCCCAGCGCTGCGAAACCAAAGCATTCAATCAATGGCGCGACTTTGTCGCCCGCCCCGAAAACTCTCCTGAAGCCACTGCAGAAGACACCGGCGTCCCGGCGGACGATGTACGCGGCGCGGCGCGCCTGTATGCCACCGGCGACAATGGCTCGATCTACTACGGCTTGGGCGTCACCGAACACAGCCAGGGCTCAACGGCCGTCATGGCGATTGCCAATTTGGCCATGGCGACGGGCAACATTGGTCGCGAAGGCGTGGGTGTGAACCCCATGCGCGGCCAGAACAACGTGCAAGGCTCCTGCGACATGGGCTCGTTTCCCCACGAGTTGCCGGGCTATCGTCACGTTTCCGATAACGCGACACGGGCCCAGTTCGAAGCAGACTGGGGCGTCACCCTGCAGTCCGAACCCGGCTTGCGCATTCCCAATATGTTCGAGGCGGCCTTGGCGGGCAGCTTCAAGGGCCTGTACTGCCAAGGCGAAGACATTGTCCAGTCCGACCCCAACACCCAGCACGTCGCCGCCTCGCTGGCGGCCATGGAGTGCATCGTGGTCCAGGACCTTTTCCTGAACGAAACCGCCAAGTACGCTCACGTGTTCTTGCCCGGCTCATCGTTCCTGGAAAAAGACGGCACCTTTACCAACGCCGAACGACGCATTTCACGCGTGCGCAAGGTCATGGAACCCCGCAACGGCATGGCCGACTGGGAAGTCACGGTCGCACTGTCTAACGCGCTGGGCTACCCCATGAACTACCGTCATCCCCGCGAAATCATGGATGAGATCGCCCGGCTTACGCCAACGTTTAACGGAGTCTCTTACGAAAAACTCGATCGCATGGGCAGCCTGCAATGGCCCTGCAACGATGAGGCGCCCGAGGGCACCCCCATTATGCATATTGACGAATTCGTACGCGGCAAGGGGAAGTTCATGATCACGAAATACGTCCCATCGGATGAGCGCAGCACGCGCAAGTTCCCGCTGTTGTTGACGACGGGGCGCATCCTGTCTCAGTACAACGTCGGCGCGCAGACCCGCCGTACCCCCAACGTCGCCTGGCATAACGAGGATGTCCTGGAAATCCACCCGCAAGACGCCGAAGACCGCGGCGTCGCCGAAGGCGATTGGGTGGGGGTGCAAAGCCGTGCGGGTGAAACCGTGCTGCGCGCCACGCTGACGGACCGGGTACAACCGGGCGTGGTTTACACCACGTTCCATTTTCCCGAGTCCGGTGCCAACGTGGTCACGACGGATAACTCCGACTGGGCCACCAACTGCCCGGAATACAAGGTCACCGCCGTGCAAGTGATGCGGGTCTCGCAACCCTCCGAGTGGCAACGGCAATGGTCGCGCTTTAGCGACATCCAGCAAAAACTGCTGCGCGAACGCGCCCGTGAAACCGAAGCCACCCTCGTCAGTAAGTAACGTCGACACAATCCAATAACGTTATGGATCATCTTCCCGATTTCACCCAACACCGCTCGGACTACGCCGAGGCGGCCGTCTTGCGCGTGCGCGGAGGAGCGCTCGAAGCCAGTACGCAAACCGACCGCGTTGCAGAAGAAACGCCTATCGCGCTGGAATACAACGGGATTAGCCACGCCACGATGCTGGCTTCGCCCAGCGATCTCGAAGATTACGCACTGGGTTTTTCTCTGACCGAAGGCATTATTGATCGGCCCTCGGATCTACGCGGCATTGACATCGTGCCGCAGCACAACGGCATCGTGGTGCAACTTGAAATCTCCAGCGCGTGCGAAGCCCGGCTGAAAGCGCGTCGACGCGCCATGGCGGGCCGCACCGGCTGCGGACTATGCGGCGTCGAGACGCTACCGGAGGTCCTGCGCCAAGTCGCCGCCGTGCCCGATGCCACGCCGATTTCACTCCCTGCCATTCTGCACGCCATGCGCGCCATGCGCGCGCGCCAGACCCTGCACGACATGACGGGCGCCACCCATGGCGCCGCCTGGGCCAACGCCAGTGGACAGGTGCAGGTTGTGCGCGAAGACGTTGGGCGCCACAACGCCCTGGACAAACTGATCGGCGCCCTGACCCGACGCGATGAAGCTCTGCAAAACGGCCTGGTACTGGTATCGAGCCGCGCCAGCTTTGAAATGGTGCAAAAATGCGCCGCCGCCGGTATCGGCATCCTGGCAGCGGTCTCGGCCCCCACTGCGCTCGCGATCCGCCTCGCGCAGAACACCAATGTGGCGCTGCTCGGTTTTGTACGCCATGCCGACGCCACCATTTACTCACACGCTGAACGCATTCAGAGCTAACCGTCATGGACATCGCCAATCTTATCCGCATGGCCAATCGCATCGGCGAGTATTTCGATGCGCTGCCCGACCGCGAAGAAGCGCTGGACAGCGCCGCCACGCATATTCAGAAATCCTGGGAACCTCGCATGCGTATCGCCTTGCTGGGCTTTCTGGATCAACACGCGGACGGCCAGGCCGACGACGTCCGCTTGCACGCGCTGATGCTCGAAGCCATTACCCGCAACCGCGCTCGTTTGACACCGGCCCAACCTGCTTAACGCAAGACCGCTCGACCCCGTCTTACCCCATAACAACACCCAGAGGCGCCGCACTCATCCGCGAGCGTCCCTATCGGCCCGTGAGCCGTTCCCCCTGAGAGGAGACACTATGAGCAACACTGCCACACTGGATTTGCCGGGCATGCGCCCGGGATTTTTAGATAAAGAGCGCACGATTGCAGGACCAAATTTCAATCGCTGGTTAGTGCCGCCCGCGGCCTTGGCCATCCATTTATGTATCGGGATGGCCTACGGATTCTCGGTATTCTGGCTGCCCCTATCCAAGGCATTGGGTACGTCCGTCGCAACCTGCTCGGCAGATGTCGGCCTGATTGCAGAGTTGTTCACCACACAGTGCAACTGGCGCATTTCGACAATGGGGTGGATGTTTACTCTCTTTTTCGTGTTGCTGGGTTGCGCCGCGGCATTGTGGGGTGGCTGGCTGGAACGTGCAGGTCCGCGCAAAGCCGGCATCGTCGCGGCGGTATGCTGGTGCGGCGGTCTCCTCATTTCTGCACTAGGCATTCATCTACACCAGATGTGGATGCTGTGGCTAGGCTCCGGAGTGATCGGCGGCATCGGGCTGGGGTTGGGCTACATCTCGCCCGTGAGCACCCTGATCAAATGGTTTCCTGATCGGCGCGGCATGGCGACCGGGATGGCCATCATGGGTTTCGGCGGAGGTGCCATGATCGGTGCCCCCTTGGCAGACATGTTGATGCGCCACTTTGCCACGCCGGACGGTCTGGGTGTCGCGCAAACATTCATCGCATTGGCCATCATCTATTTTGTGTTCATGGTGTCGGGCGCGCTAGGCTACCGTGTCCCGCCTACCGGCTGGAAACCCGAAGGCTGGAAGGAACCCGTCAAGCACGCCAACAATGCCATGATCACCAAGGGCCATGTGCACGTGAAGCGTGTGTGGGGTATCCCCCAGTTCTGGCTGGTATGGCTGGTGCTGTGCTTGAACGTGACAGCAGGCATCGGGATTCTCGGCATGGCCTCGCCGCTGTTGCAAGAAGTATTCGGCGGCACGCTGCTCGGGCAGCCCGAGTTGCTCTATGGCCAATTGGACAAGACGCAACTGGCCGTCATCGCCGCCACCGCTGCCGGATTTACCGGACTGCTGAGCCTGTTCAATATCGGGGGACGTTTTTTCTGGGCTACGCTATCGGACAAGCTCGGGCGCAAGATGACGTATTTTGTCTTCCTGGTACTGGGTTTTGTGCTGTATTCGTCGGTCCCCTGGTCGGCCCACCTAGGCGCACTGGCGCTGTTTGTCGGCGCGTTCTGCGTCATCATTTCGATGTATGGCGGCGGGTTTTCAACGGTGCCGGCCTATTTGGCAGACTTGTTTGGCACACAGATGGTAGGCGCCATCCACGGGCGGATTCTGACGGCATGGTCGGCGGCAGGGATTTTTGGTCCGGTACTCGTGAACTACATTCGCGAATATCAGCTCTCTATCGGTGTGCCCCGTGCGCAGGTATACGACATCACCATGTATGTGCTGGCCGGCATGCTCGTACTGGGTTTCCTGTGCAACTTGGCGATACGGCCGGTGAACCCCAAGTATTTCATGGGCGAGGAAGAACTCTCACGCGAGAAGGCACTCGCCCATGAGCGTGCCGCCGCGGCCGAGGTCCACGGGTTCTCCAGTTCCACGTTCAAAACACCCCTCGCGGTGGTGTGGTTTGCTTGGGCTTGCGTCGGGATCCCGCTGATCTGGGGGATCTGGATAACGCTGCAAAAGACGGCTGTGTTGTTCTAACGGTGCCTCGGCATTGGCGCCAATGGGGACGTCTGGGATTTTCCTGGACGTTCCTGTTCTTTTGACGGCATCTTATCGTGGACGTCAGTGATTTCGTTGCATACGCGATCACGCAACAAACAAAATCATCTCTTTGATTTCCTGGGCCGTAGCGTCGAAATCATTGCCGTTTTTCGAATTAATGAGGCAAATGCCCGCACGGGCTTTGACTGAGCCTGACCCTCCTTGAACAGCAACCCTGGCGTTCGCATAGGCGTTGGCCCCTCGATCGGTAAGGCGCACAATCCGCTGTTTTCGTTAATCGCACTAGAGGCCACAATCGCGCCGACTTGAATCCGGGAGACAAGTCCAAGCATGGCACTTACCGTGTTCATCTCCGCAATGATGTTCGGTGAAGCCCCTGCCGCAGTCAAGAATTCGTCCAGCATGCGCCGAGTGGAGAAACTACTGGGCAACATGACCAGAGGTTCTCGATGCAGCTCGATCATGCGGATACGTTTCCTGCCGGCCCAGGGATGCGAGTTGGCAACGACCAGGACAAGCTCCTCGTTAAATAAGGGTTCAAAACGCAACCCAGAACGCAACTCAGGGCGATAGGCCACGCCGATATCTAATTGGCCAGCATCCAGGCTGGCTGCGATCGCGTCAGCGGGCAACTCTTCAATCACGACTTTCACGGTGATGTTGCGCAACAGAAACTGAGCCACGCACTCGGGGATGAACCCAAGATTAAACGTATGGGTCGTCCCGACGCGAACCACGCCAGACATTGACACGTCCCGCGCCTTTAACTCACCCAGGCCTTGATCGATCTCCGATAACGCACGAGAGGCATAGGTCAAAAAGGCCTCGCCCGCCTCCGTGATGAAAACCCGTTTCCCGACCCGAGCAAAGAGAGGTTGACCAATCTCGTCCTCAAGCCGGCGAATCTGGTGAGACAGCGTCGATTGCGTCACATGAACACTCTCGGCAGCGCGAGTGAAGTTCAACGTGCCGGCCAAGGCAATGAAATACCTGAGGTGGCGCAGCTCCACACGACCTCCCATTAATCGATGGCATCAATGATAACGGAAGAAAATCATCATTTTCATCTTTCGTCCGGGTCATTTAGTCTTGCGCTCACTCCCCATAAGCGGGGAATGGCTGAGAAAACGACGCTCTCAGCGGTCCGACGGTGCGCTTCCCGTCACGAATGAGGATCACACGCATGGCGAAAGTATTGGATGGCATTACCGTCATAGAACAAGGCACGTTCATCACAGGACCTGCGGCGGGAATGCTGCTGGCCGACCTGGGCGCCAATGTCATCAAGGTCGAGCAACCCGAAACGGGCGATCCATTCCGGGCATTCAAAGGCGGACTCTATAGCCCGCACTTCCAAACGTATAACCGCAATAAACGCAGCATCACGTTGAATACAAAACAGGCGGACGACGCCGAGGTATTCGATGCGCTGATCCGAAAAGCGGATGTCTATATACAGAACTTTCGCCCGGGTACCACCGCACGCCTTGGTGTCAGTGAGGAGCGGTTACGCCAGCTCAATCCCAGACTGATTTACTGCGCAATCAGCGGTTTTGGACAAACAGGGCCGGCATCGGGGCGCCCGGCCTACGATACGGTGGCGCAAGCGGCGAGTGGCTTTCTGAACTTGCTGATTAACCCAGAAAATCCCCGCGTTGTCGGCCCCGCTATCGCAGATGCGCTTACCGGTTTTTACGCTGCCTACGGGATTCTGGGGGCGTTGGTAGAAAGAAACCACACCGGTGTTGGCCGATCCGTAGAAGTCTCGATGTTAGAGGCGATGAGCCACTTCAACCTGGATGCCTTCACGCATTTCTTCGCTGAAAACGAGGTCATGGGCCCCTATAGTCGTCCAAGCGTCTCACAATCTTATGCCTTGAAATGCGCGGACGACAAATGGGTGGCGCTACACATGTCGTCGCCAGAAAAGTTCTGGCAAGGTCTAGCCAGAGCGATCGAGCGCCCCGACATTTTCAAGGATGAGCGATTCGCAACGCGTGAGGCGCGTATTCATCACCAAGCGATATTGATTGAGTTGTTGGGCTCCCTTTTCATCACCCGCACACGAGCGCAATGGTGCGAGCGCCTCGCAGCGGAGGATGTCCCCCATGCGCCCATTTATGACACCAGTGAAGCCCTGCAAGACCCGCAGGCCAAGCATATGCAATTGGAGATTCAAGGTACGCACCCCACCCTCGGCGCGTGGAAAACCGTTCGTTCCCCGGTGAGTTTCGATGGGCAAAGACCCTTGGAAGTCATCCCTCCCCCTTTACTGGGTGAACACAGCGCCGACATCCGCGCATCGCTGCTAACGGAGCAGAAAACACGCAAACCCTGAGTTGATGTTCCTGACAAAATAATTATTGGAGACAACAGTGACTCACGCCTCGACGTCTACACTCGCCCCGACCCCTGCCAGCCCAGCCGGGCTGGATCAAATCAGGACAAGACAACCATGGATCCAGCTCGTACTCGGCATGATTGCCATGATGGCAATCTCCAGCCCTCAGTATGTCTGGGCGCTATTCGTCCAACCGTTCAGAAGCTCGCTTGACGTTTCTCTCTCGGCGCTGCAGGTCACGTTCGCATTATTCAGCATCTTTCAATGCGGAATCGGTCCACTACATGGCGAACTCGCCAGCCGATTCTCATCGCGCACCTTTGCCGCCGCGGGCGGCCTGCTTGTGGGACTCAGCTGGATTAGTTCGGCCTACGTCACCTCGCTTCCGCTCTTGTACATCACATACGGCGTGCTCTCCGGCATCGGTACGGGATGGGTTTATGTCGCCGTGATCGAACTCATGGTGCAGTGGTTTCCGCGTCGTAGAGGGTTCGCCGTCGGCATGGCGGCCGGCTGTTATGGGCTGGGCGCAATTGTCACCACCTTTCCCATCGCGTCAAGCATTCGGAATCACGGTCTGCAAACCACGCTAGTAGTCTTCGGCGTCGTGCTGTCAGCCATCATCGTGTTGGCATCGTTGGGCATGAAACGCGTAACGGCCACGAACCTATCCGAGGAAAACGCCTCACCCACGACAACATCGGCGGCACACTTCAACTCGCGTGAGATGTTGCGCACCCCACTTTTTTGGCTCATGTTTTTCATCATGGCCATGGTTGCCACGGGTGGACTCATGGCCATATCTCAACTGGGGGCACTGGCGACACACTTCGGCATATCCGACACCACACTTGTGTTGGGGATGGCCGCGCTTCCTCTCGCCCTGACCCTGGATCGAGCCGCCAACGGCTTGACGCGGCCTTTTTTTGGCTGGATCTCCGACAGAATCGGTCGGGAGCCGACCATGTTGATCGCATTTCTGATGGAGGCGGCATCCATCCTGCTGCTACTGAAGTTTGGATCAAACCCAGTCGCTTTCGTCGTGCTTTCTGCCGTCGTTTTCTTTGGATGGGGCGAAATCTACTCCTTGTTTCCGTCGCTACAGGCCGACGCGTTCGGAACAAAACATGCAGCAAAAAACTTTGGCTATCTCCTGATCGCTACCGCCGTGGGGTCTATCCTGGGCGGGCCGTTCGCAGCACTGCTGTACGAGAAAACTCAATCCTGGGATCTGATTTTTTATTGCATTGCCGGACTGGATATTCTCGCCGCGCTGCTCGCTCTGTTTGTGCTCAAACCCATGCGCGTGCGTTGGGTCAATAGTGCGCGCCTGGACAGGCAATCATGATTCACATGACCCGGTAAGAAAAAACATCAGGAGAATATCGATGCATCAACAAGAAAGCCTACAACTGACCCAGACGGTCATCGAGCGATTGGCCGACACGCAGGACCCAAGATTCAAGGTCTTGATGACTGTACTGATCACCAAACTGCATGAATTCATCCGCGAAGTCGATTTAACACCGGACGAATGGATGGCCGCGATCGAGTTTCTAACAAAAACAGGCCAAACGTGTACGGAGAAACGCCAAGAATTCATTTTGCTGTCCGACACGCTCGGCGCGTCTATGCAGGTTGTCATGGCCGCGCAAGCCCGTGCCTCGGCCACACCGGTGGTGGCCGCTGCCGCGACAGAAGCCACCGTCCAGGGCCCCTATTATTGGGCCGGTGCGCCTCAGAGAGAAATGGGCAGCAACATTGCACAGGACGTTGCGGGTGAGCCGGCGTATTACGCTGGCCGAGTCACCGACCCACAAGGCAACCCGATGTCCGGCGTGGTCCTGGACGTATGGTCGGGTGACGGCGAAGGAGTCTACGACATGCAAGTCGAGGGACAAACGGAAATGCTGGCGCGAGCACGCTTCGTGACCGATGCGGACGGACGCTATGCGTTCTGGTCGATCCGACCCAGCTACTATCCCATCCCCATGGACGGCCCCGTCGGCGTAATGATCAAGAAAATTGGCCAACACCCGAATCGTCCCGGCCACATCCATTTCAAGCTTTCAGCGCCTGGCTACGTCGATATCACCACCCATTTATTCGTCGCGAATAGTCCTTATATCGACTCCGATGTGGTATTCGGCGTGCGTGACAGCCTGATCGTCGATTTCCATTATCAAAACCCTGGCGCCGCGCCTGACGGTCGGGAAATGGCGACTCCTTATTGGTGCGCGGAATTCGATTTTTGTCTCGCACCTGCGCGAACCTGAGTTCCGAGCGCTCTATTCCCTTCCGGAACGATGCCCAACCTAAGGTAGCCTCATGAAAATCGGCAAAGCAACTATCCCTCATAGTGCAATCTGCACCTCCGACGAACACACCATCGTCGTACGTGGCGAAGACCTGTGCAAGGACCTCATCGGCAAGATTTCCTTCACGGACTATTTCCATTTATTAGTCACAGGCAAACGCCCCTCCCCAGCGGCAACCGCCGTACTGAACGCCACACTTGTCGCCATCGCGGAACATGGCCTTGTCCCTAGCGTCCAGGCCAGCAGGATGACACTTGCCGCGGCCCCGGATGCGCTCCAAGGCGCCGTTGCGGCCGGCATCCTAGGATGTGGCTCCGTCATTCTTGGCGCGTCGGAGAATGCCGGGCGACTTTTCGTCGACATTCAAGATCGCCAGGCTAGCGGCGCGACGCTGGAGGCCGCCGTACAGGCAGAGCTGCAAGCGCTTCACGCTGCCCGCAAAGCCATTCCAGGCTATGGGCATCCACTACATAAAACGCGAGATCCACGCGTCGCGAGACTACTCGACGTCGCCCGGATCAGTGGCGCCGATCTCAGCTACATTGCTATTGCGGAAGAAATAGAAAAACAAATACCCGCCATCATCGGCAAGGATCTTCGGCTCAACGTCTCCGCGGCGATCCCCGCCGTGCTCTTGGGCGTGGGCTTTCCGCTTGCAGCATTAAAGGGCGTTCCGATTCTGGCTAGGACAGCGGGCTTGATCGCGCATCTCAACGAAGAACTACAACAGTCCATCGGATTTGCGCTGTCCTATCAGGCGACTCGGGAACTGAAGTACGACGGAGAATTCCCCGCTGGCTTTGGTTCAGATCAATCGTAAACACCACTTATAACAAAAACCCAGGATGAGACATCATGCCAACTATTTTCCATCAGACTCGATTCATGACATTGCGATGCAAAGCGGCGGCGCTGACAGTAGGCGTTTGCCTGTTTAGCATGTTCTCCAGTCCCGTTCACGCCCAGGACTACCCCACGCAATCCATCAGAATGATCGTCCCCTTTGGCCCCGGGACATCCACCGACACCGTCGCACGTGTCATGGCCAATGCGATGTCTGAGTCGCTGGGGCAATCCATCATCGTTGAAAACAAAGCCGGCGCGGGTGGCACGATCGGCACGGAACAGGTGGCTCGTTCCCCTGCGGACGGCTATACCATCCTGATGGGAACCGTCGGTACCCATGCGATCAACAAGACCCTTTACAAGAAACTCGGCTACGACCCGATAAAAGATTTTGTGCCCATCGGACTGGTAGGCCAGACCCCTACGCTACTGATCGTCAAAGCGGATTCGCCGTTTCAATCGCTCGAGGATCTTGCCGTCGCTGCCTCAAAGCCTGGAGGTATCAGCTTTGGATCTGCCGGAAATGGTACATCGGGGCATCTCGCCGGTGAACTATTGAAAGCGCGTCTGGGTGGCGAGATGACACATGTCCCCTATAAAGAAGGAGGCATGGCCGTCACAGACGTCATCTCAGGACAAACGCAGTTCATGTTCTATCACCCAGCCGCAACCCTGCCCCATATCAAGTCTGGCAAGCTCAGAGCACTGGGCGTCTCAAGCGCGACGCGAAGCACCTCCACCCCCGAGACACCAACGATTGCCGAGCAAATAGACGGAGAGTTCGATTTGGTCGCCTGGTTCATGATTTACGCGCCGGCCTCCACGCCCGCACCGGCGGTCAACGCATTGCAAAAGGCTCTTCACACAGCGCTTTCCACCCAGGCCGTCAAGACGAAGCTCAGTAGCCAAGGGGTAGAACAACGCGATCTGGCCACCACCGACTTGAACAAATTCTCCCAGGATGAAATCGTCAAATGGGCAGAGCTCGTTAAACAATCTGGTGCCCAGATAGATTAGTTGCCCACGCTCGCCGCGTTATTCGGGCCAAGCGTCTCGAGACCCTGCTTGTCCTGGAAACTGCTACATTGCGAGGCATTCACTCTTTGCTATGCCCATGCCTGCTTTACCCCTCGTTCATTGGACCGAATCCGGCCAGCCGCACAGTGCCCTCTGGCGCTCTGAATCCGCAGCCCCGCCGCCGGGGCGCATTCAGATTGCCGACGACAAGCTATCGGCGGATGCCGCGTATCGGCTGATCTGCGAGGGTACGCAGTTGCTCTGGCGCGGAGATTTTCATAACGCACGGCAGTTATTGCAGGCGCTGGCTCGGCGGATTGATAAAAAACCTCGCAAACCCGCCGCTACACCACTGGACGCCTTTAATCGTCATCGGCAGGCGCAATCGCAACGCGCACGCCTGTTGGGCAGCGTCCTGGTCCCCTTTGATTCAGATCATCAAGTGACGTTGCGTCGGGCACCTGACGTGCAACAAGCCTGCCTCGAGGCCTATGGGCCGTCATCCGGTCCCTACCTTGCCTCATTACGGGAACTGCAGGGCATTATCGGCGCGCACGAATGGCGCAAAAAAGGGGTGCAGATCCCCGCGTTGAATGCGCGTATTCATCCGCACTATGGCGTGTTTTCGCCGGTACGAGGGGAATACATCGATCTGGTCGCGCGCGCGCCCTTGCCGGGGGGCCACCCGGCGTTGGCCTACGACATTGGCACAGGCACCGGCGTCCTGGCGGCCGTGTTGGCGCAGCGCGGCGTCGATCATGTCATTGCGACAGACCAGGATCCGCGCGCCCTCCATTGCGCACAGGAAAACCTGAACCGCCTGGGCCTGCAAGCCCATGTCGAACTACGTCAGGCTGACCTTTTCCCGGACGGACAGTCCCCCCTGATCGTCTGCAACCCGCCCTGGCTCCCCGCGCGCCCCAGCGCACCCGTGGAATACGCCATCTACGACCCGGACAGCCGCATGCTGCGCGGGTTCTTGCAAGGCCTGCGTGCACACCTGCTGTCAGACGGCGAAGGCTGGTTGATCTTGTCGGATCTGGCCGAGCACCTTGGGTTACGCCAGCCCGGTGAACTGGCATCTCACATCGCGCAGGCCGGCCTGCGCGTCATCGATCGGCTCGACGCACGTCCGACACACGGCCGTGCCACGGATCCGACTGACCCGTTGCACATGGCACGAGCCGCGGAAATCACCTCGTTGTGGCGACTTGCCATCGCCAACTGACAAACGAGTCATCGCATCGTCATAGAGTATTCATTCCACGGTCATCTGCATCCTCAATCATGCCGTTTCCTGGTGACATATTATGAAACGCTATGAAAAACTGGAAGAGGAATACCCAAGTACTAGTGCTCAGCAGCTTGGCGCTGCTAGCCGGTTGTAGTAATAGCAACGACGATGACGATGACGACTCACCTCCCCCGCCCGCCGTCAGCCGGGCAATGGATTTGACGATTCTGCACGTCAACGATCACCACTCGAATCTCGACAGCAAGAGCAAAACCCTGCAGCTCAAGAATGCCAGCGGGACAGCGACCGATGTTGCGGTTGACGCCGGAGGCTTCCCTCGTGTGACCGCGGCCATCAACGAATTGGCCGCGGAATCCCCCAACGTGCTCAAACTGCACGCGGGCGACGCCATGACGGGCACGCTGTACTTCAACCGCGCAGGCGAGGCAGGCGAAGCCGATGCCGCCATGATGAATACGGTGTGCTTTGACGCCATGACGCTCGGCAACCACGAGTTCGACAAGGGCGACGACGGCCTGTATCAGTTCATCGAGTTCCTGCACGCCGGGTCCTGCCAAACCCCGCTGCTCAGCGCGAACGTCAGCTTTGGCCCCGACTCTGCGTTGAACCCCGCCAAGGCACCGGACTGGGTACAGCCCTCGATCACGGTCCAGCGCGATGGCCAGTCCATCGGCCTGATCGGTTTGACGATCGCGGACAAAACCCAGCAGTCCTCCAGCCCCACGCCGGGCACGACGTTTTCCGACGAAACCGAAGCCGCTCAACAGCAGATTGATGCGTTACGCGACCAAGGCGTCAACAAAATCGTTGTGATGAGCCATATCGGCTATGGGTACGACCAGGAAGTAGCCGCCAACCTGAGCGGCGTAGACGTTATCGTTGGCGGCGACTCGCACAGCTTGCTGGGCCCCGACTCGATGGCCGACTACGGCATCGGCACGCCGGCGGGAGCCTATCCCACCAGGCTGACCGATAAAGACGGCAAGCGCGTCTGCGTCGTGCAGGCCTGGGAATACGCCCAAGTCGTCGGGGAACTGAAAGTCAGCTTTGACGAAAATGGTGACGTCACCGCTTGCGAGGGTCGCCCGCATGTGCTGATCGGCGAGACGCTGACCGTGGGCGGCACCGCGCCCAACCCTGCCGACGAAGCCGCCATGCAGGCCGACATCGAGGCAAGCAGCACGCTGCGCGTGCAGGCCCCCGATGCCAACGCCGTCGCCACCCTGGAACCGTTCAAAGAACAAGTGGACGTCTACAGCCGCAGCGTTGTGGCATCCGTACCGCAAGAACTCTGCTCGCGACGTGTCCCGGGCGGTCCCGGCTCGGTGGACTATGGTCGCTCCAGCGCCCAATGCAATGCCGAAGGCAGCGTTAACGCCCGCGGTGGAGACATTCAGCAACTGGTCGCCCAAGCCTATCTCGAGGTCGCCAATGCCCAGTACGGTGGCGCGGACATCTCGCTGCAAAGTGGCGGCGGTGTGCGTATCCCGCTGCAAGGCAACGTGACGGCAGCCAACGTCATCGAAGTCTTGCCCTTCGGCAACATGCTGTGGCGCCTGGACATCACGGGCGAAGAAGTCCTCGGCATGCTGGAAGACGGCCTGGAAGCCGTCTACGGTCCAACCGGCTCGACGGGTCCGTACCCCTACGCCGGCGGCTTGCGTTTTGAGGTGGACAGCCTGGCATCCAAAGGCAATCGCGTCTCCAACGTGGAAGTGTTCGATTCCGCCACCAACAGCTGGCAAGCCCTGAATCCTGCCCGCAGCTACAAGCTCTTTGTCCTGAGCTTCAATGCGACGGGTGGCGATGGCTACACCACACTGGCCAACGTACCCGCCGACCGCCGCCAAGACATTGGCGTGCTGGATGCCGACGTGCTGCAAACCTACATCGACATGCAAACCAAGGACGTCAACACGAACCTGCCGGTTCTGAAGCGTCTGCCGGTCGAGCTGTACAGCACCAAGCGCCTCGTAGAGTAAGAGCCAGGCTCACCCCAACGGCGCCGCGAGGTCATGACCTCGCGGCGCCGTTGGCATTCAGGGCCGACCGAATACCGCCTAAGCCGATCGAAGGCCTCCTGCTCCTCCAAAAAGGCGCGTGCAGGTAAGAGCGCGAGGTACCGTAGAATGGGCGCCTGCTGGCCGTCCAGCGCCTGATCTCACGCAGTTTATGTCTACGCCCACCGCGCAATCGCCCGCCATCTCGTTCTATCCCGTCTTGCTGCTGATAGTGGCCATGCTGTCGTTGCAAGGAGGAGCCGCCCTGGCCAAGACGTTGTTCCCCGCGGTCGGGGCACAGGGCACCGCCGCGCTGCGGCTCTTTCTCTCGGCGTTGCTCCTGCTGGTCTATTTCCGGCCGTGGCGCGTACGCATGACCGCGTCAGGGTGGCGTCTCGTAGCGGCCTACGGGGTATCGCTTGGCACCATGAACTTGCTGTTTTATATGGCGCTAAACACCATCCCGCTAGGGATCGCAGTCGCGCTGGAATTCACCGGCCCACTGGCGGTGGCGCTGCTGTCATCACGCCGACTGATTGATTTTGCCTGGATCACCCTGGCGGTGGCAGGCATTTTGCTGCTCATCCCGCATGGTGCCGACGTCGACACCCTGGACCCCGTCGGCGTATTGTTTGCACTGGCGGCCGGGCTATGCTGGGCGCTGTATATCGTGTTGGGTCGCCGGGCAGGTATGCACCTGGGCACACAGACCATCGCGCTGGCGACGAGCGTCGCCGCCCTGTTCGTGTTGCCCATCGGACTGGCGCACGCCGGCACGGCCCTGTTTTCCCTGGACATCCTGCCCTGGGCGATTGGCGTCGCGGTGCTCTCCAGCGCCTTACCATATGCGCTGGAAATCAGCGTGTTGCGCCGCATGCCGGTCCGGGTGTTCGGCACGCTACTCAGCCTGGAGCCCGTCTTTGGCGCCATTTCGGGGCTGATGTTTCTGGGCGAGACGCTGTCGCTGACGCAATACGCGGCGATTATTGCCATCGTCGCGGCATCCGCCGGCATCACCTTTGGCAATCGCCCCTCAATCAAAAAGCCCAGCAAGCGAAAAAGTCAGTCCCGGAAGTTCTGATACTGCAGCGGCAAGTCCACATCCGTCTTGCGCAGCAGTGCAATGGCCTCTTGCAGATCATCTCGCTTTTTGCCGCTGATGCGCAGTTTGTCGCCGTTGATCTGGCACTCGACCTTGAGCTTTGCGGCCTTGATCGCGGCGATCAGTTTCTTGGCAATGGGCTGCTCGATCCCTTCGCGTACGGTGACTTTCTGACGGGCGCCACCCAGGTTTTCGAGGGGGTCTGCGACCTCCAGGCAACGTACATCAATACTGCGCGCCGATAAACGGCCACGCAAAATGTCCAGCATCTGCTTTAACTGGAACGCACTGGGCGCGATCTGCGTGACCACAAAACCTTCGAGCTCAAACTTGGCGTCAGTGCCCTTGAAATCAAAGCGGGTCGCCAATTCGCGGTTGGCTTGATCCAACGCGTTGCTGAGTTCGTGCTTGTCTACTTCGGAAACCACGTCAAAACTGGGCATGGTCAAAACCTATGAAAAAAGAGTCAATCAAGGGTAGCCGAATCCATAAAAGGTCCGCCATCCGTACAGAGTATGCAGTGTAAGTCGATTCACGGCGATATGATGCCTATTGAACGGTGCCTCTCCGACACCACACTACAGGAAATTCTGCCATGTTTTACAGCGTTCTAAAGCTCGTGCACATTCTGGCCATCGTGCTGTGGGTGGGCGGAATGATTTTTGCACACTGTTTTCTGCGGCCCGCCGTCGCCGCCCTCGAGCCTCCCCAACGGCTGCGTCTGATGCAAGACGTGCTGGGCCGCTTTCTGAACGCCGTGCTCGGTGCAGTATTGATCGTGATTGTCAGCGGCGCGTGGATGATCGGTGGCGCCGCCCGCCAAGTCTCGGAATCCGGTGGCACCTTTCAAATGCCCCACGCCTGGATCGGCATGACAGTGCTGGGTGTCGTCATGGCGGCCATTTTTGGACACATCCGCTTTGCGCTCTACCCGCGCCTGCGCCGCGCAGTACAAGCCAGTGAATGGCCCGCGGGCGGTGCCGCCGTGGCATCCATCAAAACCTGGGTGATTATTAATCTGGCACTGGGCTTGCTGACCATCGCTCTTATCGTGCTGGGCTGAAAACGACCCATCTCAATGCACAAAGCCTGTCCGCGACATCACGGACAGGCTCTGTCATCGACCGGTCAATACATCGGGCGTTTAGTCCACCTTCGCGCCTGACATTTCGACAACCTTGGCCCAACGCGCGATATCCGCCTTGTGCACACGCTCGAACGCGGCCGGGCTAGGATCTGCCGGCGGCGTGATGCCTTGCGTATCGATCAGCCAGCGCTTGAATTCGGGCTTGGTGATCTCCGTGATCACCGCGTCACTCATGCGCTTTTGGATGTCAGCGGGCAACTTGGCCGGCCCAAACAGCCCATACCACGTGCTGCTCTCATAGCCGGCCAATCCACAACCTTCGGCTACCGACGGCACACCCGGCAGCGCTTCGATCGGTTTGGAGACCGTCACCCCGAGCGCGCGCACCTGACCCGAGTTCACGGCTGCGATACTGGGCGCGCTTTGATTAAAGAAAAAATCGACTTCACCCGACAGCAACGCCGTCATCGCCGGCCCTTGCCCACGGTATGGCACATGCACGATGTCGACGTCGGCCATCTGCGTAAACAGCGCCCCCGCCAAGTGACCTGACGCCCCATTCCCGGTCGATGAGTAATTCATCTTTCCCGGATTTTTGCGAGCCAGCGCCAGCAGGTCTTTGCAGGTTTTGATGTCGGGATGCTTTTTCGGATTGATCAGCAAGACGTTGGGCACATCTCCCAGCAACGCAATGTGCGTAAAGTCGTTCCAGACATCAAAGGACAGCGTTTTGTATAGCGAGGCGTTGATGGCATGCGTCCCGGCCGTGCCGAACAAAAAAGTATAGCCATCCGGCGCCGATCGGGCGACGGCATCCGAGGCCACATTGCCACCGGCCCCGGTGCGGTTTTCCGCCACGATGGGCACACCCAATGTTTCCGTCAGGCCTTGTCCCAACTTGCGGGTGTACAAGTCTGTCCCTGCGCCAGTCGGAAACCCGCCAACGATCGTAATGGCGCGTGTGGGCCATTTAGTGTCTTGCGCCATCGCCGGCATCGCGGCCGCCAATGTCGCGGCCGCCAGCGCGGTCATACTCAAAATACGCCTCATGATTATTCCCCTTGTGAAGTGCGTACGGTGAAACATTAATTCAGTTGTTCAACAGCCTTGGCAATGCGTTGCAATGCTGTCTGCAACTGAGCTTGTGAGGTGGCATAGCTAATACGGAAATACGGCGCCAAGCCAAAGATCGTGCCCGGCACCACCGCCACATCATGGTCCTGCAACAAGTATTCGCAAAAATCCTCATCCGTCTCCAGGCGCTTGCCCTTGGGCGTGGTCCGCCCGATCACGCCCGCGCAACTGGCGTACGTATAAAAAGCCCCTTCGGGACGACGGCAACTCAAGCCCTCGATGGCATTCAATCCGTCCACAACCAGATCTCGACGAACCTGGAACGACTGTTGGCGCTCAGCCAACACGTCTTGCGGTCCATCCAACGCCTCGATCGCCGCGGCCTGGCTGATGGAGCACGGGTTCGACGTGCTTTGGCTTTGCACCACGGCCATGGCGCCGATCAATTCCTTCGGTCCACCGGCATAGCCCAACCGCCAACCGGTCATCGCATAGGCTTTCGATAGCCCATTAATCGTCAGGGTGCGTGGCTTCAGGCGCGGCTCGACCTGCGCCATTGTCTTGAAGACGAAATCGCCATAAACCAGATGCTCGTAAATATCGTCGGCCATTACCCATACGTGTGGGTGGCGCAGCAACACCTCGGCCAAGGCCAGCAAATCCGCCTCGCCATAGGCCGCGCCCGTCGGATTGGACGGCGAGTTCAACATCACCCAGCGCGTACGCGGCGTAATCGCACGCTCGAGATCGGCCGCGGTCATACGAAAACCGTTCGCCTCCCGACACGCGACCTCGACCGTCTTGCCGCCAGCGATGGCAATCATGTCGGCGTAAGACGTCCAGTACGGTACGCCCACGATGACCTCATCGCCCTCGTCCAGCGTCGCCATCAACGCATTGTGAATCACCTGCTTGGCGCCGGCGCCCGCATTGATTTCGTCCGGGCCATAGGTCAAACCGTTTTCACGCTCGAACTTGCGCGCAATGGCCGCCTTGAGCTCCACCGTGCCATCGAGCAACGTGTATTTTGTCTGACCGGCATGAATCGCGCGAATCGCCGCCTCTTTCACGTTATCCGGCGTATCAAAATCGGGCTCCCCTGCCCCCAACACAATGACGTCGCGCCCTTCGCGCTTGAGTTGTGCGGCACGCGCCCCAATACGCAAGATGCCTGACACCGCAATTCGAGAGATACGACTGGCACGGCGAAACGCCGGCGCCTGAGAATGATCGGTAGACATACTGATTCTTTAACCTTAAAAAATCGATTTATACGGCTGCGGTGACCATGATTTCAACCAGGATATCCGGTGCGGCCAGCTCAATCGCCCCGCAACAGCGCGCTGGCGCCTGACCCTGCACGATCCAGGCATCATAGACCTCGTTCATCGCCTGAAAATCCGTCATATGCTGCAGCCAGATCGTGACATTCAATAGCTTGGACTTGTCCGTGCCCGAAGCCGCCAGCATCTCATCAACCTTGGCCAACACTTGGCGTGTCTGTCCGGCGGCATCGGCGCTGCGGTCATCGGCGGTATGACCTGCCAGATAAACCGTGCCGTTATGGATCACTGCGCGCGAACGACGCGCATTCTGGTCCAGACGGGTAATCGTGGCGCTCATTGTTGCACCCCTTTGCCCGAGATGCGGCGGCAATGATTCAATGCGGATTGAATCAAATTGTCGCTGGCCTCCGGTGTGCGAAATGCCGAATGCGCCGACAGCGTCACGTTTTCCAGCTTGGTCAACGGATGATCCTTGGGCATCGGCTCGGTCACGAACACGTCCAGGCCCGCGTGAGCCAATTTGCCCGATTGCAGGGCTTCGATCATGGCGTCTTCATCCACCACCGCACCGCGCGCCGTGTTGATGAGAATCGCGCCGTCACGCATACCAGCAATCCGTTCGCGCGAGATCATGCCACGCGTCTCGTCCGTCAACAACAGATGCAGCGACACCACATGGCTGTTGGCCAACACCTCTTCCAACGCCACGAAACGTACGCCCGGGTGCGTTTTCGGGGTGCGGTTCCAGGCAATGACCTCCATGCCAACGCCTTTGGCCAGTCGCGCGACTTCAGCCGCGATACCGCCAAAACCGATCAAGCCCAAGGTTTTGCCTGTCAATTGCAGCGCATCGCTGCGCAACCAGTTGCCGGCACGCATCTCACGATCCATATGGCCAAAGCTCTTGGCCGACGCCCACATCAGCGCAAATGCGCATTCGGCCACGGCCGTATCGCCATAGCCCTTGATGATGTGTACATCGATGCCGATCTCGGCCAACTCCTCCGGGTTCATATACGAACGCGGTCCCGTGCCCAGAAACACCACATGCTTCAAGCCTTTGCATTGACGCGCGATATCGGTAGGCAAATGGGTATGGTCAATAATGACGATCTCCGCATCGCCCAACACGGCCGGCAATTGATCGGACGTGATATCGGGTTGGCGGTTGATGATCAACTCCAGATCATCGGCGCGGTGCAAGCGCTCGGCCACAGCCGCCAAAGTGGGATTCGCATCAACAAAAATAGCTTTCATGAGAAAAACATCCTAAGTAAGCGTTAAATCGACAATCAGAAATAAGAACAAAGATAAAAACTCACAAGACCGCAGAGTCCCCGTCCGCCTCTGTAAAGCGGGACTCGGCATACTCGGCCAAGGCATTGCCCGTATAAATCTCGGCGTAGCCTGCACGCGTCAGCTCGACCACATGATCCAGGTGTTTCTCGATATGCTGGCTCATCAACGCATGTACGATGGCTTGATCACGAGTCTGCAAAGCACGCACGATTTCAGGGTGATCATTGCGCGTCTCAGTGCGACGCACTCTCAGATCGATCCAGCGTGGAAAACGCAGGCGCTCGTTGATCGAACGTACAGATCGCAGGAACTCCGGATTGCCCGTCAGCCCTGCCAAGTGCTCATGAAACGCCTCATCACGCGACAACAATTTCAACGCCTGCGCATCGGTATCCGGCTCATCGCGGCTATCGTCGACCAATCGGGCCAGATCCGCCAACTCTTGATCGGTCGCCCGCGCACAGACGAGTCGCACCACGCCCAGTTCAACCGTTGCCCGGTACTCATACAAGGCCATTAATTGCTTGGCATCCAGCGCCCTGACGGTATAGCCACGGTTGGGCGTCGCCACCAGAAAACCCTCGGCCGCGATGCGATTCAACGCCTCGCGCACCGGCGTACGGCTCACCCCCAGCTGACGCGCCAACTCAAGCTCACTGACCTTGTCTCCCGGCCGCAAACGAAAAGTCGTCGCCATGGCCTTGATCCGATCGTAGACATGGCTGGCGGGAAGAGAACGAGCACCGGAAATTTCAGAGGTCATACATCAATATCAATAAAATCACGCTGCCACCACTGCAGGCAAAGACATGCCATGCGGATGGGCGAGGCAACCCCATGCCTATCTGCACACTGATTGGCATACACATATTGAATATTATCTTGTATACAGTCAAGTGCTATGCTTTTATTACCCGAAAATGACGCATTGGCATCAGGGATATCCATGACCTTGCGCCGCATACGCGCCCTATAACGGCCTTAGGGGCCCATCCCATGTGCACGATTTCACGCTAGCAACACAATGAGCACAGACCAGCATATCGTTATCATTGGGGCAGGCGCAGTCGGCGCCGCTACCGCCGTTCAGGCGCTAAACGCAGGGTTACGCGTCACATTGATCGAGCCAGACTCCCCAGGCGGCCCTCAGGCCTCCAGTTATGGGAATGCCGGCTGGCTATCTTCACACTCTGTTCTGCCGCCGGCCTCGCCGGGTGTCTGGAAAAACCTGCCAAGGTGGCTGAAGGATCCTCTAGGACCTTTGGCTATCCGCTGGAACTATCTGCCGCGGGCCATTCCCTGGCTCGTTCGTTATCTAGCCTCGGCCTGGACTTGGCCTCGTGTCGAACACACCGCCCACGCCCTGCGTTCACTCTTGGCGGGCGCCCCAGCCCTGCATCAGGCACTAGCGGCGCAAGCCGGAGTACCCCATCTGATCGAACAACGCGGCTTGCTGCACGCCTATCTATCGGAGCAACACTTTCGTGCCGACAGTCGTGCCTGGGAGATTCGCCGCAACGAAGGGATTCAATGGGAAGAGCTGGATAACGACGCACTTCATGCACTGGAGCCCGATTTACATCCTCGCTATACCTTTGGTGTCCTCGTGCCCGAAACGGGCCACTGCCGGAACCCCGGTGCCTACGTCGCCGCTCTGGTTCAACTGGCCCAGTCATTAGGGGCCGATCTCCGTCGCACGCGCGCGACGGGCTTCGACATTCGGGCGGGAAAGCTACGCGCTGTGCATACGCTCGACGGCGATATCCCCTGCGATAAAGCCGTTATCGCGACCGGGATGCGCTCGCGCGAGCTGGCTCGCCAGGCAGGCGACCGCGTACCGCTTGCCGCCGAACGTGGCTATCACGCCGTCATTACGCAACCCGAAGGCGCGCCGCGTGTTTCCACGATGCTGGCCGACTGCAGGGTCGTGGTCAACAACATGGAAACCGGTCTGCGCGTGGCAGGCCAAGTCGAAATCGCCGATATTGACGCCGCACCGAATTGGCAGCGAGCACATATCCTGCGAGACCTGCTCGTCTCGATTTACCCGGCTCTCCCCGCCAAACCCGCAGAAGACCGCGTCGATTACTGGCAAGGTTCTCGCCCCAGCATGCCGGACGGCTTGCCCTGCATTGGCCCCGCATCGGCCAGCAAAGATATTGTGCACGCCTATGGCCACGGACACGTCGGCCTCGTCGGATCGGCTCGCACAGGAGAGCTCGTTGTACAGCTTCTTCAAAACCATAGCCCGACGATTTCGCTCGAACCATTCAGCCCCCGTCGGTTCGCCTGAGCTCACCTCACTCATTCTGTAGGAAACCCGCCATGTCTACGCCTTCCTCGTCTGGCCGCATCGCTCGCGGTGGCAAGTCGCTTTATGGCGCTCCACTAGGAATTTTGATGCTGGACGCCCGCTTTCCCCGCATCCTCGGGGACATGGGTAATGGCCAAACCTGGCCCTTCCCCGTGCTCTATCGCGTGGTGCGCGGCGCGACGCCAGAGAAAGTCGTCTTGCAAGGCGCAGCGGGCACACTAGACGCCTTTATTGACGCGGGCCGGGAACTCGTCGACCTGGGCGCCGAAGCGATCACGACGAACTGCGGCTTTCTGGCGCTTTTTCAGGAAGAATTTTCACAAGCACTGGGCGTACCCGTGGCCACCTCTTCCCTGATGCAAGTGCCCTGGGTACAGGCCACACTACCGCCCAGTAAGCGCGTTGGCATCGTCACCGTCAGCGGATCGACGTTATCGCCCGCTCACTTGGCAGCGGTGAATGTCCCTGCCGACATTCCCAGTGCCGGCACCGAAAACGGCAAAGAATTTTTTCGCGTCCTGATCAAGGCCGAAAAAGAGGACATGGACATCGACTTGGCGGAGCAAGACATCTTGGACGCTGGGCGGGACTTGGTCAGGCGACACCCCGAAGTCGGCGCCATCGTCCTGGAATGCACCAACATGCCCCCCTATGCCGCCGCATTGCAAGCAGAGCTTGGGCTGCCCGTGTACGACATTTACTCGATGATCACCTGGTTCCATACCGGACTCCGTCCTCGCGCATTCGCCTGACAGCTCGTTGGGTTGGCACGCATCGCGCGGCTAACCCATTTCAAATCTTCTCCCTGCCAGCGAAGAGAACTACCGAAGCAAATCACACCTTAAACAATTAGATACAATTTTCCGTTTGACCAGTCTATCTACTGATAGGTAATATTCGTTCCATGGTTGGTGAACAAAGCGATCCAGCCACCGCGCAACAGGTTTTTATCCAAGCGCTTTTTTATTTCCCGCTTCATCTATCTATAAGTAGATAGTTTAACAAACTTACTTTCACTTCATTAAAGAGAACTCACCATGAAAACCCTCGCTTCCCTCGTCCTGATCTCCGCCTCCCTGGTTGGCACCGCTGCTTATGCACAAGAACCCTCCGGCGAATTGGACTATCCGCCCGAAGTCGTCCAAACCAGCAGCCTGACGCGCGCTCAAGTCATCGCCGAACTGCAAGCTGCGAAAGCCGCCGGCCAAGTCACCTTCGGCGACATCGATGAGCCCGCCACACAAACCGCCTCCAGCACGGTGACCCGCGCTCAGGTTCACGCCGAAGCCGTAGAAGCCAACCAAAGCCCCAACGGTTCTGTCGCGTTTGACGGCCGCGGCTATCCCAACACTGGCGCCTGAGCGTCTTTCCTAACCCTCTTTTTATTTCACTCGAAATCTATCTACACATAGATAATTTAACAAACCTACTTTTACTTTATTAAAGAGAACTCACCATGAAAACCCTCGCTTCCCTCGTCCTGATCTCCGCCTCCCTGGTTGGCACCGCTGCTTATGCACAAGAACCCTCCGGCGAATTGGACTATCCGCCCGAAGTCGTCCAAACCAGCAGCCTGACGCGCGCTCAAGTCATCGCTGAACTGCAAGCTGCGAAAGCTGCCGGTCAAGTCACCTTCGGCGACATCGACGAACCTGCTACGCAAACCGCCTCCAGCACGGTGACCCGCGCTCAGGTTCACGCCGAGGCCGTAGAAGCCAACCAAAGCCCCAACGGTTCTGTCGCGTTTGACGGCCGCGGCTATCCCAACACCGGCGCCTAAGTTTCTTTTCCTGAACTCTTTTTATTTCACTTGAAACCTATCTATACATAGATAGCTGAATATCAAACTTAACGCTTTGGAGAAGCACCATGAAAACCTTCGTATCCGCTGTGATGTTGTCGATGACCATGATGGGTGCCGCGTATGCCGGCGAACCTTCGGGCGAACTGGATTACCCGCCCGTCAACACGGCAGCCAGCTCGGTCACCCGCGCTCAGGTCCAGGCTGAATTACAAGCCGCAAAGGCCGCCGGCCAAGTGACCTTCGGTGAACTGGAGCAGCCCGCCGCTTACGCTGCGAGCCCCGCCCGCACCCGCGCTGAAGTTCGGGCCGAGGCTCAGGCCGCCCGTGACAACGGATCGGATGCATTCGGCGAATTGGACTACCAAGCCAGCTATGACGTGACTTCATCCTCACACATCTAAGGTCACCACATGTTCGAACCTGCGGAGCCGCCACCCAGGGCGGCCCGCCTTTCTTTCACTCGTTTAGGAGTTCACCCTCCCTTTCAGTCCTTTCACCCTGAAACCCCACCGATAGCCCCGATCATGAATACAGAAACTACCCGCGAAAAAATTGTGCAGCATGCTCAAAACCTGATTCAGACAGGCGGCTACAACGGTTTTAGCTACCGAGATTTGGCCGCTCTGATCGGCATCAAGACATCCAGCATTCATTACTATTTCCCGCAAAAAGAAGATTTGCTGTTGGCAGTCATCCAGCGATACCAGACGAACTGGAACGAAGCGATACAACGTATCGATCCTGGCCTGAGGGCCGATGACAAACTGCGTGCTTATGTCGACGTGCACCGTCGTGCCTTCTGTGGGACCGAACGTATCTGCCTGGGTACCGCGCTCTCGGCGGAGCTCGGTTCGTTGCCCGGCTGTGCCCGGCGAGCGCTACGGGACTTTTATGCCGCCAATGAGGCCTGGCTCGTCAAGCTGCTGGAACAAGGCGCTCGCGAGGGTAGCCTGCGTGTGCCTGGTGATCTACATGCCTCGGCACGTGCGTTGTACTCCGCGCTGCAAGGCAGCCTGATGGGGGCACGTCTGTTTAATGAGAGCGAGCGCGTCGCCGAGCTGTTTCCCGCCATCGCGGCCTAGACACGCTCAGTGCGTTGCGCGTGCCCTGCACTGCACTGCCGCCACGACGTCGCACAGACGTTGTGGATCCTGAAACAGGCGCGCGCTGATGATTGCCCCCTGAAGCATGGCAAACAGCCAGCGGCCATCGGCTTCGGGATCACCAGAAAACGTTAGCGTGCCGTCTTTCATCCCCTCGGCAACCACGTGGGACAGCCATTTTTCGTGCAAACGAAAAAAGGCGAGTACCGATTCGCGCGCGCGATCCGACAACGAGGCGACATTCGAGGCCAGCATGCCGCCGAGGCAAATTTTGTCGGTCGGAGCATTCCGAAACAACGACGCATAGGTCGCCAGTTTTTCGTTGGCGGGCAGGGATGGGTCAATGCCCTGCAGGACGGCGCGAACGTGGACCGTGTACTTGTCCATGACCTCGGTCAACAGATCGTCTTTGGCGGGAAAGTAATAATGAATACTGGCGGTTTTCACGCCCACCCGTTCGGCCAGATCCCGATAGCTAAAGCCGTTACAGCCGCGCTGCCTCATCAGGAGCTCAGCGTGTTCTAAAAGTTGTTCGCGGGTGGTGGCGGTATTCATCTCGCCATTGTTACCTACCAGTAGATCGGGGGTCAAGTTAGTAGGATTCCCTACCCCTGGTTAGCCCTGGCTAACCTTTCGTGGCCGCCAGCTCTCCGGAAATCTGTACTTTTTTGACCTCGGAGAAGTACATCACGATCAACGACACCCACACCACGCCATAAAGCAGCATGAAGCAGCTGGACCGAATCTGCAGCAGGTCTGCCAGCGCGCCAAACATCAAAGGCAGCAAGAATCCGCCCAGCCCCCCTGCCAAACCGACAATCCCCGTCACGACACCCATGTTTTCAGGAAAATCATCAGCCACGTACTTGAACGTAGATGCCATGCCAAAAGCAAACATCGCGCCAAGCACGAACAGAACAAGCGTAAACAGCCATACCGGCAGATAAAGATGGAACGACGAGGCCCCATCCAGCGTCTTGACCGTCAACGTCGTGTCGGGATAGGACAGCACAAACAAGCATATCCATGCCACCCACAAACACCACCACGTCATCTTGTGAGCACCAACGCGATCTGCCAGACCCCCGCCTACCGCACGCAACACCGCGCCCGGCAAGGAAAACCCGGCGGCCAGCGCCGATGCGGCGACTAGCGCCAAACCGTATTCGGCCTGGAAATACTGGGGAATCCATAGCGATAGCGCCGTAAAGCCCCCGAATGTGATGGAATAGTATTGGCAATAACGCCACACCTTGGGATTTTTCAGTACCTTGAACTGATCCGCCAGCTTGCCGCCTGTCTTGCCCGCACCGGGATCCGGGGCCGAGGCAAACCAGAAGATGGCGGCGGTCACCAGCAAGGCAACGGCGTAGATCTTGGGCACCATGCGCCATCCGTAGGCCTCGAGCAATACCGGTGTCACAAACAAATTGACGGCCGCGCCGACCGTGCCCGCACCAAAAAATCCCATGGCAAAGCCCTTGCGCTCTGCGGAGAAAAAGCGCGAGACATAAGGCGTACCCACCGCAAACGAGGCACCCACCAATCCCAGGCACAAGCCGATCAACAAGAACTGCCACAAGACCTGCGCATAGCTGACCAGATACACCGGCACCGCACACCCCACCAACAGCACGGTCATGACGATGCGGCCCCCAAAGCGGTCCGTCCATATTCCCAACGGCAGTCGGAAAATGGCGCCCGTCAGCACCGGCGTAGACGTCAGCAGTCCGAACTGGAAGGCATTGAGCCCGAGTTCTTCCCGGATGCGGATGCCCAGCACGCCGAACATCATCCACACGACAAAACACACCATGAACGCAAATGTGCTGCTGTACAACACCGAATAGGCACGAGGATGGGTGCTCATTGTGGTCTTCCTGATCGATAGACAAACGGATTCACATCAACACGGACTCAGAGGCACTCACTGCAACAATGGGGAATCCGCGCCCGAAATATCCACGCCTTCGATGCGGGCCTGCCCGACCAGCCATTGCAGATACTGATGCGTCGCGCGACGTTCGGACGTCTGGCTCAGCCAGGATGCGATGCGCGCGTGCACCGCGTCAAAGGTCATCAGCGAGCCCTCTGCCTTGCGGCCCGTGCGCACAATATGAAAGCCGTGGCGGGTCTGCACCAATTTGTTCAGCAAGGTATGCGCGGGCATGGCAAACACAGTTTCCTCAAACTCCGGCAGCGTCTCGCCACGGCCAATGTCGCCTAAGCGACCGCCCTCTTGTGCCGAAAGACAATTGGAGTATTGGCGTGCATAGTCCGCAAAAGCTTGTGCGGGCGCCTGGTGCACTTCTTGCAAGACTTCGCCCGCTCGGGCACGCAAACGCGGTGGATCGACGCGTGGCGTAAGCTGGAACAAAATGTGCCACACCTCGACCAACGCGCCACTCAAAAACCGATCGGGATGCTGCTCGTAGTATCGACGGCAACTGGCCTCGTCTGCGGTAGGCGTTTGCACCTCTGCCGCCAATACGGCCTGTATCGACGCATCATCGTCGTGCTGCGCGACCCCAAGCTCACGGGCCCGTTGCAACAACAACTCGCGCAACACCAACTCGTGGCCAGCGCTTTGCTGAGGGTCGCTCTCGCTCTGATGTCGCGCCATTTCGGCCTGCACCTGCGTGTCGTCAATGGAAACACCGTTCACCACAATCATGTCCGCATCCTCTCAGCGTGAACGCACTAATTGCCAGGCCCGGCCGAGATAACCCACCGAGGCAAAACCGCTCCACACGTGGACCAACCGGGTGAACGGAAAAATCAGGAACAAAGTCATTCCCAGCACCATATGCCATTGATAGACCCAGGGCACACCGGCCATCACTTCTGCGGCACCCGAACGAAAAGTCACGATGCGTTGCGCCCATTCGCCGAGCACCAGCATCAAGGAACCATCCTTGTGCTGCGCCGACGTGAATATCGACAACAGCCCGAGCGAAAGCACCATCAGTATCCAGAACAACGTCAGCCAATCTGAAAAGCGCGACGTTGCGTGCAAGCGCGGCTCGGAGATGCGGCGGTAGATCAAAATCAACAGCCCCGCCAGACAGACCACCCCCAGAATCGCACCCACCACCACGGCCAACAACTGCTTGAATTCGGTCGACACGCCCATCGCGTGATAGACCGCCGGAGGCGTTAATAAGCCAAACAAATGCGTAAAGAACAGCGAAAGAATCCCGATATGGAAAAGATTGCTGCCCCACCGTAACGCCCCACGCTTGAGCAACTGGCTAGAGTCGCTCTTCCAGGTGTATTGCTCGCGCTCGAAACGCGCCAGACTGCCGAACAAAAAAATGGCCAGCGCAATGTAGGGATACACCCCGAAAAAGAAATCGTGCACATAGGCAGACATGCGGATCTCCTTACGACGAAGTGGAACCGGACGCGGCCGGCATATGCCGGGGATCCGTTTCGTAAAAATGAATGGGCTGCGACGTTTGTGTGCGGGCACGCAACGCGGGCTCCGTCCCATCCGCTTGCGGTCCAAAGGTCACCATGGATTCCTCCATATCGCCCTCGGGTGGCTCTGGCAAAGGCTGCGGCGCGATCGGCGTCAACTCACGCAGCACCGCAAACACCGTGGCGTACGGGTTGCCGGACTCCGACAGCTTGTCGCCAATGCGCGCCAGCACATGAATCGCGTCGCCTAATAGTGCTGCGGCGCTGTCTGGTGGAATCTGGCCCAGGAACTCCAGGAACAATGGCACATAGTCCGGCAGCTCGGACGTATCCAGCACCAATCCGTGACGGAAATACTCTTCGCGCAAATCCACCATTGCCTGCCCGCGATCTCGCGACTCGCCGTGAATGTGCTCAAACAAATGCAAGGAATGCACGGGGCGCCGATCAAACGTCGCCACATACTGCTCCTGCACACTGATCAGATCATCAGCCTCGCTCAGCACGGCGAACAGAGGTGCCAATTGCACCTGATGCGAGGCGCTCAGACAGGACTGCAACTCGGGCATGGCCTGCAACAGTGCTTCGTCGGGATAGGTCAACAAGGCCGACAACACGCTGTAGACGGACACGTCTCTCGCCGGGGGCATAGGGGTTTCCATAGACTGAGTACGCATCGTCCTTCCTTATCCCGATACCTTGTTGCGCTGTATTTCCATAAACACCACCTGCTGTGCATCGCCGCGTGGCTTACTCCCGAATAAGCTGCCTTCAGATGCACCGCCAGAGCAGCCATTGCCAAACGAAAACCCACAACTGCCCTTCGTATCAAACGCATCTTCGGCATACTCGCGATGCGAAGTGGGAATGACGAATCGGTCTTCGTAGTTCGCAATCGCCAGATAGCGGTACATCTCCTCAATCTGGCTGGTGCTCAGGCCGACTTGCTGCAGAATGTCCGGACGCTCCTCGCCATCGACGGTACGTGCCCGCATGAACGCGCGCATCGCCAACAAACGCTCGAGAGCCAGCGCGACGGGCGCCTCGTCGCCGGCGGTCAACAAATTGGCCAGATAACGCAAGGGAATCCGCAGCGACTTCACATCAGGAATCTCGCCAAAGGCCCCGATGTGGCCGCTATTGGCCGCTGCCTGGATCGGCGATAGGGGCGGCACGTACCACACCATGGGTAGCGTGCGATATTCCGGATGCAAGGGAAAAGCGATACGCCATTGCACAGCCATCTTGTACGTCGGGGACTGACGCGCCGCGTCCAGCCAACCCTGCGGCACGCCATCGGCCAACGCCTGCGCAATCACCGCAGGGTCTTCGGGGTCCAGGAACAGATCCAGTTGCGCCTC
Organism: Bordetella tumulicola; assembly: GCF_054779135.1. Classification (NCBI taxonomy): domain Bacteria; kingdom Pseudomonadati; phylum Pseudomonadota; class Betaproteobacteria; order Burkholderiales; family Alcaligenaceae; genus Bordetella; species Bordetella tumulicola. The sequence continues at coordinate 311,548 of NZ_BAAGYU010000011.1, read as the reverse complement.
ATACAAGTCCTTTTCGTCCTGGACGGAAGCGGCTTGTTCAATACGATCGGCGTCATAGAGCAATACACCCAGATAGCGGATGCGGCCGACACAGGTTTCCGAGCATACCGTCGGCTGCCCCGCCTCAATACGCGGATAGCAAAAAATGCATTTCTCGGCCTTGCCGCTTTGCCAGTTGTAGTAGATCTTTTTATACGGACAGCCGGATACGCACATCCGCCACCCGCGGCACTTGTCCTGGTCCACCAACACGATGCCGTCTTCTTCGCGCTTGTAAATGGATCCCGAGGGACAGCTCGCCACACAACTGGGATTCAGGCAGTGTTCGCACAGTCGCGGCAAGTACATCATGAAGGTGTTTTCAAACTGACCGTAGATGTCCTTCTGGATGTCCTCGAAGTTGTAGTCCTGCGATCGTTTGGCAAACTCTCCTCCCAGGATTTCCTCCCAGTTGGGGCCCCATTCGATTTTTTCCATGCGCTTGCCGGTGATCAGCGAACGCGGGCGCGCCGTGGGCGCCGCCTGTAACTCTGGCGCGCTCTGCAGATGGTCGTAGTCGAACGTAAAGGGCTCGTAGTAGTCATCGATCTCGGGCAAATTGGGGTTGGCAAAGATATTGGCCAGCAGACGCAACTTCCCCCCCTGACGCGGCTCGATCTTGCCCGATGCGGTACGTTTCCATCCCCCATTCCAGCGTTTCTGGTTTTCCCAATCCTTGGGGTAGCCGATGCCGGGCTTGGTCTCAACGTTGTTGAACCAGGCATATTCCATGCCGCTGCGTGACGTCCAGACGTTCTTACAGGTCACCGAACAGGTATGACAGCCGATGCATTTGTCCAGGTTCAGCACCATTGCAATTTGCGCGCGTACTTTCATCATCGTCTCCGGTGCTCAGGCTTGTGAGGGTGCGGGCTGCGCGGCGCGCTGCCCTTCGAGCCAATCGATCTTGCGCATCTTGCGTACAACCACAAATTCATCCCGGTTCGAGCCTACCGTCCCGTAGTAATTCAATCCGTAGGACAGTTGGGCATAGCCACCGATCATGTGCGTGGGCTTGAGCACGATGCGCGTCACCGAGTTGTGAATACCGCCGCGAGCACCGGTGATCTCGGAACCCGGCATGTTCACGATTTTTTCCTGCGCGTGGTACATCATCGTCAGGCCTTCGGGCACCCGCTGACTCACCACTACGCGGGCCACGAGTGCGCCATTTTCGTTATAGGCCTCGATCCAGTCGTTATCCACCAGGCCGGCCTTGACGGCGTCTTTCTCCGAAATCCACAAAATCGGCCCGCCACGCGACAAGGTCAACATGATCAGATTGTCGGTATACGTGGAGTGGATCCCCCATTTTTGATGAGGGGTAATAAAGTTCAGGACGATCTCGGGATTCCCGTTATCGTGGCGGCCATCCCTCATGGCCCCGATGGATTTGGTATCCACAGGCGGGCGATACACACACAACGCCTCGCCAAAGGCGCGCATCCAGAGGTGATCCTGATAGAGCTGCTGGCGGCCCGACAACGTGCGCCAGGGGATCAACTCGTGCACGTTGGTATAGCCCGCGGTGTAGCTCACGTGATCCGACTCCACACCCGACCACGTCGGCGATGAGATGATCTTGCGAGGCTGTGCCTGCAAATCGCGATAGCGGATTTTCTCGTGTTCGCGAGGCAGCGCAAGGTGTGCATGGTCACGCCCCGTGATCTTGGACAATGCGTTCCATGCCTTGACGGCCACTTCGCCATTGGTCTCGGGCGCCAGCGTCAGAATGGTTTCGGCGGCATCGATATCTGTGTCCAGGCGCGGCAAGCCCTGGCTGATCCCTTCCTCGGTCACCTGATAGTTCAACTGACCCAGCAGGTCGCATTCCTCGCCCGCCGCCCAATTGATCCCTTTGCCTCCCACGCCAAGTTTGCGCGTCAGCGGTCCCAACGAGGTGTACTGCTTGTACAAATCCGGATAGTTGCGCTCGACTACGGCTATCGCGGGCATCGTCTTGCCGGGGATCATCTCGACTTGCCCCTGCTTCCAATCGCGCACGCCAAAAGCGTTGCCCAATTCCGACGGGCTATCGTGTTGCAAGGGTGTCAGCACCAGGTCCTGCGCTGCGGGCAGCTCAGTCTGTGCAATATCGGAGAACGCCTTGGCAATTCCTTTGTAGATTTCCCAATCGCTACGCGATTCCCATACAGGGTCCACGGCCGCCGACAAAGGGTGAATAAACGGATGCATATCCGACGTATTCAGATCATTTTTTTCATACCAGGTGGCCGTAGGCAACACCACATCGGAATACACGCACGTCGTCGACATGCGGAAATCCAGAGTCACCAGCAGATCGAGCTTGCCTTTGGGCGCCTCGTCATGCCACGCGACTTCTTGCGGTTTGTCCTCGCCGGTCTCACCCAGGTCTTTGCCCTGGACGCCATGATCGGTACCGAGCAGATGCTTGAGAAAATACTCGTGCCCCTTGCCTGACGAACCCAGCAGATTCGAGCGCCACACAAACATATTGCGCGGGTAGTTGTCGGGATGATCGGGGTCTTCGCACGACAGCTTGAGACGGCCATCGCGCAAAGCCTGCACCACATAGTCCGCCGGCACCTGACCCGCCTGCTGCGCGTCGCGCACGACCTGCAACGGGTTCGTCTGCAATTGCGGGGCCGAGGGCAACCAGCCCATTCGTTCGGCGCGCACGTTGAAATCGATCAATTCCCCTTTGAATGCCTCGCTATCGGCCAACGGCGAAAGAATTTCGGACACCTTCAGCTTTTCATAGCGCCATTGATCGGTATGGGCATAGAAAAACGACGTGCCGTTCATGTGACGCGGCGGGCGGCACCAGTCCAGGCCAAAGGCCAGTGTGGTCCATCCCGTCTGCGGGCGCAGCTTTTCCTGGCCGACATAGTGGCACCAGCCACCGCCCGACTTGCCGACACAGCCGCACATCACGACCAGATTAATGATGCCGCGATAAGCCATATCCATGTGATACCAGTGATTCAGGCCCGCGCCCAGAATCACCGAGGACTTGCCCTGCGTCTTGTCGGCATTTTCCGCAAACTGGCGCGCAACCGTAATGACATCGTTGCGCTTGACGCCAGTGATGCGTTCCTGCCAGGCGGGGGTATAGGGCACGTCATCGTCGTATGACGTGGCGACATTGGCGCCGCCCAAACCACGATCCAATCCGTAGTTGGCCATCAACAGGTCATACACCGTCACGGCCAGGACGTCACCCTCCACGGTCTGGATGCGCCGCACCGCCATGTTGCGCTCCAGGACATCTGCGTGGTCGGTACCCTGGAAATAATCATGTTGGCGGCCACCAAAATAGGGGAATGCCACCGGCACCACCTCGTCATGCTGACCGACCAGGGACAAGCCCAGCGTCAGGGGATTGCCATCGGCATCCTTGGCATCCAGATTCCATTTGCCGAGATCGCCGCCTTCTTGTTGCCCCCACCGAAAGCCTATAGACCCACCCGGCACGACCAATTCGCCGGACCCGTCACGACAGGCCACGGTCTTCCATTCGGGGTTGTTTGTTTGTCCCAGTCCGTCGGGGAAGTCCGACGCGCGCAGCATGCGCTCGGGTACGTAATGTGTGCCCTGGCGTATCAGGCGCACCAGGAATGGCATATCCGAATACTGCCTGCAGTACTCACGAAAATAGTCGCTCTTGCCCTCCAGGTGAAACTCTTTGAGGATCACATGTCCCATCGCCAGCGCCAAGGCGGCATCGGTGCCCTGCTTGGGATGCAGCCACACGTCGCCGAACTTCGCGCCCTCGGCATAGTCAGGGAAAATCGACACGACTTTGGCGCCACGATACCGTGCCTCGACCATGAAATGGGCATCCGGCGTACGCGTCTGTGGCACATTCGAGCCCCACATCACGATAAAGCTCGAGTTGTACCAATCCGCGGACTCGGCAACGTCGGTTTGCTCGCCCCAGGTTTGCGGGCTAGAGGGCGGCAAGTCGCAGTACCAGTCGTAAAAACTGAGGATCGTGCCGCCCAGCAACGACAGATACCGACTGCCGGCGGAGAACGACACCATGGACATCGCGGGAATCGGCGAAAAGCCGATGACACGATCGGGCCCATAGCGCTTGATGGTGTAGACGTTGGCGGCGGCAATCAGCTCATTGACCTCGTTCCAGGTCGCCCGTACAAATCCGCCCATACCGCGCACGCGCTTGTAGTCATCCGATAGACCCGGTGTCGTACAGATGTGTTCCCACGCGGCCAGCGGCGTCATCGTCTTGCGGGCCTCGCGCCACAGACGGGCCAATCGGCCACGCAGCATCGGATATTTGACGCGATTGGCGCTATACAAATACCAGGAATACGACGCGCCACGCGAACAGCCGCGGGGTTCGTGATTCGGCATGCCGGGACGTGTGCGGGGATAATCCGTCTGCTGGGTTTCCCAGGTGACGATCCCACCCTTGACGTAGATTTTCCAGGAACAGGAACCTGTGCAATTCACGCCATGCGTTGATCGTACGATCTTGTCGTGCTGCCAACGATCGCGATAGGCTTTTTCCCACCCCCGATCTTCTTGAACCACACTACCGTGCCCATCAGAGAAAGACTCTTTGGCGCGGGTAAAGTATTTGAGGCGATCGAGGAAATAACTCATTGTCAGGCTCCTGGTGGCATTTGTAGAGGGCTACAAGATGCTTAGGCGCTACGGAGGCGGCCTGACAAGATTGCGCGAAAGAGATGTCATCGAGGGTGTCCTTGTCGACGATCAACTTACAGGCAAAGCTTGGGTACATTACTGCACGCGGCACATTGCGTCAATATTCGCAATAATCGACACAAATCATCGTCACCAGCACCCAACAGGCTCGTCCACGAGCAAGTCATGACGATAAAGCCTGCCCCGCGCCCATCCGGGCGCAACGATGTTCAATCGTTGATAAAAATCAACCTATGGCTCGATACGCCCCCGGGAGGGGCAACGCGTCACGCCAGAACGGCACCGCGATCGGCCAGCAATTGGCGTAGCACGCTGCGATGGCAGCGATTTTCGTCTTCGCAGTAGCAACCCACAGAAAAATCCGTGGTGGCGGACAACGCCGCCAGCATATCCAGCACTTTGGCTGCGTCGCCGTGATTGAGCTCGGCTTGCATTTTGCGAGCGACGCCTCGCCATTGGGTATCGTTAGTGACGGCCAGCGCCTGTGTCACTAGCTCGGGGCTAGGCGACAAGATGGGGAGCCAGACATCGTAATAATTTCGACTGGCGAATTCGGCCTTGGGCACGCCGCGCGGCGGACGCCGCACCGTGCCAATGCGCAGACCCTCGTGGTCAGCACGTGGTGATCCCAATCTTACGATGCGAACGCTCATGGCCTCTCCGATACGGCACGCTAGCCGATGTGTCGCTGCAGTCTAAACACCAACGTATCCAGTTGCTTTAACCCCCGCTCTATAAACTTCGGTTCTTTTGTCAGGATATCCCGCCGGTCGATCAATATCGCATCCGAATGGGCCGCGTATATCGCCTGCACCTCGTCGTCGCGCACAGAAAACGGCGGCCCCTCCATCTGGCTTTGCTCATAATCCAGGGTGATCAGCAGCCCCCGGTAAGCGTCGGATAACTGACCATAGACATGCTTGGCATACCGCTCGCGCATTTCCGTGGGCAACGCCACTAACGCGGCACGATCGTAGGCTCCCACGCAATTCCCCAATACGTCCGCCCCCAAAGCGAAAATATCGCCGCAAAAAATTTCGATGTTTCCCGCGATGAAATAACGCCCCTGGTCGGCATCGCGAGCGACGGGCTGCAGGTCGTTTTCAGCGAAAAACTGCTCCACCGCCAGGGCCGACAGCTCGACGCCCAGCACCTGATGCCCTTGCTCTGCCAGCCACACCATATCCAGCGACTTGCCACACAGCGGCACCAGCACTTTGCCGCCCGCAGGCACCTCCAGCGTGGGCCAGTATTTCGCCAACAGCGGTGTCACGCGTGCCTGATGAAAATGCGTGCGCCCATCACGCCAACGTTCCAGCCAAAAATCCGCATCCATCCAAAGTCTCCGTTCTCTACGTTTTGTCGATATGGCTATTATTGTAGAAACTTAAAGGAACAACGCATGCATGCCCCCGAGTTTTCTATCCGGCCCTTTCAACCTGCGGATGCTGATGCCGTCGTACAACTGTGGCACGACTGCCAACTGACGCGCCCCTGGAACGACCCTTACAAGGACATTGCCCGCAAAATGACGGTACAACCCGAGATGTTTCTGGTCGGAACAGTGGGGAGCAATGTCGTGGCTGCCGTCATGGCGGGCTACGATGGACACCGGGGATGGGTCAACTATCTGGCGGTGGCACCGGCATATCAGCGACGCGGTTATGCCGGCGCATTGATGCAGGAAGTCGAACATCGACTGCTGGCCATGGGTTGTCCAAAAATCAGTCTGTTAGTGCGCAGCGGCAATGCCGCCGTCGTGGCGTTTTACAAAAAGCTGGCATTCCAGCAAGATGAGGTCGTCAGCCTGGGGAAACGGTTGATACCGGATATTGAACCACCGCAGCCAACCGTTCCCTAGTCACGCTTTGTCGTTATTTTTCTTGAAATTCTCAGGCGATTTTCTTGCCGGGGATTGGTTGGCGTGTGTACCCTAAATACTTGCTTGCGAGTTTCAACAGGGGTGTTCGCCGTTCGCCGCTGCCCTATGTGCTTTGCTGGAGGAACTTATGAAGCGTCATCTGAAAAACACGTTGTTAGCCGGATTGCTTGGCCTGGCTGCAAACGCCTATGCCGATGTCACGGTGCCGGTGCACTTGACCACGGACAAAGGCCCAGGCCAGGAAATCGGCTCGGTCAGCCTGGCCGAGAGCAAGTACGGCCTGGTGCTGACACCCAACCTGAAGGATCTGCCACCCGGTGTGCACGGATTCCACGTCCATGAAAACGGTAGTTGCGATGCCACCCAAAAGGACGGCAAGACAGTCCCAGCGGGCGGTGCCGGTGGCCATTACGACCCGGATGGCACCAAAAAACACGGCACACCCTGGGATGACGATGCCCATCGTGGCGACCTGCCAGCGCTGTATGTCGGTGCGGACGGCACCGCTACGACGCCGGTGCTTGCCCCGCGCCTGAAGTTATCCGGCGTCCAGGGACGGGCATTGATGGTGCATGCGGGTGGCGACAATCACAGCGATCATCCCAAACCGCTGGGCGGCGGGGCGGGCCGCATCGCGTGCGGGGTGATCCCGAAATAACAGCGGCATCACCCTGATTGCATTGCCAGCCCCTACCCTCTACTAGGCCTGGGCCACGGGGGCAGCGGCCACAGGGGTGGCCGCCGCCGGGGTTTCCTGCCCGTCGATCGCATAGCGAATCGCGTCTTCGATCCGATCGAGCAGCAGGAACTTCAGCTTCTGTCGCGCCTCGGCAGGGACATCGTCGATATCCTTCTCATTGCGCCGCGGGATCATCACCGTGGTGATGCCCGCCCGCAGCGCCGCCAGGGTTTTTTCCTTGAGACCGCCGATCGGCAGCACCAGACCGCGCAGGCTGACCTCACCCGTCATCGCCACATCCGAACGCACCGGACGCCCAGACAGCAATGACGCGAGCGCCAGGAACATGGCGACCCCGGCGCTAGGCCCATCCTTGGGCGTGGCACCGGCGGGAACGTGTATGTGCACGTCGGTTTTCTCCAGCGCATCTCCGCTCCAGATTTTGGCCAGCGTCAACGCCGTCTGCGCCGACTCTTTCATCACATCGCCGAGTTGGCCGGTCAAAATCAAACGACCGCCACCCGGCGTCTTGCTCGCCTCGATAAAGAGGATATCTCCGCCCACGGGGGTCCAGGCCAACCCAGTCGCCACGCCGGGCACACTGGTACGCAGCGCGACCTCGTTTTCGAAACGATGAGCGCCCAGGATATCGGGCAAGTCCGCAGCATCAATGACGATGTGCTCGGTCTTGCCTTCGGCCACCTGCATGGCGGCATGGCGCAACACCGCACCCACCTCGCGCTCGAGCTGACGTACGCCCGCCTCGCGGGTGTAATCGGCCACGATGGATGACAAGGCCGCATCGGTCAGCTCAGCTTGCTCTGGCTTGAGGCCGTTGGCCTCGAATTGACGCGCGACCAGATAGCGGCGCGCGATCTGGATTTTTTCTTCTTCCGTGTAACCGGGCAGTTGAATAATCTCCATCCGGTCGCGCAACGGCCCCGGAATCGTGTCCAGCATATTGGCCGTGCAGATGAACATCACGTGCGACAAATCGAAATCCACGCCTAAGTAATTGTCGCGGAATTTATGGTTTTGCTCGGGATCCAGCACCTCGAGCAAGGCACTGCCCGGGTCGCCATGAAAACCGCCGGCGCCGAGCTTGTCGATCTCGTCGAGCATCAGCACGACATTATTCGTCCCGGCACGCCGCATCGCCTGAATGATATTGCCTGGCAATGCGCCCAGATATGTGCGCCGGTGACCGCGAATCTCGGCTTCGTCATGGACGCCACCCAAGGCCACGCGCTGAAAGGCGCGCCCGGTCGCCCGCGCAATGGATTGCCCCAGCGAGGTCTTGCCTACCCCAGGTGGTCCGGCAAAGCACAGAATCGGGCTACGCCCCTGCGGGTTGAGCTTGCGCACCGCCAGATATTCCAGGATACGGCGCTTGATCTTGTCCAGGCCAAAGTGATCATCGTCCAGCACTTTGCGGGCTTCTGCCAAATCAATCGGCGGCTGCAGCGTCTGTTTCCAGGGCAGCTCCGTCAGCCACTCGACGTAGGTGCGCAACATGGCCGACTCGCCGCTGGTCTCGCCCATGCGTTGCAAACGGCCCAATTCTTTGCGGGCATGGCTCAGCACCTCGTCGGGCATGCCCGACGCTTCGATGGCGTCTTTCAGGCGCGCAATCTCGACGGCGCTGTCATCGACTTCGCCGAGTTCTTTCTGGATCTGACGTAATTGTTCGCGCAGCACGGTCTCGCGCTGCCGCTCATCAAATTGCGCCCGGGTACGGTCACCGATTTCCTTGGACAGTCGCAGAACTTCGACGCGCCCGGCCAACAGTTCGATGGACTTGTCCAGACGAGTCGGCAAGTCGAACGTTTCCAGAATGTCCTGCTTTTGCTCTGGCTTGATGTCGATCATGTGCGTCACCATGTCGGCCAACAGGCCGGGCGACTCGATACCGCGTACGACGCCGATGAGCTCGTCAGGCACATTGGGCAACAGGGTGATGGCGTCAGTCGCCTGCTCTTTCAGTTGCAGAAAACGCGCCTCGATCTGGCTGTCCTGCGTGTCGCTCGCCTCGACCTCGGCGACGCGAGCCACCATGAACGGCCAACCCGTCAGGAACTCCAGGACACGAAAGCGCGACTGCCCCTGCACCAGCAAGTGATGGGCGCCCTCTTGCCCGGTGATGTAGCGGGCGATCGGACCTTCGGTCCCAACCCAGCACAGGTCATTGGGTCCCACCTCGTCTTTAGACGGATCACGCTGCAACAGAAAACCGACGGGACGCTCGGTCTTGACGGCCTCTTGCGCGGCCGCGACAGAGGATTCCCGTCGCACCGTCACGGGCGACAACACGCCCGGAAACAACACCGCATCGCGCAACGGAATGATGATGCGTGCGTCATCGGGCAAAACACGGGTATCGCTCATGGAGCCTCCCTTACTTTAGTCAGCGTCAACACCAGGCAGCCGTCTGCCAGCGTAGAGGATTCCGGCTCAAGCGCGTGCAACGGCAACGCAATGCGGCGGCGGAAACGGCCATAGGGAATTTCAAATCGGTGAATGCGGGCATTGGCCGCACACGGCATGGGGCGTACCCCCGAAACCGTGATACCGCCAGGATCGAACGCCACGACCAGCCGCTCGGACGGTACGCCAGGCAGCGCGACATAAACCAAAACAGCGGTAGCGGTCTCGATAATGTCCACCGGGGGTTCCCAGTGGGGTGCATCCGCGGGTCCTGCGCGCAGCAACTGTCGATGCAGGCGCTCGGCGTGCTCCAGCAGCGATTGTGCATCGCCCCAGATCCAGGATGAAAAATCTCGCGATCTCATGAGCTTGCCCTCATAACCATGCTACGTATATAGCGGCGAGTTGGCGTATTTCAAGCCGATGGGGCAAATCGCGAGCTAGCCGCGTGATGTAGGACGTCTGATATCAGTGTAACGGGACCAGATGCGGGGCCGAAGGCGTCACCGGCCCCGCTTGTGCCGGCCGCGATGTCGCGGTTTACCCGGCTATGGCCACTGGCCGACCATAAAATGGGTAACTAGGATCGTTATACCCCGGCGTCGAGGCATGACCCGGCGTTACCCATCCGTTGACCATGGTTTCTTCCTCGGGCGTGATCTGTACATCCACGGCCGCATAGTAGTCCTGCATTTGCGCCAGCGTACGCGGCCCGGCGATCACCGAGGAAATCAGCGGGTTGGCCAACACCCAGGCCGTCGCAAAATGACCGGGTTTGACACCGCGCCCTTCGCTATACGCCGTCAGCTCGGCGGCGATTCGCAGGGACTCTTCGCGGAATTCGGTATCCAGAATGCGCTTGTCGCCGCGGCCTGCACGGGTGTCGGCCGCCGGCGCCTGTCCGGGCGCATACTTCCCCGTCAACACCCCTCGGGCGATGGGGCTGTAGGGCACCACGCCCAGGCCATAATGGCCGCAAGCCGGCAAAATCTCGACCTCGGGGCCCCGGTTCAACATGTTGTAGTACGGCTGGCACACCACCGGTTGCGGCACGTTCAACTCACGGCACAAACGCACGACCTCCGCGATCCGCCAGCCGCGGAAATTGGAAAGACCAAAACTGCGCAGCTTGCCCGCGCGAATCAAATCCCCCAAGGCACGAATTGCCTCTTCGAGATTTTCTTCGTGAAAATCGCGATGCATGTACAGGATATCGATGTAATCCGTCGCCAGTCGGGCCAAACTGGTCTCCACACTTTGCACCACCCACTGACGGGAGTAATGCGAATGGTTGGGGGCCTTGGCAACGGCGTTACCGAGTTTGGTCGCCAACACCCAATCATGGCGTTGGCCGCCCAGCAGCTTTCCCACGACCTCTTCTGACCGGCCGCCGTTATAGACGTCCGCCGTATCGATAAAGTTGATCCCGGCCTCGCGTGCCGAGGCAACGATACGCTCTGCCTCATCAAACGGGGTTTGCTCACCAAACATCATGGTTCCCAGGCACAATGGGGAAACACGCAAATTGCTGGTACCGAGACGACGGTATTTCATGAGGCTATTCCTTCGTGGAAATTGGGCAAACTGATACAAGCCTGCGGGATGATACAGAGTACCGCGCCCCTCCCATTTTGCCCAGCCTCGGCCCTGGCGCTCGGACGCGCCGCCATTCGCGACGGCACGCCCGCGCACTTCACCATCCGTGAAGCCCTCTTTAGGTATCTTCAATATCGCAAGCCGGCAATCACCATTACAGTAGTAACTTATTCCCGAGACAAGCCATTACCTTCGGCCAGCGATCACCTCAAGCCACAGAAAAACCAGAGATCACCATGAGTCACACCGGCGTACTGCAAATCCCTTCCATGCGGGATCAATGTTCAGAAGCAGAATGGAAAGCACGTGTCGATCTGGCCGCCTGTTATCGGCTGGTGGAAATCTATGGCATGGCCGACATGATGGCCAACCACATCTCCTCTCGGGTGCCCGACGAAGACGGCGCCTTTCTGATCAACCCGTACGGCATGATGTACGAGGAAATCACCGCATCCTGCCTGATCAAGGTCGACCTGGCCGGCAATATTCTGTCCAAACCCGACTTTGGTGATCTGGACTACGGTATCAACAAGGCCGGCTACGTCATCCACAGTGCCGTACACGCCGCCCGCCATGAGGTCGATTGCGTCATTCACACGCACAGCTGGGCCTCGATGGCCGTCTCGTCCCTGGCTTGTGGCTTGGTACCGGCCACGCAAACCGCCATGCGCTTTCTGAAAATCGGTTATCACGACTATCAAGGCGTGGTGCTGGATACCAAAGAACAAGCCTCGTTGATTGAGGACTTGGGCAACGGGGAAGCCCTGATCCTGCGCAACCACGGCGCCTTGACGGTGGGCCGCACCGTGGGCGAGGCCTTCAACTGGATGCATCGCCTGGAACTCTCCTGCCGGGCACAACTGGCGGCCCAAGCGACGCAACAACCCCTACAGACCATTTCGCCCGAGGTCCTCGAAGAAACCTGGAATAACTACCAGCCTGGCACGCGTCGCCCGTACGGCGTCATGGAGTGGCCGGCGTTGTTGCGCAAGCTGGACCGGATGGACAACAGCTATCGCAACTAAGCGGTCCCCCGCGGGTCGGGCGCTCGCATGCAGTTTTTTTTACGCAAGGTCTGATTTGCCATCAAGCACAGCCGCATCATCCGATGCGGCTGATGTACGACAGCGGTGGGCGCTGGTTCTCCAGTAGACGCCACGCAATACAAAGAAAATAACGAGGAGACTCCTTATGAAGAAAAGCTGCATTTCCCTGCTGAGCGCCGGTATCCTGGCCCTGGGCACGGCCCTGCCCGCGCACGCCGAGTATCCCGATCGGCCCGTCAAAGTCATCGTGGCATTCACGGCAGGCGGCACCACCGACAAGCTCACGCGCGCCACGAGCGAGAAACTGGCTCAATCACTGAAACAGTCGTTCATCGTAGAAAACCGCCCTGGCGCGGGCGGCAATATCGGCACCGAATATGTGGTGCGCTCGGAACCTGACGGGTACACCCTGATCGTCGACTCGGTCGGCCCGATCGCGGTGAATCCCTCTCTGAAAAAGCTGAGTTACGACCCGCTGACCGACTTGACCCCCATCGTCCAGATTGCGACGGTTCCCAACGTACTGGTTGTACCGCCAGAGCTGCCGATCAAGAATTTCGATGATTTCATCAAGTACGCCAAATCGAAAAAAGACCTGAACTATGGCTCGACCGGCGTCGGCACCTCCTCGCATCTGTCCAGCTATCTGCTGATGCAGCACCTGGGGGCCAATGCAACCCACGTTCCCTATAAGGGCGCCGATGCCATCAACGATCTGATCGCCGGCCGACTGGACTTTATGTTCGCGACCGCGCCCTCGGTCATGGGGCAAATCCGCGCCGGTAAGCTGCGTGCCCTGGCAGTCAGTACGGACAAGAGACTGGCTTCGCTGCCTGACCTGCCCGCCGTCCAGGAAAAGGGCTTTAAAGACTTTGACGCGGGCTCATGGTTTGGTTTCTTCGCGCCCAAGGACACCCCGCCGGATGTCATCGCAAAAATCAACAAAGGCGTCAATGATGCGCTATCCGGCCTCAAGGACAACATGCTGAGCGAAGGTGCGATCGCCGTGGGCGGCACACCAGAAGATTTTGATAAATTCACTCATGTCGAATACGAAAAATGGAAGAAGATCGTCGAGCAAGCGGACGTAGCGGCACAGTGAGCGATACCGCGCCACTGCATATCCTATGCTCAGAGCGGGAAGCGCCGCTCCTGGCGCCCTTGCTCCCGACGCTGGAACGCGCCATCAAGTTGTGCCACCCCGGGGACGAAATCGCGGCTCACATCGAGGCCGCTTTTATTTCCCGGGACGTCACAGGCCGTTCGACCAAGTTCGAGATCATGCCCGATACGGAGCGTTTTTATACGGCGCTGCGTGCCGCGCCAAATCTGCAATGGCTGCACGTTCATTCCGCAGGGATCGATCGCGATTTTTACCAACAGCAACAGCAGCGCGGGGTGCGTGTGACCGCCTCGCACGGTGCGTCAGATGCGGTCGTCGCCCAATCCGCGTTGACGGGTCTGCTGGCTCTGGCACGCAAGCTCCCGCAGATCCTGCAGGCGCAGCAACAGCACTCATGGGAACCCCTGCTGGGCGAAGGCAAGACCCCGCGCGACCTGCAGGGACAACATGCGGTCGTCGTCGGCTGGGGAGGCATCGGACAGCGTATTGGGCAGTTGCTGCAAGTATTGGGCCTGGAGGTCTCCGTCGCCCGGCACAGCGGGGAGCCCGCAGGTCCGGACTTGCGCACCGTGCGCTATGACCAGTTGCATGAGGTATTGCCCACGGCATCCTGGCTCATCCTGGCTTGCCCTCTGACTGACGCTACACGGGGGTTGATCAGTGCGGACTTGCTGACGCTCCTGCCGGCGCATGCTTGCGTGATCAATGTCGCGCGCGGCCATGTCATCGACGAGCCCGCACTCGTTCACGCACTACAAGACGGCCGACTGGGCGGGGCTTTTCTCGATGTGTTCTATCACGAACCCCTGCCTGCCGACTCCCCGATCTGGGGCTTGAAAAATGTGATTGCCTCCCCTCACAGCGCCGGGTTTTCGGACGGCAACGCGGCTCGGGTACGGCAGATCTTCGCCAACAAACTGCAGTTGTGGGCACAGGGCAGCCTGTGAGGCAACGGGCAATCAGTAACGTCACAGGGAAGGGACATCGGTGAACGCAGCAGGTCGTGCTGCGTTCACTCTACCTTGATCCCGCCACGCTGAATTAACTCGATCCACTTGGCCACGTCGGCCTGGATACGCTGCTCGAACTCGGCCGGCGTACTCCCTACCGGATTAAAGCCCTTTTCCAGCAACGCCTTGTGCAAGCTGCCCGACCGGATTGAGGTACTCACGGTCGACGACAATTTATCGATCACCGCAGAAGGTACGCCTGCAGGTGCGATCAAACCGAACAATGGGGAAAGATTCACGCCTGGCAGCCCCTGCTCGCTAAAAGTCGGTACATCAGGCAATAGTGATGAGCGTTGCTCGCTGGTCACCGCCAACGCCCGCAGCTTGCCCGCCTGAATATGTGCGCGCATGCTCGGCACCGTGGCAAACGCAAACTGTATCTGCCCCCCAAGCAAATCGGTAAAGACCGTACCACCGCCTCGATACGGGACATGCAAGATATCGATCGCGGCCTCTTGCCGCAGTTGCTCACCTGCCAGGTGCGGGCCGCTGCCCACCCCCGCCGATCCATAGGACAAACTCGCTGGTTTGGATTTGGCCAGGCGAATGAATTGCGCCAAATCCTGCGCATGCACCGACGGATGCACCACCAGGACAAATGTCGCTGTCGCCATCAGGGAAATCGGCAAGAAGTCTTTCAGGGTGTCATAAGGCACACGATCGCCCAACAGGCCGGGATTGATCGTAAACGTAGAGTCCACCATCCCGATCGTGTAGCCATCGGGCTTGGCTGTCGCCAACGCGCGCGTCCCGATCGTCGTGCCGCCTCCCCCACGGTTTTCCACGACAAACGATTGTCCAAATGCCTCTGTATAGGTCTGGGCCGCCATGCGCCCCAGCACATCCGTCGCGCCACCGGGAGGATAAGGAACGATCATGCGCACGGCATCAGCCGGATAGTCCGCGGCCACTGCGGGCCGCCCTCTGGTGGCGGCGATCACGCCAAGCCCGAGTGCCGCGCCGCCCACCATAAATGTTCTGCGTGATGATTTCATCGTGTCTCCTGTTTTGCGTATCCGGTTATTGGTATTCCGCTTTATATATATGCGTTTACTGTCGGTACTTGCCCTGCATGAGCGCCGGCTCGGGATCCGCTCCCAGCCCTGGCGTATCGGGCACGTTCACCCAGCCCGCCTCGATCGGCACCGTTTCACCATAGGGTACGTGCGCCAGTTCGACGTACAGGCGCTCCAGCGAGACCTCTTGCTGCTGGGCCGCGATCAGATGCAGGCTCGCCAAGTATCCCGGCCCAAAAAAGGCCACCTGCGGTGCGCAGCATACGGTCGTCGCCTGGCATTGCTGCGCCAAGGCCCACGCCGCGCTCAAGCCCAGCTTGATCACACTGGGCTGGACATACTGCACCGCCTGCTGCTCGATCAAACGCGCCAAAGCATAAACACTACTGGCGTTCTCCCCGACCGCCAAAGGCACGGCACACGCTCGCTTCAATCGCATCAGCGCCTGGTCGTCCTCGGGTGGCCACAGGGGTTCTTCGATCCAATAAGGGTCATGCGGCATCATGGCGGCAATGGCGTCGGGGGCTTCGTCCGGTAGCCATGCGCAATTCGTATCCACCATGATGGGGATCTGCGGACCCGCCGCAACGCGCGCCGCCCCCAAGGCCGCGGCCGTGCGTTCGTGCAGTTTGATTGCGGTATATCCCTCGCCCAGCGCGCGCGTCACGACATCGTCCAGACGTTGTGCGTCACCGTAATACTGCAGCAACGAGGCATAGACACGCACCCGCTCGCGACGCTTGCCGCCCAGCAAACTATAAAGCGGGACCTTTTCGCGTTTGGCACGTAAATCCCACAGGGCGATGTCCAGCCCTGCCAAGGCATGCACGACCGGCCCCGAGCGCCCCAGGTTATGCAGCGTGCGCTGCATAACCGGCAATAAGGTCTGATCTGCGGCGTCTTTGCCGCAAGCCAGCGGCGCAATCAGGGTATCGAAAACCGCCTCCAGCGCACGCGGCTCCACGCAATACGACTCGCCCCACGCCACCATCCCATCCTGGGTCTGCACCCGCACCAACGCACTATCGAGCTTGTCGCGCGGACGACCCGCAAACAAGGGGGGAGGACTCCAGTGAAAAAAAGGCAACCGCATCGGGATGCAGGTTACAGAGACAATCGTATTGGCACTCATGGCATCCAGACTCAGCGTAACGATGCGTCAATCGCTTGCGACACGCACCGCCACAGAAAACAAGACAGCCTGAATTGTGGTCACCTCTCAATCATATGGTCAAATAGATAGATAGACTGAGTTCATACAAATTTCATATGTTTAATCGACGCGAACTGACCTTGTTGCGTGCCATGTACCAGCGCGGCACCGTGACGGCGGCCGCGGCGGCATCCAACATGACCCAGCCTGCCGCGAGCGCCCTGTTGCGCGACATGGAAATTCGTCTGGGCTTTGCGCTGTTCAGTCGCGAAAGCCGTCGCCTGCAACTCACCAGTCAGGGACGCACCCTGATCCCCGAAGTCCTCAACGCGCTGGCGGGTATCGAAGCCGTCGACCGCTTGGCGGGCGATATCCGCCAGGGCGCGCTGTCCCGTCTGGCCGTCGGCGCCGTCGCAATAGCGGCCTCCAGCCTGCTGCCCCCCGCGTTGGCCGCCATGCGCCAGCGACATCCGTCGGTCACCACGACCGTACGCGCGGGCACCGCACTGGAAATTATTGAAATGGCCGTGGATCACCGCATTGATTTGGGCATCATCATCGGATCGCCTGCGGATCTGACCCGGGTCGGCAGCCAAACCCTCAGTCCATTGAGCTTGTACGCCGTAATGCGTCCCGACCATACCTGGGCGGGACGATCAGCATTGACGCTCGATATGGTGGCGGCCGCCTCGCCTGTGGTCCTGGCGACCGCGTTGCCCGCCGGCCGCGCCACCCGGCAGGCCACCGAAGGACAAGGGTTGGTTTTTCAACCGATCATCGAAGTTGCCCAGTCGTCCACCGCCTGCGCATTGGCCAGCGAAGGACTGGGAATTGCGATTGTCGAAACCCTGGGTGCGCGCTACGCGCAGCGGCAAGGGCTGTTGGCACGGCATTTACTGACCCTGTCCGACCCTGTGCTCGCCCTGGTCTGGGCGCACGATCGGGCGCTCAGCGATGCGGCGCGTTACCTACAACAATGTCTGCAGGACCAAGCGCAGCAGCAACTCTAGAACCCAATACATCCGACACGATTATGCGTAATTTATCGATTTTTTCAGTCCGACAGGGGCTAAAAACCAGCAAACCGGTTGCAAAACGTGCCCGTGCGCCGCACACCTTGTAAACTGGCGCATTTTGACTCTGGCACGTATGGTGCAAGTACCCCGGCGCACAGGTGTCAGCGGCCCCACGCTTATCCGTCTGCTTGCTCGTCTGACGGACGCTGACGTTTCTGAATCCCGCCAACCTCTCTCAGAACGGCTCAGCCTATGGTTAGGCTGGACGGATGCGATCGCCCTTTCCACCGTGCTGGAACGAGGCCCATTGGCTGTCGCCGCCAACCCCAACACCCTGGACAGCACTGAGCTCCAGGAATACGAACGCATGCGCGCCGCGCTGGCCTATGCCATCGCGGACGAAAAAGCGTTCACGGCGGACGTGTTCGTCCCCTCGCAACGCGACGCGAAGACCGTTACCGCTGGCCCGGTGCCAGAGATTCCCGTCGACTACACGATTTACCGGAAACGGTATCAGACGATCCAGCAAGCGATGGAGGCCAGTATCGCCAAGTTGCGAGGCAGCTTGCGCGCCATCCTCGCGGCCCAGACGCCAGAGCGGGCGCGACTGGCCATGGTTGACGCCATCGTCGAGCGCTCGTTGAGCATCCAGGAACGCCAACTACTGGCCACGGTGCCGCAGTTGCTGGAAAGACACTTCAACCGCATGAAACAAGCGGCCCAAAAAGCCGAGCAAGAGGCCCAAGAACGCGCAGTCAAGGCTGCCGAGGCCTCGGCAACAACTATCCCGGCCTCGCCATCCAGCGAGGTACAGGCGGCGGCGCTCGCTGCCCCCTCTCCCGCCGTCCAGACTCTGACCCGCGCCGTCCCATTGGCCAATACCCGTGTTAGCGCGAACCCTCGCGCCAGCAAACCGGTCGCGCCGGTCATTCCCCTCTGGCTCGCCACCTTTCGCAAAGATATGCGTAGTGTGCTGCTGGCCGAACTGGACATCCGTTTACAACCGATCGAAGGCTTGCTGGCCGCGCTGCGCACCAGTTGACCGTGCCACCCGTACCCTATGACCCGAAACATTCTCTCCCTTGTCGTTTTCCTGGCCGGTCTGGCCGTTGTAGGCTGGATCGGTACCGGTTACCTGGGTACCAACCCGCTCGCGCTGGCGATCATCCTCCTGATCGGCCTGGTCTATGTGATCGGGGCGGTTGAACTGCAACGCTATCAACGCGGGACAAATACGCTGTCAGGCGCCGTGTCCGGCCTGACGGTTGCCCCCTCCAGCCTGGATAGCTGGCTCAGCCAATTGCATCCCAGCTTGCGCGGCGCGACGCGCCTGCGCATCGAGGGCCAGCGTGTCGCCCTGCCCGGTCCCGGCCTGACACCCTACTTAGTGGGATTGCTGGTGTTGCTGGGGATGCTCGGCACCTTCCTCGGCATGGTCGCCACCTTGCGAGGCACTGGCGCCGCCCTTGAAAGCGCCGTCGATCTGCAAGCCATCCGCGCCTCGTTGGCAGCGCCCGTCCAGGGCCTGGGTTTTGCTTTTGGCACCTCGGTCGCAGGGGTCGCAACATCAGCTGCCCTGGGCATGCTGGCGGCGCTCTGCCGCCGCTCGCGCGTCGAGGCCGCACAACAACTGGACGTCCTGATCGCGACCACACTGCGCCCTTACTCGCAAAACCACCAGGGCGAGCAGACGTACAAATTGATGCAGCAACAGGCCGAGGCCATGCCCGTTCTGGTCGAACGGCTACAAGCCATGATGACGGCCATGGAAAAGCAAAGCCAGACGCTGCACGAACGCCTGGCCGCCAGCCAGGATGCCTTTTACGGCAAAACCGAGATGGCCTATACCGGACTGGCCACCGCCATCGAGCAATCACTCAAGCAAAGCGTGATGGATAGCGCCCGCGTAGCAGGCGACGCCATCCAACCTGCCGTGCAATCCACGCTGGCCGGTCTGGCACGCGAAACCAGCGCCTGGCAAGACACCCTCGCCATCGCCATACGCCAACAACTGGAAAGCCTGTCCGGCCGTTTCGAAGCCACCACCTCATCAGTGGCCGACATATGGAATCAGGCACTCGCTCAACAAGAGCGGACCAACGCCAAGCTGACCGAGGAAAATCAACGTGTACTGATCGCCGCGACCGCCGGTCTGGAACAACACGCCACGTCCCTGCTGCGCAGTGTCGATCAATCTCACACTGCGTTGCAAAACAAGCTCGCCGAGCATGATCAACAACGCCTGGACACCTGGAAAGGGGCTTTGGATCACATCGCTACCGGATTGAACACGTCGCTGGAAAGTACGATATCGTCCTTGAGTGCCGCGCTGGAAGGCACCACTTCGTCCCTGAACACCACACTGGCAGGCACCACATCGTCCCTGAGTGCCGCGCTGACAGACACCGCGTCGACCCTGCGCCAAGAATGGGCGCAGGCCAGCACGCACGCCACCGAGTGCCAGCAGACCATCTGCGACACCTTGGCGAAAACCGCACAAGAATTGTCGTCGCAGACCCAGGCGCAAGCCCGTGACACCATCACCGAAGTGTCTCAGTTGCTGCACACGGTATCCGAGGCGCCCAAGGCCGCGGCCAGCGTCATCGCCGAACTCCGCCAGTCACACGCAGACCTGCAAGCCCAACTGATCGCACAAGACCAACAGCGCCTGGACAACTGGAAAGCCTCGCTCGATCACATCGCGTCGAATTGGAATACCTCGCTCGAAACCACGGCCAGCGCGCTCAATACCAACCTGGAAGCCACCGCCAGTACACTGCACACGTCGATGGAGAACACGGCGTCTTCCTTGAGTGCGTCCTTAGCAGGCACCACATCGTCACTAAGTACCGCGCTGACGGACACCGCCTCAACCTTGCGCCAGGAATGGGCGCAGGCCAGCACACATGCCACCGAGCGCCAGCAAACCATCTGCGACACCTTGGCGAAAACCGCACAAGAATTGTCGTCGCAGACCCAGGCGCAAGCCCGCGACACCATCACCGAAGTGTCTCAGTTGCTGCACACGGTATCCGAGGCACCCAAGGCCGCGGCCAGCGTCATCGCCGAACTCCGTCAGTCGCACGCCGACCTGCAAGCGCAACTGATCGCACAAGACCAACAACGCCTGGACAACTGGAAGGCATCGCTCGATCACATCGCGTCCACGTGGAATACATCGATCGAAACCACTGCCAACTCATTGAACGCCTCGATGGAAGACACGGCGGCCTCGTTGAGCGCCTCACTGCAAGGCACTACCACCACGCTAAGCACCACGCTGGAAAATACCGCGTCGACGCTACATAACTCGTTCGACGACATCGCGTCCTCGTTGAATGTCTCCCTGGAAAACACCGCCCTTACATTGCGCCAGGAATGGGAACAGGCCAGCACACAGGCCGCCCTCCGTCAGCAAGAAATCTGCGACACGCTGACCCAAACTGCGCAGGAACTGTCCACCCACACCCAGACCCAAGCGCGCGACACAATCGCAGAAGTCGCCCAGTTGGTGCAAACCGCCGCAGAGGCACCCAGGGCAGCCGCCTCGGTCATCTCCGAATTGCGTCAACGCTTGTCCGATGGCATGGCCCGCGACAACGAGTTGCTCGAAGAACGCGGTCGCCTGATGGAAACGCTGAGCACACTGCTCGATGCTGTAAATCACGCCTCGACACAACAGCGCGACGCCGTCGACGCGTTGATCGCCAACTCCTCCGAGCTCTTTGAACGCGTGGGGTCGCAATTCACCAACACGGCCCAGACAGAGAGCGTCAAACTGACCGACGCCGCAGCTCACATTACGGGCAGCGCCGTCGAGGTCGCCAGCCTGGGCGAAGCCTTCGGCACGGCCGTGCAGCTTTTCAGTCAGTCCAACGACAAGCTGGTCGAGCACCTCGAGCGCATCGAAACCGCTCTCGACAAATCGATGGCCCGCAGCGACGAGCAACTGGCCTACTACGTCGCACAAGCCCGCGAAGTGGTGGACCTGAGCGTCATGTCGCAAAAGCAAATCATCGAAGACCTGCAACAGCTTGCCAACCAACAGGCCAGCGCCAATAGCGAAGCCGCGTCATGAAAGACGAAATCGACGCTGGTGTAGAACCCTCCGCCCCGGCGTGGGCGGTTTTTGGCGACTTGATGACGGTGCTGCTCGGCGCGTTTGTGCTGATCCTGGTAGGCGTCATCGCCATGCAGCTCGAGCTCTCCACCGAGTTGGAATCCGAAGTCAAAAAGCGACTGGCGCTCTCCACTAAACTGGAAACCGAAGTCCAGCAGCGTCAAGAAGAAACCCAACGCCGCGAGGCCCTGGAGCACGCACTGGCCGTACCTCTGGCCGCCGGACAGGTCACGCTCATCGACGGCCGCATCGGCATCGCCGGCAGCGTGCTGTTCGCCCTGAATTCCGACCAGCTACAGCCCGAAGGCCGTAAAGTACTGCAAAGCCTGGTCACCCCCTTGACGGAATATCTGCAAACGCACGACGAAGTATTGATGGTCAGCGGCTTTACCGATAATCAACCGATCCACGAAAACAACCGTCATTTTTCCGATAACTGGGAGCTCTCCGCCCAGCGCGCATTGACCGTCACCCGTGAATTGATCCGTAATGGCATCTCGCCCGATATCTTGTTTGCCGCGGCCTTTGGTGAACAACGTCCCGTCGCATCAAACGGCGACCCCGACGGCCGCGCCAGCAATCGGCGCGTAGAAATCGCCCCCATTCCAAAGACCTCGAACGAGGCCGCCGCCGCCCGTGACTGATGCCACTCATTCCGACATCCAGGCCGCCCTGGACGCTTGGCGCGAACAAGGTGCCGATCGTCTGGATCCCGTGCGCTTTCAGTTTATTCAGGCCATGGCCACGCGCGCCGTCAAACTTGAGGGCCACGCCAGGAAAGTTCTCGATGCGCGCCTGAGCGAATTGCTTCAACAGTATCGAACGCACCTGGACAGCGCCGCCGCATCGGCCACCACGCCACGCAAGGCACGGCAAGACGACACGCTCAGCACGCTCGTGAATCACTTGGCGACGCTCGTCCCCCCAGGCACCAATCACCTCTTCGCAAGTCGCGTCAATAATCTGCGCGAGCGCTATCCCGAACTGCCGGTGCTGGACGAATTTCGCGCCACGTGGTCTCGCGTCAGTGCTAACCGGCAAGTCAGGCAATCCGAAGAGCAAGTCCACGAAAACGCCGGCCCGCTCAACTCGAATCATCTGGTGCACCGTACGTTATCAATGATGCGCGACGTGTCGCCGGGCTATCTGCATCAGTTTTTGTCCTATCTGGACACGCTGGGCTGGGTAGAACAGCTACAAATCGCCAATAGCCCAGCCCCTAAAGAGCGTGCAAGCAAAGGGGCGAAGGGCACAAAAGCCACGAAAAGCACAAAAAAGACCCACAGCGGCGCAAGAAAAATCCCGAAAAAGCCCGCCTGAGTCCATCGGTTGTTTACGTCCACTTACACTCATATCGAGAGTGCGACCACGCTCGCGGGCGATTGTCACGGTCGTTATACAGATGGTCACGAATATGCGCATTCGTCACGATTAAACGATTTCTAAACGATTACAGAAATCGATGTAGCCCCTTGCCGTATGCCTAAATAGGCGCGTCTGTACGGAGCAACCCGTACGTTGCTGAAGGAGCGACATCATGAAAACCCTTGCCATATTGCTTATCACCGCCACGACCTTGGCTGGATGCATTGTGGTTCCGCACGGTCACGGCGGCCGTGGCCACGGCGGGTACGGCTACGCACAACCGAGCCACCACCACGGCGGACATTACTCGGGACATCACGGTTCTCGTTATCGCCACTATCGCTAAAGATTTTCCCTACGGGAGATCGCTATGAAGACATTCAAACGCCTATCTGCCAGTGTGTTGATATCGGGCTCACTGGCCGTCGCATTACTTGCCCCGCTACCCGCAGCGGCCGCCGACGTTTCTATTAGTATTGGCGTCAACGCCTGGAACGAACCACCGCCACCGCTGCCCATCTACGAGCAGCCGATGATTCCGGGTCCGGACTATATCTGGACGCCCGGCTACTGGGCCCTAAACCGGGGGGGCTATTACTGGGTGCCCGGCGCCTGGAGTCTGCCGCCCTTTATGGGGGCGCTGTGGACCCCCGGCTACTGGGGCTATGTCAATAACGTCTATCGTTGGTATCCCGGCTACTGGGGCCAGCACGTCGGCTATTACGGCGGCATCAACTATGGGTTCGGCTATATCGGCTCGGGATATTCGGGCGGCTACTGGAAGGACCGACACTTCCACTACAACCGCGAGTACAACCGTATCGACACACGGCGTGTCAAACACGTCTACCACCGCAAGGTCGTCCATCACGTCGACAACCGCCGCATCAGCTATTACGGCGGCCGGGACGGTGTTCAACGTCGCCCCACTGACCGGGAAATGAGGGTCGACCGCGAGTATCGTCGGGCCGCCGAGGCACGCGATCACAAAGACCGTCGCCGAGACGCCGCCTACGACCGTCCGTCACATGACGGCCGTCCGAACGACCGTGCAGATCAGCGAGAACATTCTGACGCAAACCATCGTGACGGCGGTCGACGCAATCAGGAACACCAGCGATCGGACAGACGCGAGCAACAAGCTCGTCAGGAGAAGCAACACGAGCAGCGTCAGCAACAAGCTCGTCAACAGCAGCAGCACGAGCAGCGCCAGCAGCAAGCCCGTCAACAGCAGCAGCACGAGCAGCGCCAGCAGCAAGCCCGTCAACAGCAACAGCACGAGCAGCGCCAGCAACAAGCTCGTCAACAGCAGCAGCACGAGCAGCGCCAGCAGCAAGCCCGTCAACAGCAACAGCACGAGCAGCGCCAGCAGCAAGCCCGTCAACAGCAACAGCACGAGCAGCGCCAGCAGCAAGCCCGTCAACAGCAACAGCACGAGCAGCGCCAGCAGCAAGCTCGTCAACAGCAGCAGCACGAGCAGCGCCAGCAGCAAGCTCGTCAACAGCAGCAGCACGAGCAGCGCCAGCAGCAACAGCAAGCCCAGCGCCAGCAACAGGCCCGGCAACAGCAGGCGCGGCATTCTCAGGAATCACGTCAGCGGGGAGGCGACCGTGGTGGCCACCGGGGTGGCGAAGACCGCGGCGGTCGGGGCCGTGGGGATTGATTGCTCGTCGTCGATGTACGCGTAATGGCGCCTCAAAGAACGCGCAGCGTCGGGTTGCGTGTTCAAGGGATAATCAACGGGCCGCCATGGTTTCGGATGGTGGTGGCTGCCAGCCACCACCAAGCGCTCTGAACGCGGCGACGGCAGCACGCGCCAATTCAGTTTGTGCCTGAGCCTTCGCGTCCGAAGCCTGCAAAAGAGACGCGTCGGCGTACAGCATGTCGATCAGGCTCGCGGCGCCACGTTGATAAGCCGCGAATGAGGCCCCCCTTGCACGGGAAAACGATACCTCTCCTTGTGTCAAGGTCGTGGCTTGTTCCCCGCGATTCGTCAATGCCGAAAAAGCGTTCTCCACATCCTCGGTCGCACGCAGAACGGCTTGACGGTATGCGGCCAATGCCTCGGCCTCCTTTCCCTTCGCGAGATCGATCTGTGCATTGATGCGGCCGAAGTCGAAAAGCCGCCACCGCAATCCCAAGATGCCCACTGCTTGGCTCGCGCCGCTAGTGAACAGATTGCCGCTGGAAATCGTCGTAGCGCTTCCCAACAATCCACTCAGCGAGAACTTGGGGTAATACTCTGCGACCGCCTCGCCGATCCGGGCGTTGGTCGCCGCTAACCGGCGTTCGGCTACGATGAGGTCAGGGCGACGTTGGAGCAAGTCGGCGGGAGACCCCATATCGGTGATCGGTGGCATCACTGGAATCGGTGCGGCAGCTTCGAGTTCAATTCGATGCGTGCCTGGTGCAACACCCAGCATCACATCCAATGCGTTCATCGCCGCATCGAGGCCAGCCTGGAGAACGGGAACAGTTGCTTGAACCTGCGACAGCGCACCTTCCGTCTGTCGCACTTGATACTCGGCAGCCAGTCCCTTCCCGTAGAGTAGGCCGACTTTCTCCAGCAAGTCTTGCTGGGTTTTAACCTGCCGCCGGGCAATGTCGAGGCGGGTCTGCAGGCCCCGGATGGTGATGTAGATGTCCGCCGTCTGTGCGGCTACCGACAGCCGTGTCGCCACGGCGCCGGCTTGTGAGGCTTGGTAGTCCGCCTGCGCTGCTTCTTGACCGCGCCGCAGCCCCCCGAATACATCGGCTTCCCAGCTTGCACCCAGATTGATCTCATAGGCATTTCCCCATCTGTTATATCCAGGCGTCGCATTGAGCACCTGTCCCAACGGGGCTTCTACTGACTGCTGGGCACGAGCGGCCGAGCCACTGGCTACGCCAGACGGAAATAGGGTCGCATTGGCTGCCCCAAGGCCTGCACGTGCCTGGGTGACGCGAGCAGCTGCCTGCGCCAGATCCAGGTTCTGTTCAAGTGCCAACGACACGAATCGCGTCAGCAACGGATCGTCGAATCCTTGCCACCATGCAGCTAACTCGGCCGCAGACATGCTGCGGCCTTGTCCGGGTGACGCTTGCCCGATGTAGTGGCTCGGGAGAGGCGCAGCCGGTCGGCGATAGTCAGGGCCCACCGCGCAACCGGCCGTCACGCCGGCCAATAGCAAAAGAACGAGAAAGCGACGGGGAGGCATGATGATCCTTGGGGTTGCGATTTGCTGTGACCATAATACCAAATGGTCACTTGTTGTCAATCTTCTGTCCTCGCAGTAAGCTGATGCAATGACTAAGACACCTTCTCCCGCGCCCCAACTTCGGGGGCCTTCGGATCATGATGTCCGAGATCAAATCGTCGAGGCAGCGACCGAGTATTTCGGTCTTTACGGCTATGAAAAAACGACCGTCTCCGATCTGGCGAAGGCGATCGGCTTTTCCAAGGCGTATATCTACAAATTCTTCGACTCCAAACAGGCGATTGGCGAAGTCATTTGTGCCAACCGTCTGAGCGCGATCATGGTGGCTGTCGATCAAGCCACTGCCGACGTGTCCTCCGCGTCCGAGCGGTTTCGCCGAATGTTCAAAGTATTGGTGGAAGCTGGCAGCGACCTGTTTTTTCATGACCGCAAGCTCTACGACATCGCCGCGACTTCGGCCAGAGAATCCTGGCCGTCTGCTCGTGCCTACGAGAGCCACCTCAAAAGCCTGGTCTTACAGATCGTGCGCGACGGCCGCGAGTTGGGCGAGTTCGAGCGTAAGACCCCGCTGGACGAGGCCGCCAATGCGATCTACTTGGTGATGCGTCCATACATCAATCCGCTGTTGTTGCAGCACAACCTGGTCAGTGCCTCCGAGGCGACTCCTCAGCTTTCCAGTTTGATATTACGTAGCCTGGCACCTTGACTGCGCCAATGTGACTATTGACTATTTTAGTCACTTGAATAAAATGAGAGCCCTATTTCGTCAGGAAGGGTTCCCATGCTTCGGCGCCAGCTCGTCTCGTATGTCATCTGTCTGTTGCCGCTTGTCCTAACCGGATGCGGCGACAACAACGCCTTTGATCCGCGCACGGAGTCCCCCCTGGTCAGGGTAGATGCGGTTCAAGATGCATCTGCCGCGTCACGATCATTCACGGGTGTCGTGGCTGCCCGGGTTCAAGTCGACCTGGGCTTTCGCGTACCCGGCAAAGTATTAGAGCGTCTCGTCGATACCGGGCAGACCGTCAAGCGTGGCCAGCCTCTCATGCGCATGGACCCGATCGATCTGGAATTGCAGGCGCGAGCGCAGCAAGAGGCAGTTGCGGCAGCTCGGGCGCGTGCCAAGCAAACGTCCGACGATGAAGCGCGTTATCGCGATCTGGTCGCCGAGGGCGCTGTTTCGGCGTCCACATACGATCAAATCAAAGCCGCGGCTGACGCGGCGCGGGCGCAGCTCAAAGCGACCGAGGCCCAAGCCGACGTCGCCAGGAATGCGTCGAGCTACGCTATCCTGACGGCCGATGCGAACGGCGTCGTTGTGGAGACACTGGCCGAGCCGGGGCAAGTCGTGAGTGCTGGGCAGCCCGTCATGCGCCTGGCGCGGGCAGGACAGCGCGAAGCCATCGTGCATTTGCCCGAAACGCTACGACCGACCGTGGGGTCACTTGCCCAGGCGAGGCTGTACGGCAAACAGCAGGCTACCGTATCGGCAGAATTGCGACAGCTATCTGATGCGGCGGATCGCGCAACCCGCACTTACGAGGCCAGGTATGTCCTTCAAGACGTGCTCGCCAACGCACCATTGGGCGCAACCGTCACTATCGAGATTCCAGACAACATCACGTCCATGCAGCTGCTTCAGGTGCCGATCAGCGCCTTGTTCGATCCGGGCAATGGAACAGGTGTTTGGGTCGTCCAGGGCCAGCCGGCAAAGGTAACGTGGCGATCCATACAAGTTCTGGAATTGAGCGATGACGCTGCACGAGTGAATGGCAATCTCAAGCTCGGCGAGCAGGTTGTATCGCTGGGTGCTCATCTGCTTCATGAAGGAGAGCAGGTGAGATTGCTCAGCCAGCACGAAGCCTCGGCCACCGGAGGCCGTCCATGAGCGAAGGCCGTTTCAATCTCTCTGCGCATGCCGTCCGCGAGCGTTCCATTACGCTCTTCCTGATCATTCTGATCTCGATCGCGGGCCTTCTTGCGTTCTTCCAGCTAGGTCGTGCGGAAGACCCGCCCTTCACCGTCAAACAAATGACTGTCATTACCGCGTGGCCCGGTGCGACTGCGCAGGAGATGCAGGATCAGGTGACCGAGCCACTGGAAAAGCGCATGCAGGAACTACGCTGGTACGACCGCACGGAAACCTACACCCGCCCAGGATTGGCCTTCACCGTTGTCTCCTTGCGTGACAGTACGCCGCCTGCAGAGGTCCAGGAGCAGTTTTATCAAGCTCGCAAAAAGCTGGGGGACGAATCCAGGAATCTACCGAACGGCGTCATAGGGCCAATAATCAATGACGAATTTTCGGACGTTACGTTTGCACTCTTTGCCCTGAAAGCCAAAGGCGAACCACAACGGCTACTGGTACGTGATGCGGAATCTCTGCGACAGCAGTTGCTGCATGTGCCGGGCGTGAAGAAGGTCAACATCATTGGCGAGCAGTCCGAACGCATTTTCGTTTCTTTTTCCCATGACCGACTGGCAACACTGGGCGTTGCGCCGCAAGACATTTTTGCCGCCCTCAACAGCCAGAACGTACTAACTCCCGCTGGCTCCATCGACACTGACGGGCCACAGGTCTTCCTTCGTCTGGATGGCGCGTTCGATAAACTGGAGAAAATTCGTGAAACCCCGATCACGGCGCAGGGGCGAACACTAAAACTTTCGGATGTAGCGACGGTTGAACGCGGCCACGAAGACCCGGCAACCTTTCTGGTACGCAATAACGGTGAGCCGGCGTTGTTGCTAGGGGTTGTGATGCGTGACGGCTGGAACGGCCTGGACTTGGGCCAAGCGCTCGACGTAGAGACCAGCAAAATTAACGCCGGCCTGCCCTTGGGCATGACACTGACCAAAGTGAGCGACCAGTCCGTCAACATCAGCTCGGCGGTCGACGAGTTCATGGTCAAATTCTTCGTTGCGCTGCTTGTCGTGATGGTGGTCTGCTTCATCAGCATGGGCTGGCACGTCGGTATCGTCGTCGCAGCAGCGGTACCCCTAACACTGGCCGCCGTCTTTGTAGTCATGGCTGCCACAGGCAAGAACTTCGACCGTATCACCCTTGGTTCGTTGATTCTGGCATTGGGTCTGCTAGTAGACGATGCCATCATCGCCATCGAAATGATGGTAGTAAAAATGGAGGAAGGCTATAGCCGCGTCACGGCATCGGCCTATGCTTGGAGCCATACAGCAGCCCCCATGCTTTCCGGCACGCTGATCACGGCCATCGGATTCATGCCCAACGGATTCGCACACTCAACAGCGGGCGAGTACACCAGCAACATGTTCTGGATCGTCGGCATCGCCTTGATTGCCTCTTGGGTCGTCGCAGTGGCGTTCACGCCCTACCTCGGGGTAAAGATGTTGCCAAAGATCAAAAAGGTGGAAGGTGGGCCCGCAGCTATCTACAACACCCGCAACTACAACCGACTCCGTCAGGTATTGGTTCGCATCATTGCGCGTAAATGGCTGGTTGCCGGAACCGTTGTGGGACTATTCGTGGCGGCTATTCTGGGAATGGGGTTGGTCAACAAGCAGTTCTTCCCGAGTTCCGACCGACCCGAGGTACTTGTCGAAGTGCAAATGCCGTATGGAACGTCGATTGAACAAACCAGTGCCACGACGACAAAGATCGAAGATTGGTTGAGAAAGCAAAAAGAAACAAAAATCGTAACGTCCTACATTGGCCAGGGGGCACCGCGTTTTTATCTGGCCATGTCGCCTGAATTACCCGATCCCTCATTCGCCAAAATCGTCGTGCTGACAGGTAGTCAAGAGGAACGAGACGCTCTCAAACTTCGGCTGCGCCAAGCCGCAGCGGATGGTTTGGCTTCTGAAGCCCGGGTACGTGTCACGCAACTCGTGTTCGGTCCATATTCACCATTCCCAGTCGCCTATCGGGTCATGGGGCCGGACCCCAACAAACTGCGCGCTATTGCAGCGCAGGCTGAAGCCGTCATGCAAGCGAGTTCCATGATGCGGACAGTCAACACGGATTGGGGATCACGCGTACCGACCTTGCACCTCACGCTTGACCAAGATCGACTTCAAGCGATCGGCTTGACCTCCAATTCAGTGGCTTTGCAGTTGCAGTTTCTGCTGACTGGCGTGCCGCTTACAGAAGTTCGCGAAGACATTCGCTCGGTACAGGTAGTAGGTCGTGCGGCGAGCGACATCAGGCTCGATCCAGCAAAGATCGCCGGTTTTACCTTGGTGGGATCAGCAGGGCAACGCATCCCCTTGTCTCAGGTGGGAATCGTCGATGTGCGAATGGAAGATCCCATTTTGCGGCGTCGGGATCGCACGCCAACCATCACGGTACGGGGCGATATCGCGGAGGGCTTGCAGCCACCGGATGTTTCCGCCGCCATTCTGAAAAAACTGCAGCCCGTCATCGACCAACTGCCGCCGGGTTATCGGATCGAGCAAGCCGGTGCGATCGAAGAATCGGGAAAGGCCAGTACGGCCATGCTGCCGCTATTCCCAATCATGATCGCGCTCACCCTGCTAATCATCATCTTTCAGGTGCGTTCGATTTCGGCAATGGTCATGGTGTTTGCCACGAGTCCACTCGGCTTAATCGGCGTAGTGCCGACCCTGCTCATATTCCAACAGCCGTTTGGCATCAATGCACTCGTTGGCTTGATCGCCCTGTCCGGCATCTTGATGCGCAACACCTTGATTCTGATTGGTCAAATTCACCATAACGAGAAGGAAGGGCTAGATCCGTTTCGTGCCGTCGTTGAGGCTACGGTGCAACGTGCCCGCCCAGTACTGTTGACGGCATTGGCGGCGATTCTGGCATTCATTCCACTGACGCATTCCGTGTTCTGGGGAACGCTGGCCTATACCCTAATTGGCGGAACATTCGGCGGAACGATTCTGACCTTGGTTTTCCTCCCGGCGATGTATGCCATCTGGTTCAAGATCAAGCCTGGTTCCACCGGTTTGGCATGACGACCACCGCACATACCTCTTAACAAGGCCGCAATATGTCGCCGGCCTCATCCGCGCATAAGTTGTCAGCGCTGACCGTCCCGCCAAGCCACGTCACTTGGCTGCCGCGCCTGCCGCCAACTGATCAAATTGCTGATCCAGTTCCGCCAACGAGGCGTTGATATGATCGCGACGCGCTTTGATCCAGGTCGTCTGCTCCGTCAAGCGCGCTTGCGCTTCCTTGAGCATTCGCTGCATTTCGGCGGGCTGTGGACCGCCCGACGTCTGACGATTCTTGACGATCGCCACCGGATCCAGAGTCGACCGAAACTCGGCCTCACTCATGGGCAACTCGGCGGGATAGTCCGCGCCCTTTACGGCTTCGGCATAGATACGTCGCGCCTGATCGTAGGGGAAGTCCAGCGGCTTGATGTTGTTGGCCTTGGCATAGCTCACGACCTCTGAGGCAAAGTGATGCCCCACGCGAAACGGCAGCTTGTATTGACGCATGAGGACGTCGGCCAACTCCTGTGACGCTGTCCAATCGCTATTCAACTCCTCGAGTGCGCGCTCCGGACTGACAACCAACGCCTTCAGGACGCGGTCCCAGCGCTTTAACACCGTAATAGCGCTGTCCACCATGGCGGTATTTTGCTCGGTGTCCTTGGGGTCGCTCATTCCCGGGGTAATGTTGTGCGTCTGCCAGACCGGCCCCATTGCCAGGGTCACGGCCGTCGAGGCGTCGCTACGCGTGCTATTTAACAAGCCCGGATTACGCTTTTGCGGCATCGCGCTGGAAACATAGGTATTGCCGCCACCCTCTTGCAGCAGAATCCATGGGCGTGGCTGCGCATACTGCGTCATCACGTCTTCAATAAAGTTGCCGGCATGCAGGGCAATGCTCGTGACAATCGCCCCCACCTCGACAGGCTGATCCATCGACGAGATCTGCGACGCATCATAGGCATTATCGACCAGCGCAGTGAACCCCAGGTACTGCGCCATGCGTTTGCGATCCAGCGGCCAACTGGTGCCATTGAGCACCGTCGTGCCCATGGGAGACCGGTCAATACGGACGTAGGCTTCACGAATGCGCTGCGCGTCGCGATCCAGCGCAGCCGCGTGGCCCAACAGATAATGACCGTAGCTATTGGGCTGCGCCGCCACACCATTGGTGTAGTTGGGCACAATCGTGTCGGCATGCTTTGCCGCCTGTTTGACCAGGGTCGTAGACGTAGCCTGCAGCTGATCGGCCAACGCCAGCAGATTATCGCGCAATATCGCGCTGCGATAGGTAGCATGCATGTCCTGGCTCGAGCGGCCGGCGTGCAACAACGTGATGTCCTGGCCCGCCGCCTTGATCAATAACGGCTCAAACGTAATCACGGTAGAGGGCCGTTTCGCGCCGGGCTGATTCCCCTCGTCGATGACCTTGGCAACACCTGCGGCCAGTCGCGCACCCAGGGCTTGATCCAATAGCCCCTGCTCGGTGTTGATCACCGCCGTCGCCTTGTTCATCTCCCCAAGCCAGAAAAACGGGTCGCGCACGGGTTCGGCGGCAGCTGTCGCCGGAGCGGCACCCGCGGGCGCGGCGGATTTAGCCGTAGCCGGCTGCTGTGCCCACGCACCCGCGCTGACAACCGAAAAACAAAGTACAGCGCTCAAAATACCAGGGGAATAATGTCTCATATGTTCTCGTTCTGGGCAGGTTATCCGTGGGGAGGGGCAAGCGATTAGTGTACTGATTAACGCGGCACTGCTGAATCGTCCTTGTCGTCGCCAAAATCACCGATCTCGACCGGATTCGGCGTTTCGCCCCAGCGCGGAACATTGGGCATATCCAGGCCAAAAGAATCTAGCGCGCGTCCCAATGAATGATCGACGATGTCCTCAATGGATTTGGGATTCGTATAGAACGCGGGGACAGGCGGATGAATGATGGCGCCCATCTCGGTCGCACTCAACATATTGCGCAGATGGCCCGCATGCAACGGTGTCTCGCGCACCATCATCACTAATGTGCGCCGCTCTTTGAGCACGACATCCGCGGCGCGCGTCAGCAATGACGTCGTCACCCCCGTGGCCACCTCGGCCAGCGTACGTACGGAACACGGTGCAATCAACATTCCCATCGTACGAAACGACCCGCTGGCGATCGCCGCGCCGACATCATTAATGGGATAGACAACATCCGCCAGCTCATGCAGATCACGACGGCTCAGTTGGGTCTCGTATTCACGTGTCATTTCTCCGGCCCGCGACACCACCAGATGTGTCTCGATGCCAAGCTCGCGCAACACTTGCAGTGCGCGAATACCGTAAACCACCCCGGTTGCGCCGGTAATACCCACGATCAGACGGCGCGGGGAATTGGACTGCTTCATTCTTTGGCCTTAAAAAATAGCGACAAACCGTCAGCGCCATCATAGCCGCCTGCGGCGCCTGCCTGAACAACGATCACACCGCCGGCACCAGTTCTATGCGTCGCCGCACCGCGGCATCGACGGCCTCGCGTGAGTACAGCAGCGGCACATATCGCCCACGGCACCAGCTCGACGCCATGTCCGCATAGTGCGGGCTGGCGGGATCCCCCGACTGGCCTGGCGCGTTGATGGCCACGCTGCCGTCCCAGGCCCCGACATCCATGACCAATCGCACTGACGCACCGATCGTGGCGCGGAAATCGCTCATGCGATAAGAGGTATTCATCACGGTATAGGGCGACCCGCCCACCGGATACGGGCCGGCATTCCACAACCGCTGGGCCTGCGGATCCAGTCGTCCCACAGCATGTTCAAAAAACCCGTGATGCAATGCGCCCCATGCCCACCCCTGCACGCGCGGCCCCAGTTCGCGCACGCAAAAAGCGTAGGCGCGCGCCAGCGTGTCTCGCATCAAGGCGTTACGCCCGGTAAAAGCGTTGGATTGCGCCGGATCGATGAGATCAAGCAACGTCGTCACGTCGCCGGGCTCCAACAATGGCCGTACCACGGGATCGTTGGAAAAATGATCCAGCAACGCAGGCCGCAGAAATTTTGCCCACCAAACCTCGCACAGCGCCGCCGCCGCACTGTCCGGATCCAGATGGCCACTCCAGGCATGCAACAACCGCCATCCCAAGTCCGCCTCATCCTGACCTGACGACGGTTGCGGCATAAAGGAGGCCAAGACCTTACATAGCCGCTGCGCGGGCAGCGACAACGTATCGCACTGCAAGTCCATCGATCCCTGCACCGTATGTGCCGTGCTGGCAGACAACACCGTATCGATGCGCGCGGCGCGCGAAGGGTCCGCCCACTCGTAGCTCACATGCCGATCGCCCCAATCCTCGCCTGCGGGTAGCTTGTTCTCGTTGGCGCTCGCCACATAGCCACAAGGTGGATCCTGCAAGCTGGGCAATCCGTCACCCGGCCAGAAACCTTCCCATTCGTATCGGCCATCTCCCGGCACCGGCAATAGTCCGTCCCAATGGCGCCGGCGCGGCCATTTGCCTGCCGCGACCCATGCGATATGGCCCGAGGTATCGGCATAAACATGATTGACGGCGGGGACCGACCAGTTTTTTAACGCCTGGCGATACTGCGCCAGATCCGTCGCCGTCATTATCCCCAGGCTGTTGTAATACGGCGCGCTGCCGGGCTCCGTCCAGACCGTGCGCAGGGCATACGCCAGATGCCGATCGGTATCGATCCAGGTCACCGGGCCATGGCGTGTATAGCAAAGCTCGACATCAACATCTGCCTGCCCTTTGACGGCGATCACCTCACGCTCGACACGCAGCGACTCCCAGCCATCGCCATAGCGATAACGGCTGGGGTCGTCCGGATGCAGCGTCACGACCACCAAGTCCTCCTGGTCCATCATCAACAACGTCAGTCCGAAAGCGATCGTGCCGTTATGGCCGATGCAGATACCGGGTTGGGCGGGCTCGCCCGCGCCGGCCACATCCAAGCCCGGCGCCTGCAAATGCACCAGATATCGCAACGACGGCATGGAGTACGCCCGGTGCGGGTCGCTCGCCAAAATCGGTCGACCTGTCGCCGTGTGCGTAGGGGCAATCGCCCAGTTGTTGGAGCCTTCGGCATCCATGTCGAGGCAAACCTCGCCATTCACGTCGGGCTTGCGCCATCGCCAAGCGTCCTCGGGCCGGCATGCCAAACGCTCGGCCGAAAACGTCACCGGCGCGCACGCCAGCTTTAGCGCGTCCAGCGCAAGCTCGTCCAGACTGGATAAATCCAGCCCCGGCGTCACCTGTGGTGCACGTGCAGGCTCGATGGAACGACGCAATAGATCTGTCTGTGCATCCGCCGCAGCCATGACGAGACCACGCTTAAGCTCAAAATCCGCATTGCGCATCAACGAATGCGATCGAATGCGCACCACGTCATCGGCCTGCCAATGCTGGGGCCGTGTATTCAGTCGATGAAACTCGGGCGGCAGACGCTGCGGATCTTGCAACACGTAGTCCACGTACGCGTTAATGCCATCGACAAAGGCCTGGGCGATCTCGCGTGACTCAGGATGCGTGTAGGCCTGCCATTCGGCCTGCATATCGCCACGGTACAAAAACAAACGCGCCGCACGATCCTGCTCGAGATAGCCAGGCCCAAAATCGGCAGACAGCAACCCCAGGCCACGCTTGCGCCACAGGTCTATCTGCCAGAGTCGATCGCGAGCGGCATTGAAACCCTGGGCCACAAACGCGTCGCGCACATGCTGGGCGCGAATATGCGAAATACCCCACGTATCAATGAGGATATCCACCGGCCCCGCCAGCCCCGCCACCTCGTGTACACCCGCTGAATGCATGCCCCCTCCGTGTCAGACCCGCGCCTGTGATGCCGACGCCAAGTGGGTAGTTTGCCATCACTCACCGCGAGCACGCCAACCATCACGCGTATCCGTTATCCATATCTGGATAGCCCGTTTTTCCGAACAAATCAGACCGATCTATTTGATTACCCCAAAAAATGGAATGATGTTCTCAAAAAATAAGGGTTTATCCCAATTCACAATCAGCGCAGACTTCAGCCATCGGGAAAGCAAACGAACCTCGACGGATTCGCCGCCGGATTCTCCCAAGATCAATAGACAAATGGAGGTCTGATCATGAAAACCCTGACTACTACCCTACTAGTTTCGCTGAGCCTATTGAGTGCCGGTGCTTATGCCGCCTCGCCCAATATCGAACCGAACAACGTCCCCTTCCAAGGCGTCTATGGACAAGCGGATGCCAACGCCCCGACGCGTGCCCAGGTCGCGGCTGATCTGGCTCAAGCCAAAGCCAACGGCCAATACACGTTTGGTGAAGAGGACTACCCCGTCGCCGTCGCTGCCAGCACCCCTGGCAAGAGCCGCGAACAGGTTCGCGCCGAACTCGCGCAAGCCAAAGCGAATGGCCAGTACACCTTTGGTGAAGAGGACTACCCCCCTGTCGTTCGTTAATCAGGGCTCGTGGCCGCCTTTCGGAGCCGTTGCGTAAACCAGTGATCTATCGCTATTTTGCCCGGCCCCCATGTGACGATCGCGAAGGCCATGGCCGCCCACGTCACGTGCACCGGCCACCCCTCGGGGACGGTTAATTGAATGACGCAGGTCATCAACAACAGGCCTACACCGGCAAATCGTGCGCCAAGCCCCAGTACCAGTAAGATCGGCAGCACAATCTCGGCACAACCAGAAAGAAAGGCCATGATCTCTGGCGCTGGATAGGCGTATGGCCCTCCCGGCAGATGCAGCTTGAATTCGTCGGTAAACAGATAGATCGCCGTGTCATTTAACTGAAGGAACCCCTGCCACTTCAGGACACCCGACATCCAGAACGGCACCGCCAACGCCCCCCGCAGCAACAGTTGCGCCAAGGATGGCACGGCAAAACGTCGGATGATGTGCAACGGCTTATCGATCAACGGATAAGGGTGGCCTGTATCGCTGGCAACATGAAGCATCTCGTTCAACCTTAAAAGTGAATGTCCGTGAACGCCCCGGCTGAGATCATTGCCGCCATATTCTGCGCAAGATCAAAATCGGCGTATTCCCTCGCTGCGATCTGAACGGCGTGCGCCAGGGGTTGCCCGGTCACCATCGCCGAGAGAAACGCCGCCCCTCCGGGGGCAAGCCGGGACACGATGACCTCGCCATCGGGACGCGTAATCAATGCATCCTCTTGATCGCTGGAACATAACGGCGAAACGGGCCCCTCTTGCTTGTTCATCACAAAGATCGCCACTGCCGGATAGCGTGATCGCACGATACGGGTCGCAGGATGCGCGACGAATCGCACACCATCCAACTCGGCAGCATCAACCGCGGCCAGGCGATCAAACGACAGCGGCGAGCTATCTGCTGCGTGATACGCGTCCAGCCAGGCACGCTCGACACGCGCCGTATCCGCCAGCCAGGGCATCTCACGCGCGTACGCGTAGCGTTCGATAAATTCCGGGAAATCCCGCCCATACTCAAACAGCAATGGAGACGAAGGCGGACTGGCGCGCACATAAAACCGTGCCATGGCGCGAAAGAAGGTTTCTCCGGTAATACGCTGAATCGCCGGGTAAATAGCCACCAGCGCATCGATCAAACTGACGGTCACATTATTGCGATAGACGTTGTATCGCCGCTGTGCGGCACCATCGACGCGCGACACGATATCCGTCGGCGCGTCAATCAACGGATGGGTCAGGCCAGGTACGAAGCGATCTTCGAATGCTTCGTGCATGCCGGAAGTCAGTGTTTCAGCAGGCATACTCAAGACTCCCCCCCACCACGCTCAACGTATGCATCAATCCGCGCGCCTTTTCCGCCTGGTCGCGCAACACCTGCCATTCGGGCAGTTGGCTGTCCCACTCAATCAAGGTAGGAACCGGGCCCGTGCGTGCAATCACGGACTCGTACAAACGCCAGACTTCATCAGAAACAGGGCAATCGTGGCTGTCGATCAACAGCAACTCCTCGCGATCGTCAAGCTGTCGTGTATGGCCGGCCAGGTGAATCTCTGCGACATGCTCGCATGCGAGCTGCGCCAGATATGCCGATGCCGAATACGCATGATTCGTGGCTGACACGAATACATTATTGACATCCAATAGCAAGCCACATCCGGACCGCCGCAGTACCTCGTTCATGAAATCGGGTTCGCTCATCGTCGATGAGGCGAACGTGACATAGGTCGCGGGATTTTCCAGCAACAACGGACGGTGGATCGCCGCCTGTACCTGATCAATATGCTCACAGACATGCGTCAATGTCTCGCGAGTGTAGGGCAGCGGCAATAGGTCATTAAAAAAAAGTCCCTCATGCGTCGACCACGCCAGATGCTCGGAAACCAGCATCGGTTGATATTGATCCACCACACGACGAAAGCGTTCGAGGTGCTGGGCGTTCAGCGGTTGGCTCGCGCCGATGGACATCCCGACGCCATGGACCGACAGCGGATAATCGCGCCGAATACCTTCTAGCGCCCGGTGCGCGGGACCGCCGTCGCCCATGTAGTTCTCGGCATGCACCTCGAAAAACCCATGCGTCAGGCCCTGCTCTGCGATGGCCGGCAGATGCTCGTGCTTGAAACTCGTACCGACCAGCGCCCGCGTTGAATCCCTGCACGTGCGGGAAGGCCAATGAGCACGCTTGCCGCCAAGACTCGGTAATGTGCTCATGGCAACTCCCTAGTCGCTGGCCACGCTTAGGCTTTGATCGGCGTCAACGAGCCGTGACCGCCGCCCGGCACCTCGATGCTGGTGCACGTTCCACCCTTCACGAATTTCCATGCATTGCCCTGGTAGTCCATGGTGGACGTTCCCTGGCAGGTCGTTCCAGGGCCGGCTGCGCAGTCGTTCTGCCCCTTCAAAGCCACGCCATAACATTTCTCTTTCTTGGCCGCCACGGCGGCATCGACCTCCGCCTTGCTCAACGGACTCGCCGTTGCCACAGACGCCAGCAGCGTGGCGACTGCACCCATCAAAACCGCTGAATTGATCGTTGACTTCGCAGACATTGCATCTCTCCTTTACGTTAGTAAGGTGTGTTTGAACGACACACGAGAACAAGTTCGCTAGCCAGCGCGCTGCGGTTACAGGGGTGAGGGTTTTTATTTATTTTTTGATCGACGTCCGCCTGCTCAACATCCACCTGCCGCGCGATCGCGCCAGACCATTACCAACGCAAAATCCGAGGGCCGAGCCAGGCGCCAATCGCGGCAGGCAGCAACATGCCGAGGGTGTACCAAACGCTCCAGAATGCCGGGCTCATCTCGGGACAATGCAGGGAATACACCACCGCCGCCATGGCGCTGCCCAACAAGCCACATACAGCACCCGCCAGACGCAGACGCGTCGGCGCAAGACTTTTCAGAGCCCAGAAACTGGCCACGGCGGTAGGTACGGACAACAGCAGAATATTGAACGCACAGATTTTCCAGGTCTTGCCCAGCAATAGGGATACACGCTCGTCAGGCTGTACCTCCCATAGCACACCGGCGGCCACGACCATTACCACCACAAACGGCAGTCCTATCGCGAGCCAGCCATAGCCCACGCGCTGGCCGGGCCGACCCAGGCGAACGATGCTCGCCAGAGCCGCCAACGCAATACAAAATGGAAAAGCAATTTTCGCCCAGAAAACGGGGGATACCATCAGCGCGCGAATATCGGGTCGGATGCCGAAAAAGAGGCTCATGATCAGCAATGCGCCCACGATCCCGAGCGGCAACGCCGCGCCAAAGCGGCGCGTCACCGTACGGCTATCCACCGGCGCCACACCAGTCGCCAACAATCCAATCAAATCGTTCGTTTTCATTTTTCGCCCCGGATTCTCGCTGCCAGCGCCCTCAGCCCGCGGTGTACACCCACCTTCACCGCAGACTCCGAAAGCCCTGTGATCTGGGCCGTCTCCTTTACAGAAAGGCCTTCTAGCTTAACGTGCACAATGGGTAGCCGCTGTTTATCTGGGAGCGTATCGAGCAGTTTACGTATATCGCGGCGGGCTTGCGCCGGCTCGTCGACGGCGACGGCAAATAGATCTTCATGATCATCCAAAGGATCGTTCAATGCGTCGCGTCGCGCGTGCACGCGAAAGAAATCCATGAGCTTGTATCGGGCAATCGCATGCACCCAGGCGGTCAGGGGCTCATCAGGCCGATAGGTATGCCGAGCGTTATGCACCGCGAGCAAAACTTCCTGAACAATATCCTCCACGTCGTCATGCCGCTGAGGAATACGTCTGCGCAGATAGCCACGCAAATGACGCGCGAGTTCGTCCAGAAAGCGAGCGTACGCTTTCGCATCGCCATCAAGGCTGCTGACCAGCAAAGCGCTCAGACGGCTTTCTACTTCGTACAAATATTGTCCTATCTCGTCAGAGGATGGCATGGGCCTGAATGTAGCCGCTCGTGGTTCGCGTGACCAGACACGCTCCATACTGGCGCAGCAGCATTCAATCCTTCATTATTCTAGATCATTTGATCCAAAATAGATTACCATTGTGCCGAGCACGGACTTACCCTCAAATCACGCTAGGACAACCGTAAACCGGCTGCTTGTTCAATATCTACTGACGATTACCTATACTCGGTAATTCGTTCAAACAGGACGATTGGTTACACCATGGCCCGCCCAAAACAGTTTGACGACGCATCCGCCATTGACGCAGCCACTCTGCTCTTTTGGTCTCGCGGCTACGAAGCCACCTCTACCCGCGACCTGGCCGAGTCAATGGGCATCAGCGGCGCCAGTCTTTACAACACGTTTGGCGACAAACGCACGCTTTATCGCCTGGCGCTCGACCGCTATATCGAACGCGGTTTCTGTGATCGCATCAAACGATATGAAACACAATTAGCGCCGCGCGATGCGATTTTCGCCTTTCTCGACGAAATCGTTGAACTCTCCCTGGCGGATTCGGAGCACAAGGGTTGCTTCATCGTGAATTCCGCCCTGGAGCTGGCTCCTCACGATCCGGAGTTTCAGGATGCCCTCAGACAAGTCCTGAGCGACATGGAGCATTTTTTTCTTCGCTGTGTCGAGGCCGGCCAGGCCAACGGCACGATCAACACGGCCGTTCCCGCGGCCGACCTCGCCCGCATGTTGCTCAGTGTATTAATGGGCTTGCGTGTTCTGGCGAGATCGCGACCCGAACGCGCCTTATTGCAGGGTGTGATACGACCCATCACCACATTACTGGACGTCACCCCTCAACCATAGACCAATATTTCCAACGCTCGATTACCTAGGAGGCCTCGCCATGATTCGGTTCTATTTCCACCCCACGCCAAACCCCGCAAAGATTTCCCTCTTTCTTGAGGAAGCGGGTCTTGATTATGAGGTTGTTCCGGTTGATACGAGCAAAGGTCAACAGCACACACCGGAGTTTCGCGAAATAAACCCCAATGGCAAAGTCCCTGCCATTGTTGATCTGGATAGCTCGACGGGCAAACCTGTCGCGGTATTCGACTCTACGGCGATCTTGTTATATCTCGCCGAGAAAACCGGCAAATTCCAGGGCTCGCCCCAGGACCGCGGAGAACTGCTGTCGTGGCTATTATTCATTGCCAGCGGATTGGGCCCTTTTTCCGGGCAAGCCGTTCACTTTCAGTATGCCGCGCCATCCGGATTGGACTATGCCGTCAATCGCTACCGCCGCGAAATTGAACGTCATTATCAAGTGTTGGACGACCATCTGGCCGGGCGCGAATTCATTGTCGGCAACGAATTCACGATTGCCGACATTTCAGCCTGGGGATGGCTCGGCCGTGCATCCCGCGTGATGAAAGGCGCCGAAGACCCGCTAGCGCACTATCCCAATATCAAACGATGGTTCCAATCCATCGACGCCCGGCCTGCCGCGAGCCGCGCGCGCGAAGTCGGGTCCGATATCGAATTCAAAAAGGTCAATGACGAGGAAACACAACGCGCCCTGTTTCCGTCTAACTTCGCGTAATCCGTCTGACAGCCGAGCAAACGCGCCACTCACGCCACCGAGGTCACATTCGGTGGCGGCCCCACATATCGTCCGTGCTGTTTATCGACACGCTCAGCGCCATTAAAGAGCAACTCAAATCCGGCAATGCCCGACGTCCGAGCCAAATTAGAGGCGGCTGGCATCGAGATCCAAGGTGGCACACCATTTGAAATCTGCGCTACTGTGATCGAAAATCGGTATGCATCGCCCACGTGGTCGTGGCGAAAAATCGGCTTTCATTGCAGATCAAAGGGGATAAATATGGTTGCTATTGTCACGGGTGCCACCGCGGGATTTGGGCTGGAGATTACGCGGCAATTCGTCGCCCAAGGAAAGAAAGTCATTGCGATCGGTAGACGCGCCGAGCGACTGCATGCCCTGGCTGCTGAGCTTGGCCCCGCCGTGCATCCACTGGCCTTGGATCTGCGTGACACCGATGCGATCGCGGCGCTGCCTGATTCCCTGCCCGAGGAATTTTCGAAGATCACCATCCTGGTCAACAATGCAGGTTTGGCGCTAGGCCTGGAAAAAGCCCAAGACGCTCACTGGAATGACTGGAAAACCATGATCGACACCAACATCACCGCTCTGGTGGCGATCACAAGAGCCTTTCTTCCGGGGATGATCGACCGTCAGGTCGGCCACATCGTCAACATTGGATCCGTTGCCGGGACTTATCCCTACGCAGGCGGCAATGTCTATGGCGCGACCAAAGCCTTTGTGAAACAGTTCAGCCTGAATCTACGTGCCGACGTGTTTGGCACACCGCTGCGCGTCACGAATATAGAACCCGGTTTGGTGGGTGGCACCGAATTCAGCCAAGTGCGCTTTCACGGCGATGAAAAACTCGCCGCCAGCCGATACGAGGGCGTGACAGCCTTGGATGCAAAGGACGTCGCCGAAGCCGTTTCCTGGGTTGTCAACTTACCGGCTCATGTCAACATCAATCGCCTAGAGCTCATGCCGGTCGCGCAATCATTCTCTGCGTTGTCGATCGACAAAAAATAGCGCATTGCGGCAAGGCGTACTCAATACAGTAAGACGTACCGTCAGCTGCGTGGAGGACGCCTTGCGGAGTCTCCGTTTGCCATGTGCGCCGCAGGTCTCGCAGAACGTAAGCACGTGCCACTCTTGCGAAGACCCGCTGCGCCATTGAGCCCGTCTGCTACGATCAAGGCCTCTACTACGGAAGACAGGGGAAATAGATCAATGGTTCGTCGCATGCATATCAAACGTATTCTGGCCGCTACCAGTCTCGCCGCCGGCGCAATGTTTAGCCTCAACGCTCACGCCGAAACCCCCACCTGCGAACTGGATAGACCCATAAAGTTTGGTGGCATGAACTGGGAATCCAATCTGCTGATCGTGGACATCGAACGCTATATTGTCGAACACGGCTATGGCTGCAAAACCGACGTCGAACCCGGCGATACCTTACCGATGTTTGCCGCGCTGCAACGCGGCGATGTAGACATCAACGCCGAGGTCTGGAGCACGCAGATGCAAAAGGCCTGGGATGAAGCCATTGCCGAGGGAAAAATCAAACAGATCGGCGAGGTTTTCAGCGGCACGGACGGCTGGTATATCCCCCGCTACACGGCAGAGAAATACCCGGATCTTCGCAAGGTCGCCGACCTGAAAGGCCGGCATGAGTTGTTCCTCGATGACGAAGAGCCCACCAAGGGCCGGCTCTACGGCTGCGCGGTAGGCTGGACATGCGGCAATCTTAGCGCGAACTTGATCAAGGCCTTCAAACTGCAAGACGAGTATCTCGTGTATTCCCCGGGCAGTTCAGCATCACAACGCGCGGCCATCACCTCGGCATATAAACGCAAGAAGGACATTGTATTTTATTACTGGACGCCGACATCCCTGGCCGGGTCTCTGGATCTCGTCAAGCTGGAGCTTCCGCCTGTCGATGAGAAAGCCTTGGAGTGCTTCAAGGATGCGCAATGCGCCGACCCGCAACCCACCGGCATCGCACCCTACACGGTCAAGACCGCTGTCAACGTTAAATTCGCTGACAGCGCGCCCCAACTAATCGCCTTTCTTGCCAAAATCAACTTTCCCGAGAAAACCGTGACCGAGGTCCTGGGGCATATGGAGAACGAAGGCATGGAGGTCGAGGAGGCAGCGCTTTATTTTCTGAAAACCCACCCGGACCTCTGGACCAAGTGGGTACCTGCTGATGTCGCCGAGCGTGTGCGGAACAAGCTGGCAGCCAGTTGACAGACTCACATCACGACGCG
Source organism: Bordetella tumulicola (assembly GCF_054779135.1). NCBI lineage: Bacteria > Pseudomonadati > Pseudomonadota > Betaproteobacteria > Burkholderiales > Alcaligenaceae > Bordetella > Bordetella tumulicola. The sequence goes on along the minus strand of NZ_BAAGYU010000011.1, from coordinate 267,071 downwards.
CCAGCACCGCAAACCATCCCGCCCAAAGCTTGCAATGATGCCAAAGACAACAATCTGACTGTGAAGCGAACTCGAACGATCATGCTTTTACACACCGTCATTGTGTTGGCCGTATTGGCTGCGGCCTTCTGGGGCACGCTCGCCCTATGGTTTCAGGCTCCGATACCGGTCATATTGGCCATCATCTGGATTGTCTTGACCATTGCGGCGGTCATTGGCCTGATCCGCGGCACGTATCTTCCGCTAGCGGTATTCGCTTTCGCGTGGGTCATCATGCAGGCGTGGTGGTGGCTGGGCGTACGGCCCTCCAACGACCGGCAATGGATACCCGAAGTTGCCGAGCAGACCCATGGCACGATAAGGGGCGATCTGGTTACGCTGCACAACGTGCGCAACTTCGACTGGCGTTCAAAAACCGACTATGACCCACGCTGGGAAACGCGCACCTATGATTTGACGCAGCTACGCTCCGTAGACTTGGTCTTGTCGTCCTGGGGCCGCCCCGCCATTGCCCACACCATGGTGTCTTTCGGTTTTACCGACGGTCAATACGTCGTGTTTTCGGTAGAAATCCGCCGCAAGCAAGGCGATAAATTTTCAGAGATCGGCGGATTCTTCCGCCAGTATGAATTAGCGGTACTCGCCTCTACAGAACAAGACAGCCTGCGCGTACGCACCAATGTACGGGGCGAGGAAGGCTATCTTTATCGCGTGAAAATGCCTGAGGGTACGATACGCCCGTTATTTCTTTCATATATGGAAACGGCCAACCAACTGCAAGAACACCCGCGTTTTTACAACACGATCACGGCCAATTGCACCACGATCATCTATCAACTAGCCAAACAGATCGTGCCCGGCCTGCCGCTTGATTATCGACTGCTGCTCTCGGGCTATCTGCCAGAGTATCTATACGAACTGGAGGCCCTCGAAGGCGCGGACAGCATGGCAGACTATCGACACGCAGGTCATTACACTCAACGTGCGCGGGAATCAAAGGACGTTTCGAGTTTCTCGCAAGACATCCGGAAAGGGGTGCCGGGGATTGCATCAGTCGAATAAGAATACCCAAGCTTATTATGCAAAATCCACTTGTCCTGATGCAACGCTACGATGACCGCCGCAACGTAATTTCGGTGATCTCCGACGGCCGGCCGATACGCTGAGGGAAGCCGGGCCACAAGCCCGCGCCATTGCTCACATACAAATGCATGCCGCCGACCTCGTACAACCCCGATACAAACCCGGCGTTAAAACGCGCCACAAGCAGATCTAAACCTCGAATATGGCCACCATGCGTATGGCCAGAGAGTTGCACGTCCACACCCTGTGCCTGATTGTTCCCGGCGCCACCAGGACGGTGATCCATCAAGATCACCGGCACACCTCCCGGCCTGCCTGCCAGCGCCTTCTCGACGTCGGGACCGATCTGACCATGACGCGGCCCAATCTGGTCGGGCACACCTGCGATGACCAACGATCCCTCTCCCACCTGGATAAGCGCGTGCTCATTCTCGAGCACCGTCACACCCAATCCACGAAATACTTCGATCCACTGTGAAAACGCCGCGTAGTATTCATGATTCCCCGTGACGGCGTACACCCCATTTTCCGCAGATAAGCGGCCCAGTGGCGGGTAATCGTTCTGACGTATTTCGGGGGTGCCATCCACCAAATCTCCGGAAATCAAAATCAGATCAGGATTCAACATATTGGCCTTATCGACCACGGCATCGACCCAAGGGCCGTGAAAAAGCCGGCTAATGTGTAAGTCGGTCAGATGCACAATACGGTAACCATCAAACTCCGGCGCCAACCCTGCCACAGGTAATTCCAGCTTGCGTACCTCAGGCACACGGACGGCCTGTGATGTGCCCCATGCCCCGAGCGACAGTGCCAGTACCGCCATGAAATGTGGCAATCTGCGGCCAGCTAGAACGCGCACTCCCGCAGAGCGAGAGGCCAGATACAGCAGCCCGCCGAGCAGATCTTTTAGCGCCAAGAAGCACGCCAACAAGATAAGCGCCCCATAAGCAGCACCGAATCCGATAATGAGCCATCGCGGGCTCTCGGGCGATGCCATGGATCCCGCAATCTGGCTGACCAGCCACTGGTGCTCGGCGACGACCAAGACGGCGGCAGACAAAATTACCTTGGCGATGACGCCCAGCTTTAGCGGCCATACATAACGCCCTATCACGTAAAAACCGATCAGACCCGCGGCAAGCTGAAACACGTGCGCCTATCCCATTAAAAATGAGCAACGCAAGACATGAGCTGCCCGAGGCAAGCGAGTCTACAAGACAATGGCAGTCGATCCCCTGACGGCTGACTGACAGGGTTGTCAGAAAAAGCGGATACCGGTGCGCACTCAAATATCCAATCCTGTTTATCATTCATGGAGGATTGCGCCCTAAAGTGAGAAACAAGCATGCAGACCGTAGCGACCGAGGATATTTTCGTCAAAACCGATCGTGGCCAACTCTTCGCCAGGCGCTGGACGCTGGAGGCGTCGGTCCCTCGCCTTCCCACGATCGTCATGCAGCACGATTCGCTTGGGTGCGTAGAGTTATGGCGGGATTTTCCCCAGCAACTGGCTGTCGCCACAGGCCATCCCGTCATTGCCTATGACCGCCTGGGCTTCGGCCGCTCGGACCCGCATCCGGGTACCCTGGACTGCGACCTTGTCGGTCAAGAGATCCACGGGGATTTTCGGGTGTTGCGCTCGGCGCTCGATCTGGAGCAATTCATTGCGTTTGGCCACAGTGTCGGCGGCGGGATGAGCATTGCCAGCGCGGCCGTCTATCAAGACGCCTGCCAAGCCCTTATTACCGAGTCCGCCCAGGTCTATGCCGAAGAGCACACGCTCGAGGGCATTCGGCAAGCCAAGGCCGCCTTTGCGCAACCCGGACAACTGGATCGCCTGAAGCGCTACCACGGAGACAAGGCAGCCTGGGTCCTGAACGCCTGGACCGAGACATGGCTATCTCCGCGCTTCGCAGACTGGACACTGGAGGCCTATCTCCGCGAGGTCCGTTGTCCGGCATTGGCGCTGCATGGCGATAACGATGAATATGGATCGCTGGACCATCCCCGCCGCATTCATGCCCTGGCAGGAGCCAGATCCGTAATTCTCGAGGGGTGCGGCCATGTCCCGCACCGAGAGATACCCGATACGGTCGTGGCGACGATTCGCGACTGGCTAGCCACGCTATAGCCCGTCGACGGTCAATGGGTAGCGATTAACCCGCTTGCGCACCCGAGGCTTTTACGACCGTGCCCCAACGCTCGATTTCAGTCTGCAAAAAGCGTTGAAATTCGGCGGGAGCTCCCCCCTCGACAAGCAAGCCTTCTTCGAGCAACTGCCCTTTGATCTTGGCGTCATTCAGGACTTGCGTCGTGGCCTCGGACAATTTTTTCGTCCGTCCGGCATCCATCCCTGCCGGTCCTAGAAGACCGTACCAGGCGCTGAAGTCGTAGCCGGGAATCGTATCGGCAATCGGTGCAATATCGGGATATACGCTCATGCGCTGTGCGCTGCTGATACCCAATGGCTTGAGCGCCTTGGATTTCAACTGTCCTTTTGCCAATGCCGCGCCTGCAAACATCATGCTGACTTGCCCGCCCAACACATCCGTCATCGCAGGCGCTGTCCCCTTGTAGGGCACGAGCAGCACATCAATGCCCGTCTCCAGCATGATCACTTCGGCGCCGAGGTGGCCGGCAGACCCGATACCCGGTAAGCCCATGCTCAATTGGCCGGGCTCGGCTTTGGCCAAGGCAATCAGCTCGGCCATATTGTTGGCCTTCACAGAGGGGTGCGCCAACAATATCGACGGCGCATTAGCGACGTGAACAACCGGTGTGAAGCTCTTGATCGGGTCAAAAGGCAGTTTGGGATACAACGTGGCGTTAATGGCGTGGCTGGTGTAGCACATCAACAGGGTACGGCCGTCAGGCGTCGCGCGCGCCACCTCTTGGGCGGCGATATTGCCTCCCGCCCCCGGGCGATTCTCGACTACAAAGGTTTCGCCCATCACGCGGCCCAGCTCGGCCGCCAGCACGCGTGCGACCGTATCGGTGCCGCCGCCGGGTGTTGCACCGACAACAATACGCGTCGTGGGCGTCTGCGCGTGGGCGACGCCCGAGGCCGCCAGCGCCCCTGCGCCCAAAACTCCCATGAATGTTCTTCTGTGCATTGCCGCGTCTCCGTCCATGCTGCTATTTCGTGTGGGGAAGTAGTCTAGTCATAGACGGTACATTAGGAATAACGAAGTTATTTGAACTCTTTACTAAGGATTTTTGTTGATGTCGGCCTGACTTCCCTACAACGCGATGCAAGCGCCCCCCCAAAAAAAGTGGCCCTCATTGCTTCGATAACTTGTGATAGTCCGCACAGGCCTGCGCCATTGCCTCGCGCACGACACCCAACGGCCGGCTATCGTCGTCCGACTTGCGATTGACCATCGACAACTGCAATATCGGCGCGGACTTGCCCAAGCGAAAGATGCGCACGGGATAACCATGCAACGTGGCGGGATCTGGCCGCTGGATCACCGAGATACCCAAGCCCGAACTCACCATGGCCACAATGGCCGCCGCGTTATCGAACTCCAGTGTGCTGCGTACGTCGCCAATCTGGCTGTTGACGTACTGTGCGGCCATGCTGCCCGAGACCGCTTTACGGTCATAACGTATCCATTCCAATTGACGAAACAGCGTAGGAATCGGCGTATCGGCGGTGTCGGGTGGGGCAACCAGCACCAACTCCCGGCGCAACATCGGCGTCCATGATAGGCGACCGGCCTGCGCGCCGACGGGCTGGGCGACCAGTGCGGCGTCGATCTCGCCGGCCTTCAGCGCAGTCGTCAGGCTGCTGCTTCGTCCCCGGATGGGGATGACATCCAGTTTAGGATGGCGGGTGCGAATAAAACGCAGCAGGCCAGGCAACACGAGGGGCTGCATCGACTCGATGATCCCCACCCGTACCACGCCCTCAATCTCCAGCACCGTGCCGGAACGTAGTGCATCCAGCCCTTTCAGGGCCTCTCTCAGGGTGTCCGCCACCTCGTGCGCCAGTTGGGTGGGCCGCACCTGCAACCCCGACCGGTCAAAGAGAGGCTTGCCCAGATAGCCCTCAAGCTGCTTCATCTGCATGCTCACCGCGCTGGGCGTGATATTCATCAAACGCGCGCCCCCAACGAAGGTACCCGCCTGCAAGATGGCCTCCAGGGTGGCAAAGGTTTCGATTTTCATCAAAATTCCTTATGAAACTCGTCAAATAACATCGTTATTCTAAATGAAGTGATGTCATTACACTGCAGCTATTGATGTTCAGACCCTTCATTACGGAGATAAATATGTCGGTAGTCGATCCCTCCAAACGCCCATTCGCCTGGACACCAGACCAAGTCAAACAGGACGATTCCTGGATCTTGCGCCTGACGAACGAGCAGGTCGATGGCGTTCAAGCCGCCGTGGCCCATGCCAAGCGCCTGGACAAGCCGCTATTGGCCATGGAACAAGCGGACTTTCCGCTGCCGGCTGCTTCGCAAGATGCGTTACAACAAGCCATCGACGCCACCCAGCAGCGCTGGGGTATGTGCCTGCTGAAAGGCTTTCCCGTCGATGACTGGAGCGAAGACGAGACTCGCATGGCCTACTGGGGCATGTCCCTGTACATGGGCGTCGGTCGCACTCAGAACCGAGCTAGCCAGTACATCAACGACGTCCGCGATGCGGGTGGTTCGTACAAAGTCAAAGGCGGACGCGGCTATAACACCAACGCCGGTCTGGATTTTCACCAAGACTCCTGCGACGTAGTCGCCCTGCTCTGCCGTCGTACGGCCAAATCGGGCGGCACCAGCAAAGTCGTCAGCTCGATCGCGCTGCGCGATGCCATCCAGAAAATCCGCCCCGATCTGATCGAAGCCTTGAAAACCCGCTATTTTCACAGCTACCAAGGCACGCAAGACCCGAGCCAGCCGCCGTACTATCGCTTGTCTATCCTCGGTTCGCATCCGGAATATTTTTCGGCGCGCTCTAACCGCAAGAACACCGTGGCCGCGCAAAACGACTTTCCCGAAGTCCCCCGCCTGACCGCGGCACAGACCGAAGCCCTGGACTTGCTGGATACGTTGATGCCCACTGACCAATTCTGCTATTCGATGGAACTGGAACGCGGCGACCTGCAATTGCTGAACAACTATGTCACGCTGCACTCGCGCACGCCCTTTGAAGATTACGAAGAACCGGATCTCAAACGCCATCTGCTACGACTGTGGTTGGCAATCCCCGGATCACAACCGCTGCCCGACGACTGGCTTGAGTACTACGGCGATACCCGCGCGGGTTCCGTACGCGGGGGGGTGCGCGGCAGCTCCATTACCGAAGAGTTCCTGGCATACGAAAAACGCCAGGCCGCCGCACTGAACATGCCCTTTACTACGTGGAAGCCCACCGTCACCAAGGAAGACATGCAAGCCTATATCGCCTCTGTCTCGCCCAGCGAGACCGCCGGGAGCCCCGTATGAGCCGCGTCAACCTGCGTGAGCGTCTCGCAAATGGTCCCGCCGTCCTCGCGCCCGGCGTCTATGACGCCCTGACAGCCCTGATCGCCGAACAAGCCGGCTTTGATGCCCTGTATTTATCGGGCGGCGCCGTCGCCTATACCCAACTGGGGCGTTCCGATGTTGGCCTGACCACCGCCACCGAAACCGCCGACGTTCTGGCGCGGATCACCGATCGCGTACAAGTGCCCGTCATCGTCGATGGCGACACCGGCTACGGCAACGCCCTGAATACCCAGCGCACTGTGCGCACGTTCGAGCGCGCCGGTGCGGCGATGATTCAGTTGGAAGACCAGACCTTTCCGAAGCGTTGCGGTCACCTGGACAACAAGACACTGGTCTCGACGCAGGAAATGTGCGGCAAACTGCGCGCGGCCCTTGATGCGCGGCACTCGACCGACACGCTTATTCTGGCCCGTACCGATGCCGTTGCCGTCGAAGGCCTGGACGCGGCCCTGGCGCGCGCCGACGCCTATCTGGCCTGCGGCGTCGACGCCCTCTTCATCGAAGCTGTCGTGTCGGGCGACGACATGGATCGGGTTTGCGGCAAGTACGCTACACGCATCCCGCTGCTGGCCAATATGGTCGAGGGTGGCAAGACCCCCGTAGGTAGCGTCGAAGAACTCTCGGCCCGCGGCTATCGCATCGTGATCTATCCGGGTGGCACGGCACGCTTTGTGTCCCATCAACTGCAGCGCTACTTTGCCAGCCTGAAAAACCACGGGACAACCCAGCCCCTGTGGGGCGAGATGAATGACTTCAACGCGCTGAACGGCCTGATCGGCACGCCGGAACTGCTGGAACTCGGGCGCAGCTACGAGAAGTAATCACACGCCCGAACGCCAACGACCACCCTGCCGACTGACGCTCGGATCCCGTCGTCTGTACCCGGCGTCCCGGCCCGGGACAACGAACGTTAATCGTGTTGCGTCGCGCAGAGGCGGGCCGCAACACGCTGAGGCTCGGACTTCCGGGCTCAGCGTTCGGGCTTGGGCTTCGGACCTGGTCTTCGGACTTAGTAGCGCTTGAGCGACAGCACATTGAATGTGCTTTTCAGGGTAGCGACCGACTTGTCGTAGTTGGTCAATGCCAGACACGCAATCAATGCGTCAATAATGGCCAACTGAGCCAGACGACTGGTCATCGCCTCGGTACGAAAGCGTGTCTCGCGCGCGATGGTGTGCAACACCACGTCAGCAAACGACTGAATAGGCGATTTGCCAAAATTGGTGATGCAGATGGTACGCGCACCGGCTTCTTTGGCCAGGCGCGTGGCCAGCACGGTTTCATGCGTACTGCCAGAATGCGAGATGGTCAGCACGGCCACATCGGGGCCGGTCAGCGAGGCGCTGATGGCCTGCACGTGCGAATCCGTGACCGCGGTCGCGTTCAGGCCAATGCGCAGCATCCGGTAATGCGCGTCTTCGGCAATGGTGGCCGAGCTGCCTATGCCGTAGATTTCAATGCGACGGGCCTGCGCAAGCACTCGCACGGCCTGCTCCAGCGCCTGGGTATCCAGTACCGAAGCGGTTTCCTGCAGCGCCTGGATATTGCTCTGGAAAATCTTGGACACCACGGTACCGGCGCTGTCTTCTGGGGCGAGGTCTTCGTGGATGTACTGCACCGGCCTCACGATTTCCTGGGCCAACGAAATCTTCAGTTGCTGAAACCCCGACGCTCCCACCAGCTTGCAAAAACCGATGACACTGCCCTCGCTGGATTCGGTTTTCTCGGCCACCTCGCTGACCGACATGTGCACCACCTGGTCGGGATAACGGCTGACGAATTCGCCGATGCGATGACTCGCCGGCCCCATGGTGGGAAGCAGGCTTTCGATACGCGCCAGCATGGCAGACGGTGCCGCGTGGGATACGGTGGGCTCGGCGACAGGAGGCTTTTTGGTAGTGGCCATAAGCTTGACGGTGAAAGGTGCAAACATTCTCGCATAACAGTATGACCGCCCAACGCCACCCGGCTTGTCCCAGATGCTGTTTCCGGCACTTGTTGCACTTGTTATTAGGCCCGTTTTAAGCAACATTATGGGGTCCCTTATCTTGTGCGCGCCGCCGCATCGAGCCACCATGTATATTCCCTCGCATTTTGCCGAAGACCGGCCGGAAGAACTCCACCGCATTATTCGCCAGCATCCGCTGGGCGTCTTCGTGACCCAGGGCGCCGACGGACTGGACGCGAATCACATCCCCTTCGAACTGGATCCCGCGGTCGGACCGCACGGACGACTCTGGGCCCACGTCGCCCGGGCCAACCCCGTATGGCAAAGCTGTCCGGACGGCTCTGCCGTCATGGTCGTCTTTCGTGGCGCCCAGAGCTACATCTCGCCCAACTGGTATCCCAACAAGCACGAGACCCACCGCGAAGTCCCCACCTGGAATTACGAGGTGGTCCATGCCCATGGGGTGCTCACCATCCTGGACGACGAACGATTCGTGCGCCGGGTCGTCGCGCAATTGACCAAACGGCACGAGGCCACAGAACCCAAGCCCTGGAAAATGGGCGACTCCACGCCCGAGTACATCGACAGCATGTTGCAAAACATCGTCGGCATCGAAATCGAGATCACCTCGCTCGTTGGCAAGCGCAAGCTGGGTCAAAACAAGCCCGCCCGCGATCGCCTGGGCGCGGCGGATGGCTTGGACGCACGCGGCGCCCACGAATTAGCGGATATGATGCGCCACGCGGGATAGCATCCCCGGGGGGAAACAGACGCCCCTTGTTTTGTAACAAGAAAATGAACTTTGTACGGGCAAAATGCTCAGATGGATTCCTTTCTGAAAGCTGTTTCCGAGTAGGCCGAAGACCAACCCCGAGGAAAGCGTGATGTTCGACAAAAGCAATAACTTGAAACCCGCAACCATCATCGCCGCCTTATTCGCGGCAACGGTAGCCACCAGCGGCGTCAGCGTCTCTGCCCAACCCGCGCCGCCGCAGGCCACCGCGCCACGCTCCCAGAGCATCGCGCCCCAATGGCCTCGCAAGCTGGATTTTCATGGCACTCGCTACGAAATCTACCAGCCGCAGATTGATAGCTGGACAGGTACCCGTATCACGGGTCGCGCAGCCATTGCCACGGGCCCCACCAACGGCAATCCGACCTACGGGGTGGCGGATTTCAGCGCCGACGCCGAGGTAATAAACAAGGCCAACGACGAAGTCCATCTGACGCATTTTCAGATTTCACGCGTCCAGATTCCCACGGCGCCCGACACGGCACAAACCGTACGGGAACAATTCAGCTCGCGTCTCCCCGTCGAAATGACCGTGCGCCTGAGCGAACTGCAACTCAGCTACACCGCTTCGCGGCAATTGGCGGACTTGAAGACCGTCCAGGTCAAAAACACGCCCCCGCAAATTTTCGTTCGCACGACGCCGACCGTCTTGGTGCTGATCGACGGGAAAGCCATCTTCAAACCGGTACCGCAAGTCGAAGGCTGGCAGCGCGTCATCAACAGTCGCGCCCTGATTGTCCGTGGCCCCAACGGGGAATACCACTCGAATGCCGCGGGTTATTGGTACACGTCTCGCTCGCTGCTCGAGGGATGGCAAAGCGAATCCCCCTCGCAAGCCCTGCTCACCGTGGCCGCCGCGGCAGCCCGACAGGCGCCCGTCGATCCGTTGCTCGCCAAAGGCGCAGCACGACCGCCCCAGCCGCCAGCCATGATCGTATCCTCTGATCCCGCCGAACTCGTCCTGCTGCAGGGCCCGGCGCAGATGCGGCCCGTGCAAGGCACCAGCCTGCTGTCCGTCAATAATGCCGACCATGCGCTATTCATGCTGCCGTCGGACAACCACTACTACCTACTTGTATCCGGGCGCTGGTTCAGCGCGTCGAAACTGGACGGTACCTGGAGCTACGTGCCCGGCAACAAGCTGAATCCGGCTTTTGCCCGCATCGATATCCACGATCCCCAAGCGGGCGTACTGGCCTCGGTACCTGGAACACCACAAGCCAAAGAGGCACTCATCGCCTCGACGATTCCGCAAACGGCAACCGTATCCCGCACCAAGGCGACACTGCACGTCAACTACATCGGCGGGTCGCCCAAGTTTGATCGTATCGCCGGCACCTCATTGCACTATGCGACCAATACCTCGGTGCCCGTGATCCAGGTCACCAGCAACGAGTACTACGCCATGTCGAAGGCGGTCTGGTTCACCGCCAGCTCACCCCAGGGACCGTGGCGCGTGGCCGATTCGGTTCCCTCGTCCATTTACACCATTCCCCCCGAGTCGCCGCTGCACTACGTCACCTACGTCCATATCTATGGCTCCACACCCGATGCCGTGGTGGTGGGCTATACGCCGGGCTACCTGGGTATGGTGGTCAACCCGGACGGCACGGTGGTGTACGGCACTGGCTACGCCTATCCCCCCACTGTCGTCGACAACACGTGGGTCAGCTATCCGCCTACCTATGGGTATAACGCCGCGCTGGATACCGCGGCGGGCTTCGCATTCGGCTTTGCCGCGGCAGACATGTGGGGGCCCGAACCCTATTGGGGGCCGTACGACGGGTTCGCTTATTCGCGCGGCGTGGATATCAATCGGACCAACGTCTATGGCACATGGGGCCAAGGCGCCGTGACCCGTAGCGTCGGCTACAACGACTGGACCGGCAACGAATGGCGCACCGGCCACGCGGACGTCTACAACTCTGCCACGGGTAGCCGATTCGAGGGCTCGCGCGGCGCCGACTACAACGCTTACTCCGGCAACTATGCCGCCGGGCAGCGCGATGCCTACAAGAATACCGCGACGGGCGTATCAGGCGCCAGCCGTTCGGGTGTCGTCGAAAACGACGATGGCCAATGGCGTGCGGGGCGCCAGAGCGCCCGCACCAACAGCGATACCGGACGCACCGTCGTATCGGGTACGACGGCCACCGGCCAAGCCGGTGACGGTGCCAACAGCGTCGATCGTCGCGGGGTAGAGCATGACAGCCATACCGGCAACACCGTCGCATGGAACAACGGCAACCTCTACGGTGACCATAACGGTAATGTTTACCAGCACACTGCCGACGGCGGCTGGCAACAACATACCTCGTCAGGCTGGCAGCCCATGCAACGCAGCGATTTCTCGTCGAGCAATGCCACGGGCAACTACCTGGATGGGCAACGTCAGGCGCGTGACTGGAGCGACAATCGCAGCGACATGAGCTGGTCCGGAGGCATGGGCGGTGATCGCTTTGGCGGCGGAGACCGTTTTGGCGGCGGCGGTCGCTTTGGTGGAGGCGGCTTTGGTGGCGGTCGCTTTGGCGGACGTCGTTAATCTGCCTCAGACATCGTTATATCGACATCGATAACGTAGAAGGCGCGACCCCGAACAAGGGTCGCGCCTTTTTTAATTTTAATAGTGCACAACGCTACGGATTGATTTGCCCTCGTGCATCAGATCAAAAGCATTGTTGATCTCGTCCAGATCCATGGTGTGTGTCACAAAGGGGGCGAGCTCGATCTTGCCCGACATCGCGTCTTCGACCATGCCCGGCAATTGCGAACGGCCCTTGACCCCGCCAAACGCTGTGCCCAGCCAACGACGCCCCGTCACCAACTGGAATGGACGAGTCGAGATTTCCTGGCCCGCGCCCGCTACGCCGATCACGACCGACTGCCCCCAACCACGGTGTGCGCACTCGAGCGCAGCACGCATGACGTTGACGTTGCCGATGCATTCGAACGAATGATCGACCCCCCAGCCAGTCATCTCCACAATGACTTCCTGGATGGGCTTGTCGAAATCCTTGGGATTCAGGCAATCGGTAGCACCAAAGACTTTGGCTAGGCCGAATTTGTCGGGATTGGTGTCAACGGCGATGATGCGGCCTGCCTTGGCCTGGCGTGCGCCCTGAAGCACGGCCAGCCCGATCCCGCCCAGACCAAACACGGCGACGGAATCGCCTTCCTGGACTTTGGCCGTATTGTGCACGGCACCGATGCCGGTCGTCACACCGCAGCCCAGCAGACAGACGTGCTCGGGATTCGCATCAGGATTAATCTTGGCCAGCGACACCTCGGCGACCACCGTGTACTCGCTGAACGTCGAACAACCCATGTAGTGATAGACCGGCTGACCGTTGTACGAGAAACGCGTCGTGCCGTCGGGCATTACGCCCTTGCCTTGCGTCGCCCGCACGGCCACGCACAAATTGGTCTTGCCCGACTTGCAGAACAAGCACTCGCCACATTCGGCGGTGTAGAGCGGAATCACATGATCGCCGGCCTTGACGCTGGTGACACCTTCTCCGACCTCGACGACCACGCCCGCCCCCTCATGGCCCAGGACGACCGGAAACAAGCCTTCCGGATCCTCGCCCGAGAGCGTGAAGGCATCAGTATGGCAAACCCCGGTATGCGTAATTTTGATGAGCACTTCTCCTTTACGGGGGGGCTCGACATCAAGCTCGACGATCTGCAAGGGTTGGCCTGCGGCAAAGGCAACGGCGGCACGGGATTTCATGGATATGGCTCCGTAAAGGGAAAGCAAACTGCACAGCCAGGCTGGCAATATTGATTATTTCAAGTAAGTGCGCACCAAGGTCAGAAGCTCTTGCACGCGTTGATCATACTTATCGCCAGGCGCCGAGGGATCGCTAAAACCCTCGCGGATATGTGATTCCAGGACCTCGGACATCAGCCCATTGATCGCGCCGCGAATGGCTGCGATTTGCTGCAGCACGGGGCCGCAATCTGCGCCGGCCTCAAGCGCACGTTCCAGCGCATCGCACTGACCACGTACGCGACGCACCCTCGCGAGGGCCCGCTTTTTTTCATCAGGGGAATGAGGCATAGGTCAAAACAGGCATCAAAATATACTAGGAGGGAGTATATATCAACCCGCGCACGCACTCACGCTTCACCGTTCCGTCATAAGAAAACTCAGATCTTTGCCTCGGGATGATCTCGGCGAAACAACGTCCACTCTTCGATACGCTCGCCGCTGGGTAATACGCAAATGCCAATCTCGCCCGAGGGGGTCTGCTGGATTTCAAGCTGTCCGCCGACCTTCCCGCAATACACCGATGCCGGATTCGCCATGCCGACAGAGGGCTCATTCTGGCTTGCGCATCCCGCCAGCATGACCACACAGACGCTCAACCATTTCCTTGACACTTTATTTCTCCGTCAACCAAGACCGAAACCCAGTATATTGCGCCGCCCCTCCGATTTCATCCGCAATGCCGCCACTTTGTCCCCGTTATCCCTATACAATTTCCGATTACCCCGTTTTGACAGATAGCGCCAGCAGGTGTTAACTCCTGGATATATCGCCCTGATCGCCGGGCGGCTACCGTTTTCCTCCGACTCTTGGCATCAAAACCCGGTCGAGTCGATCGCAACATCCCCTTTGGAGCATTCATGAGCAGTTATCCCGACACTCTCCTGTTGATTGACAACGAATGGCGCGAAGCCAAAGGCAACAATCGCATTGACGTCGTCAATCCCGCGACCGGCGCCAAGATCGGCCAGGTCGCCAGTGCATCTCGCGAGGATCTGGACGCGGCACTGGCCGCAACCCAACGCGGCTTCGAGACCTGGCGCAACATGTCCGCCCACGAGCGCTGCGCCATTATGCGCAAGGCGTCGTTGATTATCCGTGAGCGTGCTGACGACATCGCGCGCCTGCTGACCCAAGAACAAGGCAAGCCGCTGACCGAGGCTCGCGTCGAAGTCAAAGCCGGCGCCGAAATCATCGACTGGTTCGCCAACGAAGCCCTGCGCGTGTATGGCCGCATCATTCCGGCTCGTAACGTCGCCGCCCATCAAATGGTGTTGAAAGAGCCCGTCGGCCCCGTCGCCGCCTTCACGCCGTGGAACTTTCCGGTCAACCAGATCGTCCGCAAGCTGGGCGCGGCCCTGGCGGCAGGCTGCTCGTTCCTGGTCAAGGCCCCCGAAGAAACCCCGGCCTCTCCTGCTGCCTTGCTGAATTGCTTCGTTGATGCGGGTATCCCCAAGGGCGTGATCGGTCTGGTGTTTGGATCGCCGGCCGAGATTTCCAGCTACCTGATCCCGCACCCGATCATCCGTAAGGTGACCTTCACGGGCTCCACCCCGGTCGGCAAGCAACTGGCCGCCCTGGCGGGCCAGCACATGAAGCGCGTCACGATGGAGTTGGGCGGCCACGCCCCGGTGATCGTCGCCGAGGACGCCGACGTCGAATTGGCCGTCAAGGCCTCAGGCGCCGCCAAGTTCCGCAACGCCGGCCAGGTCTGCATCTCGCCGACCCGCTACCTCGTGCACTCGTCCGTCAAGGCCGACTTTGAAAAAGCCTTCGTGGCGCACGCCGAAAACCTCAAGTTGGGTGATGGCCTGACCGATGGCACGACGCTGGGTCCGCTGGCCAATGACCGCCGCCTGGTCGCCATGGACAAGATCGTCAAGAACGCCCGCGAAAAAGGCGCACGGGTCATGACCGGCGGGGAACGCGTGGGCACGGCCGGCAACTTCTTCTCGCCGACCATTCTGTCCGACGTACCACTGGACGCCGACATCTTCAACGAAGAACCTTTCGGCCCCATCGCCGCGATCCGCACCTTTGAATCGCTGGACGAAGCCATCAACGAGGCCAACCGCCTGCCTTTCGGCTTGTCGGCCTATGCCTACACGCGTTCGTTCAAAAACGTCAACGAACTCTCGCGTCGCCTGGAAGTCGGCATGGTCTGGATCAACCAGCCCGCCACACCCTCGGCTGAGTTGCCGTTCGGCGGTGTGAAGGACTCGGGCTACGGCTCCGAAGGCGGCCCTGAGGCGCTCGAAGCCTATCTGGTCACCAAGGCCGTATCGGTCGTCGGCGTCTAACGTCTAAAGCCCTAAACAAACCGCCCCCCGCTCGGTCGTCGAGCGGGGGGCGGTTTGCGCTAATAGGGCGGAAAATCAAGCAATCACATTACCTGAATCTGATCCACATCGAACTCTATGCCGTGGCGATCACGATCGACTTCGCTACACAATTCGACCATGAGTTTGTCGTCGATTTTGACGACGGCGTCCTAATTGGTGGTGATATTTCGCTCTTTAATGAGCTGACTCCAGCGCTGACGTTCCTTGTCCTCGAATGCGGCAAGGTCTTTGCCTGTGAGCGTGCCCGCGGTGGCGCCCAAGGCCGCCAGTTGCGCCTTCACGTCCGCACTGGCCAGTGCCTGGGTCGCGGCGTCGATCAACTTTGCCTGCACGTCATAGGGCGTGCCAGCCGGGGCATACAGCGCAAACCAGGCCGTTACGTCGAAATCCGCGATCCCGGACTCCACGACCGTCGGGACATCGGGTAACGACGATGACCGCTCTGCGGAGGTCACAGCCAGCGCGCGGACGCGAGATCCATCCTTTAGCTGACTGATCGTGCTGGGCAAATTGTCCATCAGTACATCGATCTGTCCGCCGATCAACGCAGGCATCGAGCCCGACACACCTTTGAACGGCACATGCAGCATCTCGATATCGGCGGCCTGTTCGAGATACGCGCCGGTCAAATGCACCGACGACCCGACGCCAGGCGATCCATACGAAATGGGCTTGTCCTTGCTGGCTTTGGCTTTGCCGAAAAGATCCTGCATCGTCTTCAGCGGCGAGTCCTGGCGCACCGCTATCACATTCGGCGTCGTCAGTACCATGGCCAGAGAGGCGAAATCTTTAGCCGGATCGTACGGCATGTCGTGATAGAGGAACTGGTTAATGGTCTGCGTGCCAATCGTCCCCATCGCAATGGTGTACCCATCGGGATCCGCGCGCTTGAGCATCCCCATGCCGATGCTTCCGCCCGCGCCCGCACGATTGTCGACGACAATCGATTGCTTCAGATAGGGTCCCATCGCTTGGGCAATAGTCCGCGCCGCCAAGTCGGTCGTCCCTCCTGCCGGGTAGGGAACAATTAACGTAATCGGTCTGTCAGGATAGGTATCCGCATGCGCAGCCATCGCCGCGCCGCCAATGGCGATTGCACCCAAATATTTATATAGCCGAGTCAATTTCATTGTCTGTGTCTCCATCCACCTGATGCTAGTTGGGAATGCTCGTACGTCTTGCCAAATCGTACGAGACGTATATCACCGGAATTGATTCTCGGGCCGCCCCTTACACCATCAGTTCGATCAAGAACGGCGTCTGTTTTCCAAAGCTGCTCTTCATCAGATCACCGCACTGCTCGAGTGTCGTGGCACGGGCCGCCTCTACGCCCATCCCGTTGGCCAGGCTCACCCAATTGAGCGACGGATTGCCAAGATCCAGCATGCTCATCGCGGTGTCACCCGGCGTCGCACCGACATTTTTGTACTCATTAATCAGAATGTTGTATTTGCTGTTGTTCAGAATGATCGTCGTGCACGGCAACTGCTCGCGGGCTTGCGTCCAAAGCGACTGTAGCGAGTACATGGCGGACCCATCCGCTTGCAAACTAATCACGCGCCGTTGCTTCTGCCCGCCGATCGCCGCTCCCGTCGCGACGGGCAGCCCGTCGCCAATCGCGCCACCCGCCAGATGCAACCAATCATTCGCGGGCGCGGCGTGGCTAAACTTATAGAAACCACGACCAAAAGAAACACTCTCGTCCGAGACGATGGAATTCTCAGGCATTAACGCAGCGACTGTCTGGGCCAGGCCTTCAGGCGTGGGCGTCCCCGTCGCGATCTCTGGACGTGGACCGGGATCAGGAATCTCGACCTCGGGGGCATTCAGGGCAGACACCAGTGCTTGCAACGCCGCAACAGGGTCTTGATCGGGCCGGGACAAGACATGCAATTGTGCATCCGGTGCGTATTGCTCCGACGGCAACCCTGGGTAACCAAAGAAGCCGACTGGACCCTTGGCATTCACGAGAATAATGTGCTTGAAGCGCTCGAGCGCCTGGATGGCCGCCTCCATGACATACGGCGTGCGCTCGAGCTGCAGACGTCCGCGACCGCGTGCCACATGGCCCGTGACAAAGTCCCCCATCAACGTGGCGCCCGTCGCTTGCGCCACGCGCCATGCCAGGGGTTGAGCCTCGCTCAACGTGGCGGGACCGCCCAGCAGGATCAGGGTATCGGCGCCCTTGGCGCGCAGCGTCCGAGCCACATGCTCGACCGCATTGCCGTCCACGGGTGGCGTGGCGGGCACACTGATCCGCGTACCGACCACACCGCCTTCGTTCCAGGACACGTCGGCGGGCAGAATCAGCGTGGCGATCTGACCCGGATAAACTTGGGCTGCCGCAACGGCCTCTGCTGCGTCCCGGCCCAGATTCGCGCTCAGCGTGCTGGCACGCACCCACTGTGACACCGTTTGCGCCATCCCCGTCGTGTCTGCTGTCAGCGGCGCATCAAAGGGGCGGTGATAAGTCGCCTGATCGCCCACGATATTGACGATGCCGCTGCGCGCACGGCGCGCGTTATGCAGGTTAGCCATGCCGTTGGCCAGGCCCGGGCCGCAGTGCAGCAGCGTGCAGGCGGGCTTGCGGGCGATACGGAAATACCCATCCGCCATGCCGGTCACCACGTTTTCCTGAAGACCCAGGACACACTTCATGCCCGGCACTTGATCCAAGGCCGCCACAAAATGCATCTCGCTCGTGCCGGGATTGGCAAAGCACGTATCAATACCTGAGGCAAGTAACGTTTGAACCAGGCTTTTGGCGCCATTCATTGGGATATCTCCAGGACTCGTTTGTTGAACAGACAATCTTGTACCGCATAACCGCTATGGGCAGTGCAGTGAAAACTTACCACATGGCGAGTTCCTCGGTGCGCGCTGCACAACAATAGTCGCGTTGCGCATGTGCATTGCCAACATGCCGCTTATCGATAAAAAAAGCTGAATGATCATTCAAAACAATCAACTGGACTGACCGCGAGACGCCTCCTAACCTGTCCGTCATAAGAACGACATCGACGGAGACATATCATGAATAGGCAGTTGAAATGGGCCCTTGCTGGACTCGCGAGCGTCTTCACGCTCTGCGCGGCCGTCACATCCCCCTTGGCTAACGCGGCGTATCCGGACAAGCCGATCAAGCTCGTCGTCCCTTTCTCGCCCGGAGGCGGTGCCGATAGCTTAGCCCGACCACTGGCCGACAAACTGGGACAACGACTAGGCCAGCCGGTCATTATCGAGAACAAGAGCGGAGCAAGCAGCAATATCGGGACAGCATACGTCGCCGGCGCAGCCCCCGATGGCTACACCCTGCTGATTAACACTGATGGTATCGCGCTGGCTCCGTTGCTTTATCGCAAGCTCGGCTACGATTTCTACCGAGATTTGTCGCCCATCACTTACGTCGCCAAGTCACCCCTGGTTTTTGCCAGCAATAAGAAACTGCCGGCCTCGAACCTGCAGGAATTCATTGCGTTGGCTCACCAAAAACCCGACACATTGAACTTTGCCAACCCGGGACTCGGCACGCCGCATCATCTCGCTTTTGAGCTTTTCGCCCGCGAGGCGCAGGTGCAACTAGGGGAAGCCATTTATCGTGGTGGCGGCCCTTCGTTAGTCGATGTGCTCGGCGGCCATGTGCAAGTAGGCATGTTCACGTTAGGCGCGGTGCGTGGCAACATCAAAACGGGTGATCTGACGCCACTAGCGGTCATGACCTCCGAACGCACATCCCTGGCCCCGGACATTCCCACCATGGTCGAGTCAGGCCTGCCCAAGGCCCACCTGGAATTGGGGTTCGTCGTCCTGACGCCCGCCAAAACGCCGCGAGCCGTTGTCGATCGCTTGCATAAAGAGATTGACGCCGTCGTTCGCGACCCGGATTTCGTTTCCATCCTGAATCAGCAGGGCTATGAGCCCTACGCCACCACCCCGCAACAAACTAGCGAGGCATTGCGCAACGAGTACGAGCGCTGGAAGCCCATTCTGGAAGCCTTGAAACTTCAACTCGATTGATCCACGTCGCACTCATCCTCAGTTAATCAACGCCAATTTCCGTTTTAATCCCAAGGAGACGTTCCTCATGCAGCTCATCAATCCCGGCCACGAACCCAATCCTGCAACCGTCCGCGACAATGCACGACGTGTTTTCAATATGGCGCGTGCCGGCGGCGTTTGCGTTATCCCGTTTGACGTTTCCTACGCGATCTTCGCCCACACGGCCCGCGCAGTTGAACGAATCTATGAACTCAAAAACCGCAGCAGCGCAAAACCCAATGGCATATTGGGAAACTGGGACACATTCAGCGAAGTCATCGAGTGCGAGCAGTTGGACCGGGATATCGTGAAATGCATCACCATCGACCACGATATGCCCCTGTCCATCGTAGGCACCTATCGACCCGATCATGACTTCCTGCGCACCGTCGAGTTTGGCGCATTACGCCGCTCGACCAAGGGGCCGACCATGGATCTGCTGATGAATGCAGGCTCCCTGCACCGGGAACTGGCTCGTCTGTCTTTTGAATCCAGCTCACCGATGATGGGCTCGTCCGCCAATGTCTCTCTCAAAGGGAACAAGTTCGAGTTGAATGATATCGAGCCCGAACTCTTGAACCACGTCGACATCGCCGTCGACTACGGCCGCTGCCGATATGCGAACCCTCATTTTGTGGGCAGCACCATCATCGAAATGGGCACGCGTCGAATCCTGCGTTTCGGCTGCCTGTACGAAGAAATCCAGGCCATTCTGAGCAAACAGTTTTCTCTGGACCTGCCAAATCGCCCCACCGAAGGCAGCATGAGCCTGGTATAGCGCATTCCCGCATGCGCTTCGGAAAGTGGTATTCCTGAGCGCAGGCAATCAACATAAAAAATACTCAGGAGACAATGCAATGAGTTCGCCGTTCACGACTAACGATCTATCCGTTTACACGTATCCCGCTGGGCTGCAGCGTGCCGTGCGCAATACCCTGCGCCGCATGCTGGCTGGCGCCCTGGTGTTCCTGGCGGCGACCGCTGGCCCGGCCATAGCGGCAACGAACGGCGACGGTTTTCCGTCCAAACCCATTCGCCTGATTGTGCCGTACGCTGCCGGCGGAGGCACCGATGCTTTTGCCCGGCTGGTGGGCGAATCACTAGCCAAACAGACGGGTCAGTCCGTCATCGTAGAAAACAAAGTGGGAGCAGCCGGTTTGGTGGCGGGAGCCGCCGTCGCCAATGCGTCGCCAGATGGGTATACGATATTGATAGACCAATCCTCGATCGCCTATCAGCCACTTCTGTATCCAAAGGCAGCGTTCGACGTGCGTCGCGACCTTGCGCCAATCATCCTGGGGGCAACACTAGACAACGTGCTCCTGGTAACGCCGAGCTTTCCTGCCAAATCGGTAGACGAAATGATAGCGCTCGTGCGTAGCAAGCCGGATGCTTTCAACTACGCATCCACGGGTATCGGCACACCACAGCATTTAGCCATGGAAGTACTCAAGCGAGATGCTGGAGACTTGAAAATCCAGCATGTCCCCTACAAGGGAGGCAATCCCGGGATCGTCGCCACCAGCACCGGTGAAGTCAACATGTTCTTCATCAGTGTCTCGACAGCATTGCCATTTATCGAATCGGGGCGCGTGCGCGCTGGCCAGCGGAGGTAAGCAGCGTTCAACCATGCTGCCAGATCTGCCAACCTTCGCAGAGTCAAGCTTGAAGACATTTCAGGCGACGGGTTGGCTAGGATTCTTCGCGCCGGCCAAGACCCCTCCAGAGATCATCGCGCGCCTGAACTCCCTATTCGAAAAGGCTTTACAGGATGACGCAACCCGCGAAGCCACCGCCAAACAAGGGTTTGAAGTCGCGGGAGGTTCGTCCAAACAGTTTTCTCAACTGTTGGCTGACGACCTGGCGGTATACGGCCCGGTGATCGAGCAATTGGGTCTGGCGTCCCAATAAGCATCACGTGGCCAACGACGTACGGCTGAGGCGCACCGCGCTATGATGGATCGCACTGTGTTGCTGTCAGGTTACATCCCGCATGTACCTCAAGCTGATCTGCGAGTCCCTATGAGCGTTACCCTGCGCCAACTGCGTGTCGCTGTCGCGGTCGCCACACACCTGAATTTCAGGCGTGCGGCCGAGACCGTCCACTTGTCGCCGCCGGCCGTGTCCGCGGCGATTGCGGAATTAGAGCAGGCATTAGGGATTGTGCTGTTCGATCGCAGTTCCCGGGAGGTACACCCTAGCGCAGCGGGCGCAAGCTTCTTGCAGGGGGCCGCGCGCCTATTGGCTGACTACGACCGACTGCTGTGCGACGCGACGCTTACGACTCAGGCACGTCGTGGCCGTGTCACCATATCTTGCGTGGCGTCACTGGCAGGCCGCGTCATGCCACTCGCCTTGAAAGCATGCAGCGAGCGCTACCCTGAGTTGGAAATCGACATACTTGATGATGTTGCCAGCCAAGTCACGGTATCGGTACGCGCGGGCGGGGCGGATTTTGGGTTAGGCGTAAAACCCGACACCGAAAGTAGTGCAGTGCTTTTTACCCCACAGGCGGAAGATCCCTTCTTTCTGGTTTGTGCTCGCGAACACCCGTTATCGACGAGACGCAGGGTCACATGGAAGGATCTCGCGGGCGAACGGCTCGTCCTGCCTGCCAGTGGCAGCGGGACCTGGCAGATCGTCAACGACCAACTGGTACGCGCACACGTCAAACTGCGCGGGAAAACACCGGTTTCTCATATATCGACGGTGTACGGGATGGTAGAAGCAGGCTATGGCATCAGCGTATTACCCGCCACGGCCCTACCTGCCGCAGGTCATCCGATTTTGACGGCTGTTGCCATACATGGGCCGCGATTGTGCCGCATACTGGGTATCTATCAACGGCGCGATCGATCTTTATCACCGGCGGCACAAACGGTGTTGGACTTGGTGCTGGAAGCATTAGTGGAACTGGCTCCGGCGAAGTTCGATACTCGACGTTCAGAACCCGTATAACTGCGCCGGATTGTGCACGAGGATCTGGTCACGCACGGTTTGTGACGGACACCAGTCATCCAGCAGCGCAAGCAGGCCCCGGTCATCAGGACGCTGCTCCTGACCGGGATGCGGCCAGTTACTGGCCCACAGGCAGCGTTCGGGATAGTGGTGCACCAGTGCTTCGGCCAACACGCCGACATCACGATACGCGGGCGCACCCAAACGAGAGGTTTCGTACATTGCCGAGAGCTTGACCCAGACGCGGCCGGTGTCCAGGAGTCGCCGCAATGCGGCAAAAGCCGGATCTTGTGGAGTAACGGGCTCGAGAAATTTCCCCACGTGATCGATCACCACGCGGCACGGTTGTTGGGTAATCAAGCTTTCGTAATCGGGTAGCGTGCGGCCATCCAACTGCAGATTGATATTCCAGTCCAGGGCGGCGATACGCCGCGCGGCGGCGGGTAGGTCATCCCACGTCATGATGTTGCCGCTATTGGGCACCATCTGAAACCGGACCCCTACGACACCAGCGCTTGCCAGCGACGCCAGTGTTTCGTCCGTCGCCTCTCCAGGCATGGAAATGACAGCGCGTGCGGACCCGTTTGCGGCTTGCAGGGCATCCAGCGTGCAGCGGTTGTCAAAACCATAACCCATCGGCTGCACGATCACGCAACGGGTGATTCCCAACTCGCGGCGCAACGCGAGATAGTCGGTCCAAGTGGCCCGTGGGGGCGAAACAGGCGATGTTTGCGGCAGCGGATACGCGTCCAGATCATAGATGTGGAGGTGGCAATCGCAGCCGTCTGGAGGGACTGGCCAAAGGGTTTGAATCATGAAGCCTCCGCCCGCGTCACGCTTTTGGCAATAGCAGTCCGAAACGATCTCGGGCTCGAATGGCATAGGGCGCGTTGACACAGGGCGCGGGCATCTGCCCGGCAATCAGCGCCTGCACTTGTCGCACCGAGTCCATGGCCTGATGCTCCGACGCCTGCGGCGTGAGTCCGCCGACATGCGGTGTCGCGATGACTTTGGGATGCCCCGCCAGCCCCATCGCCGGCATTTGATCCGCAGCAGATCCCACGTCCAGTGCGCACCCTGCAATCAAGTTGTCTTCCAACGCCCGCAGCAAATCGTGCTCGTTGACCAACTCGGCACGAGATGCGTTGATAAAGTAGGCCGATGGTTGCATCTGTTGCAAGCGAGCCAAGTCAATCATATGCGTCGTCGCCGCAGTCGCGGGTGCCAGGCACACCACAAAGTCGGACTGTGCCAACAACGTGTCGAGCGAGCACTGCTGCAGGTCAGGCGCATTTTCAGCAGTGATGTACGGGTCGTTAATGATCAGTTTCATGCCAAAGCCGCGCGCCAGCTTGGCCAAATACTGGCCTATCGTGCCATAGCCGATAATGCCCAGCGTGGCACCGCGCAACTCTCGTCCCATCAACGGCAACGGCGCACGACCATGATGGTAGGCATACGATGCCCTGTCGATGTGCCGCGCCAGACTGATCATCATGCCGATGGTCCACTCGGCAACCGATGCGCCAAAGCCCGGCGTGGCGCGCGTCACGAGGATCCCCAGGCGATTGGCGCACTCAAGATCAATATTGCGAATATCCACGGCCACTCGGCATACGGCAGCCAAGTCAGGCAATGCCTGCATCAATTGGGCGTCGATCGGCGGGACGCGAAAACTGACCAGAATCTCGCAATCACGCGCTTGACGGATGATGTCTTCGGGCGATGTGTCTTCATCGCTATCGTGAAAACGCACATCACCCAACGACGTCAATTGTTGCAATGCGCGTTCACCATAGTAATGATGCAGCGCGGCGCGGTTATGCGTAAGAAAAATCCGGGTCATGATTTTTGAGGCGTGGCGTTGGATTGAAAAGGTTTACCGGGCTCGGACACTGATTGCCGCTCGACAAGCCGTGGGGGAAAACTGAACTCACGCGGCGGCATGTCGGATGCATTGACGCGCGCGATGGCCTGCTCGACCATGGTTTCGGCAACCTCACGCACGGGGGTCGCCACCGTTGTCAGGGGCGGCCAGACGTACTCGGAGACCGCGACGTTATCCATGCCAACCACCGAAACATCCTCCGGGATAGACAAACCGCAGTGCCGTAACCCTGCCATCACACCGATCGCGGTCATATCATTGACCGCCACCACCCCGGTGGGTCTTGGCGACAGCGCGACGATTTTCTGCGCGGCTTCAAAGCCCAATTGACCCAGTTCGTTATCGCCAAATCGCGAGCCGCCGTCGATTTCGATGATCTGCGCGGAGCACTCTGTCGCTGATTCTTTCGCGGCCGCTAAAAAACCCTCGACTTTTTCTCGGCGGCTGATCGTCGCCCCTTTGGGTTTGACGAACGCCAGATGCCGGTGCCCGTGCTCGATCAAGTGATTCGCTGCCAGGCGACCTGCCAGGCGGTTGTCCGGTAAAACGTGATCGTGCTTGGTGGGCTTGGAGGGATCGATACCCAAGTCATAGCTGACAACCGCCAGCCCCTTGTCAATCGCCGCCTCGATATGCCGCTCGTCATTGAGCGACGAAATGACAATGACGGCCCGGATACCCAGGCCGATCAGATCATCAAGCATCTTGGCTTCGAGATGTTTGTCGCGGTAGGTGTTGCACACCAACACCCGGTAATTGTGCCTGGATTGCGCCACGGCCTCGATGGCGACCGCCATTTGGCCGAACGACGGATTGGACATAGAAGGAACCAATAAACCCAGAATCGGGAGATGGCCGGTCTTCAGGTGCCGGGCCATTTGATTGGGACGGTATCCCAGCTTGTCGATGGCCTGTTGAATGCGGACGAAGGTGTCCGGACGCATCCGTTCGGTTCGGCCGTTCAACACGTTAGACACCGAACTGATCGAGACGTCAGCTAACCGGGCGACATCCTGGATCGTTGCCATCAGGCTCCTCGTTTCGCAAATAAATGAATCGTTATAGTAAATCGTTTTATTGACTATATCATGGCTCAAAAAAATAACTCTGTATCGTTTTTTTCTATCAAAATCATCCTGTTTAAGGATATTAGGGTAATGCCTAATAGCTGATTACTGTCGCAAGAAATCAGGTCGTGATAAGGTATTGGTAAAACGATCTACTAAAACGATATATCTAATTCTGACAGACCTTGACTCAATCACAGGAGGAGACACGATGAGATCCCTTTTGCCCCGTTTTCGCACCCAACCGCTGTTGGCTGCCCTGCTAGCTACCGCAGCGCTTGCCGTTGCGCCGACCGCCCACGCCGATGACAAAAAAGAGTGGAAAATTTCCCACTCGGCCCACGGTGACATTACGTCCGAACACCATATCGTCGCCTGGGTGTTCAAAAACTACCTCGAAGACCACTCGGATACCTTGTCCGCGCGTATCTACCCGAGCAGCGCATTGGGCGATGAGCGTGCGGTATTTGAAGCGATGCAACTCGGTGCCGGCGCCACCTGCGCCGTGGCGGGGACCGCTATCCTGAATAACTTCTCTAAGCGCGTCGGCGTCATTGATCTGCCGTTTCTCTGGAAAGATTA
Source organism: Bordetella tumulicola (assembly GCF_054779135.1). Lineage (NCBI taxonomy): Bacteria > Pseudomonadati > Pseudomonadota > Betaproteobacteria > Burkholderiales > Alcaligenaceae > Bordetella > Bordetella tumulicola. The sequence continues at coordinate 241,111 of NZ_BAAGYU010000011.1, read as the reverse complement.
TGACCACATGAACCGCGCGCTGGACGGTAAGGTCGGCGACGAAATCGCAGCCGATCTCGAGAAATCCGGTTTCAAGGTGCTGGCCTGGACGACCAACTGGGGGGCACGTAACATCGTCACCGCCAACAAGGCAATCAACACCCCCGAAGACCTCAAGGGCCTGAAAATTCGTACCATCCAGAGCCCCGTCTATGTCGAAACCATCAATTCGATGGGCGCAAACGCGACACCGATGTCGTTTGGAGAGGTCTACACCTCCATGCAAACCGGTGTGCTCGACGGTTTCGAACACGGCTCTGCCGTGGTTGTCACCAACAAGTTCTACGAAGTCGCCAAGAACCTCGCCATCACCAATCACTTCCTGGGCCCCGCGGTCTTTGCCTGCTCGTTGAACGAGTGGAATAAGCTCAGCGACGCACAGAAAAAAGTAGTGATGGACGGCGCCAAGCTGGCCGGTGACGTCAACCGGGCGCTCGCACCGATCCGCGAACAAGAGGCACTCGAGTTTCTGCGCGCGAAAGGCATGACCATCACGACGGTTGACACCACCGAATTCCGCGAAAAAGCCCAAGGGCTGCAAGACAAGATCGCCAAGGACGTAGGCGGCACTGAACTGCTGACCGAAATTCGCGCGGTGCAGTAACACCCACGACGTTTCACTTGCGGCCCGGCTCCCAGCCGGCGCCGCGCCCATTCGCCGTCATTAGCCTGATACCGTTTCGCTATTCCGAGAAGCCGATGCGCTACATCAACAAGTTTGTCGAGGCCCTGATTACCCTGCTGTTCGCGGCCATCGTCATCGCTGGAACACTGCAGGTCTTTAACCGTTTTGTGCTGAACGTATCGTTGAGCTGGAGCGAAGAATTTCAGAAATTCGCCTTCGTCTGGCTGGTCTTTCTGGCGATTCCCATCGCGTACAACCGCAGCGCGCATTTGCGGGTCGATACTTTTTTTGAGCGGTTCCCAGCAAAAATGCAACGTGCCATGCTTTGGGTCATCGACTTACTCTGGATAGGTCTGGGCCTTTCGTTGATGGCCTACACCTGGCGCTTGATGCAAGTCACGAAATATCAGCTCAGCCCGGGTTTGGGCATCAGCATGTCGCTGGTCTACGCGGGTATGGTGATCGGCGGCGCCTATCTTGTTCTCTGCGTCGTCGCCACGATGGCCGCGCGCCTGAAGTCTGAGGAGCGCCCATCATGACGCTGATTATTATCTTCGCGGCCATGCTGGTGCTGGTGTTCTTCGGCATCCCTATTCTGTTGTCTATCGCATCGGTCAGCCTGGCCGGCGCGATGATCATTCCGGGCCTCGTACCGGCCTTGGTGCCACAAAAAGCCTTTGCCATGCTGGACTCGTTCAGCCTGCTGGCACTGCCCTATTTCATCCTGGCAGGCGCCATCATGACGCGCGGCGGGTTGAGCGCCGGACTCATCGAGTTCTCGCAGTCGTTGGTCGGACATATACGCGGCAGCCTGGGGCATACCGCGGTGGTGTCATGCACGGCCATGGCCAATATTTCGGGATCCTCGACGGCGGAAGCCGCGGCCGTCGGCTCGGTGATCATTCCGGCCATGAAAGAGCGCGGCTACAAGCCCGGTCTGGCGGCGGCCATCGTCGCCGCGGCCTCCACGATAGGTCCCATCATCCCGCCCAGCATGACCATGATTGTCTACGGATCCATCACCGGTGTATCCATCGGCGGACTGTTTATGGCGGGCGTGGTGCCTGGCATCATGATCGCGACGCTATTGATGGTCGTGATCTACGCACTGTCTTATCTGCCGTCCAATGCGGCGCTACGCGTCACGCAACCGCGCTCGTCTCTGAAGCAGATCTATCGGGAGACCCTGCGCGTCTGGCCCGCCTTGCTCGCGCCCGTGGTCATCATGGGGGGGATCCTCAGCGGAGTATTCACCGCCACCGAGGCCGGTGTGGTGGCATGCGTATATAGCCTGCTTGTCAGCATGATCTGGTATCGCAAGCTGAAATGGAAGGATATCCCCAGCGTCGTCGTCGACGCCGCGGTGACGACCGCCATGGTCGCCGGGGTACTTGGCATGGCCGGTGTCCTGGGCTGGCTATTGAGCTATCTGGATTTCAACGACACCGTATTGGCCGCGCTCAAGGGTGTCACGGATAGTTCGCTGCTGATGCTGGTCTTGCTCACCATCATCATGCTGATCCTGACCATGATACTCGACGGGCTCGCGGTGGTTGTCGTGATGGTGCCCACGATCGTGTATGTCGGGAGCGCCTTTCACATTGATCCGCTGCAACTCGGGATCATCATGGTGATGATTACGCAGATCGGCGGGCTTACTCCTCCTGTCGCCATCTTGCTATTCATCACGACCAGCATTGCAAAGATCCCGTTCGCCCAAGGGGTTCATGCGGTCTGGCCGTTGCTCGGCGTGATCGTGCTGGTGATGGTCTCAATCATGCTGATTCCCGAGATCGCCACCTGGCTGCCTCATCAGGTCATCGGCGGAAATTAAAGCCTGATCATCGTCGATTTTTGAGTATCGCGTCACGGCGCGATACTTTTTTCGTGGTCCCGAGACGGAGATATCGGTCTCGTAACCGGCGGGCAACCTGAGGCAATAGCGCACCGAATACGTGTCCGCTACGCAGAGATGCTCGTCGTTGGCGATCACCCCCCCTGACGGCGCGTCACTAAAGCGCAACGTCACAAAGGGCTTGCCCGCATCCGGTGCATCGTTGAACACAATCTGCAGCGATTCGCCCTGCGCAAGAAACCGATAACTGCGCGTGCACCGAACCGTCTGGCCATTGTGCAGCGTCAACACCCCCTCTTCGCGATAGAGGAGCGCGTCCTGGGCAAGCCGCGAGAATTGCGCGCGCCCCTGCATGACTGCCCCCTCAGCCTCGATGCTGCGGCTCAGTCGCCACGCCCCTTCGAGCATGTCCAGCAGATCGGAAACATTCATCGTCGTGCCTGTGTTGATTCACGCATAAAAAGCGCCATGTGCTGGCCCTCCCAGAGCAGGCTTCTCATGAGTGGCTCAATCATAGCCGCGCGGGCCTGCTGATCCGTTCAATAACACTATCCAGGTAACAGGGATTACCGTTCGGCATATACTTTCGCCAAGTCTTCTGGAGCTATTTTATGTCTACCTCATCCCCCGTCCTGCGCGTCGGCATCGCCGGCTTTGGCGCGATCGGCCAGTCCATTGCCGCCAAACTCGACGCAGGCGTCCCTGGCGTGCAACTGGTTGCCCTTGGTGTTCGCGATGTCGAGAAAGCACGTAACGCGTATACCTTTGCACAGCCCGTCACGTATACCGACATCGATCATCTCGTAGAGCACTGCGATGTCGTCGTCGAATGCGCACCCGCTGCCCTGTTGCCACGCATCGCCGAACCGGTACTCAAGGCGGGCAAGAAACTGCTAGTACTGAGCTCAGGCGCACTGCTGCTGAACGAGCACCTGATCGAGATCGCTCGTGAACACGGCGGACAGATCATCGTCGCCACCGGTGCCCTGCTCGGTCTGGATGCGGTCACCGCGGCGGCCGAAGGCAAGATCAACGAAGTGCGCATGGTCAGCCGCAAACCGCCGCGCGGCTTTGCGGGCGCCCCCTACGTCGTCCAAAACAACATCGACCTCGATGCCATCACCGAGCCCACGATGATTTACACGGGCACCGCACGCGAAGCCGCGTCGGGCTTTCCCGCGAATCTGAACGTCGCCGTGTCCCTGTCGCTAGCCGGTGCCGGACCTGATCGCACGATCCTGGAGATCTGGGCCGACCCTACCGTGACGCGTAATATCCATCGCATCGAAATCGATGCGGAAGCCGCCAAGCTGAGCATGGAAATCCAGAACATCCCTAGCGAAAGCAACCCCCGGACCGGCCGTATCACGGCGTTGTCCGCCGTGGCAGCGCTGCGCAAGATGGTGTCGCCGTTGCGTATCGGGACTTAAACGGCCGCGCAAATGGCTACCAAAACGGCCACCTAAGCGACCACCCACAGCTGCTGGGTCGGACATACGGGTGATGCCAGCACTCAGCCAGCGCTGAGTGTCGGCGTCACGCCACCCGAAACCCGTGTGTGCCGTCGCGTCCCAACTGCTCGACCAGTCCGTACTCCCAATCCAGATAGGCCTGCATAGCGCTCGGCGGGGCGTCGGTCCCTTCGTAAGGTCGTCGATAGCGATCCGTGCGAGCGGACGCCAAGTGCGTCTCGCCTTGTTCGAGGGGCAACCCCGCCTCCTGCCACGCGCGGTTGCCGCCCTCCAGAACATAAACCGGTGCGTCCGTCAGGCGCTGGGCGTCATGCGCCGCACATTGCGCGAGCGCGCCCGAACCACACGTAAATACATAGCGCTGCGCCTGGCCCATGGTTTTCAGTGCCGACGCCAATTGCGCGCGTATCGCGAACCAGGCGCCCGGAATATGCCCTTTCACGTACTGTACACTCGGTGCCAGATCCACGACCCGGATGTCTTCGTCAAATTCCAGCCACTGCTCCAGCACCTCCGGCGTGACGGACGGTACTTGGGGCAGCGCGGGCTCCGCGCGGCTCCAGGCACCCGATACGTCCCCGCCAACAGGCGGGTCTACCACATAGACCTCCCACCCCATCTGCGCCAGCCACGATCCACTCATTGATGCCCGAACGCCATCGTCATCGGCCAGGACAATTCGTGCACCACGCACCGGCGCGCGGTGATCGGTTTCTTGAACCAACTGGCCACCCGGCGCCGACGCAAACTCGGGCAAGTGCCCCGCCACGTATTCTTCGGGTGTACGCACATCGAACCGGTAAAGCGTACGTTGCGCATCCTGCAAGCTCGCTACATCCTCAAGACGGATACGCCGCACGCCTGCTAAATCCGCCACGCGGCGCGCATCCGCCTGCGCCGCCACACGAGTGTCGTCCGACACCTCGCCGTAGTGGCGTGTCGCACCGTGATCGAGGTCCTGGCCGGCGAGTTTCCAACCTATCGTGCCATTGCGTAGCGCGGCGACCTTATTAGGGATGCCAGCATTGACCAAGGATTGCGCGCCAATGATGCTGCGTGTGCGGCCCGCACAATTGACAACCACCCGTGTCGCCGGATCCGGCGCCAGCTCTCGAATCCTTAAAACGAGTTCTGCGCCCGGCACACTGGTGGCCGTCGGAATACTCATGGTGTTGTACTCGTCGTACCGGCGCGCATCGACAATGACCATGTCCGCCTTGTCGTCAATCAGCTGTTGCACTTCCTGGGCGCTGAGCGACGGCGTATGACGATGAAACTCGACATACTCGCCAAACGCCTTGCTCGGGACATTTACATCGCGAAAGATCTCTCCGCCCGCAGCACGCCACCCCTCAAGCCCGCCCTCCAGGGCAACGACATCGCTATAGCCAAGCGACCGCAGCACCTGCACGGCGCGGGGCGCCAGATCGCCGGACGCATCATGGCCGTACACCACGATGTGTGTGTCTTTCCTGGGAATGCGCTCCCAGGCGTCCAGCTCGAGCCGCCCCAGGGGAAAATTAGCGGCCCACAGCGGGTGCTCCTGCGCGTAGGGGTCTTCTTCACGCACGTCGATCAATGCGATCTCTCGCCTGGCCAGCAGCGTCTCGCGGACATCGTGAAAGGACACCGTGGGAATGGGTGCTGTCGCTTGCGTCACGCTCATTGTTTCTTCAACTCTTTGGATAGATCCCAGATATTGGGAAGGGTCGTATTGTGATAGCCCGAAACAAAGGGCTTGCGCGCCCCCTCGTCCGTATAAACGTTGCGATTCACCGCGCCAATATTAGCGCCGTAGACATGAATACTGATCGATACCCTGTCGTCGTAGGCGTTGGAGACGCGATGCACATCGCCTACTGTCGGGGACACCGCCTCGACTTGCCCCGGCGTCAACCTGACGGCCTCACCCGCCATCCGAATACCGGATGAAGCATCCAGCGCATAGGGCTGAGAGGTCTCTGCGCCCCTCAACATCCCGATCAAGCCCCATACGGTATGGTCGTGGATGGGAGTAAGCTGCCCGGGGCCCCAAACAAAACTCACCACAGAAAAACGCTGCGCCGAATCCGCGTGCAACAGGTACTGACGATAAAAATCGGGGTCTGGCTGCGCGTACTCGTCCGGCAACCAATCGTCCTGCGAGACCAACTGCCCCAGTAGTGCGCCGCCTTCGCGCAAAATGGTGGGTTCATCAGGATGGCGCGCCAATAGCTCCGCAAAACGGATCACGAATGTACGCAACGCAGCAATAGGGGTCGTCGTCGACGGATGGTTCATAGTGACAGGTTGCTCGTCCCGGCAAGATGGATCGGTATACCGATAGACTATCGCATAACCAGCCCGCCATCGACAAACAATACCTGCCCCGTCATGAACCCGCTCCAATCAGACGCCAGAAACAGCACGGGCCCGGCGACATCCTCGGGTCTGGCGATACGCCTGAGCGGGGTGGCGGCGATAAGGGACTCGCGAAACGACTCCTGGGTCTCTCCACTCGAATCGGTGGGATACACCAGGCCCGGCGCGACACAATTGACCCGTATGCCAAACGGCCCAAGCTCGGAGGCCAAATTGCGACTAAAGGCGACCAACGAGGCTTTGGCTGTGGTGTAGTCGTGGTACGGCACCACGGGATGTTCAACCAGATTGGTCGAGATATTGACGATACAGCCCTGGGCGCGCAACTTGAAATGCGGCAGCGCGGCGCGGCACACGTTGAATGCCGCGCCGACCGCACCGTCGAATTGCGACTGATAGTCCTGCCAGCTCAGCGCATCAAAACGCGTGCGGCGGCGCGGATCAAAGGCATAGTGCCGCAAGGCATTGTTAACCACGACGTCAAGACGTCCAGTCTCTTGCACGATACCGTCGATCATGTCGCGCACGGCGTCCTGCGCACCCACATCAGCCTGTACGGCCCAGGCGTCTGCGCCCACCGCCAGACATTGTGCGACGACAGCGTCGGCAGCGACCGTATTGCTTAGATAGTTGATGACGACCGTCGCGCCCTCCCGGGCGAAGCTGCGCGCGATCTCTGCGCCGATACCGCGACTGGCGCCCGTGACCAACACAACTTTGCCTGCGAACTTTGGGGTAGCACTCATATCACGGCTCCGGCAAAAAGCCTGTATCGACGACGCTGGCCACGTCGATGGGATGTTGGATGAGGCCCAAGTCCCGATACGCATCGGCCGCGCGCTGCAAAAGGCCCAGATCGAACGCGCCCAACACGCGCTGAGCGCCATCGGGCCCGGGCGGCGCGATGGCCGCGTCATTGCGCAACAGGATGACGCCCAAGTTTACCTCTCGATCTCTGCCATCGATCGCACGCCGGGTCGCCAGCGTAGCGGCCTCTTCAGGTTGGGCCTGCATCCATGCCGCACTATCGCGATAGGCCCGCAGGAAGGTTCTCAGCAAAGGCTTTTTCTGCTGATAGACCTGCTCGCGCACGACGAAAAGATCGCTGGACACATTGATGTAGTCACGGACTTCCATCACGTTCACCTCACCCACTCCACGACGCCGGCCCACGAGCAATCCGGTATCGGTCGCCGCCGTGGCATCGACTTGACCCTGCAGCAACGGGGCGAAATTCAACACGCCCGTCACGACAATCTCGACGTCGGCCTCCGTCAGGCCCGCCTGGTGCAGCAGCACCAGCAGGTTCTGGCGCGTCCCGCTGGACAGGCTGTAGACACCGATGCGCTTGCCCTTCAGATCCTGGGGGCGCGTGATGTTGGCAGACTTGAGCGACACGACGTTAAAGACGTTCTGGGGATAAATGTCATAGATCGCGCGCAGTTTCTCGCCTTTATCCAGTGCCATAAAGAATGAGCCGGGGTCGGTAAAGGCCACGTCTGCCTGACCGCTCAAGATATTACGGATCGCGTCGCCGCCGCCCGCGCCGGGCAGATAAACGAGCTCCACACCCTGCGCCTTAAAAAAACCCTTGTCGGGCTCGACCAGCAGATTCGTGATCTCGGAGATGGGCTTGCTCCAACCGGCCAGCGTGATCGTCCCCGACGCCGCAGCTTGAGCGCGGACAAGGGGGGCAACGAGCGACGTGACGGCAAAACCCGCGGCGGCTGCCAGCAGCGCTCGACGAGAAGGAGACGGATACATGGAAAACTTCCTGAAAAATGTCATGAGTGGCTCTCGTAGGCACGCAGCAAACGCCGCTCTAATGCCAGCATGGCCTGATAGCCCAGCAGTCCGATCACAGCGATGGCGGTCAATGCCGCAAACATGAGGGACGTGTCCATCATGCCCTGGGCGGCAATAATGACGGCGCCCAAGCCGCGGCTGGCGCCGATAAACTCGCCGACCACGGCACCGACCAGGGCCAGCACCAGCGCCACGCGCCATCCCGCCAAAATCCCCGGCAATCCCGCAGGCAGCTTGAGCCGCCACAAGGTTTGGGCGCGCGATGCGCCCAGCATGCGAAACAACTGCAACCGATTGGGATCCACCTGCCGCAGGCTGGTCAATGTGTTTTCCATCAAGGGGAAAAAACAAATCAATGCGGTCATCACCACCGTCGGTACGATGCCAAACCCGAACCACAGTACAAACAAGGGTGCGAGGGCGAGCTTGGGGATGACCTGGCTCACAATCACATAGGGCTTGAGCACGCGGTCAAGCAAAGCCGATTCGGCGAGCGCAATACCTATCGCCAGGCCTGACATTCCGCCCACGATCAATCCAAGCAGCATCTCGGCGAGCGTCGCGCCAATGTGTGGCCAGAGATAGCCAGAGGAAAGCGTCGCCCATAACGTTCGCGCCACCGCCGACGGCGCGGGTAGCACCAGCGCGGAGATCCCGATCTGCCGTACGAGCCATTCCCAACCACCCAACAGGATCAGCAGCAACGCCACAGGCAGCGCACGACCATGCAGCCCCTGTCTCATCGGCTCGCTCCCGTCATGATGTCGAATATCCGGGCGCAGTATTGATTAAATGTCGTGCCATGACGCTGAGCTTGCGTGCGGGGCATGGGAATATCTATCGCGATGTCGGCCAGCAGACGGCCCTTGTGCATCATCCCTACGCGATCCCCCAGATAAACCGCCTCGCTGATGTCATGCGTGACAAAAAGCACGGTTGTTTTGCGTGAACGACACATCCGCATCAGATCATCCTGCAATTCGCCACGCGTGATCGCGTCAAGCGCGGCAAAGGGTTCGTCCAGCAACAGCAGTTGCGGCTCCAGGATCAACGCCCGCGCCAAAGCCACCCGGCTCTGCTGCCCCCCCGACAATTGCCGAGGATACTGTTGCGCATGATCGGATAGCCCCAACATGGCGAGCAACCCTTGCGCGCGCTCGATGTCGGCCGCGAGTGGCTGGTGTTGCAACGAAACCGGCAGCAGTACATTGTCGATCACGCGCAGCCAGTCGAGCAGCGTAGGCGCCTGGAACACATACCCCAACTGCGGCCCAGGTTTGACGGGCTTGCCATCCGATTGGCAGATGGAGCCCGACTGCGGCGCCAGCAGACCGGCGGCGAGCTTAAGCAACGTTGTCTTGCCGCAACCGCTACGACCGACCAAGCAATGAAAGCTGCCTGTCGCCAATTGCCAACTCACGCCATCGACAATAGGCTTGCCACCCCCATAGGCGTAGGCGACCTGTCGCATATCCAGAAAAGGCGTAGCCGACGCTGTACTCATGGCTCGTACGGGGCAAACGGATCCGCCGCGGATTCGGCCGAGTGTTCGATTTCGGTCATGCGCACCAGATCCAGCAGATTGAAACGACCATCGTGATGCCAGCCGGCCTCTGGCGTACTCATCGAACCGATCGCACTCACGCGCGTGACGCCCTCGGCGCCTAACTGTTCGGCCAGTCGATATAGCTCTCGCGGCGTGGCCGCGATACCGGCAGTTTGCAGAAACACGGCACTTGCAGCCACTGCCGGAGCAACGTCGTCCAACGCATCAATGCCCGCCACCACGATGCTTCGTTGCAGCGCAGTGGGCGCCAACGCCTGCGTATCATCGGTATAGGCGACGCTCCACGCCGCCATCGGGTCGCCGATCAACAGGTCTTCACTCCCTTGCCGATGCTGCGCCGAGGGCTTCCATTCGATGGACTGCCGCCATTTTGCGACGGCCGTCGACTCGGCCAGATCCAGTGGGCGACGTGGATAACGTCGCTGCAAATTGGCCAACTCACTCGCCAGATAACCGGCGAACTCGCGTGGCGCGATTTGGCCACCCCGCTGCACATAGAAGATCTGCGGCGAATAACAGCCCTGCTGGTCATAACGCATCACATCCCACGCCGCACGCCGTGCCAGCGCAGGCGCCTTGAGCGCATCAAGCGCCGCGGCGCTGACCACACCGAACCCCAGCTTGTGCCCATGTGCCAGAAAACGCGTGGTGACCGGTAGTCGGCGCTGAATCGCCTGCAATGCGTCATTGCCCCCGTAGGCCACCACGGCATCAGCCTGGCGATACAACGCATCCGCGCCCTCGTCTCCAGCCCCACGCCACCACACGACGGCCAGGCAATCCGCCAGCGGCGGATGTACTTCGACCAACAATCGCGCAAACCAGCCCGCAAACAAGGGCTCAGCGCTGGGCAGCTTGCCGATATTGCCGGCCTTGACCAACAGACCGCAAACCAGACTCCACAGCGCCAAGGCGGGGACATTCCCCGCCCAACTGTGCACCAGCAGTCGCGGCCCAAAGGCACGCACCGCGCCGCCCTTGATCGCCGGCTGAAAACCATCGAGCACTTTCGGATTCGCAAAATCCTCGGCCACGAATCGATGCAATTGTGGTGCGCGAAAGGTCTTGAAAAAACCCGTCAATCCCAGGTGAACCATCTCGGTGTCATAGCCACTGACTAGCGGTAATAACGCATCGACCTGACGGCGATACGGGTCGTCGCGATCGAGCAACCGACTGATGGCGCGATCAATGATGTCGATGATATCGGAGACCGACAGCGCCCTGAGCGTCCGCGCGCTAGCGTCCCGGACCCGCTTTGCCAGGGCATCCATCTGTGATGGCGATAGCTCCGGCACCGTGACTTCGACGCGTTGACCGTCTCGATCGAACGGCAGCGTCCGCCACTGAACATCGCTGGACGACAGCCCCGGTAGATAGCCGGCCTCGACCCGAATAACGCTCATGGCGCAACCGACCGGATGAATTCTTCGACCGCCAACGAACACCCCTTGGCCTGCGCACCCTCGGCACGTCCCAACAACAAAAATCCACCCTCGACGGGCTCCCCGACATCCTCGGTCAAAATCGTATTAACCGAATTGAAGTTACCTAAATCGCAATGAGCCAGAATGCCACGCTCGCCCGCCGGTACGGTACGGCCTGTCGCGGGATCCACCAATCGCGAGCGTATCCAATGCGGCCCCGACTTGACCGACGGCACGACCGCATTGCCATCGTCATAGAACTGCGTACTGAGCTCGGTCATACCGTACATGTTGATGCACAGATGACGCGGCACCCCCAATAGCTCGGACAATGCCGAGTAAAAGGCCTCCAACGGCAACTCGCGCGATTGTCCCTTGTAGCCACCGGTATCCAGAATGCGGCTACCCGCTGGCAAACGAAATGATCGTCCGGCTTTACGTAGCGCGTCGATCACGTGCACAAAGCTATAACTGGCACCCAACAGGGCATAGGGCTCGCCCGAACGCTCGGCCTGCGCCAGGCGCTGCCACAGCCCTTCCAGGTCGATCCCCGTGGGCGACATGAAATAGCGACTATCGTCGGTGCCAAAGGTGGTTTTCGCCAATGCCAAATAATGCGCCAGCGATGAATTAGGCATCGCAATGTCGTCCGGGAACAAAATACCCATCGGCATGCGCTCGACGCCTTGCATAAAGCGTTGCGCGAAATTGCGGGTCATCGACAGGTTATATACATCGAGCCGTGGATGAAAATGCCGCCCCCGCATGTCGGCCCGCGTCGTACCACTCGTCATGAATACGCGTTCGGTTGGCGTCGGCGGCTCGCAACGTAGTTCCATGGCCTTGAAGGCATCGATAGGCACGGCGGGAATGTCATTCCACGATTTCACGTTACGCACCGTGGCCCCGCGACGCTGGCAAAAGCTACGATAAGACGCACTGGCGTTGTATTGATAGGCAAACAGACGCAGCGCAAGCTGATCGAATTGCGTGTCCGTGCAACCCTCTTGGGCGATAAATTCGAGAATATCGGCGACCGGCGGTTCGACGTAGTTCATGGGCTTGGTTAGTTCCTGTACATGGAAGCTCCGAAGCCCGCCCGCACAAGCCGCGCATCCACGCGCCCCGGCAAGACCAGTGCTCTTCTTACGCCGGTATAAACCGGGTCAAGTTCGCGGGTGTGAATCTCAGCACTGGCGTGCACCCCGGAGCAAAGGCCATGTTAACCCGCATTGGGAAACTGAGCGCCGCGATCGCCAGGTGTAACCGTGACCCGCACTTCCAATCATTGCGAAATGGGAGTGCGGGTCAATACAACGAGAGCGACTATTGCAAAATCAGTTACGCAAGAACTTGAGCAGATCTTCGTTCAGGCGATCCTTGTGCGTTTCCGTCAGGCCGTGAGGAGCACCGGGGTAGACGATCAGCTTGGCACCCTTGATCTGCGCGGCGGATGCCTTGCCTGAGGTATCAATCGGGACGATCTGGTCATCGTCGCCATGGATCACCAACGTAGGTACGTCAAATTTCTTCAAGTCCGCGCGGAAATCGGTTGCCGAGAATGCGGCGATCGAGTCATACGTGTTCTTATGGCCGCCCTGCATACCCTGCACCCAGAACGCCTGGATCAGGCCCTGGCTAGGCTTGGCGCCGGGACGATTAAAACCAAAGAACGGACCTGAGGCGATGTCCAGATAGAGCTGCGAGCGGTTATCCAGAGATGCTTTGCGCAGACCATCGAAAACTTCGATAGGCAGGCCTCCAGGATTGTCGGCGGTCTTGAGCATCAGCGGCGGCACCGAGCTGACCAGCACGGCCTTTTTTACGCGGCTGGTGCCGTGACGACCAATATAGCGTGCTACCTCACCGCCGCCGGTAGAAAAGCCCACCAGCGTGACGTCGTTCAGATCCAGCGCGTCGATCACCGCGGCCAAATCGTCGGCATAGTGATCCATGTCATTGCCATCCCAAGGCTGGCTGGAACGACCATGACCGCGTCGATCGTGGGCCACCACGCGGTAGCCTTGCGACGCCAGGAAAATCATTTGTGATTCCCAGCTATCCGAACTCAAAGGCCAACCATGGCTGAAGGTGACCACGGGGCCGTCTTTGGGGCCCCAGTCCTTAAAGTAAATCTGCACACCGTCGTTCGTCGTCACGTAGCTACCGGTTTTGGTGATGCTGCTAGCCACGGCAGAGGCGTCCGTCGATGCCGCCTGAACCGGCGCACCGGCCTGTACAGCAACAGCCAGTAGTGTTGTCGCAACCGCTTTGGAAATAGTGTTCATGGTGAACCTCGTTGTAGTCAATCGTTGGAGGCCGAAGTGGCTTAACGACATTCTGCTTGGTCCAACAATACGATTGGTGATATAAAATCCAAAAAACACTACCTAAAGTACAAAATGACCGATCGGTTAGCCGAACTACTGCATCGCTTCGCGATTAACGCGCAAGTGTTTCACGCCGGAACGCTATGCGGCGATAACCTGCTGGAGGCACAACCCGGCCTGGGTCAGTTGCATCTCATACGACGCGGGTCGGTGGAGGTCATTCATGACGATAGCTCGCTCACTATCGCGGAACCCAGTCTGTTGCTATATCCCCGGCCGATGGCGCACCGGTTTCTCTCGGATCCCTTAGCGGGTGCGGATATGGTGTGCGCCAACCTGCGATTCGAGGGTGGCATGCACAACCCCATCAGCGCCGCCCTCCCCCCGGTAATCTGCCTTCCGCTCACGTCGATCAACGATTCGGCAGACGTATTACGGATCCTGTTCGACGAGGCGTTTGAGCAGCGCTGCGGCAAGCATGCCGTCGTGAATCGGCTCTTCGAGGTAGTTATCATCCAGATCCTGCGGCAGTTGATGGAAAGCAAACAGATGAAAAGCGGCATGCTGGCCGGACTTGCACATGCCCGCTTGCGCCTCCCCATCGTGGCAATGCACGAAAACCCGTCCAAAGAATGGTCGCTAGAGGATCTGGCCAGTAACGCCGGTATGTCACGCAGCGCGTTCGCCACCACATTTCGTGACGTAGTGGGCATCACGCCCGGTCAGTATCTTCAGGGCTGGCGCATCGATCTGACCCAACGCGCCCTGCGCCAAGGTCAGCCCCTGAAACTCATCGCCGCCGACGTCGGCTATGGCAGCGAAGCGGCATTGTCGCGCGCCTTCAAGGCCCATACGGGGCAATCACCTGGCCAGTGGCGCAAAGCGGCGGGACATTAAAGGCACGCTGACTTGGGACGTCCCGAAGGAAGCGGTGTTGGAACTGAATTTACGACGTATCGCCGCTACGCCGCTTCCTGAACTGTGCGGCCTTGTAGCGATTACCGCACAAGGCCATGCTGCACCAGCGGCGCTTGTGTGCCTTGGTACGGTCATAGAACCATAAGACGCAGTCAGGATGCTCGCATTGTTTGACTAGGCCGAAATCACCCTCAACCAGCAATTGCGCCACGGATTCCGCGACGGGTCCGAGTAATGCGTCGGCCCCGTCGCCACACGCGCGGCGTGCCAACACCAGATTGCCGTCACGGTCGTGCTCCAAATGCGGGGCACTCAGGCTGGCGTGCAAATACCGGTTCAACGCACTAATTTCACCGATGGCGCTCTGCTTGCGCTGAATGATCAACGCACGCGCCAGTCGTCGCAGTGCGGTTCCATGCGCCAGCAACTCGGCGGGGTCGACCGCCTTGCCCGGCGACGGGGGGACTACGCCGCAACGCGCCAGCCATCGGCGCACATCGTCACCGCTGCTCCAGTAATCAACGGCCACCCCATTGACGCGTGCTTCCGTATTGAGCAAATCCATTGCGAGATGATCACCCACCATTGGGGCCTCTCCCGGGTTGCCATCGAGCCGCGTTTCTACACCCGCCATTTGATAACCTTTAAAAATTAATTTGACAGGTTACTTTATCGTGCTCATACTAGGCGCAAAGTAACCTATTTAAATTAATTATATAGGTTATTCATCTGGAACATCGAACGCCACTCCAAGGAATGCCATGAACACCCGAAACCTGCTTGCTGCCGCCTCGACCCTCGCCACCGCCCTCACCGCCCAGGCCGCAGAAAGCCCCGCGCAAGTCCATTACCGTCATATAGAAATCCAGGGCGTCAACGTCTTCTATCGCGAAGCCGGATCACCGACTGCGCCAACCGTCCTGCTATTGCACGGGTTTGCCGCCTCGTCATATATGTTTCGTGACCTGATCCCGCAACTCGCCCGTCAATACCACGTCATTGCGCCAGACTTGCCCGGTTTTGGGCAGACGACGGTCATGCCTGACGTTGAGTTCAAGTACACGTTCGACAACGTAACGTCGGTGATCGACGATTTCACTGTAGCCAAAAATCTAGACCACTACGCGATATACGTGTTCGATTACGGCGCGCCCGTAGGCTGGCGATTGGCGGTAAAACACCCACAGAAAATCACTGCCATCGTGAGCCAGAACGGCAATGCCTATGAAGAAGGATTGAGTGCGGGCTGGGCAGACATGCGCCGCGCGTGGGCCGAGCCAACCGCTGCCAACCGCGAAACGCTGCGCCGGTTCAACACCCCGGACATGATCAAGTGGCAATACACCGAGGGCGTCACGGACCCGACGTTGATCCCGCCGGAGAGCTACCAACTAGCCTCCGCAGCCATTGAGCGCATTGGCGTCGACGCGCAGATGGATCTGCTGCTGGACTATGGACAGAACGTCAAGCAATACCCGCAGTTGCACGAATACTTCCGCCGTTATCAACCTCCCCTGCTGGCTCTCTGGGGCAAGAATGATCCGTTCTTTACGCCACCGGGCGCCGAGGCATTTAAGCGAGACAACCCGAACGCCGAAGTACGTTTCCTGGATACAGGGCATCTCGCGCTTGAAACGCACGGCGATGACATTGCGCAGGCGATGCGCGAGTTTCTGGACCGTAATGTGAAGCCGTAAGCGGGCCTTGAGGGTTTCTCACCCATATTGTTATCCCATTTTTGTATTTGTCATGCGCAGCATCGCCGTCGATGATGGCAGACCCTATCCTCATCAACCGCTGCCATGACATCCCCTTTGTTTCAGCCAACTCGCCGTCAACTCCTAACCGTCGCGGGCGCCGTCGGATTGACGTTGACCGTCCCTCGCGCCGTGCTAGCCGCCGCTGACAAGAAACTGCGCATCGGCTATCAAAAATCCTCGACCCTGATCACCATCGTCAAGGCCCAAGGTACATTGCAAAAGCAATTGGCCGATCAAGGCATCACCGTGTCTTGGCACGAGTTCACGAACGGTCAGCCTTTGCTGGAAGCTCTGAACGTAGGTGCGATCGATTTGAGCGCGGATGTCGCGGATACTGTGCCACTGTTTGCGCAAGCGGCGGGTGCCGCACTGACCTATTACGCTCGCGAAACGCCTGCACCGTCCGCCCAGGCCATCATCGTTAAAGAAGACTCGCCGATTCGCAGCGTGGCAGATCTCAAAGGCCGCAAGGTGGGCTTTGCGCGTGCTGCCGGCGCACATTTCCTGGTGATTGCCGCGCTGGAACAAGCGGGCGTGCCGCTGGCCGACATTCAGCAGGCGTATCTGACGCCCGCCGATGGACGCGCTGCATTTGGCAATGGCTCGATCGACGCGTGGGCCATCTGGGATCCGTTCTACGCGGCAACGCAGCAGCACGAACGTGTACGGGTCTTGATCGACGGCCGCGATGGGCTGGCCGACTATGCACGCTATTACTTGGCGTCCACGCCATATGCCGAAAACAATCCTAAAGTCGTCAATCAGGTGTTTGATGCGTTGCGGACCGCGGGCCTCTGGGCCAAACAAAATCCGGACGATGCGGCCAGTCTATTGGCTCCGGTGTGGGGTCTGGATAAAACGATCATCGTGGCTGCGAATAAACGACGCAGTTACGATGTGCGGTCCGTTTCCCTTGAGAACCTCGACCGGCAGCAACAGATCGCCGACGTGTTTTTGGTGAACAAACTCCTGCCCCGACGTATCGTGACGCGTGACGCGACGATTTGGCAGCTCGGGACGTAGGCACGTTCGCCGAGGGCTTGGGTATACAGGCACGCGGCGCTGAGCCGCAGAGTTCAAAAAAACCTTGCAGACACGAGCGCAATGTGGGGCAATATCGCGTCAAGTATCAATTTTCGACAACGTTAAAAAAGGTACGCCGCCATGTTTCTACTTGCTTCGCCACAAGTGGGCGACTTCGAATTGTTTTCCGCTATGCCTGATACGTTCAGACGGCGCGAACGCAGTGCCTGGGCCGATGCTAACCGTGGCGGCGTTATGGCTGACTCGTTTCTGGAAGGACCGGTATTTGACGGTGATGACAATCTTTATGTCACCGATATTCCCTGGGGCCGGGTCTTTCGCATTACTCCGTCAGGGGAATGGATTCTGGTCGCAGAATATGATGGCGAACCCAACGGCATGAAGTTCATGAATGCCAATACGCTACTCATCACCGACTACAAGAACGGACTGATGCAGCTTGATATCGGCACCGGAAATGTCACACCCTATCTGGAACGACGCAACAGCGAACGGTTCAAGGGCGTGAACGATCTGGTGTTTGACACCAAGGGTAATCTGTATTTCACCGATCAGGGTCAAAGTGGCCTGCACGACCCCAGCGGACGCCTATATCGGTTAAAGCCAAACGGCGAGCTCGACACCTTGCTCATCAATGTGCCCAGCCCGAACGGCGTCGCCCTCTCCCCGGATGGCAGCGTTCTATATCTTGGTGTCACGCGGGGCAACTGCGTCTGGCGTGTTCCGCTGCTTGCCGACGGCAGCGTATCCAAGGTCAGCCAATTCTTCACGTCGTATGGTCCTATCGGCCCGGACGGTTTGGCGGTGGACGAAACGGGAAACCTTGTCGTCGCCAACCCGGGGCTTGGTTATGTCTGGCTGCTAAATGATCGGGCCGAACCCATCAGGGTATGGCGCAGCAATCAAGGCTCATTGACCACCAATATTGCGTTTGGCGGCAAGGAACGACGCACGCTGTACTGCACCGAGTCGACATCGGGTGCGATTCTGAGAGCGTCAGCCCCGAACGCTGGTGTGACACTACATCAGGCGACCTCATAGTTCATTTGGATTCCCGCTGTCCAACCCACGTAAGTCAGGCACGCTGCTTGCTGAATTTCCCGGACGAATTACTGTCAACGGCGTCAAGCGCCACGTTCGGGAGAAACTCATGAATGCTCGCTACTTCGCAGCCACCCTACTTGCCCTAGCGGCGCTAAATGGCGGACACGTCGCCGTCGCGCAAACGACACAGCCCGCACAACCCACGCCAGGCGTACCGAGTACGCCGGGCACATCGGACACGCCGGCCGCGACGAAAACACCAATCAACTCGGACTCAGAACTGGATGCCGATGATCGCAGCTTCCTGGAAAGCGCCGCACAGTCAGGGCATCTGGAAGTCCAAGGAAGCAAACTTGCCTTGGAAAAATCGGGCAATGCAGAAGTAAAAGACTTCGCACAGAAAATGGTCGACGATCATGGCAAGGCGGGACAGAAACTGGCGGATCTGGCCAAACAAAAGGGATTTGAGGCCCCCACTGAACCATCGTTGATGCAACAAGCCAAGCTGAAGACGCTTGGTCTGCGAGAAGAAGGCTTTGACAAAGCATATGCCGATGGAATCGGGGTTTCCGCTCACGAGGACGCCGTCAAGCTCTTTCAGGAAGCATCGACTGACGCCAAAGATGCGGACGTCAAGCAGTTCGCGTCTGAGACCCTGCCAACGCTGCAGCAACATCTTCAAATGGCCCAAACACTCCAGCAGAGCGTAAGCAAGACGCCCTGAGTCAGCCTCTGCGGCCGCTACCCTAGCGGCCACTTGCCTGAAATGGCCACGCATGGCGCGACCGGGGTTGGATCCAGTCACAGTAATGCGGTGTCGCTCCCGGCGCCTCAAAAGCGGGCGCAAGCGTATCCCGCCCCACCTGCACCACTTTGCGATCTTTTAGCCTGAAGGCGGTCAACACACCGCCTGTTACGCAACCGGTATCTACACACGTGACATCCGTACGCACGTACAGGCCTAGCGTCGCCCAATGTCCGAACACGATCGGCGTGTGTTCGGTAGGCCTGCTCGGGACATCGAACCAAGGCACGGTCCCGGATGGCCAACATCCGGGCGCAGCTTTGGCCCCTGGTACCAACGCACCTGTCTGCGTACACAAGCGCATCCGCGTAAACGCATTCACAATAAATCGCAACCTGCGTTCACCTTGCAATTTAGTATGCCATGTCGAGCCGGCCGAGCCACAGAGCGTGCGTATGTAATCACGCCATCGGCTATCTCTGAGCACATCTTGCGCTTCTCGTGCGAGCGACATTGCCAACGTCGCATCCCATTGCGGATAGATCCCCGCGTGAGCAAGGAGGTAGCCTGCCTCGGAATGCATCAGCGGACGACGACGCAGCCAATTCAGCAAAACGTCCAGATCGGCAGCAGTCAGGAGATCGTCGAGCGTGTCACGCCGGGCCGGTCGTAGACAACCCGCCGCAATGGCTAATGCCCGGAGATCGTGATTTCCCAACACGACTGTGGCGCGTTCGCCTAGCGCCATGATGCGGCGCAACGTCGCGGCCGAAGCCGGCCCTCGGTTCACCAAGTCACCCACGAACCAAAACCGACTGTCTGGATCGTCTGCGATTTCGGGACGCGACAACAGTGCGTTCAGAGATGCTGCGCAGCCATGCACGTCGCCGATCACCCAGATAGAGGGTGCCGTAGGCGGACCGACTACCCCATCCCTTTGGGAAGTCATGTGCGGTGTCAGGACTTGTTTCTTGCACCGCCTCCGCGGTTTCGCTGGCTCTGTTGATCTTGCCCGGTTCCGATCTGCGTGGCATGGCCTTCTTTCTTGGTACGGTTCTGCGTGTCGCGATGACTGGATTGGGCTTCACGAGGGGTATCATCGGTCGAGGGGTTGGACTTTCCTTCTTTCGGTTTCATGGCACGAGTCCTCCTGACATTAAAAGTCGGGTATGTACAAAAGTACAAAAACAGTAGCAAACGCCATTCCCGGCATAGGCCAAAGCCAGCGACCTCATGAGCCAATCCGCCTAAACCGTGCCAAGCCCACCAGCCGCCAATAGATGGAGAGCAACGGAATAAACGCCGAGGTAATCGCCAAGTCCATCACGTTGCGTGCGCACTTGTGGGTGCCCTGCAAACGCTTTACGAAGAAGAACGTCGTCAGCACTATCCAGACACCAGCGGCGCACAGCGCCGCGAACTCGTACCCCATGATGACCAACACAGCGGCCAATAGAAGCGCGACGGTCACGCCAAGATAGAACCATGGAAGATGAGCCTGAATGCGGTTGCGATAAAGAAGGGGGTACTTTTTCCTCAGCAGCATGTCGAACATGACTTTCTTTTGCATGCCAAGACCGGCGGCAAAGCGATTGGGGCGGACGGGATGCAGCACGCGGGCCGGCGGACAGCGTTCAACCCGAAACCCTCGGTCCAACAGAGCAAAGTGCAAGTCGGAGTCTTCACGCCATGCCATGGTGTAGCGAGTGTCGAATCCCCCGACGGCTTGCAGCGCCGAACGGCGCACGAAACAATTAGCGGTGATGAATTCGGCTCGGGTCAGGCCACAAGCGTCGCGTTCATAATCGCTGGGCGGATCCGGCATCGGCATGTCGGTGTCGCCCACTACTGCCGCTACAGTGGGAGATAAGGCGCTCACACCATGCTCCAGCCAATCTTCATCGGGAATCGTGTCGTCGTCGGTAAAAGCAATAATCGCACCCTTTGCGCTGCGCCAACCCACATTGCGTGCGCCAGCAGGCCCACGGCTGTCCTCTACAGCCAGGTAGCGAATCTCAGGTTTGCCGGAGCACCGCTCGCGCAGCGCCTCGACCTGCTGTCGCGTCGTGATGCTTGCTGCGTCATCGCACACCAGGATTTCGTAGGTATCGCGCGGAAACTGCTGGCGGACTAATGCATTCAAACAGCGGGCCAGCAATTGTGGACGCAGGTACGTCGGCACGACCACCGACACCAGAATGGAACCCGTGACCGGCTTCATTGCGATTTCTCGACGAACGGACGGCGGCCATTCATCAACTCTCGCGCCGCCATCGCCACGCGCCGCGGCTCGACGCCCGCGAGGCAGGCGTGATGGCCTTCCGGACAAATGCTTCGATAGCAATACTTGCACGGCACATCGTGGTTCAAAATACGAGAGGCGGTGATCCAGGGCGTATGCTGCGGGTTCGTCAGAGCGTACAGGTCGACAACAGGGATGCCGAGAGCGGCCGCAATATGCGCCGGGCCGCTGTTGTTGCAGATCATCACGACCGCGCCTTCCAACGCGGCGCCAAGCTCCCCCAAGGACAACTTGCCAGAGAGGTCTATCAAACCCGGCAGCCACTTTCGCGCCTCCCGCAGCTCGGCAGCCCATGACTCGCTCTCGTGCGCGCCTAGCAGTAAGATTCGGCGACCGTCGCCGCGCAGTTCTACCAGCGCCTGCACCATTTGCCGTGCGGGATAGCGTCGCGAAGGCGCGGTCGCGCCAGCATGCACGCAGATCCACTCCTCCTCGTCGGCCACGCCTTCGTGATAGAGCTTCGTCCGCAGCGACAGGCGGTCGATCTCTTTGACATGGAAAGACAGACGCAAATCGTCGCTGTGCGCGCCAACGCTCGCCACCAGATCCAACTGGCGCCGAACTTCATGGCGGATGCCATCCGCGGGCTCCGTTTCCCGAACCCAGTCGGTAATCAGTCGATAGGGATTTTCGCGACAATGAGCAAGGACGCGCGGAACGCCGGCCAAGTGACACAGCAGCGCGGCGGGTAGCGGGCTTTGGCTGTACGCCGTGAAGATCACCGCCGCGTCGGGCCTCAGTGCACGCAATCGTCCGATCGCATCGATATCCTGATCTCGGCCATCCGACGCATTCTTGATCCAGGCGGCATCGTAAGACAGCGTATTGTCGATTTCGGGAATAAATCGCGCCGCGATCGCCCCCGAGGGCGAAGTCAGTAATGACAGGCGCCGCGCACCTGACTGGCGCAACGCCCTGAAGGCCGGCGTACACATCAAAACATCGCCCATATTGTCCAACCGAATGCATAGGACATGAGCGCACTGTCGCCATTCTCGCGTCCTTGTTTTGCTCTGATAATCGGCATCATGCATGGGGTCCTCGACGCCGACACCCGTATTCAGGTTGAAATCGTCATCGTTACCCCGGCCAGAATATCGTTGATCACAGTCCATCGTTCCGCCTCCTGACGGCGTGTGCAGTCTCGTCCACCTGAGTTTCGAGCACTCGCGAGTTCGGTCTGTGCAAGAGCAAACGGTGTGCCGAACGGCTGTCCAAACGTCGTCCGCTGCGGGTTTCTCATGTACGACATGGCGTGCTTTGCACTTCTTACACACACGGGTAAGAAGTGCCGGCTCCAGGTCTTTGCTCGCAACCGCAGTCGCTGAGCTTTAGCGACCCGCCTCGTCACGCCAGACGGCCGCCAGCTTGCGGCAAAGGGCGGCGTCAAGCACCCGGCGGTGACGCCGGACGCACCGCCATCCGACCAGTGCATCCCGGCACGCCGCGAACCGGGTCCTCCAATCGGGTAGAAAGGAAAGTTGATGCCAACTGCGCGCCAGCGCCAACGGTAGCGGAAGGCGCAGCCAAGCTGTCCATAGCGCATTGCGCGCCAACAAACGCCGACGCAATGACGTATCGCGGGAAATGGAAGGCCAGTGGCGGAGCTGCACAGCCGGTGCATAAACGATGGTGCCGCCCTGTGCCAAGATGTCCAGCGCCAGCAACGCCTCTTCTCCACCGATAAAAAAAGGCGCCCAGTATCCTCTCGCTTGCCGAAATGCGTGGGTTCGCATGACGCTTGCGCCCGCCATAAAACCCGTCAGTTCCGGGCCGACGCCAGCGACAGACGGCAGCGGACTCGACGCCATGGCAACGCAAGCCGGGTCTGGCCGAGCATCCTCCCCAACCCAAATCCGAGCATTCAATACGGATATCCCGGGGTGCGCATCCAGGATTTCAACGGCCTTTTCCAGTGAGCCCGGCATCCAACATGTGTCGTCGTCACAGAACGCGACATAAGGCGTAGCGACCTTAACCACGCCTTGGTTCCGGCCGGCGGCCCCTAAATTGGCGCCGACGCTTACGAGGGTTACGCTCGGGAACTCACGTTCGATGCGGGGTGCTGTGTCATCGGTGCTACCGTTGTCCACAACGATCACAGGATAGGCAACGGGCAATGCCGACAAACCCCTGAGTGTGCGGCAAACTTCCTCGCACCGGTTATAGGTCAGAACAACGATCGATATCCGACCCGCCGCAGCGGGTTGAGCACTGACCATGGCATGGCCAAGCCGTTCCGTCATTCGTGCCACCCCTTAATTGACGCATCCGTGCTGGTTGACTTGGTCGCCCAACATCAACAATGCACGCTGGACCTGAGTATGTACGCATACTCGCAAACAACG
Organism: Bordetella tumulicola; assembly: GCF_054779135.1. NCBI lineage: Bacteria > Pseudomonadati > Pseudomonadota > Betaproteobacteria > Burkholderiales > Alcaligenaceae > Bordetella > Bordetella tumulicola. Next base: position 217,468 of record NZ_BAAGYU010000011.1, on the reverse strand, counting down.
TACCAGCCACAGGGAGGCAACAAAGCCACCACGACTCCACGTCGCAGGTATGAAAAATGCTGTCTCTCAAGGGAATCCACCATTATGAGGAGCCACTATGACGCCCACAGAAAACCAAATGGAGCGCTGCATAGACAGTTGCCTTGCCTGCTATAGACGCTGCGTACAAACCGCCATGGGATACTGCCTCGAGGAAGGAGAAATGCACGTCCAACCCACCCACTTCCGCTTGATGATGGGATGTGCTGAGCTATGCCGAACCGCGGCGCACATGATGCTTGTCCGAGTCGAAAACCATAAATTCGTCTGCGGCGCATGTGCCGTGATATGTGAGGACTGCGCGCGAAGCTGCGAGGGCCTGGACGGAATGGCCGATTGTGCACGCATGTGCAAGGAATGCGCCGAACAGTGCGACCAGATGGCTGCATGATGCATACGCAGCGGTCAGGGTTGCCGTAATGCCACTTTGCGCCGCGTTCGAACCTACGGCTTGGAGTACGTTCGAACCCGTTGGAGAATTGTGTCTATTTAACGCTTCAACCCCACGCGTAGCGCCTGCAGCCAGCACGTTACCGCGACGGCGCCGCCATCCGGTATGCCAACGGCGCGCTCGCCCAGATAACTTGCCCGGCCCAGACGAGGTTGCATGTTGGCTGTGTCCTCGGCCGCCTTGCCCGCGGCGTCAACCGCCTGGCTGAATGCCTCTACGCCATCCGTGCCGGCGCTCAACGCCGAGTGCCAGGCGTCGCTGGCCGCCGCAAGAGCATCGACCATTGTGCGATCGCCCGGTTTGGCGCCGCCCATCTCCATGACGGCATCCAGGGCAGCGGCAAAGGCGGTCTGCCATTGCGTAGGCGTGGGTTGTGCCACGTCCGCCAGCTCTCGGCTGGCACGCAATAGCCCAACCGCATAAAACGGCCCGGAGCTACCGGCGATCGCGCGCCGCATACTCTGCGCCAGTGAAGCGAAAAACTGATTAGGCGTATGGAACGCTTCGGGCGGCAAGTCAAGAATGGCCTGGCCGCCACGCGCCATGCTGGCGCCCAGATCTCCGTCCCCTGCTTTCGCGTCGAGGTCAGCGAGTTCGGCTTCGGCGGCGATCAACGCATGCGCGACCCCTGTTGCGATTCGCTGGAGTGTCGCGGTCAGTGGGCCTTCAGGCGTAAGGGTGAATTCCACCTCCAGACCTGCGGGCGCCGAAACAGTGGCGCGCTCTTCAGTAAGACGAGCCGAAGCCGTCCACGCCGGCGCAGCGCAGGGCGCATCCAATAGTTCCAGTAGTTCCCCATCCAATGACAGCACCGACAGCGAACATCCGGGCATTTCGAGTGCGGTCATGAAATTGCCGACCCAGGCACGCGTGGGTGTAAGACCCCTTGCGCGTAGGGTCGCCAGCGCGTGCCGTGCGACGATCTGTAATTCGAGAGGAGGTGTCGCGCCCAAGCCGTTGACCAGCAACGCGACCTGATGGGTATCACCCGGTATCTCGGCTAATATTTGCTCGAGCATGTCCTGCACGATCGCGTCAGCGGGTTTCATATTGACACGCCGCACGCCCTTTTCGCCATGGATGCCCAGTCCATACTCGATCTCGGTCTCGCCTAGCGAGAAGCTCGGTGTGCCCGCTGACGGCACGGTGCAGGCTCCCAGCCCCACGCCCATGGACCCAATACTCGCGGCCGCGCGTGCCGCAACTGCGGCGACTTTGTTCAGCGACCAGCCCTTGGCCGCTGCCGCACCGGCAATCTTGTGCACCCATACGGTGCCGGCAATCCCGCGACGGCGTTCGGCCGGAACGATATCGCGCAACGCCACATCGTCGGCGACCACCACGGCCTCAACGGGGATGCCCTTCTCGCGTGCCAACTCAGCGGCCAGCCCGAAATTCAGGCGATCGCCTGTGTAATTTTTGACGACCAACAAGGCGCCAGCAGGGCCGGCGACAGACAGAATGGCCGCCAGCACCGCATCCACGCTAGGAGAGGTAAACACGTCACCTGCAATCGCCGCGCTGAGCATGCCCGCCCCAACGTAGCCCGCGTGGGCAGGTTCATGGCCGCTGCCTCCCCCGGACAAAACCGCGACCGGGCGTTGATCGGGCTGGGGTAAGTCGCGTAAAACAACAATGTTCTCGCCCTGAACGAGTGCGAGGTGGCCGGTGGTGTCGACCAGACCCTCAAGTGCTTCCCGGACGATGTGACGAGGATCATTGATGAGTTTTTTCACACGGACTCCGCAACAATATGGTTAGGAATAGCCTGCTCTCGGGCTAGTTTACGGCTCCGCGACCGTTCCCATGCTTTCTCGTGGAAAAAGTAAGCAAACGCCTGGACCGTGGGCTCCAACAAACTCAGCGTGAGTGACGCCAACCAGTTGCCCGTCACGGCGTAGGCCACCACGGCTGCGACCATAATGTGCAGAAAGTAATAGCTACCGGTCTTGAGCAGCATGCGCGAAGTTTCGGGACGGAGTTGGCGAAAGCGGGACATGGCGGGCTTCTTACGTGAATGAACTTAAGTAAACGATAATTATTATTATTTATATAAGCCAATTGGAATTTATGCTTCACGCTATAGCTAATTTCTATCATAACAGATAAAGCAATTCACTTCTTCTCCACCACCGCTCACAAGCGAGCACACTCCCTATCGCGCCTGGCGCTGACGATGTCAACGCTGTTGCTTCGCATAAGGGCTATTGCCCTCTAGCAAAATGACAAAATTCTGCGGCTGCCTGGCCAGATAATGCACCTCGAATGGCTGGCCTACGGCGGGATAGCGTACTTGGCCGCGGCTAGGGTACACATTGAAATTAGAACTATCGAAGTGCGTTTCTATCCGCTCGCCATCGGCTTTCTGCAACATGACCGAATAACGTTCGACGGACTGATTGTTGTGAATATTGCCGGTATCTTTGACGGAGACGACCACTGCTTGCCCGGGGACGCCATAGTGATAAATCAGTGGCGCCGTCACGTAATGACCAAACATGAACAGCACTGGCGTTCCAAAGGGAATACCGATCATCAAGACGCACACGACCACGAGTAGCGGTGTGCTGGATGAGGGCACGCCCATCAGCCGGGAAACCAGCAGGATGATGAGTACGAGCGCAATAATAAAAACGGGGAATGGCCAGACCTTATCCATCATCCAGACCAGCCATGACACTAGAGTTTCCGCCATATGAATCCTGACCCTGCGTTATCGGTTATTAGCGTTGCGGAATTGCCCGTTGCTAGGGAGACAACACCAGGACTTTAAGCTGACTGGGGACGATGCGGATCGATAGCGGGCAGTTGATCAAGTTTGCCGGCCCGAGACTGGTGACCCGTGTGCTGGGCGTTCCCCTGACAATCACCGTAAATGCTCCCGTGAGATGCTGCTGCCGGGACATCACCGTTTGTGAAATCAACCCCAACCCAATGCCCGGCGTGTCCCCCACCGTCAGCGGGCGGGCGCTCATCAAGTTATGCCATGGCCCGCCACCGCACAGAATATTGAATGCGATCGGGATCGTCAAAGGCCCGAAGGCCATATTGGGATACGGAATCGGAGGAAGCGGCGTCTTACATACATCCGGAAAACCTAAATCCATTCCGCCGAATTGTGCATTTGCAAACATGAGTTTCTCCTCGCGTGGGGGCTGTATCGTGCTGCGCCAAACGTGGCGTCCTAGCCCATCAGAATCTGCTTACCGTCGACTTTCATGATCGTTTCACCATTAATAAACGTGGTGTTTCCATTTAGCCGAGCAATGAAATCGGCGGCATAGTCGATATTGATCGCTTTCACCGTGTCGGTGCCGGTGACGTAACGTGCGGACCGGCTCGTCGTTTCACTCACGGACTGGTAGTACGACTCTCGCTGATCACCCGTATATCTGGACGTTACCGACACCACGTTCAGTTCAACGCTAGTGAGCGTGTAATCAAGGCTTTTGATAGACCAGTCTTTCGTGTTGACGGCACCCGAGTCGGCCTCGAGGCTAAAAGCGTCCGTTTGCATCGTCAGACGGTCACGGCCCGTCAGCGAAAGCGTGTCGGCGGATACGGCAAGCTCACCATCGACTTGCAAGATCATGCGTCCTCGGGTGCCCTGCTCCAGTACCGCAATAATGTACAGCCCACCTGCCACGTCCCCCGATACCAATACTTTGTCACCGGGATCCGGACGCAGCAGGCAGCTCGCCGCACGCTTGACCTGATACTGACGCCCGTGCTCGCGATTGCTGACCGTAAAAAAAACATTATCATGGGCGTCGACCAGAAATGCGCTGTGCACATGCGTGTCGCCACCAAACGCAGTTGCCGTCTTTTGAAGCAGCGGGTCCAAATGCCCCGTCTTGGCATCGATCTCGCCATCGGCACTGGCGCGAACGTCATTATCCTGTTGACGAAGGTTCATGATAATTTGACCCATTGCTCCGCCTGCAACAACGCATGATCCGGCGACAAAATGCCACTCTTGGACCCATAGCGGGTCTCATGATCAATGACCGCGTGGTGCTTGCTTCGCATGAAACGCCCGCCACGAAAATTGGCGTAGCTGATATTGGAGTACGAGAAATCCGTAAATGACATGCTGCAATCAGAAAAGTCAGCATGCTGTAAATTGCTGCGATTCAAGATCGTCATCGTCATATCGGCACCCCGGAAGTTGGCACCCTCGCAGTTAGTGCCAGAGAAATTTGCGCTTTCAAGCTGCGCGCCGGCAAATACCGCGTTGGTCGCATTGGCCTCTATGATTAACGCCTGCCGAACCGTGGCACGGTCAAATCGGCAGGCCTGCAAGTCACACCCCTTTAAACACGCTTGAGATAAATCCGCCTGCGAAAAATCGCTGCCCGCCATATCGCTGTCGGTAAACTGAGCCTGGACAAGATGCATGCCCTGAAAACTATAATCTCTCGCCGTGCATTCCAGCGCAATCAGATTCGTGAAGCGTGTGTTCTCCAGCGTCAGGTTTTCGAAATTGAAATCCGTCATTACCAAATGCTGAAAATCGGAGTCCTTAAACCCTAACCGTACCTGCTCATTATGGGACATCACGAGCTTTTCTATCTGGGACGCCTCGATTTGCAAATCAAGTATCGGCGCCTTGACCAGCATGCCCTCGTTATAGCGGCACTCGCTGAACACACAGCCTTCAAATGCACACCCGAGAAATTGGTTTGTATGGAATGTGCCTCTTTCAAACACACAATTTACGAACCGGCAACTGGAGAACACGCAGTCCTTGAGCGCCGTATCCGACCAGCGAACGCCGGCGAATACGGACTCATCGACATGGCAAGACCGCCAGTCCATTTCAGAGAACGCATTATTCTCAAAGATGCACTGTCGAATCTCCGCGCCATGCCACGCCAAGCCCTGCCAAGACAAATTTTTCCATAAAGAATCGGTAATCGACTCCCCGTCATGCACCAAAGACAGGAAGTGTTGCTGTGCCGTGTCTAGCCCCATCATTTATTTACGCAATGGATAGACATTAGACCTATCCATCAACATATCCTGCTGAATCGTATTTGCATCGGCCTTGATCATGGCAAGCTCAGCGCTAAAAAAAGACACATGCCGCATGTCGGTACAAGTGAAGTCGGCCGACTTCATTTGCGCCTCACTGAAATCGGAATTATTGATATGCGCTTTGGACAAATCGGATCGAACAAACAGGCAGCGTTTGAAGAAACTATCCGCAATACTGGTCTCCTGCATTTTCGCTTCCGAAAAATCACACGTACTTAAATCACTGGCCATGATCGTGGCTTGGTTGAAGTCGACTTTTCTAAAACTGGATGCCGAGACCGTCGAATGGGAAATATCGAGATCTTGTAGCATCGTGTCCGCAGCAAAATAAAGCTTTGACGCCTGACATTGGGAAAGATGGAATCCTTGTATGGCCGTTATGCCGGCAAATGACATAGAGTCAATGTGGCAAGCGTCCATACGCAGCCCTTTTATCCGTCCTTTGAGAAAACCGTGCCGTAGAAAGTGGCATTTTTCAAAGGTGATATTCTCCAACCGGCTGCGCGTGTAGGCAAAATTAACGAAACGGCATTGCTCAAAAATGCAGTTTTTCAAGCTGATTTTGAAATGCATCCACGCAGTCAGATCTGACTGTACAAAGCGGCAATCTTCAAATTGCGCTTTGTCCGACTGCACATCAGGTAGCCGGCAATCAATAAACTGGCACTGTTTGAAAATGGCTTGATTCCAGTCCACTGACGAAAAATCGCAGCCATGGAAAACGACTTGATAGAAATCACACCGTGCCATCTGCGATTTCGAAAAATTACAGCGAGAAACGCGGCTTTCCGTGATTGTCAGGCCATTCAAACTCCAGCCGGCATAGGATGCCTCCGTGGCCACAAATCCATGCAACTCGTAGCCGTCATCACCTGCCGGCAGTGGGTCAGTAATGAGCTGGTTCAAACCAAAGATTCGATATAACTTCCTCGGCCTACCGGACCAATCACGCTTTGGCGGCGTTGTAGTGAGCGCTCTCGAGGAGCTATCCTCAAACTGCTCTAGCTGCAGTAACCGAAGTTGCCGTAATTGATCTTGTGCGGCGGGACTTGCCGCGGTCTGCGGGCTTTCTCCAGGCGAAATGCTTTTCTCAGCGTCTTCTTTCAAAGAGACCAGCAGAGCCTCTCGATGCTCTCGCAGATAGCGCTGACGCTCATCAGCCGTTTTCTTGGACGGCTCTTCGGTGCTCGGTTTAGAGGCTTGACGACGTTTCCTGAACTGCTGCTTGGCCTCCTTCAGGCTCATCTTGCCCTGCCGCTGCTGCTTAAGGATGTCCTCAATGACTTCATCGCGAGAGATTTTCCCGTTCCGACTTTTCTTCAGCCAGGCCAGCTCTCTCTCTACCTCAGCAGTCTCTTCGGATTTGGTCGAACCTGCCTCCGCGCGTAGCGTGTTCTGCGCCAACTCTTTCTCTAACTTTCTGAACTTGTTCTGCAACAACGGAGAAAGCTCGATCTCATCGTCTGACGTCACGCGGATAAAACGCGTATCGACAAGCGCCTTATCCAACAGCGCGGAAAACGCGGCCGTTTGCGGATTCAGTCGCTCATGAAACTCTTTTTCGTAATACGCCTGCGGCCTGGCTAAATCAGTATGCTCCGCGGCATACAAAATATGACTAACGTCGCTGGCGTCATCCTCACCGATAAGCACCGCGCCCTGATAGATCAGGATCGCCTTTTCGAGATGAGGGTAGGCCCAATAAGTGGTCAGTTTCAGAGGCACTTCCCTGAGAAAACCCGACTCTTGGGCGACGACCTCCGCCATTTTAATGAATGCCCTGACAACCAAAGGCGGCACGGTCGTGATCAGTTTTTCCTTATCGCGATGCATATGCGTAAAGGCAATCTGGTCTCCCGTCTCGAGACGATTGAGTCGCTGCCGTGGCGGGCTTTGATTGAAGTACTCCCAATCAATATCCCGGGCAAAACCGGGAAACTCATGCACCCGCCAGTGGTCGTCATAGGTACCCAACATCAGATGCCGACCGGGAGTCTCGATGGGTATGGCGGCGTACCCGGCAGGCGCGTAGCGTTTGCCCGGGTGAATCACGGGATGGGCGGGGTCTTCGATATTTGGCAGGAATCGAACTGACAGGCCATTAAGTTCAGTATCGTGATGCCCCTTTCCTACCGGATTATCCTCATAACCCGCGCCACCGTAGGCATTGCGCCAATTGATGGGGATGCTCTCAAACGGAATCGCCTGGGTAGGTTTGCCATCTGACCAATAACGATCGCCGGTCACCCACAAGTCTTTTCTGACATTGTTGACCGATACCGACACGGCCGTCCTGCCATTGACGGCATATACCCCAAATCCATGGGCGTTGAGGATAATTTCCGGCGTGTGCTTGGGGATACCGAAGTCCAGCGCTTCCGTGCCGAAATTCAGAACAGATTCATCCTTGAACGTGCCCCATAGCCGCTGCTCGGTATCCAGATAAAGCCCGGATGAAAAATCCACCATCGCGTAAGCGGTGACAGCCAGATAATCCTTGTTCAGATATTTATATGGACGAGTCAGGCAGGACAGGCGATTGGGTTTGATGACGTTCATTAACCAACAACAAATTTCACAGTGATCAAATAATCAAGAACAGCGCTTTGAACACCGTCTTGAGCTCGCCAAATTTCCCGTCTATCCCAAAACCTTTGGCAGACACCGCGCCGATATCAACCTTGACGTACCCGAGGTCCGATTTCTTGCCGTAGATAGTATTCTGAGAAAGATTGAATTGATGCCGAGCGGCCGAAAAAGACTGATGGAACGCGCGGAATTGAAATACCTCTACGTAAGCCTCACCTTTCCAAATACCGTGTGTGAAGTTAGATTTGCTGGTTTCTTTGATTGTTGCCCCATTCAACAGCAACTCGGGCGTTTTGAACTCGATGGCGTCTGGCGCTTGGTGCGTCGTCTTCGATCCGGCCATGTTGATAGAGTGTGAAGCATCGCCGCGTTGAATATCCAGTGGGCCCGCATCCGCCAGCAATTTCATCGTCGTGGCGGTTGTGAAATCACCCTTACCTGCGGTTGCGTCGATCATGACATCCGTAGGCGCCTTCAGGTACGCATTGTCGCCGCTGAACATCAACTGATGATCAGGGCCGCCTTTCTCCAGGGTAACCGTGTTATCGCCGGTCGATTTAACCCGCACAAAACCGTCCGCCTCGAATACGCCATAGCCAGAATCGGCTTTGATCTTGATATGGCCGCTAGTGGAGGTCATATCAATATCTGATGTGGTGGTATTGGTATATTTTTGCGAGAAAGTCTCTACGCGATCGCCGGAGGTAACCTTCAGCGTATCGACACCGCCATCTACGGTTGTATCCCGGTAGCCGCCAATCAAGTTCTTTTGATAATCGCCAATATCATTGTCTTCAAAAGTCCCAATCGTGGTCGTGCGGGATTCGCCTACGTCACGCGTTTCCAGCCCTTCAACCACGACATGCAGATCTTTCTCCGAATGCAGCTTCACATACTCGCCACCCAGCTTGTTCTCAATATACATGTGGCTTTCGTTGGCCGGACTACCATAATGAGAACGGCTGCTGAAACCGACAATAGTGGGTGACGGGCTGAATCCCCCCGCAGGCATCTGACGATCGTTATAGACGCGACCCGTGACGATTGGGCGATCGGGATTGCCGCCGATAAAGTCCACTACCACTTCCTGACCCACGCGCGGCGTACTGACCGCACCATAACCATTACCAGCAGAATCATTCGATACGCGGACCCAGCACGAGCTGTTTTCGTCAGGCTGGCTGTAGCGGTCCCAACGAAAATGGACTTTTATGCGCTGGAAGTCATCGGTATAAACCTCCGAGCCCGACGGCCCTGTCACCACGGCCGTCTGGGGACCCGTCGTTTTAGGAACGGGCGTGGCCACGGGCGCGCGGAAAGGCAGGCTGGTGGGCTGAACCGAGAACTCGAATCGGTACTCCCCTTCGCCCTCTCCCGACTGATAGCCGGCCTCAGTCAGAAAATATTTGACCGAAACAATCAGATATTCCCGGATATCCACTTTGCGGGGGCTTCGGCGCAAACTAAACGTATAACCGGGAGCTAGCCCACGCACAGTGGCGCAACCGCTGCTGCGCTCGCTGGCGGAACGTGTTTCCTCAAGCCGAATCCTGACGTAATGTTCGCCATGCTGGACATCAACGTACCCCCCTTGCCAGTCGTAGATCTCACGATTGGCTTGTTCTACCGGGTAGGAATCCTTGAGACGGCTTTGCAGATTGAGGCTCGATTTCTTGAAGTCGTAGTCGTTGACAACATACTCGACCCCCCGCAGTTCCTCTTCACTGCGCCACGTGTAAATGACGTCATCGCCGATCACGGCATTGTTTTCGTGAGGCAGGTAATCCAGCGAGGCGTAGTCTGGCAGAGGCTCATGCTCGCCGATGTCATCAATCAGCACCAACGTGTTCTGATTCTTTTCGTGTTTGAAGTAATAATAAATACCTTCATGCTCCATCAGCCGGCTGATAAAGTCGAAATCGCTTTCCTCGTACTGGACACAATATTCACGGGTTCGATACGAACCCTGTAGTTTTTTCTCGTAGGTGCAACCCGAGTACGAGCCCAAAACTTCGTCCAGTATCTCGACGACACTCTTGTTCTGATAGATTTTGCAATCGCGGTTCCGCGTCAAATACCACAACCACGGGCACACGGTTGCTCGGTATCGCGCCAGGCGCACGCCGCCCGCCTCCTGCCCAACATAGGAAAATCGGGTGACATCGCCGGTTAAATAACGCTTGGCGCCAGGTTGCGTTTCTATTTCCAGCGTCAGGGGCTTACCCAACACAGAGGTAGCACTGATTTCGGCCGTTTCCGCCACGAGTTCCACTTCAAACTCATACAGTTTGGACAATGTTTCTTGTCCGTGCATGCTTTTGAACTTCAATGCCGCCCCTAAGGCGGTCTCAGCGACGACGACTCGATTCATGATCCCCACTCTATTCAACGGCGTTAGGCACGGCTACACCTGCTCCGGCTGTGGCACTTTCGAGAGGGATACTAGATTTCCAAGATGCCAAGAATATGACTGTTAATGAAAATTACATTTGAAGCACATTTGTTGAAAATTATGAATCGCCGGCGTCACGGCATTTTGAGAACTGACTCCCGCGTACAGTCAAGTCAACCACTTGCTGTACGAGTCGGGCCTGACGCGCTCGCGACGTCACGATGAAGTACTCGACCTGGCCAGTGGTAGGCATGCCCATCACTTCCATAAGCTCTCCACGTTTTAGCCGCTCTTCGATCAGTACTCTCGGCAGATAACCCATCCCGCCGTTGCGTGCCACAAGATCGATCAGCGTGTTCATGTTGTCGCAGCTATTCACATTGCGCAGATCGGCCCCCTTTGATTTCAGCATCTCGACCTGCCCCGCGAAATATGGCGAATCTCTTGGTATCAACCAAATGGGCCCGGCATTAAGCAAAGAAGCCAGCGCTCGCTTCTTGAGGTTGCCGTCACCGAAGAGGCGCCAACGATCCTGTGCCATCACCCAGAGCATGGGCGTGCACCCTAGCGAGGTGCTCGTCAGTGTCGGGTATTCCACCCTGCCCGCCATGAGAACAAAATCCAATCGGCCGTCCTCCAATTGAGCGAGCAATCGGCGGGCAATGCCAATATGAAGCTCGTAGGTCACGTCCGGCATTTCGCGCTGCAGTTGGCCGACTAAATTTCCAAACCAAGTCATCGGAATATCACCGGAACCTATCCGGATTACCCCTTGAGTGGCGAGACTGTCACGGGCACTGCCGAGCACCTCTTGAACTTCAGCCACCAAGGGCTCGATGCGATGAAGGAATTTTCGCCCTTCCACCGTGGGCTCCATACGGTGGCCTTTACGCTCGAACAATGTCGTGGACAGCGACGCCTCAAGTTCACGTATGCGCAACGAAATTGCCGGCTGAGTCGTGTGCATTTTTTGTGCCGTGGCTGCAAAGGTGCCAAGACGGTTAACCCAAAGCGCGGTTTCCAAGTTAAGCAAGGTAGGGCGTGACATAGGGTGTGAAGATTCCATCAACATAATAATTTCTTATGTTATTGGAAAATTAAAAGTGATTTTTTCTTTTATTAATTTAGGCTTTAAATAGCACGACATCACCAAATCAGCTCAAGGCGTGTCATGCCACTAAGCTCCCGACTCGATCGGAATGCGTCCTCAAAAGATCTGCCCCAATCATCCAGAGGGTCAACGCCCTCTTTCCCGGATGCACAAACCGTTGCTGATCTACGTGCCATCGCTCGACGTCGCTTGCCGCTAGGTCTATTCGAATTCGTCGATCGAGGCAGCGAGGCCGAATTGGCTTTACGTGGCAACCGCGAGGCGCTGGATCGCGTTCGACTGTGGCCGCGGGGCCTAGTCGACGTTAGTGAACGCAATACGCGCACGACGTTGTTTGGCCGCACGATGGCGCAGCCCTTCGCTATCGCACCCACAGGCGCCGCTGGGTTGTTGTGGCATCACGGCGAAATTGCTTTGGCACGGGCAGCCGCAGCGCAAGGCGTTCCCTTTACGCTCTCCACCGCGTCCATCACCTCGATGGAGGATGTAGCCGATCAAGCAGGGGGACGACTTTGGTTTCAGCTCTACATGTGGCCGGATCGACGTATGTCTTATCAATTGCTTGATCGCGTCAAGGCAGCGGGGTACGAGGCCCTGCTGGTCACTATTGATACGGTTGTATCTCCCAAGCGTGACTACAACCATCGCAATGGATTCTCGGTACCGATTCGCATCAATCGGCGCAATGCACTGGACGTGGCGCTGCATCCACGTTGGATGTTAAGCGTCATGGCCCGCTACTTGTTAACTAGCGGCATTCCCCGTCATCAAAATTATCCAGAAGCGTTGCGTCGGTCCCTGATGGAAAGGCCAAGGCATGTGCGCGGAACACCCAAGAACGAGACGCTTACCTGGGAAGACCTGCGTGAACTGCGAAAACGCTGGCAAGGGCCGTTATTAGTCAAAGGCGTCATACACCCGGAAGACGCGCGGGCAGCGATGAATTGCGGTGCTGACGGCGTGGTGGTATCGAACCATGGAGCCCGTAATTTCGATCCGGGTATCGCGGCCATTGACGCGCTACCCGCCGTGGCTGAAGCCATAGGCGACCACGGCACGGTGTTAGTGGACAGCGGCTTTCAACAAGGCAGCGACATCGTCAAAGCACTCTCTTTGGGCGCAAATGCCGTGCTGCTGGGCCGTGCTCCGCTATATGGCGTGGCTGCCGGCGGCGAAGGTGGGGTGACCCGCATATTGCAAATCCTGGCGGACGACGTGGACAGAACCATGGCATTCATGGGCTGTCGCAGCATCGCCGAACTAGGGCCGCATTGCATAGCACGCCGCTGATCCTTTGCCCGATTTTCGCGCCCCATTATCAATTACAACGACGAGACAACGCTATGCAACGGAGACATTTTTGCCTGTTCCTTTCCACGATAGGCCTGGCCCCGACTCTCGCCCTCGCCAATGAGGACTATCCCGCCCGAGCCATCACGATGATTGTCCCGTTCGGACCCGGCCTCTCCACTGATGCGATCGCGCGGTACATGGCGGACGAAATGGGCAAGATCGTCGGCCAATCCATCGTTGTTGAAAACCGGGCCGGTGCCGGGGGCACAGTGGGTTCACAAGTCGCGTCGCGCGCGACTCCCAACGGCTATAACCTCGTATTCGTGTCGAACGGCTCTCATGCCGGTAACGTCGCGCTGTTCAAGAACCTACCCTACGACCCGATTAAGGACTTCACGCCGGTCGGCGCCATCAGCGCCGCTCCCTGGGCACTGGCGGTACGCCCCGACCTTCCTGCCAAAGACGTACCCGAGTTCCTGCGTTATGCGTCCGAGAGACCTGGCGCGGTAACGGTGGCGCATGGCTCGGCAAGCTCCCGGGCCTGCGTGGCGCTACTCGAGACCAAAGGCGGCATAGACGTCAACGACATCCCCTATAAGTCACTACAACCGGCAATGATCGACGTCGAGGCCAAACGACTGGATGCCTGTTTTCTACCTTTGGGCGTGGCAATCATGGCCCACAACGCAGGCAAGCTGAAAGTTCTGGCCATCACGGCACAAAAACGGTCGCAATTGGCGCCCGATATTCCGGCCATGGGCGAATACCTTCCAGGTTACGAACTCGTGTCCTGGATTGGAATTATGGCGCCCGCTGGTACGCCATCGGACATCGTGCAAAAGCTGCATTCAGCGATGGCCACCGTCCTCTCCAACCCTAAGACAGTCGAAAAGCTGGCTGGGTTCGGGCACGACGAACTTGCACTGGACCCGTCTCAGTTCGCCGAACTGGTTGCCGCTGACATAGGCCGTTGGAAACAGCTCGTGCACGACGCCAACATTCCACAGCAATAGGCAGTTCGACTTCTTCTTATCAGACAGGAGACCCATATGACGCTGCAGGTCCGCCCTTTCAACGCTCTATTCGCCGCGCAGGTAACCGGCATTGATTTGCGGCAGCCGCTTTCCCGCGATACCTATGAAAAGCTCGAGGATGCCTTAGCCACATATGGCGTGCTTGGCATTCCCTCTCAACCCATCGATGACGCCCAGCAAGTGCAGTTTTCTTCGGGATTTGGCCCGCTGCATCAGGCCAGCCGTGACCCGGCGCAACGTCGGATAAAGGACCCGAATTTTCAAGATGTCTCGAATCTGAATCTTCAAGGCGAAATCGCCCGCAGTGGGGAGCGCGCCTACAGCGATGCCAATCTGCTCTGGCACACCGATCTTTCCTTTGTTGCCGCGTCAGCGCGCATTACGGTTCTGTCGGCCCGCGAACTGCCCGCGGAGCCACCGCCCACCGAATTCGCCGACATGCGCGCTGCCTGGGACGCACTACCTACCGATCGTCAACGTGAACTCGAAGGCTTGCAAGTCGAGCATAGCGTTCTCACCTCCCGCGCCAAGACCGGCTACACACGATTTACCGAGGCCGAGCGCAAGGTATTGCCGCCCGTGACACATCCACTCGTGCGACGCCATCCTCGCAGCGGCCGAAAATCCCTTTATCTGGCTTCGCATGCATCGCACATCATCGGGTGGCCCGTTGAAAAGGGACGTGCCCTGCTTGCGGATCTGATCGAATACGCCACGCAACCGCAGTTCGTCTTTGCGTATCAGTGGAACCCATTTGACGTGCTGATGTGGGACGACACATGCACCATGCACCGTGCCGTACCTTTCGACTCGCGTAACCAGCGTCGAGAGCTGCGCTGGAACGCAGTAGTCGAGCCCGCTTGAACAACATGGGGAAAATAGATATGAGCGTCCGCGTTATTCCGTTTACACCCACTTTTGGGGCCGAAATCGAGGGACTGGATCTGACACGCACATTGGATCCCGACAGTCTCGAAACGATTGAGCAAGCACTGGCGCAGTATTCACTGCTGAGTTTTCGAAATCAAAAGGTCAGCGACGAACAACAGTTGGCATTCTCCAGCCGATTTGGCCGCGTACATCAATCGGTCATGGATACCGCGCGACGACGTCTCACCGATGCGCGCTTTGGCGACGTATCGAATATTGCCAAGGACGGCGGGCTGCTGACCAAAGATTCTGAACGCCGAAAATTCAGCGACGCCAACCAGCTTTGGCATACGGATCTGTCTTTTATGGCTGCGCCGGCGCGGATGACGGTGCTATCGGCTCGCCAACTTCCGCCTGTACCGCCCGCCACCGAATACGCAGACATGCGTGCCGCCTGGGATGCGTTACCGCCCAAGCAACAACGCGCACTTGAAGGGCTGCGTGTGGAACACAGTATCTTCGCCTCACGGGCCCGCGCCGGGTTCACGGAATTCAGCGCCGAGGAACGGGACAAAGCGCCCCCGGCTATTCAGCCTCTGGTTCGCACTCACGCCCGTAGCGGACGAAAATCGCTATACCTGTCGTCCCATGCCGGTTGCGTGGTTGGCATGCCGGAGGACGAGAGTCGCGCACTGTTGGCCGAACTGACAGATTTTGCGACGCAGTCACAGTTCGTTTTTTCCTACTCATGGCAGCCTTACGATCTGATCTGCTGGGATGACAGCTGCACGATGCATCGAGCAACGCCGTTCGACTCGGAGCAACACGTTCGCGAACTACGATGGAACGCCGTTTGTGAGCCCGCTGCGCTGCTCGCGACGCTCTCTGTGTAATCGAAGGTGTGCGTTTTGGATTGAACATATATATAAAAAATGGAGACAACATGACGCAACGCAGACAGTTCATCACGGCCATGGCCATTGGTATTTCGATTCCCCTACTGGCTCGTGGCAACACACCGGACTACCCATCTCGGCCCTTGAAGATCATCGTAGGTTTTCCGCCGGGTGGATCGTCGGATAACACGGTAAGACTGCTAGGCGCCGCGTTGCAAAAGCAAATAGGACAACCCGTGATCGTGGAAAATCGTCCGGGTGCATCCGGCGCCATTGCCGCCCAGGCAGTGGCTGCCGAGCGTCCCGATGGCTATACATTGCTATACGCGACATCCAGCAGCCATGCGATTGCCCCGCACTTCAATCCGAAACTGGGCTACGACCCGCTGAATGATTTCACGCCCATCACATTGATCGGCCGTGCCGGGCTGGTGTTGACTGCCAACAACTCACTGCCCGTAAAAGACATCACTGACCTTATTCGTTATGCGAAGCAACAGCCGCCGGATACGATTACCTATGCATCCCCCGGACAAACCAGCTCTCAGCATCTGGCTATCGCACTCTTGAGCAGAGCTGCCGGCATCGAGCTGCGCCATATTCCCTACAAAGGTAGTGCGCCCGGCCTGATGGATCTGGTCGGCGGGCAGGTCAACTTGATGATAGATAATCTCACTGCACCGCTTCCCTTTATCCGTGATGGAAAAATTCGGCCCTTGGCTGTCACCTCGATCAAGCGAGCTGAAATGCTGCCCGACGTGCCAACCCTGGACGAAAGTGGCATTGCCGGCTTTGATGTCCAGGCGTGGGGCGGGATTATGGCTCCAGCCAATCTGCCTGCACCGCTAACCGCCAAGCTGAATCGAGAAATCAACATAGCGCTGACGGATCCCGCCGTGCGT
This sequence comes from Bordetella tumulicola, assembly GCF_054779135.1. Lineage (NCBI taxonomy): Bacteria > Pseudomonadati > Pseudomonadota > Betaproteobacteria > Burkholderiales > Alcaligenaceae > Bordetella > Bordetella tumulicola. The sequence goes on along the minus strand of NZ_BAAGYU010000011.1, from coordinate 200,854 downwards.
AAGTCCATGCATGACGCGGGTAACGTCCCACAAGGCGGATCGTCCACCGATTTTGCAAATTTCGTGGCCGGCGAATCGGCATTCTGGAAACGCTCCATCGGCCAGTCCGATATCAACAGAGGCTGATCATGCAGCGCCCTACCGACCGTGAAGCCTGTACTGCATTGGTGTATCGCTTTTACCGTAGCCTGGACACACATGACTACGCGCCGCTGAAAGACATTTTCACAGCGAATGCCAGCATGACCCGAATGGGAAACGGCCATGCAGGCTTGACCGCCATTCGGACTGCCCTGTCAAAACGCGCAGCGACGCTACGGACACGGCACGTCATCAGCAATTTGACCATCGACCCCGAAACGAACGGAGCCGCCTGTGGCCACTTGTATATGACGGTGGTCCGTTCACATGCATCACCGAACGCCACATTGCCACTATTGATTCGCGGTCCCTGGCGAATGTCCGACGTAAAAATTGGCTTCGAGCACACGGATTCAGGTTGGCGCATTGCCACTCTATCGACGACTTCTCTGTTCGAATTTGATCCATCGTTACCTGCTGAAGAGGTATCCGCATGAAATTGGCTCGCTTCCGTACAGAAGACCGCACCAGTTGGGGGCTGGTATTGGAGGAAAAGGGCGTCCTCGTCGAAGCGCCGGCCGCGCTTCGCTCCAGTGAGATGATACGTGTGCTCACCGAGTCAGGCAGTGAGCTAGCACAATATTTCTCTGCCCCGTCCTTATGCCAACTCCCTCTGGAACAGTTAACCCTGCTGCCACCAGTCGCCCTACCGGGACGAATTCTTTGTGTCGGTCTGAACTATCGTGCCCATGTCGAAGAGGTCGGCCGAGAAATGCCACGCCATCCCAGCATATTCCTGCGAGCAGGCGATACGCTGCTGGGGCACAACGGTGAGGTTCCAATGCCGGAGGTGTCGGAATGCCTGGACTATGAGGGGGAACTGGCGTTGGTGATCGGTCGTGGCGGCTCGCGCATCGCGCAGACCGAGGCACTGACGCATATTGCCGGCTACACCTGCTTCAACGATATCAGCGTGCGCGATTGGCAGAAGCAGTCGGTCACTGCCGGAAAGAATTTTCCGGGGACAGCCCCTTGCGGCCCTTGGTTAACCACGGCCGATGCCGTCGGCAATCCCGAAACACTTGTGATATCCACTCGTTTGAACGGCCGCGAAGTGCAACGCGATCAAGTGAGCAACATGACCTATACGTTACCCGCACTCATTGCTTATCTTTCGACCATCGCACCGCTTAAGTGTGGTGACATCATCGCGACCGGTACGCCGGCCGGCGTTGGCAGCGGTCGTACGCCTCCAGTCTGGATGCGCCCAGGAGATCGCGTCGAGGTGACGATCAGCAAGGTGGGAACGTTGACTAATACCGTGGGATATCCGTCTTAGAATACGGATATCCAGATTTTAGGAAGATTGCGTACCAAAAATTACTAGATAGAGGCACGGCCTCAACGTGTTATCAACACTTCCTCCGGCGCCTGCCCCACGAGCCGCTCATATAGGGTCGCGTCTGTCGCACCCTCAGTATTGATCACGAAGATGCGCGACTCGGCATCAATGCCCAGCGCTACCTTGATTTCAGGATCACGCATTGCGGACAAGAAGCCTGCTAAACCTACGCAACCGCTTTCGCCGGCAACAATCGGTTGATCACCTTCGTGCGGCTTTGCGAGCAAGCGCATGGCATTGACCGCGTCATCCTCATCCACCGTCATGAACGCATCCGCGCAGCGGGTCAAAATGCGCCAAGCCACCAAGGAAGGCTCGTAGCACTCCAGCATTGCCATGATAGTCGGGCCAGCGTCTGCCACACGCGTGCGCGCCCCAAGCCGGGCACTTTCGTAAAGACATGCAGCGCGTGCCGGATCGACGACCACGAACTGCGGTCGTCGCTCGCCGTACGTTAAGTAGAAGAACGCCGCCGTTGCAGCCGCAATACCTCCAACACCGGCCTGAACGAACACATGCGTTGGCGGCGCATCCAATTGTTCGATCGCCTCTGTGAGCATGGCGGTATATCCCTGCATGACCAATAAAGGAACGTATTCATACCCAGGCCATGAGGTGTCCGACACCACCATCCAGCCCTCTCGTTCGCACGTAGATGTGGCTTGGGCCACAGAATCATCGTAGTTGCCCTGAACCCGAACGATTTCAGCGCCCAATTTTTCAATGGCGGCAATGCGTGCCTCGCTGACGCCGGCGTGGACGAAAATCACTGATCGGGCTCCGACCACCTGGGCGCCTTGGGCCACGGAGCGGCCGTGATTACCGTCGGTGGCGCATGCGACGACGATTTCGCGTGCGACCGCGCGAACGTCTTCTTCCTCGATGTTTGACATATCGACAACACGGTTAAGACGCTTTCCCGCCATTTCAAGAACTAAACGAATCACCGCGTAGGCGCCTCCAAGCGCCTTGAAACTACCCAGGCCGAACCGAGCGCTTTCGTCTTTCACCTGAATGGAGGCCACCGCAACGTCAGACGCCAGCCCAGGCAAGGAAACCAGCGGAGTAACTGCGTAGCCTGGACGGGCAGCAATGTACGTTGCGGCTTTGTGAATCGAATCGGCATTGAACATGCCTTCATCTGCATATTCCAGGGCAGAGTTGTGGTCAGGGTGGGCATTCAGGATAAACATAGCGTCCTTGGGAATTTCCGAGGGAAAGTAGATGACGGCATCGAAGAACTCCCGTCATAGTCCATAGATGAAATAATATTTCCCCAAGGGTGTCTAAACAGCTGAAAATTTGCCCATAAATTTGAATAATTTACGAATTTCTCGCACGTTACTGGAAAGGAATTCCTCATGACAATGGAGCTGGACGGATATGACCGGACCTTGCTTGCTGCGATTCAAAACGACGCGCGCTTGGCGCAGCGTGATTTAGGGGAACTCGCCAACTTGTCGACGGCGGCCGTCAATCGGCGACTCAAGCTGTTGAGTCATGCCGGCGTAATCGAACGCTATGTTGCCTGTCTCAATCCCAAAGCCCTAGGCCATGGCCTCACCATCATTGTGGAGGTCAAGGTAGAGAGCGAACGCGCTGAGTTGCTACAAGAGATGCAGCGCAGCTTTACGTCTTGCCCCCAGATCCAGCAGTGCTACTACGTCGCGGGGGAGTGCGACTTCGTGCTTATTTTCTTGGTACGCGACATGGAGCAGTACGTCGCATTGACTCGTAGTCTGTTCCACGACAACAACAACGTAAAAGCATTCAAGACGCTTGTGGCTCTGGATCGGGTCAAAACAGGAATGTCGGTGCCGATTTAGAAGGTGACATCACGCGCCTGTGCCCCGCATTTTCACGACCATCTCATAAAGCAGCTTGGCTACCGGACTTAATTCCCGTCCGCGCCGATGAATCAGTCCGATGGTGCGGCTGACGACGGGATCGAGCAATGGCACGCTGGCCAGGGCCGTATGCCCTACAGGGGGCATTGCCAACTGAGGCACCACGCCCACCCCCAGGCCCGCTTCGACCATGCTGACCAGTGCCGGCACATGCTGCACTTCGCAGAACCATCGCGGCCGATCGGGACGGTGCGCCAGGGCCTGGTCGATCAGGAAACGGTTGCCGCTGCCCTGGGCCAAGCTGATGTATTCGCAATTCGCCAGATCGCGCCAGGCTAGCCGGCGACGACGCGCCAGCGGGTGGTCTGTGCGCAGCGCCACCACGAACGGCTCTTCCAGTAATGGTTGGAATTCGATGTCGGCATCCTGTGTGCCGATATACGTCAGACCAAAGTCGGCGTCGCCGCCGGCCACTGCGGTCAGAACCACCGACGATGACTCGTCGACGAGCCGGATGCGGATGCGCGGGTACTGCCGGTGGTATTCACGAATAACGGCAGGCAGGAAATACGCCACGGCCGAAGGCACACACGCGATGGTGACCTGCCCCGACATGCGTTCGGCCACATCCTGAATGCCGACCAGCGCGCTTTCCAGTTCATTCAGGACATTGCGTGCGCGGGGCACGAATCCACGGCCGATGGTGGTGAGCTCGACCTTGCGTGTGGTGCGCGTAAACAATTGCACGCCCAAGGCCTGCTCCAGTTTGCCGACGCGCCGTGATAGGGCCGATTGCGACAGGTGCAGTACTTCTGATGCCGCGCGAAAACTGCCCAAGTCAGCGACCGTCAGAAATGCACGCAAATCAGCCAGATCGAATTTCATGCGTTTTTATCAATAATCAATCGAATATTTGCACTTTACTGGATATTCGGGTTTGCGCATCATTTCGCCTCATCAAGCCGCGCGTTGCGGTATCCAAGACGGAGGTAGACAACGATGAACCTGATGCACCGATTTCTGCAGTGGCGCGCCGCGCCAGCCTTGGCGCTGGCCAGCCTGACCTTGCTTGCCTGCGGGGCCGCCACGGCCGCCGAGGAATGGTCGCCGCAGCGTCCTGTGCGTCTACTGGTGCCCTACGGACCGGGTGGCAGCTCGGATGTGATTGCGCGCGCCATGGCTGCGGAAATGTCGCGGACCCTGGGCCAGCAAGTCATCGTCGAAAACAAGGGCGGTGGCCAGGGCGTGATCGCGACGATGGAAGCCGCTCGCGCCGAGCCGGACGGCTACACACTGCTGCTGGGCCACGTGGGCACGCTGGCGGTCAACCCGGCCATGATGTCCAAGCTGCCGTATGACCCTCAGCGCGATTTCGCGCCCATTGCGCTGCTAGCCAAAGTGCCCATGATCTTCGCCGTGGGCAAGAAGGTGCCCGCCACGGACCTGCCCTCGTTCGTGGCGCTGGCCAAGTCCAAGCCGGGGGTGTTGAACTACGGTTCGGCCGGCAACGGCAGTGCCGGTCACCTGGCGTTCGAGATGCTGAAGACAGCCACCGACATCGACGTCATGCACGTGCCCTACAAAGGCACCGGCGCGCAAACCACCGACCTATTGGCCGGCAACATCGACGCGGCCTCGGCCGGTACGCCCGGACTGCTGCCGCACGCGCAGGCGGGTAACGTGCGCATCATCGCCGTCGGCTCGACGCGGCGCTTGCCCGTGCTGCCCGACGTGCCCACGGTAGCCGAGCAAGGCTACCCCGGTTTCGAGAGCTCGCAATGGTTCGGCCTGCTGGCACCGGCCGGCACACCCGCACCCGTGATCGCCCGCCTGCAAAAAGACGCCCTGATCGCCCTGCGCTCGCAATCCGTCAGCGACCGCCTGGCGCACGACTCCAGTGAGCCCGTGGGGCTCGGACCACAGGAATTCGCGGACTTCATCCAGGCCGAAGGCTCGCGCTGGGGCGAGGTCGTGCGCCGCGCCAACCTGCGCACCGAATAACAGCCGCCATTTATCCCTACAGGACTTTCGCTCACATGAACGCAGCAATGACCTCTTCCACCGTTTTTTCTGAAACCCAATTGTTGGATCTAGGCACGCGAGCCTTCATGGGCCTGGGCCTTCCCCCGGAAGACGCCGCCGACGTAGCACGCGTGCTGGTGCAGGCCGACCTGTTCGGCCTAAGCACCCATGGTCTGAGTCGCATTGAATCGTATGGCGAGCGCCTGCTGGTAGGCGGTATCCAAGCCCGCGCCCGGATCTCCGTGCAAAGCCCCGCGCCAGCGCTGCGCCTGATCGACGGTGACAACGGCATCGGGCCCCTGGTGGGCATGCACGCCCTGCGCGCCGCAATGGAAGCCGCTAAAGCATGTGGCGTCGGCGTGGCCTTTGCCCGCCAAAGTAACCATTTTGGGCCAATCTCGCCGTACGGGCTGATCGCGGCCCAGGCGGGCTTTGCCAGCATCATCGGCAGCAATGCCACCACCACCATCGCGCCCTGGGGTGGCAGCGACGCCCGGCTGGGGAACAGCCCGTTGGGCTTCGGCGTGCCCAATCCCGACGGCCCGCCATTCCTGCTGGACATGGCCATGAGCGTGGTGGCACGCGCCAAAATCCGCAACGCGCTCAAGCGCGGCGCGACGATCCCCGACACGTGGGCAACCGACCACAACGGGCGCCCCACCACCGATCCCGCCGCAGCGCTCGATGGCTTTCTGCTACCGATCGGCGGACACAAGGGCTATGGCTTGGCGTTGCTGGTCGATATGTTTGCGGGCGTACTGTCCAACGCCGCCTATCTCACGCATGTGAAATCGTGGGTCGATACGCCCGACCAGCCGCAAAACCTGGGGCATTTCTTCATCCTGATCGATACCACGCGTCTGGGGTCGGCAGCCTGGCTGACCGAACGCATGACGGACTTTGCCGCCATCCTGCACGGCAGCCCGCCCGCCCAGGCCGACCAGCCTGTCATCGTGCCCGGCGAGATTGAGCTGGCCAATATGGCGCGCCAACAGCGTGACGGCATCGTGGTCGACCCGGCCGTGCTGACACTGCTGCAGCGTCACGCTGCGCAGGCATGACACAGGCGAATCCGGCGGCCCCAGCGAGCCGGCAGGCTGCGCTGAACGCCGGGTTCGGCGATACTTTATAGAACGCACCCTTATCGACCTATGCCACACCGAGCAAACCGCCCGCTACAGCACCTGACCTTATTACTGGACCTAGCATGACTCTCGATCCCAAGATCATCGCCGCCTTCACTCCCACTGGGCGGTTGCGCGCCTCCATCAACCTGGGCAATCCCATCCTGGCCGGCCGCGACCCGAACACCGGCGAGCCGGCAGGCGTATCCATCGATCTGGCCCGCGCGTTCGCCGAGCAGTTGGGTGTTGAACTGGAACTGGTCGTCTGGGACAGCGCCGGTAAATCCGTCGAGGCCGTCACGGATGAGCAAGCCGACATCGGTTTTTTTGCTATCGATCCAGTGCGCGGCGCCGGCATCACATTCACCGATGCCTATGTCCTGATCGAAGGAGCGTATCTGGTGCGCGACGACTCGTCCCTGCGCGAGCGCGACGCCGTCGACCGCGAAGGCATCAGTGTCATGGTAGGCAAAGGTAGCGCGTACGATTTGTACCTCACGCGTGAACTCAAGCAAGCGCAGATCCTGCGCGCGCCCACCTCGCCCGCCGTCGTCGATACTTTTTTGGCCGAAAACGCCGACGTGGCAGCCGGCGTCAAACAACAACTGGAAGCCGACATGGCCCGCCGTTCAGGCCTGCGCATGCTGCCGGGCAGCTTCATGGTGATCCGCCAGGCCATGGGCCTACCCAAGGGCCGCAGCCCTGCCGCCGCCGCGACGCTCAGCGCTTTCGTCGAGGAGATGAAAGCCAGCGGCTTCGTGGCCCAGGCCCTGCAACGTCACCATATACAGGGCGCCGCCGTAGCACTGGCATCGGACGTTACGTAGCCAGGTGGCGTCCACAGCGACCCCACAAATAACGGGAACTAGAGACCCGCTAGCCCGGTGTGGACTCACCTAAGAATCGGACTGGACACGGCATGGGTCATATGACGTACCAACGTGTCTTGAAAGGCCTTTGCGCGTGCGGAGATGACCCGACTCTCATAAAGCGCATACAACGTGATCGGGCTCAACTCCCATTGAGGAAGTACGCGTTCCAGATCATGCGCATCGATTGTCTTATCGACACCGATGTGGCAAGGCACCCAGGCGATCCCCCCTCCCTGCGCCGCGATCTCCACCCCCAGCAGCGTACTGTTGCTGGCAAAGTGGGCAGACACCGGGACGCGTTGAACTTCCACGTCTCGCCGCAACTCCCACATCGTCTCATCGCCCGAACCCATAATCTCGTGATTCAAGAGATCTGACGGTGCTTTCAGACGACCCGCTCGGGCAAGGTAGGAGCGCGACGCCACCAGGATCCGCCTCATTTCGGCCAGTGGCTTCTGAATGAGTTTTGAGTCCTTTTGCATACCTCCGCGTATGCTCACATCAAAACCAGTATGCTCGATCGGTGACGCCACGCCCCCGAGTTCAATTTCATAAGTGAGCTGCGGATATTGCCGACGTAAATCTTGGACGACGCCTGGAACAACGGCGGTCAAGCCCGGCAAAATGGAAACCTTCAGCCTCCCTTCGGGACGTTCAAGCGTAGTCTGAATGGTCTCCTTGGCGGTCAGAATGCTATCGATACCCTCAATACACTCCTGATAAAAGTGTTCGCCAACCTGCGTCAGACTCACCTTGCGAGTCGAGCGGAGCAAGAGGGTAAAACCTAGCGCTTGTTCCAGCAACCCGACACGCCGAGAAAATGTCGCGATAGACATGTCCATCGCGTCCGCCGCGGCCGTGAACGTGCCTCGCCTGACGACTTCCACAAAACACCGGACGTCATCTAAAGATATATGTTTTCTCATCGCTCGCCGCCTCCGCGGTCCGCCGCAGCGCTTGCCTTGCCGCTCGTCTCGAACCTGCCTAGAAAGGTATCAACAGCCAACCGCACCCATCGATCAAGGCTTTCTTCCGAGGGTTTTGATCCGGGATGTAGCAAGCATTCCAACTGACCTTCCGTGCGGAGCATGCCGATGAACAACGACGCCGCCGTTTCGGCGCCGATGGCGTGGATGTCAATATCGCCCGCTCGGGAAGCCGCGCTGAGGAGATCAGCCACTATCACAGTCGCCGCGCGCGGCCCCGCAAGATAGAAGTACCTGCCCGCTTGTGGGAATCTGGGCGCCTCGGCGATCACTACGCGGAACAACGCCACGCCGATATCGGACAAGGCGATATCCAAATAGGCCCTGCCGACATCCGTCAACGTCTTGCTGAGGTCACCGGGCGCGGGCTTAATCGACCGGACCGTCGCGTCCATGGAGGCACATTGCCGCTCGATGACTGCCAGGAACATGGCTTCCTTACTTGGAAAGCAGGCATACAGCGTCTTCTTGGAAACCCCCGCCGCGCGCTGAATTGTGTCGGTCGTCGCTGCGCTGAACCCATGGGTCAGAAAAACCGATGCCGCTGCGTCCAGAATCACCTGCTTCTTGTCGGGGTGAGGATGTGCTGTATCGATCACTGAAGGCTCCAAATTTTGGCAAGTATACCTTTCGGTATCGTTATTAATCAATGATTATTACCTATGTTTTTGCTTGACTGGTTGAAATTTTAAGATTTAAGATACCGATCGGTTTCTTTTATTTGATACTGGCACCTGCTGACCTTTCAATGCGAAGACAGGATCAGGAGACCAAGCGGTATTGAACTCAGTTAAGGAATGACATGCACCGTCCTGCTCAAAGGGCATCCATCTGCCTCGCTCCGCTTGCGTCAGCCGTCTTGTTGGCGGGTTGTGTGGCCGTGCAGCCGTTCGACACGCCGTCCATCGGGCCGGCATCGGCAGCCCTGAATTCGCGCGAGTCCATCATCGCCAGCCAGCCCGCGCTGGACGAGGCGTCTGCGCCGCAGCGCTGGTGGGATTTGTTCAATGATTCGACTCTGACGGACTTGGAAGTCGGCATCGAATCAAACCTGACGCTGCGGGCCGCTGCATTGCGCATCGAGGAAAGCCGGGCGCAACTTGGCCTGGCAGATGCCCGGCGTCGTCCTAACGTGGGCGCAAACGCAGGGTACGCCAGGGATGCCATCAGCGAAAACTCGCCGATTCACCAGCTTGGCGCGCCCACAGCGGGATATGACACGTGGTCGCTCGGCCTGCAGGCCGCTTGGGAAATCGACCTATGGGGACATTTACAGCATCTCAGCGCGTCCGCGCGGGCCAACCTGCAAGCCACCTACTACGACAGCAAGGCAGCCAGAGTATCCGTCACGGCTGAACTTGCGCGTACCTATCTGGTGCTGCGAGGCTTGCAGGCGCAGGAATCGATCGTCAATGAAAATCTCGATATTGCCCGTAACCTGGTGCGCTTGGCGCAAAGCCGGCAGCGCAACGGAGTCGTCAGCAAATTCGATGCCGTGTCTGCCCGCGCCGATGTGTCCGCCCTAGAGGCGCGTGCAACGCAGCTGCACCACGAACGCGCCGCGCTGATGAACGCCGTGGCACGCCTGTCGGGTAAGGCCCCGCGCGAACTCGACGCGCAGTTGGCGACGGCGCCGTTGCCCAGCATGCCCTCCCGGCTACCGATCGGCATTCCCTCGGAACTCGCCAAGCAACGTCCCGATATCTTGCAGGCAGAGGCTAAATTGCGTGCGGCCGTCGCGGATATCGGTGCCGCAAAGGCAGACTTCTATCCCCGCATCAGTCTTACCGGCACGATAGGCATGCAAGCCTTTAACTTGTCCGACTTGGGAAGCTGGGCATCAAGGCAATACGCGTTCGGCCCTTCCTTGTATTTGCCGATCTTTGAAGGCGGCCGGCTCCGCCGCCAGCTAGAACTGACCGAAGTCCGACATCGCTTGGCGGCAATCGCCTACCAGGACACCGTTTTACAAGCTTGGCACGAGGTGGACGACGCGCTGGGCGCCTATGCCAGTGAACTGAAGCGACATGAACAGCTTCAATCGGCGATGCGCGACAACCAGACCGCGCTGACCATCGCCCGGCGCTCCTATCAGCAGGGCGCGGCTGATTTCACGACTGTCCTGATCGCGCGCCGCACGCTTCTCGCAAGCCAGGCTGATCTGACCGACTCCGCCACGGCGTCCGCGCTTGCGGTGGTGTCGCTATATCGAGCCTTGGGCGGTGGTTGGTCGCCTGAACTCAATACCGGAGCCGCACCGAAGGCAACGTCATGAACGCCCCCACATCCGCCAGCACACCGTCGGCCCCGCCTTCCGAACCGGCGTTCGGACCTCGTCTGGCCGTTGGGCTGCTGGGGATCCTGCTTGCCGCCATGGTGTCGGGCCTAAGCGGTCGCGTTCCTTCGCTGGTGCTGATTGATATACAGGGTGGGCTTGGATTTTCCAAGGACGACATATCCTGGTTAACGACGGCCTATTCGGCGGGCGAACTCGCCGCGATGCCCTTTGCCGCATGGTTTGCCATCACTTTCTCTATGCGCCGTTTTCATATCGCCATGCTTGCTGCAGCGATGGCATTGACGACGGTGCTGCCGTTCATTCGCGATCTGCATGTACTGCTGCTCTTGCGAACCCTACATGGTCTGTGCGCCGGATCGCTGGTTCCCATTTTGATGATGGCCGCGTTACGTTTTCTGCCCGCGCCGATTCGGCTACATGGCCTGGCGCTTTTCGCGATGACAGCCACGCTATCCCCAAATATTGCACTTTGGCTGGCGGCATTATGCGCGGACCGCATGGACGACTGGCGATGGGCATATTGGCATGTCATTCCTCTCGGCCTGATCGCCATGGCGATGGTGGCCTGGGGTATTCCAAAATTGCCGATGGCCTTACCTCGGATCAAGCAGGCGAACTGGTTTGGCATGGTGTTCGCAATGCCAGGTTTGATGCTGCTCGCGGTCGGCATCGATCAGGGCGTGCGTCTGGATTGGTTTCAATCGCCCGTGATCACCGTCGCGCTCGGAATCGGACTGACGTTCACGGCATTATTTTTAATAAGCGAGTGGTGCCATCCCGCACCCTTCGTGCAACTCGAATTATTAAAGCGCCGGAATATCTGGCTAGGATTCGTCACCCTGATCGGACTCCTGGTGGCCATGTTTTCCGGCGCCGGTCTGCCAGCGAATGTGCTTGCTGGGCTCCATGGATTTCGACTGGAACAAACCGCGTCGTTGGGTTTAATGATTGGTGCCCCGCAACTTGTTTTAGGCTCCGCGGTGGCCACGCTTCTATATCGGCGCTGGATAGATGCCCGACACGTGTTCGCCGCTGGACTGGCTTGTATGGCCGCCGCGTGCTGGCTGGCATCCTACGTCACCGATGAGTGGATGGTTCCACAGTTCCTGGGGGCCACGCTACTGCACGTTATTGGCCAGCCATTAGCCATGGTTGCCATGCTCTTTCTGATCGTAAGCGTCATACAGCCAATAGAAGGCCCATTTCTAGCAGGTCTGGTCAACATCGTCCGGGTCATCAGTACGATCTTTGCCGGTGCCGTCATTGGCCAATTGAATGTCGTACGGACCCGTTTTCACTACGAAACACTGCGGGATCAGGCAGGTAACGCCATGGGTCGATGGGGCGGCTTTGATATTCCGTCTCACGAGCTTGTCGAGCTCATTACCCGACAAGCAAGCGTGCTGGCCGCAGCCGATGTCTATCGAGTGATAGGCCTCATGGTATTGCTGTTAATCCCCGTCGTGCTGAAACTCCGGTACATCCCTGCTCCAGTGGTACCTCGCGCCTCACGTGCCGTCGCCTCCCCCGCCATAGCCGGTCCTACAACCTGAATTTGCTAACCAAAACGAAGAAATGAGCAAGAATTTCCATCTAAAAGCCGGTATCGGTCTTGTCGCACTCGTAGTCTTGACGGCAGCGGTGCTGATTCTGAACAAACCTGAGTCCAGCGCGCTTTCACAAAGTACTGACGACGCCTACGTACGAGCGGATATGACTGTCGTCGCGCCTCAAGTATCCGGTGTCATCACAACGGTTGCCGTCGAGGACAACCAGTGGGTACAAGCGGGAGATCCGCTCTTTCATATTGATGATCGTGGATTGCGAGCGGATCTGAACAGCGCGACAGCCGCGGTAGACAGTCTGCGAGCCCAACTAGACCGGCAACAAAGTTTGATCGCCCAGGCACGCGCAGCGAAGGCCGCCTCCAGCGCGAATGTCAAATTAGCCGAGAGGAATTACAAACGGTTTACGAATCTGGCACGCGATGGATCGGGCACAATTCAGGCGCAACAACAAGCCGAGGCCGATCTGGCTGTCCAGCGCGCCGCCTTCGAACGTGATCAAGCTGGACTGCAATTCGCAGAGCAGCAGGTTGTCGTACTCAATGCCGAGCTCGCCAAAGCCCGCGCGATGGCGGCCGACGCCGAGATCAAACTAAGTTATGCCACGGTGATCGCTCCGAGCTCGGGCGTCATCGCGCAGCGACACATTCGCGTTGGTGGCTATGCCCACGCTGGCGAGGCACAACTCACGATCGTTCCGCTTGACAAGGTTTATATCGAAGCCAATTTCCGGGAAACCCAACTTGCCCGCATGCAAATCGGCCAATCGGTAGACATCACCGTGGATGCACTTCCCGGCGTTCGGCTGAACGGCTCGGTCGAGAGCCTGGGGCCCGCGAGCGGATCGAGCTTTTCCCTGGTGCCACCACACAATGCCACGGGGAACTTCACGAAAATCGTCCAACGTCTTCCCATTCGCATCCGTTTGGCCGCCGGCCAAGCAGACGCGGCGCGGCTTCGTGTCGGAATGTCGGTGACGCCAACCGTGGAGGTCGGCGCAGGGCAAACCAACACGAAAGTCGCGATCAAAGCATCCAGATAAGAACCGACCATCTTCAGAACCACGCAGAGCCAGGCAAAATTTGCGGTCGTTGGGACGCGCTCACTGCAAGAAAATTTTTCTTGCAGTGATGACCTTTTCCCAGGCCTCTGTCTCGGCTTGCATGCAATTCTCAGCAAAACGAAGGTACATTCAAACGTGAGAAGAACGACCTGGAGCACCGATGATTCGTTGGTTGGCCTGCACAGCGGCGGCCTTTGCTTGCATCACGCTTTCGTCGCCTGCCACTGCTGATCCGCTCGCGCGCGGACAAGCCGTCGCTCGATCTTTTGCGCAAGGCGACGTTCAATCGATCTGGAAAGACATGACGCCCGAAATGCACGACGCGCTAAGGTCAGCAGAGGCGTTGATGACCGTGCGCGATCAGGTGCGGCATCGCTTTGGCACGGAGACAGAAGTGTTGTCAGAAGTGGTGGCACCGCAGCGTTCTCACCAGGTATACACGCGGCTTTCCCGTTGGAGCGGGACATCCGCACCGATCGAACTCGTGGTCGCCTTCGATCCAGATGACAGGATTTCAGGCTTTTTTGTCAGACCCAAGGCTGCCGAGGCGTCCAGTCGATTCCTTGATTACGAGACTCGCGCCGATCTACGCCTGCCGATCGAAGGCCCGTGGTATGTGTACTGGGGTGGGCGCGGCCTGGACGATAACTACCATGCCGTTGATCGCGGACAGCGTTTTGCCATCGATCTGGTCATCGTCAGGGATGGCAAGACTCATTCGGGTGATCCAGCCGTGTTGGCAAACTACCATTGCTGGAATCAGCCGATTCTAGCGTCGGCAGATGGAACAGTCGTGCATGCCGTCGATGGCTTGCCGGATCAACGTATCGGCAGCACCGACCCTGCGCATCCAGCCGGCAATCATGTGGTCATCGATTTCGGAAACAACGAATACGGCTTTTTGGCTCACATCCGACAAGGCACGGTGACGGTCCATAAAGGCGATCATGTCCAGGCGGGACATGAGGTCGGCCGATGTGGCAACAGCGGCAATACCTCCGAGCCCCATCTGCATTTTCATCTGCAAACCAGTCCGACGCTTGGTCAGGGTGAAGGCCTGCCAGCCCAATTCGTGAACTACCGCTCCAACCGCAACCTAGTCAAACGAGGCGAGCCCACGAAAGGCGAAATCATTGAGCCAATGAACTGATCAACGCCGAGTCGGACCGTTGATCACGGCGTCCAATGACGTTTTCCTGAAATGGCACCATCAAATTTAAATAAATGGCTCTTATGTATGGGTCCAAACTGCCCTTTAATAGGTAGAGACCTGCTGAAAACAGGATTTCCACCTTGCCCTGGGGGCAATCCACGGACTTGCTGAGATCGCCATGAAAAACCTTGATTTGAATACGCGCCGTTCGCTTGCCACGCCTAGAGGCGTAGGCGTCATGTGCAATTTCTATGCGGCGCGCGCGGAAAACGCGACACTGTGGGACGCGGAGGGCAAAGAGTACATCGACTTCGCGGGCGGCATCGCGGTTCTGAATACGGGCCATTGCCATCCCAGGGTGAAAGCCGCCATTGCCAAGCAGCTGGATCAGTTCACGCATACCGCCTACCAGATCGTGCCGTACGAAAGCTATGTGGCGCTGGCCGAACGCATCAACGCCATCGTGCCGATTTCAGGGCTGAAGAAAACCGCTTTCTTCACCACCGGCGTCGAGGCGATAGAAAACGCCGTGAAGATCGCCCGCAGTCACACTGGGCGGTCGGGCATCGTGGCTTTCACGGGCAGCTTTCATGGGCGCACGCTGCTGGGCATGGGCCTTACCGGGAAAGTAACGCCCTACAAGCTTTCCTTTGGCCCAATGCCCAACGATATCTTTCATGTCCCTTTTCCCACTGTGACGCAGGACGTCAGCGTGGCAGATTCCCTCAAGGCGCTGGACCTGCTGTTCCAGAGCGACATCGACCCCAAAAGCGTCGCCGCCATCATCATTGAACCCGTACAAGGCGAAGGTGGCTTCAATATCACGCCGCCGGAACTCATGACGGCACTACGCCTGCTCTGCGACGAACACGGCATACTGCTGATCGCCGATGAAGTGCAGACGGGTTTTGCCCGGACCGGCAAACTGTTCGCCATGGAACACCATTCCGTCGAGCCCGACATCATGTGCATTGCCAAGAGCCTGGCCGGTGGCATGCCCATTTCTGGTGTGGTCGGCCGCGCCGAGGTCATGGATAGCCCCTCAGCAGGCGGACTCGGTGGTACGTATGCGGGCAATCCGCTGTCGGTCGCCGCCGCCCACGCTGTGCTCGATATCATCGAGGATGAAAAATTGTGCGAGCGCGCGAACCAGCTCGGGCAAAAACTCATGAATCGCCTCAATACCCTGCGGGGCGGTTGTCCTGCGATCGCCGACGTGCGCGGCCTGGGCTCGATGGTTGCCCTCGAGATCAACGATCCCAGCACAGGTGTGCCGGATGCCGCGCGGGTCAAGCAGATCCAGGACAAGGCGATCGAACAGGGGCTGATATTGCTGAGCTGCGGCGTCTACGGGAATGTATTACGGTTTCTGTATCCGCTCACGATTCCTGACGAGCAGTTCGACCGCGCGCTGGACATCCTGGCGAACACACTGACCACGTAACTCCGCTATCGTCAGCGTTCATCATGCCCCGCTCCATGCGCCTTCGTTGATCATGTTGCTGGATTTGCGGGGCTGCTGACGCGAGCGGCTGACATGCTCCAGCGCCGGGACAATAGCGGGCACGAGCTTTTGGAAGGCGGGCCCGATGACATCGTCGGGTACGCAGGCATACCCCAAAACCAGTCCTGCCCGTCCCCCGCCTCCGGCATAGTAGCGAGATAGCGGCCTGAGAGAAATACCCAGGGATCGTGCCGCAAGCACGATACCGACATCGTCCGTGCCTTCGGGCAAGTGCATGACCAGGTGTTGCCCCGCCTCGTGTGTGGAAATCGGCCAGCCGCCGCCGAATTGCGCCAGTATTGCGTCGCGCAACAGCGTCTGGCGACGCGCGTACTGGGTGCGCATGCGCCGTATGTGACTGGCATAGTGGCCATCGTTCATGAAATCGGCCAGCACGGCCTGGTCGATCAAACGTCCCTCCCGGTAAAGCTCGGACAGCCCCGTTCCAAAGTGCACGCTCAATACCCTGGGGACCACCATGAAGCTCAGCCGCAAACCGGGAAACAGTGTCTTCGAAAACGTACCCAGATAGATAACGCGCTCATTGCTATCCAGCCCTTGCAACGACGCGATCGGGCGACCATCGTAACGAAACTCGCTGTCGTAGTCGTCTTCAATGATCCAGCTATTGTTGCGATGCGCGTATTCCAGCAGCATGCGCCGCCGGCTCAGGCTCATGACCGTGCCCAGCGGGTACTGGTGAGAAGGCGTGACGAACATGAAGCGCGGCGGCGTCTGCATCTGCTCTTCGCTAGGCGCCATGCCTTCATCGTCCACATGAATGGGTTGAACACGAAGTCCGTTTGCTTTCAATACGGTGCGCGCACCCCAATATGCCGGGTTCTCGATCCAGGCAACTTCATTGCTGTCGCCCAATAGGCCCGCAATCAGGCTCAGCGATTGGTGGACGCCGTTTGTGACGATCACCTGATCCGGCTCGCAATCCACGGATCTCGCGAACCGCAAGTGCTGTGCCAGCGCGGTGCGCAAAGGCAAGTAGCCCGGCCCGTGGGAATACGTCAGCAGCGCCGGATCGGGCTTGCGCCAACGCCGCCTGGTCAGGCGAGACCAGATCTCATGCGGAAACAGCGAGACATCGGGCACGCCCGGCGTGAATGCTCCCCACTGCACACTGGAGGCTTGCGCATTCCGAACCAAGTCTGCCCCTCGCCGCGACAAGGCCAGATGCGCAGGCACCACTGCCGCCACATCGGTCCGGTCCGAATGACGCAGGGGTAAGGAAGGCACCGTATCGGAAACGAAAGTACCGCTCCCCGTCGTGGATACCACGTAGCCCTCGGACTGCAGTTGCTCATAAGCGCCCAGCACGGTATTGCGCGACAAGGCCGTTTCCTTGGCGAGCACGCGGCTGGCGGGCAATTTGGTTCCTGCGCCAAGGTCACCCGCAAGGATCAATTGACGAAGAACGTCATATAGCTGGCGAGCGAGCGATGTGGCCCCTTTGCGCTCCAGTTTTTGCAGTAGAAATTCTGACAAAATCACTTCACGCATAATGGCCCCGCAAATAATCGAGGTAATGGACCTTTATAGAGTACCAAATGTCATCTACTTTTGTGCCTCGGCATCGCGAGACATCTAAGAAAGATTTCGAGGGGATGGGCATTGAAGCTGACTACCACACAGATCACGGCGGCCATCGAAGCGCTCGGCGGCGTACAAGAACTCAAACACCCCTGACGTATCACCCGCAGTACCACAACAAGCTGTCGCACCTATCCATACCCATTTGCAGGATTCCTGAAGGGAGATCCCTATGAGATTGAAAGAGTGGTTCAAACTAAGCTTGGGTGCCATGGCGATGAGCCTGGCCGTGAACGGCGCCATCGCCCAGACGCCGGGCGGCTCGCTCAGCATGATTGTCCAACCCGAACCTCCGATACTGATTCCCGCGCTCAATCAGCAGGCTCCCACCCAGTACGTCGCGGGCAAGATCTACGAAAGCCTGTTGACCTACACGCACGATCTAAAGCCGCAGCCCGGACTGGCGAAGTCCTGGGAAACCTCCCCCGACGGCATGACCTACACCTTCCATCTGAACTCGGGTGTGAAATGGCACGACGGCAAGCCGTTCACCGCTGACGACGTGGTGTTCTCGCTAGCGGAGATGTTGCCCAAGACACACGGGCGCGCCCGTGTCATTCTGGCCAAATATGTTGACTCCGTCGAGAAGGTCGACGACCTGACCGTGAAGATCAAGCTCAAGACCCCCTTCTCGGCCTTCATGATCATGTTCGAGCCGGGCTTTGCACCGATGATGCCAAAGCACATATACGCGGGCTCTGACTACGCCACGAATCCGGCCAACCAGAAACCCATCGGGACAGGCCCATTCATGTTCAAAGAATGGAAACGGGGCGAGTACATCAAACTCGAGCGCAACCCCAACTACTGGAAAGAAGGCAAACCCTATCTGGATGAGCTGATTTTCAACGTCATTCCCGACTCGGCCTCACGGGCCGTGGCCTTCGAGCAGGGCACGGTCGACGTCCTGCGCGGCGGCGACGTCGATAACGTCGATATCAAGCGCCTGCGCGCCCTCCCCGACGTGGACTACACCACGAAGGGCTGGGAAATGTTCTCGCCGCAAGCCTACCTGATATTCAACGAACGCAAACCGCCGTTCGACAACGTCAAGGTACGGCGTGCCGTCATGGCCGCCATGAACCGCAAGCTGATCGTGAACAATATTTTCTTCGGCTTGGGCAAGATATCCACCGGCCCCTTTGTCGCCACGGAAATGTTTTACGACAAGAATATGCCGCCCATGGATTTCAACATGAAGCAGGCGCGCGCGCTGATTAAGGAATCAGGCCTGAACCCGGGCGATTACACCATCAGGCTGCTCAGCTTTCCTTATGGCGCCACCTGGGAACGGCTGGACGAATACACCAAGCAAAGCCTGGAGCAACTGGGTTTCAAGGTCAACCTGGAAGCCACCGATGCCGGCGGCTGGGCCAGCCGCACGGGCAACTGGGACTTTGACCTGACCACCTCTTACGCCTACCAGTATGGCGATCCGGCGCTAGGTGTCGAGCGTTTTCACATCGCCTCCAACATCGTAAAAGGCTCACCTTTCGCCAACGTTCAAGGCTACAACAATCCCGAACTGGACAAGGTCTGGAACGCTGCCGCGTCGGAAACCGATCCGGCTAAGCGCCAGGCGCTGTATACCCAGATTCAGAAAAAACTGGTCGAAGACGTTTCGCTGGGCTATCTGGTCGACATGGAGTTCCCCACGCTGTCAAGGAAGAAGATCAAGAACCTCGTTAAGACCGCGATCGGCCTGAACGAATCGTTCGATGATGTGTACATAGAGAAGTAAGCCTTTCTGGACGGGCGCAGTGCGCCCGTCCAGATACCCATCTTCCCTGCATGCCGGTGCCACGCCCATGAAATTATCTCTTTCGTTTCTTGTCTCGCGGCTAGCCAAGGCACTCTTCGTGATCCTGGGCGTCGTAATCGTCAATTTTTTCCTTATCCGGCTTGCCCCCGGCGATCCGGCAGCAGTGCTGGCCGGCCAGGCCGGCTCCAGCGATCCCACCTATGTTGCACGCCTGCGTGAATCCTTTGGACTGGACGAGCCCCTGCTCACTCAGCTTTACCTGTACCTCAAAGGTGTCGTCCAACTGGATTTCGGCTTTTCGTACCGCAACCACGTGCCTGTCCTCGACCTGATCCTGGAACGCCTGCCCGCCACTTTCCTGCTGATGAGTTGCGCCTTTCTGTTCTCGATCATCATGGGCGTCCTGCTGGGTGTCGTAGCGGCCAAAGCCCGCTACAGCAACAAGCGCCGATGGCTGGACAGCACCGTCATGACGGGCGCGCTGGTCTTGTACGCCACGCCGCTGTTCTGGTTGTCTCTCATGGGCATCCTCTTGTTTTCCGTCGTGCTCGGATGGCTGCCCGCCTTCGGCATGGAGTCCGTCGGCTCCAACCTGACGGGTCTTGCACGAGCGCAAGACATCGCCATGCATCTGATCCTGCCCACCATCACCCTGGGCTGCTTCTTCATGGCCTTCTACGTGCGGCTCACACGCGCCTCGATGCTTGAAGTCATCGGCATGGACTTCATCAAGACGGCCCGGGCCAAAGGCGTACCGCCCGGCAGCATCATCCGCGTCCATGTGTTGCGCAACGCGCTGCTTCCCGTCATTACCTTCGCCGGCATCCAGTTGGGGCAGATGGCGGGCGGCGCGGTCCTCACTGAAACGGTGTTCGCCTGGCCGGGCATCGGCCGGCTGATGTTCGATGCGCTCCTGCAACGCGATTACCAGCTTTTGATGGGCATTTTCCTCATCACATCGACCATGGTCGTCCTCTTCAATCTCCTGACCGACATCACGTATCGACTCGTCGATCCGCGCATTTCGGCCGGTGGCGAACCGGGAGCCGCATGATGAAGAAATTCGCGAAACGATATGCGCGCAACTACGGCGCCGTGTTCGGTCTGTGCATCATCCTCGTGGTGGCCGCACTGGCGGTCGCCGCCCCCTATCTCTACGAGAGCTCCCCTTGGATGATGGTCGACTCGCCACTCATCCCGCCCTTCACCGATACGGCCTATCCGTTCGGCACCGACATGCTGGGCCGCGACATCACCGCCGGCCTGGTATGGGGCGCGCGTGTTTCCCTGATGGTCGGTCTGCTGTCCACCGCCATCGCGCTGGCCTTCGGCATTGCGATCGGCGCAGCGGCTGGCTATTGCGGCGGCCGCATCGACGACGCGCTGATGCGATTCACCGAGTTTTTCCAGACTATTCCGCAACTGGCGCTGGCAGTGGTGATTGTGGCCGTCATGGGACCTTCCATCTACTCCATCATGGGTGCCATCACCGTGGTGTCATGGCCGCCGGCCGCGCGCCTGGTTCGGTCTGAATTCATGACACTCAAGCAGCGCGAGTTCGTTCTGGCCGCCATCGTGATCGGCCAAAAGCCCTCTCGCATCGTCTGGTCGCAGATCCTTCCCAACGCCATGTCACCCATCATCGTATCGGCGTCCTTCATGGTAGCTACGGCCATTCTCACGGAATCGGCGCTGTCCTTCCTGGGGCTAGGCGACCGCAACATGATGAGCTGGGGCTTCATGATCGGCGCGGCGCGCACCATGATTCGTGAAGCCTGGTGGATGAGCGTATGGCCAGGCGTGGCGATCCTCATCACGGTGCTGGCTATCAACCTGATTGGCGAAGGTCTCAGCGACGCCTTGAACCCGCAACTGCGCAAGCGCGGCGAATAAGGAGCGCGACATGGACAGCAAGACACCCCTGCTCTCGGTACAGAATCTCTCCATTCCGCTTCCCGTCGGCGGCGACCGTCCCTACGCCGTCGAAGATGTCTCGTATGACATTTTCCCTGGCGAAATCCTATGCATCGTCGGCGAATCCGGATCCGGGAAATCCATGAGCGCCAATGCCATCATGGGATTGTTGCCCGACTACCTCAAACCCACGCAGGGACGCATCCTCTTCAAGGGCGTCGACTTGCTCACACAGCCCGAAAGCCAACTGCAGGCCATGCGCGGCCAAGAGATCGGCATGATCTTCCAAGAGCCGTTGTCGGCCCTGAATCCGCTCATGACTATCGGCAAGCAGATCGGCGAAGTCATGCAGGTGCACGACAAGTATCCCGGAGAACAGCGCAAGAAACGCGTGCTCGATCTATTGAACTTCGTGGGCCTGCCCGATCCCGGCACGCTCTACGACGTCTATCCCTTCCGCCTGTCAGGCGGCCAGCGACAGCGCGTCATGATCGCCATGGCGCTGGCACTCGAGCCTGCCCTGCTGATTGCCGACGAGCCCACCACTGCGCTCGACATGACCACCCAGGCGCAGATACTCGCGCTGATCGCCCGCATCCAGAAAGAGAAAGGCATGGGCGTCATGTTCGTGACGCACGATTTCGGTGTGGTCGCGGAGATCGCGCACCGCGTCGCCGTCATGGAGAAAGGGATACTGGTTGAACAAGGGCCCGTCGAACACGTGCTCAACCAACCCCGGCATCCCTATACCAAGCGCCTTATTGCCTCGGTGCCCCACCGCCGCATGGACGAAAGCCCACTTGCGGAAAAACCCGTGCCTGTCCTCGAGGTCCGCAATCTGCACAAGACCTACGTTTCCGGCGGCGGGTTGCTGGGCGTCAAGCGCATCGTCCGAGCGGTCGACGACGTCAGTTTTACGGTCAGCCGTGGCGAGACCGTGGGTATCGTGGGCGAGTCCGGCTCGGGCAAATCCACAGTCGGGAAATGCTTACTCAAGCTCATCCGCGTCGACAGCGGGCAAATGCTTTTCCAGGGCGAAGATATCGCACCCCTGTCTGAAGGCCGCTTTCGCCCGATGCGTCACAATATCCAGATGATTTTCCAGGATCCGTTCGCCTCGCTCAATCCACGTCACCCCATAGGCAAAATTCTCAGCGATGGCCCAGTCGCCAACGGGAAGCCACGCGCCCGCGCCGAAACGCGCGCGCGCGAGCTCTTGGATCTGGTGGGAATGGACGCCTCCGCCTTCAATCGTTATCCCAATGAATTTTCAGGCGGGCAACGCCAGCGCATTGGCATTGCCCGCGCACTCGCCCTGGATCCAAAGCTGCTGGTAGCGGACGAATCCGTGTCAGCCCTCGATGTTTCCGTGCAGGCACAAGTGCTGGATCTGCTCCGAACGCTTCAGCGGGAACTGCAAATCGCCATGATCTTCATCACACATGACCTGCGCGTGGCAGCTCAGATCTGCAATGCGGTCGTGGTCATGCATCAGGGCAAGATCGTCGAATATGGCCAGCCCTCTCGGATCTTCGATGCCCCCCAGAATCCTTACACGCAGAAATTGATCGCCGCCGTGCCGGGCAAGCACTGGGATCCGACCCAATCGGAAACGGCATAGCGCAGCCAAGGAAAACATTAGTCTTGCGGTTGAACATCAGGAGTAAACCATGACGCGTCCGGCAGCAATTCCCACCGTGCAAATAGACAATGACACCGTCAAGGTGACGGAATGGCGCTTCCCTCCCGGCGGAGAAACCGGCTGGCATCGCCACGGCATGAATTACGTGGTTATCCCGCAAACCAGCGGCCCGCTGCTGCTGGAAACGCCAGATGGCGAAGTGACAAGCCAACTGACCTCGGGCGTCTCGTACTTCAGGCCAGTGGGCGTGGAACACAATGTCGTCAATCCCTCGGAAACCGAATTCGTGTTCGTCGAAGTCGAAATCAAGTAAGCGGCGAGTTTTTTCGGAATCAACATGAAAGCATTTTTCTCTGAAGAGCAATTGCTGCATCAGCCGCAGCAATTCATGCGCGCCGGGCGTATCTGTGCACCCACCGACGTCCCGGCCCGCGCACGCGTGCTGAACGACATGCTCGCCCAGATGGGAATTGCGAGCGAAGTCCCGCCGGACTATGGGCACGCCATGCTGGCCGTGCATAGCCTGGAATACCTTGAATTCTTGAAAAATGCCTATTCCCGATGGCAGCACTTAAAACGGCCTGGCCTGGAGCCTGGCCCCGAAGTCCTGCCCAATATGTCTCCGTACCACAATGGTCGCATCGAGCAAGCGGGACGCGGTCCCTGCCCCTCGACATCCATCATCGCCCAGGCTGGATACTATCTCAGCGACCTTTCCTGCCCCATCGGGCCACACACATGGCAGGCCGCCTTACGTTCCACGCACGCTGCCATTGCCGCAGCCGACTGGGCCAGCGCGACCAAGGACATTGCCTACGCACTGTGCCGCCCCTCCGGGCACCATGCGCATTATGATCGGGCGGGCGGTTTCTGCTATTTGAACAACAGCGCCATTGCGGCGCAGCGCCTGAGGGAAACCTTTTCCTCCGTCGTCGTCCTGGACGTGGATGCCCACCACGGGGACGGCACCCAGAACATCTTCTACCTGCGTTCGGACGTGATGACCGTGTCCCTGCATGCCGATCCGGGCGATTATTACCCCTTCTATTCCGGCTATGCCCACGAACAGGGATACGGCAGCGGGCACGGCTACAACGTCAACGTACCCTTGCCTCATGGCACGACGACGGAGGGATTCATCGGCGCACTGGACGAGGTCCTGATCACTCTGCGCGACTTCCGGCCCCAAGCGCTGGTCGTGGCATTGGGTTTCGACACCTACCGCGACGATCCCATCAGTGTCCTCAGCCTGGATCTCGACGCCTATCGTCAAATCGGCGAACGGATCAGCTCACTGGGTCTGCCCACCGTCGTCGTCCAAGAGGGTGGCTACATGCTGGAGGTCATCGGTGAAGCCCTGGGCTCGCTATTGCGGGGCCTGAGAGCCACTCAATCCTGATATCCGCAAGGAATCCGGAATAAGCACACCCGCCTGACACCCATGAGCTCCACACCCGTATCCACGCTTGCGGCGCCCGCCTCACAGAAGGTGGGCGTTCTGCTGTTTCTGTGCGGCCTGCTGACATTTTCCATTTTCGACGCGTCCTCCAAGTATCTGCTCGAGACCTATCCTGCGCCTTTCCTGAACATCATGCGCTATGCCACCGTGGCGCTCGTGGCCGTCGCCATACTGATCAAGCATGGCGGGCCGAGGCTGCGCGACGCGCCGCACAAAGGGCTGTTGATCGCGCGGGGCGTTGCGCTAGGCACTGTGGGTACCTGCTTCATGACTGCCCTGATCTGGATGCCGCTGGCCGAAGCGACTGCCATCTATTTCACCTCGCCGCTCATCGTCGTCGTGCTGTCGCGCTGGTTTCTGCAAGAAAAAGTCGGGTTCGCCAAATGGCTGGCCGTATTCGCCGGTTTCGTCGGCATGCTGCTGATCGTACGGCCGGGCAACGACTTACCCGTCCTGGGTACTGCGCTGATGGTGGTCTCGGCCATCAGCTTTTCCATCTTTCAGCTATTGACGCGCAAGCTCGCGGGCAAAGTGCCTGGGCACATCCAATACGGCTACACCGCCTTCGTCTGCCTGGTAATCACGGGCCTGCCAGCACCTTTCTTCCTGCCCGACCCCTGGCCCGATCTACCCGACTTCCTGTTCATCTTGAGCCTGGGCATCAGCAACGGCGCTGGGCATCTGCTATTGATCGCGGCCTTCCAGCGCGTGGCCGCGTCCACGCTAGCTCCCCTGAACTATGGCCAGTTGCTCATGGCTGTGGCATTTAGCACGTTCCTGTTCAACCGGCCACCCGACTCGCTGGCGATGATGGGCATTACGCTGATCACCGCGGCGGGCGTCTTTCTCGTCCTACCCCGCCGCAGTACCCCGTCGGCTTGAGCCCATACGGGCCTACCCCTTGCCCGATCAATATCCCTTGTCGCCGGCAATTAACTGAATTCCGCCCCTCGACCCACCTCGACCGCTGGAGCGCGCCTAGACTTGGCGAGCAAGGCGAGGAACGCAAAGCCGATGGTGATGACGCCCTGAAAAATCCATGCCACATCAAAGCTCCACGTTGCTGCAATCCGGGTAAAGACTGGCGCAACCGTTGCCCCGCCCACTGCGACGATGGTCAACATAAGGCCTATAGCCGTAGGAACGTCCGAAATCAGGAATCCACTGTCGCGTTGACCTGGTATCGATACCCACGGTACGAATGCGGCGATCAAGGACGCACCGATAACGCCTGCCGCCACTTGGACACCGAACAGATCAACGTAGGGGACCATGAGGAACATGAGCCCTTGCAGCGTACAAGCGCCAATGAAGGTCGGTAGCACACCAAAGAAGCGGTCGGCACACACCCCCCCGATAATGCCGCCAGCGATTCCGCTCAACATCAGAATCACGCTGATGGCGTCACCCGCCGAGGCATCGACGTCGAATGTTGTTTGCGCGTAGTGCGGCAGCAGTTGAGCGGCACTGAAGTAGCTCCCGTACGCGCCCAGGAGGGCGATCCCCATGATCCATAAGGCCGGATTGCCAAAAACGCGTTTCAGCGAGTCCTTTCCTAGATGGTGACCTTCGAGCACATCGTCGCTACTGCCTGGAGGCGTCGGAAAGAAAAGCAGAACAAACACCCATGTGGCCACGCCGATCAGTGCGCCGATCATTAGCGCATCCTGCCATCCAAATGCCACGATCACCGGTCTCCAAGCGTAAATCCCGATGGCTGCACCGAGTGTGAAAGCGCCACCCTGGATGATGCCATTAGCCGTCGCCAGCTCTTTTCCGCGAAACCAGGCTGCGGTCAACCCGATGGCGCTGCCAATGTAGATCGAACCTCCAATGCCGCAAAGGAATCGACCCGCTAACAGTATTTCGAAAGATGGCGCCGTTGCAGATACTGCCGCACCGGCAGTCTGGATGGCTATCCCGGAAAGCATGGCGGCCCTCATGCCGAAGCGTTCCGCCAACCACCCGCCCGGAATGTGCGCGAGGCCATATCCTGCAATGAAGGCACCAACAATGATGCCCACTTGGGCGAAGGAAATCTCCATGTCCGTCACGATGCCGTCGAAGGCGGGCACGATACAGAACCAGTTAATAGTGAACTGGAGAAAGGAGATGAAGACGATGGCTAGCGCTGCCCAGCGATTTTTCACGATGTCCCCTTGAAATTGAGTTCAGATACTCAAACTTCCGATGCGTGCGCAGGAAATCCATACAGCCTGTTCCAGTAAAGGAGCGGTCGCTTTTCGTTGGTTGTCAGACTATTTACCGCGGCGATGAAAAGGCGATGCGTACCCGCGTCGGTGGCAGATACGATTGAACACTCGGCCGACATGGAAACGCCTGACATCATCGGCTCCCGACCGTCGCTCTGGTTGATCCACTCGACGCATGAAAAATCGTAGGCTTGCCCGGTCTTGGGCCGGCCGGCGAAGCAGTCTGCGATGTGCGCTTGATCAGCTGCAAGAATATGCACACCGAAAATTCCGCTGTCGGTCATTGCGCTGCACATGCGACTATCACGATTGATGCACACCGAGATCAAAGGCGGATCTGCCGAGACCGACAGGAATGAGCTGACGGTCAACGCCATCCGTTGACCATTGCTGGTCGTCGTCACGACGCAGACAGGTGATGCGGCTTGACGCATCGCCGAGAGAAAGGTGTCGCGAGACACCGACTCCAAAGCGGCTGAACGCGCCGTCTTCACGGCGACGGTGGGGCCAAGGGGTTCGATCATCTGAGCACTCCTGCTAATCCGCCAACGCGTCGACGCCACACGGAAGTCCGAGCAGAACGCGGCCGTAGGTCGAAGCATTGACGTCCCAATTCTGGGTGATATGGCGATGGGCCACGGTGACGTCCGATACGCATCGAGCGATGGGATTTCGTTCGTAAATCACGCCGCCACCGCCTGCGTCCAGCACAAGATTCACCGCGGATGCGGCAAGCTTTCCCGCGTAAGTCGCGATAGCCCGATAGCGCGTCCTATCCTCGACGGTCGAAATGTCACCCCGTTTGAACAGCGCTTCGGCGTCGGCAAGGACCGAGTAGATGAGTTGGCGTGCTGCCAGCACAGCGGTTTTCGCCTCAGCAACCTTTACCTGCTGCGTGGTGAAATTTGAGACACTGCTGCCTGACGCGGTCGATACGCGCTTTCGGGCATTCTCAAGGAAGTAGTCGACCGCAGCCTCAGCAACGCCAAGTGCCGCGCTGCCGATATAGCAGCCGAATAAGCTGTAAAGGGGAACCTTATAGAGCCAGCCCGTATTGACCTTGGAGCCGGGACTAGAACCTTTCCCTTTGAGATCGTCCAGCGTGACAGCCATGTGCTCGGGCACAAAAGCGTCCGACAGAACACAATCCTGGCTCGATGAGCCTCGTAGTCCAATCGTGTACCAAGTATCTAGAATGTTGACTTGGTCCTTGGGCAGAACGAAATGAAGTTCTTTCTTTTCTGCAGTGTCGTCGATGACACATTCACCCGTGAAAATAATCCAGTCAGCGATTTCGCATCCGCTGACGAATGGCCACCGGCCCGAGAGCATATAACCGCCATCGCACTTCACTGCCTTGCCGATACCCGGGATCAGTATCCCACTGACAAGCGCGTCCGGGCTGCCAGCCCAGATCTCATCCTGAGCCTGCTGCGGCCAGTTCGCAAGCATCAGGTTATGCATAATGTTCTGAGCGAGAATCCACGCTGTCGAACCGCAACCGCGACCTATCTCTCGCAAGATGTCTGCGCCTTCGATCAGTCCGCCCTCCGCCCCACCATATCGCTTTGGCTGCCATAGACGCGCCACGCCGTCAGTCTTCAGGCGTAGCCTGACTTCCTCAGGCGGGTGTCGCAGCGAATTGGTTTCATCCGCCTTTTCACGAAGGAAGGGGATCATTGCCGTCGCTTTTGCAACGAGATCAACGCCATCAAGTTGACTGGATAAGTTCATTATTTGTTTTCTTACCAAAGGGTCCATTTCACACTCCTTGAGCACCAGAAAAGTTCATCTCGATCGTGATTCCAGAGGGATCTGCAAAGAACAACTGGCGAAGATCCAGACCAGGCACATTCCTTTGCTGATAAGCAATCCCGTTGCTATCGAGACGCTCACGAAACTCATCGATGTCATCTGCTAGGAAAGCCAGGTGGTCAAGCGCACCGGTGCCGTGCCCCGTCTCTTTCCTTTCGCCTAGGTAGTCCGCAAGGCCTGACCCGCCTCCTCCGGTGCCGATGAGATGGACCACGCCAAAATCTGCTTCGTCTCCGCCTTGATAGAGCCAATAACCAGGAAAATGCAATGGAGGACGGTAGCCGATATGAAGACCCAGAATCTCAACATAGAAGCGCATCGACTCCTCGAGATGGGGCGTTCGGACTGAGAAGTGGCCCAATTTCCGAATTGGCATACGAAAGAATCCTTTTATTGATTGATTGATAATTTATATAAAATAAAACATCAGTTCTATAGATGATTTATTTCTATAAGCACCAATTTTTAGTCGAAAGCCTCAAAGCAGTATCCACTATTTAATTTATCATTCGATAAATAATACTTCTGCTTTTCATGATGACCAAGCACTTTTTAACTAGGGAAAACGCGTGTATTGCTAATGAGTCGATCACGAACGCAGTGGGGAGCCGGGCTATACTGAACTTGGATGACAGCTTCACGCCCTTCTTTGGGAAAAAACCCACTGGGACCGGAATGACAACAGACCAAATCGAGCAGCCCACCACTGCCAAACGAGGACCAAATAAGTCTGCAGCAGGGAAAAAAACAGTCGACGCACCGCGTGTTTCCAAGCCGCGACTGTCCAAGGAAGCTCGCGAACAACAGATCGTTCAGAAGGCCATCCAGTTGTTCGCTGAACGTGGTTTCAGTGTCAGCACGCACGAGATCGCCCGCGCACTAGGCATCACCCAACCGCTTCTCTACAACCACTTTGCGACCAAGGAAGCACTGGTTGATCGTGTCTACGACGAAGTATTCGTTCGCAGGTGGGATCCAGTCTGGGAAGACTGGCTTTCGGATAGCAGCCGGCCGTTGGCAGATAGGCTGAAGCACTATTTAAAAGACTATGCGCAATTTGTTCTGAAGAACGATTGGATAAGGATTTTTATCTCGGCAGGTCTGACCCGTGAAGGCATCAACCAGCGATACGTGGCGCTGCTGCGTGAGCGCCACTTCATTGTGATCGCGCGTGAAATGCGCAAAGAATTCGGCATTCCTGAACCGCGCAATGCAGACGAACTTGAAGACGAAATCGAATTGATTTGGTCCATGCACTCGGGCGTCTTTTATATTGGTATGCGCAGGTGGATCTATGGATTGCCAGTGCCGAAGGATCTCGGACGAGTGATCGACATGCGTGTTGACAGCTTTCTATTGGGCGCAACGCAGGTGCTGAAACACTCTCGAGAGGCCTCGAAGCCGCAAACATGATTTTAGCGAAGCAGCCCATCCGTGGATCGGCACGGCGAAACGGCATCGCCCACTGATTTACAGCGGGTCTTACCTATTTCAACCTGCGCTGAAATTCGCGCCCTTTCCTTATACAGATACTGTAAATCCCAAATCTCAATATCCCCTGTCGCGCTCCACCACACCGGTCAGCGGCTCACCGCGCAGATAACGATTGATCTTGTCCGATACCTGTTCAATGGTTTCCTCGCGCAGGCTGGCGGCAGCCACGTGCGGGGTGATGGTAATGCGTGGATCCGACCAGAACGGATGCTGTTGCGGCAAAGGCTCCTCTCCGAAAACATCGAGCGTCGCCCCCGATAGATGACCTGAATCCAACAATGGCTGCAGGTCTTCTTCGACCAGATGGGCGCCGCGCCCCATGCTGATCAGATAAGCGCCCGGCAGCAATTGCTGCAAGGTTTCCCGGCGAAGAATACCGCGCGTTTCATCGGTAAGGGGCAAGGTATTGATCAGGACACGCGTACGCGCCAGGAACGCGGGCAATTCATCCGGACCCGCAAATTTTTGTACGCCCGGCAGTTCCTTGCCGCTGCGCGACCAGCCCGCCACGGGATAGTCCAGGCTCGCGATCGTCTGAGCCACCCGTGTCCCCATCACGCCCATGCCTAATACCCCTACGCTCCATGTAGCGCGTTGTATATCGGGTTGCGGATCCCAGCGTTTGAGCTTTTGCAGACGTTCGTACTCGTCGAACTGGCGCGACGCCCGCACCAGGGCATATACCGCGTACTCCGCCATTTGCACGGCCATACCCGCATCTTCGATGCGGACGACGGAGACGTCGTCGCCCAGACCCGGCAAGCGAAACAACGCGTCGACCCCGGCTCCCAGATTGAACACAGCCCGTATCCCGGTTTCGCGCTGGAACAGGTCTTTGGGAGGATTCCAGGCAATCGCGATATCCGCGCCCACTGAGGCACTGTTAGCAGACCAGCCATGAATGCGGGCAGACGGGATGGCGGCCTGCAGCGGTTTGATCCAGGCGTCACCGTCCAGATCCATGGTAGAGGCAAAAATGATGTTCACGTCAATCTATAGTCCAAAGTTTCAAGGGAAAAAGCCAACAGATCAGAGATGATCATATCGTCAGCCTCACTTCAGCGCAGGCGTTCAAGCTAATTCTCCGGTATCTGCCTGGACGACAACAACGCCTGGTTCAGCGCGGCCACCTGATCTTCAGATATCGCGTGCTTCGACCTCAGGCCGACGCCGCGCGCCCAGGCCAGATCGTCCGCCAGCGCCTGGGCGTCCGGATAAGCGTACCCACTGTCGACCGCCAGGCATCCGGCGGCTGCACATTCCAGTGCGAAACGGCTACGCACATGTCTGAGCGCCGTCGCGTCGTCCGGATTTTCCATTTGCAAGACCTTGGCCAGCCTCCTGCCCGCCAGCATACCTGCCTTGACGCGCGAACTGGCGGCGAGCACCTCGAATGTGCGCACGACGGCCAACGGCGAAGCCAGCACCGGCACGATGGCAGTATGCCCCAGTGGCAACCGCAGCCGGGTTTCACACGCCCCTAGCAACGCATCGAGTTCCTCGATATGCCGCGCCGCCTCAGTCTGCGATATCAACACGGCGGCCGGCCCGCCTTCGATGACTTTCTCGAGCTGTCCTTGGCCACCCTCGTCCAGGGAATTGATGCGCACTGCCGTCACCACGCCAGCCTGCCGGCATTCCGCCATGAAATCCACCACGCGAATGCATCCCGCCTGTCTATCTTGCGGCGCTGTCAATTCTTCCAGATCGGCTACCAGGACGTCGGCGCCAGAGCCCAATGCGCGACGCTGGGCGGCACTGTCCAGCGCCGACACGAACAGCCAGCTTCGAGATCTCGATGAAACGCCGTCAGGCAGGCAGGCGCGGGCCTCATGGCTCACGAGACTGGAATGATTGCCGGGGGGATTAGGGAGCGACATGATGCTGATCCATGTGTCGGGTTGAATACGCGCTTTACAGCGACGTTCGTCCAAAATCCGCCCGCAGGCGCGCCAGGATGCCGACAAGGTGATCATGCATGGCATGGCGTGCTCGTCCCGGGTCGCGCTGCGCGATAGCGTTGAGAATCTGCTCGTGCTCCAGCTTGGCTTGCTCCCATACGTGCCGTGTGACGAAATGGGTCTCCATACGCGAATAAACCGGACTGCTCTGGCTCAGGCTCCATAAATGCGTAATCGCCGAAGCCAACGCCGCATTGCCGCAAGAAGCGGAGATCGCCAGATGAAAGGCGCGATCATGACGCCCCGGCGCGTCGGCCGTATTCATCGCCCGATGCGCCGCTTCTATTGCGACAATCTGCGCGGGCAAGGCCACCTGGGCCGCCAGCGAGGCGGACTCGGGTTCCAGCAGCAGGCGCGTTTCCAGCAGATCGAACGGCCCCATATCATTGCCGCCGGCATCATGGATGGAGGGGACCCCCTTGATCTCGCGCCGCTCGCCCGCCTGTGTGTTCGTCACGAAAACACCGGTTCCCACCCGGACGTCGACATAACCCTCAAGCTCCAGCGCAATCAAGGCTTCGCGCACCGACGCCCGGCTGACCTGCAGATGCTCGGCCAAGTCTCGTTCCGAAGGAAGCCGATCGCCGGGCGCGAACTCACCCTCGCGGATCCGCCCGGCGATCTGCCCCGCGATGATCCGATAGAGACGAGGAGAACTGACGGCTTGAAGGGGAATCATGTCCAGCACATCCCAGTGGTCGAGTGGTCAGGCCAGTCAATGTAAAGGAAAACTCGCCCGATCAATACACCTATAAACCCGGATGTCCTCGGAATGAATACGCGCTAGTGGTCCTCTCGTGGCAAATTTCAATAAGACGCTGTGGGACGCAGCGTCACTCCGATTACACCTTCGCCAGCGCTTGGTCCAGATCGAACAACAGGTCATCGATGTGCTCGATGCCGATGGACAGGCGCACGGTTTCGTCGCGTACACCCGCCTTTTCCAGCTCTTGCGAATTCAGCTGGCGGTGCGTCGTAGAGGCAGGGTGCGTGGCCAACGACTTGGCATCGCCGATATTGACCAGGCGCGTGAAGAGCTGCAGCGCGTCTTGGAAGCGCGCGCCGGCATCGCGACCGCCCTTGACCCCGAACGTAAACAGCCCGGGCGCCTTACCACCCAGATACTTCTGAACCAACGCGTGATCCGGATGGTCCGGCAATCCAGCATAGTTGACCCATTCCACCTTCGGGTGTTCGCGCAAGTAGTTCGCGACCTTCACGGCATTCTCGACAATGCGATCCACCCGCAACGCCAGGGTTTCTATCCCTTGCAGGATCTGGAACGAGTTGAATGGCGAAATCGCCGCCCCCGTATTCCGTAGCGGCACCACGCGAGCACGGCCAATGTAGGCCGCCGGGCCGAAGGCCTCGGTATAGACTACGCCGTGGTAGCTGACGTCCGGTTCATTCAGGCGCTTGAAGCGATCCTTGTGCTCGGCCCAAGGAAACTTGCCCGAGTCGATGATGGCGCCGCCCAGACTGGTACCATGGCCGCCCAGATACTTGGTCAACGACTGCACCACAATGTCGGCACCGTGCTCGATGGGACGCAACAAATACGGCGATGGCACGGTGTTGTCCACGATCAGCGGCAGACCATGACGGTGTGCCAGTTCGGCAAGCGCGGCAATGTCAGTGATGTTGCCCAGCGGATTGCCGACGGATTCGGCGAAGATAGCCTTGGTGCGCTCGTCGATCTGCGCTTCGAAGGCGGCCAGGTCGGCGGGCTGGGCGAAGCGCGTGGTGATGCCATACTGCGGCAGCGTGTGCGCGAACAAATTGTAAGTACCGCCGTACAGCGTACTGGACGACACAATGTTGTCGCCCGCTTCGGCTATCGTCTGTATGGCGTAAGTCACCGCGGCCTGTCCCGACGCCAGCGCCAGCGCGGCGATGCCGCCTTCCAGAGCCGCTACGCGCTGCTCCAGCACGTCGGTCGTCGGATTCATGATGCGCGTGTATATATTGCCCGGCACCTTCAGATCAAACAGGTCCGCGCCATGCTGCGTATCGTCGAACGCGTACGCCACGGTCTGGTAGATGGGCACCGCCACGGCGCGCGTGGTCGGATCGGGACGGTAGCCGCCATGCACAGCCACGGTTTCAAGCCGCCATTCAGGCTTCTTCGGTTCAGTCATCAGATGCTCCAGGAGAATTGCTTGTTAATGATTCAGTCCAGAAAACACCGACCGAACAGATTGGTATCTCCGGATTCGCCGGTGGTCAGCTCTACGGCAATACCTCGCAATGTTTCGCGCAAGGCCGGTAGCACGATGCTTGGGGAATCAGCTGCTCACAACATTCCGATGGGACCGAACTCCAAGCGGGAGGGCATTCGTACGATGCTGATGAGACTGAGCTGCTCATACATGTGCGCAACAGAACTCGCCAATGTGGCAATATAGTCGCGATCCTGCACCAACGAAAGCAACGCCACCAACGAGCTAGTCTCCACGGTCGGTTTGGGGCGGTGACATGCCGACGTCGACCACGGCCAAGGAGCTTGGCATCACGGGGCTAGTGCCGGCCGGATGATTTGGCCTGGCGGTAGGCGTTACGTGACGCAGCCTCCGCCAGTCAGTCACATTGTGAGTCTCTGCCGGGAGCGTGTGGACAGATATCGCCCCGCCAATTAGCCGGTGTGGCTTCTGAAGAATCAAGAACCAAGCGCCGATGCTGCGAGCTTCGCCACCTCGAGTGGAGTGCCCGGCTCATGGTTCCCCTCCAGCATCCAAGAGGCTGATAGCCCTGTCCATGCAAGCACCCATTGCAGTAGCCTGCGACGATCAATGCCGCAGGCCTGTGCCACGATCTCGACCCGGCGCACAAAACGGCCTGGTGCCAAAGCGCTTTTCCCATCGGGGTTGCAGAAAATGTTCGCGTAATCGAAGCCACACTCACCGTAAAGCCCTTTTGGATCGATCGCGAGCCATCCCTTCGGTCCGAAATCCAACACATTGCCGTGATGGATGTCGCCATGTAGCACTGTCATATCGCGAGGAGCGTCCAACAGTTCACGGGCGGCCATTGCACACTGCTCAAAAATTCCCCCGTGCGTAGCCGCTGTGCTCCATAGCGCTTCGAACCATCGCGTCAGTGGAACTAAAGTGGGAAGCGGCTTTTCGCGTGGGGCGTGAAGACGACCAGCTACAGCACTGAGGATACGAGTGGCCTCGTCATCCTGACCGCAGTTCACCATATGCGTAAGCGACGCCGAGCCGCATGCACGCTCCATAAGTAAGACCGCACCGTCATGAGCCAACACTGGCGCCGCACCCTCACCGTCCCACCAGACCATAAGCAAGCTACCTGCCTGTTCTTCGACCTCTTCTGAGATTTTGAGCATGGCTGGCAAACCTCGTTGCCGAACGGGAAGCAGATTTCCATTCATGGAACCGAAAGCCTCGCCGTCCAGGGTCAGCCCCCATCGCTCCAAATACTCATCGAACATAGCGTTTGCCATAAAAGCTGATGTCCATCTCCAGTCAAGAAAAAACGGATACTTCCCACTGATATATGTCGGGCTCTTGAACCGGGTAACTCGGCACCATGCAGACCTTCCCTAGGCGGCCACCTCCCCCAAGCCTGCCATTACCTTGTCCAGCGTAACCGGGAACTCACGCACGCGAACACCCGTGGCGTTGTAGACGGCATTGGCGACCGCCGCCCCCGCGCCGCACACACCCAGCTCGCCCAAGCCCTTGACGCCCAACGGATTGGCATTCTCATCGGGCAACTCCAGAAACACCACCTCCATCTGCGCGATGTCACCATTGACTGGCACCAGGTTCTCGGCCAAATCATGATTGACGAAATGCCCGTGGCGCGTATCGAGCAGGTTCTGCTCCATCAACGCCGATCCTATGCCCCAGACCATACCACCCAATATCTGCGATCGCGCGGTCTTGGCATTGAGGATACGCCCTGCACCGATGACCGACAGCATGCGGCGCATGCGGATTTCGCCGGTGTCGATATCAACCTCGACTTCGACAAAATGCGCACCGTAAGAATGCTGCGAGTACGCTTTGTACGGTTCACCCATCGGCCCCACGCTGCCGTCGGCTTGCAGGCCGCCGGGCGCCACGCGAGCCATCAGCGCGGCAATAGATTCGGATTGATCGCCCACACTGACATTACCGCCGGCAAAGCGCAGCGTGGCCACGTCGGCCTCTCGGTAAGGCGAACCAGCGGCCTCAGCAATCTGGCGCTTGATCGCCTGGCAGGCCGCTAGCACCGCACTAGTGGCACTGGCGGCGCCCCACGAGCCACCCGAACCAGCGGTGCGAGGATAGCGACTGTCACCCAGCCGCACTCGCACCGCCGACATGGGTACACCCAGGCTTTCGGCGGCAACCTGTGTAAGGATCGTGTAGGTGCCGGTACCGATATCGGTCATATCCATGCTGACGGTGACCCGCCCTTGCGCGTCGATCGCCACCCGGGCGCTGGAGGCGCCGATGTAGTTAGGCCGGATGGCGGCCGCCATGCCGATGCCGATCAGCTTGCGGCCCTCTCGCACGCTGGCGGGCTTGGGATGACGGCGCTCCCAGCCAAAGCGCTCGGCACCGGTGCGCATGCATTCGACCAGGTTGCGAGTGGAAAACGGCACGCCGCGTTCGGGGTCCTGGTCGGGTTCGTTGCGCACGCGCAGCTCGATCGGGTCCAATCCCACGCGCTCGGCCAGTTCGTCCATGCCGCACTCGAAGGCCAGCATGCCGGGTGCCTCTCCGGGCGAACGCATCCATTCGCCACGATTCAGATCCACCGGTACCAGACGATGCCGTGTCAGACGGTTGGGCGCAGCATATAAGTGGCGTGCGAATACCGCCGTCTGTTCGCAAAACTCCTCAAAGCGCGAGGTGGCGGAGTAAACGTCGTAGCCCATCGCAATCAGCCTGCCGTCCGGCTCGGCGCCCAGGCGCAACTGGTGGACCATGGCCGCGCGATAGCCTGCATTGGCATACATCTGCTGCCGCGTCAGGGCGACCTTGACGGGACGTTGCAACACGCGCGCGGCCAGGGCCGCCAGAATGCCATCGGCATGGGGGATCAGTTTGGCTCCAAAGCCTCCGCCGATGTAGGGGCTGATAACACGGATACGCTCAGGCGCGATGCGCAGTGTGCTGGCCAGGGTGGCGCGGAAATTATTCAACGTCTGCGCTGACGCGTACACGGTCAGGTCATCGCTCCGCCATACCGCGATGGTGGCCTGCGGCTCCATGGGATTATGACTTTGATACGGGGTCGTGTAGGTGACATCCAATGCGACCGCTGCTCCCTTGAACGCGCCCTCGAACTCTCCCACCGCGCTATCGGGCGCCATGCCCGCATTGACGCGTGGCGGTGTATAAGCCTGTCCCAGGCGCGAAACCAAATCGAAATCAGCCTTTTCCTCGGCATAGCGCACGCGTATCAGGCGGGCCGCCGCGCGTGCGGCCTCAAAAGTTTTGGCCACGACGAGGGCAACGGGTTCGTCGTAATAGCGCACGCGATCGTTGGCCAATGCAGGTCGGGCACGCGTGAAAACGTCCGGCACATTAGGCGGCACGGCAGGGCCGAACGCCGGCTGTGCGGGCGCATTGCGATGAGTCATTACATATAAGACCCCCGGCGCACGCTGCGCGTCGCGGTCATCGATGTCCAGGATCTTCCCCTTGGCGATGGACGCCCCCAGGATGTAGCCGTGGACGGCCTGCCCGGCTTCGGTCTGTTCGTAGGCATAGGTCGCGCGGCCGGTCACTTTGAGCCGGCCATCGACGCGGTCGACGGGCTGGCCGATGAAGCGCGAGTCTTGCGTGGATGTCGTCATGATCAGGCTCTCGGGGTCTGAGCGGCAGTCGCCAACGCTTGTTGCAGGGTCCGTTTGGCCAGCGGAATCTTGAAATCGTTGCCACCGTGGCCCTGTGCCCCCGCCAGGGCGGCCTCGGCAGCAGCAGAATACGACCGTGCGGCGGCCTGCTGCCCGGCCAGAGCCTGCTCGGCAGCCACGGCACGCCATGGCTTGGGGGCAATGCCACCCAGTGCGATACGTGCACTTCGCACTTGGCCGCCTTCGGCATCCATCACCACGGCTACCGAGACCAGAGCAAAAGCATACGAGGCGCGGTCGCGCACCTTGCGGTAGAGCTGATGGCCCGGCGGCGCGGGCGGCAGCGTGACGGCCACAATCATCTCGCCCTGGGCCAACTGAGTTTCGATATGCGGAGTCGTCGCCGGCAAGCGGTATAGCTCGGTAATGGGCAGGCTACGCGTCTGACCGTCGGGCATGATCGTTTGCACCGTGGCATCCAATGCGGTCAGGGCCACGGCCATATCCGACGGGTGCACCGAGATGCAGTCGCCGCTGGCTCCTATCACCGCGTTCATGCGGTTATGGCCCTCGAGGGCCGAGCACCCGGCACCCGGCTCACGCTTGTTGCAGGGCATATTGGGATCGTAGAAATAGGGGCAGCGCGTACGCTGCAGCAGGTTGCCACCGGTACTGGCCTTGTTGCGAATCTGGCCCGACGCGCCCGCCAGCAGCGCCTGCGACAGCAAGGGATAGCGGCTGCGCACACGGCTGTCAGCCGCCAAGTCGCTGTTGCGCACCTGGGCCCCGATACGCAGACCACCCTCGGCGGTGTCTTGCATCGTGGCCATGGGCAGGCGGCTGATATCGACGAGATGATCGGGCTTTTCGATTTCGAGCTTCATCAGGTCCAGAAGGTTAGTGCCGCCACTGATAAAGCGCGCCTGCGGATTGGCCGCGACGGCTCCTGTAGCCTGAGCCGGGTTGGAGGCTCGCTCGTAGGTAAAGGGCATCATGGGATCAGGCCTCCTGGGCCACGTCATGGATGGCGGCAACAATGTTGGGATACGCGGCGCAGCGACAAATGTTGCCGCTCATGCGCTCACGGATCTCGACATCGGTCAGTCTCGCCATGGGCGCTGCCACATCCTGGCTGGCATGGCTGGGCCAGCCGGCGCGCACCTCTTGCAACATGCCCACGGCGGAGCAGATCTGGCCGGGTGTGCAATAGCCGCACTGAAAGCCGTCACGCGCGATAAAAGCGGCCTGCATAGGATGCAGCGTGTCACCGCTGGCAAGCCCCTCGATGGTCGTGATGTCATCGTCCTCATGCATGACCGCCAGCGTCAGGCAGGCATTAATACGGCGGCCATTGACCAATATGGTGCAAGCGCCACACTGGCCGTGGTCACAGCCCTTCTTGGAACCTGTCAGGCCGATCTGGTGGCGCAGCGCGTCCAGTAGGGTGGTGCGCGGATCAAGCGACAGCTCATACATGGCGGCATTGATGCGCAAAGTCACCGGGCGAGTCGGCAGCGAGCTCGCAGTGTCTGGCACGGCGTGGGTGGCGAGCGCCTCGCGAACCATGGTCGGCACCCCGCTTGCGACCAGCAGACCTGTCGCGGCGCCGGCCTGCAGAACAGCGCGTCGCGACGGACGCGCTGGAGCCTTGTCATCCATGATTATCTCCTGAAAGAAGGTAGCAGGCGCCCAGTATGAGGAAGATCGCCGCGCCGCTCTTTCAGGAATCAGGAAGCGATGTCAGAATCCTGGAAACCCATGCCTTGCCGGTAGGCATGGGGGGTGATGCCGGTCAGGCGCCGGAAGGTCGACGTAAAGTGGCTTTGGCTGGAGAAGCCCAATTCCAAAGCCATGGCGCTGATCGGCATACTACCGGCACGCAGTAGCGTTTCGGCCCTCCACACTCGCCGCTCGATGACATAGGCATAGGGCGCCATACCGGTCTCGGCTTTGAAGCGCCGTGCAAAAGTATCGACAGGCATGTCGGCCAACTGGGCCAGTTCGCTTAGCGAAATCCCGGCGTCGATATGGGATTCGATGTATTCGTCCAGTCGCTTGACAACCCCACGGCCCAAGCGATGCACTTTGGCCGGAGGATCGGCACAAGCACGCCCCCTGACGCCACCGCCGCCGCCCAGGCGCAGCGACATCAAGGCCAGCAGATGTTCCAGGTAGACAGCCTCCGGCACTTGGCCCGCGGCCATTTCGGCACCGAGCGAGGCCAGCAGGGTCCGAATCACGGGGTCGCTGGTATTGACGCGCAGCGGCAGGGCGGATAGCTGCGAACAGCCCGGCAGGTCCAAACCGGGATCGACCCACAAAGCGGTATAGACCAGGTCGGCATCGCGGAAATAACCATTACGTTCGACCCCGGCGGGCACGAAGCTAACCGCCCCTGAGCGGTCACGTCCGTCATAAATCGGCTTCGTGCCGCTACGGATGTGAGTGCGGGCGGTGGCCCCCCGCTCGGTCAAGATAATGACATGCTGTGGCGCCGTCCAGCTAAATTCCGCCTCGCGGCAAGTCCAGCGACGACGATCGACGGTAACCCGTCCGCCATACAACGAATGCGTCTGCAGCGCCTGCCCATCGGGCTGATGCGCGTGGATGTGCCCATTGCCCACCAGTGGCTGCAGCGACCTCGCCTGCACTCGATATGTCGTATCCATGCGCTCATTCCCCCTGTCGATGCGGGATAGACCGAGACCGAAGGACAAGGTTCAGACGATGAACCGGACTACGGGGGAAATTCTCATTGACCATCCTGCAAAGTACCAAATTTTTGCACGATCTCGCGATGTGCCCGTCCATACCTGCTGCGACTTCGTTAACGCCTCTGCCGGTAAATTCAAAAACATTCGAGTAAAGCGTCGACGGGTTGCAAAAGTGGCACCTAAACGTTCGCCTGATTAGACCGAGCACACGTCTACGCAACCACCAAGGCATTGGTGTAATCCCGGCCTATTCATAAGCAACTGCTTTAGATAATATTCCCTTATAACGCCTGAACATCCGTAATAACGTAAGCCTAAACCAGTGTTCTCAGGGGAAGTCATGAAGCGATATCTCAAACGATGGCAAGCTGCATGTGTAATGGCAGTGGCGGCGTGCTTACTCGCACCAGCGACAGTCAGTGCTCAGAAACGCGGCGGCGTCGCCAACGTAGCGGTCATCGGCGAGGTGCCGACGTTCGATCCCATGGCATCGACCGCCGATCTGGTCGGTGTCATCACCCAGCATTACTACGAGACACTGTTCACCTTCGATTCAAAGTGGGAGGTCACTCCCCTACTGGCCGCTACCCTGCCGGAGATCAGCGCCGACGGTAAGCAATACACCATCGCACTACGTTCGGGCGTGACGTTTCACAACGGCGCAACGATGACATCAAAAGATGTGGTTGACTCCTTGAAGCGGTGGACCCGTGTCGCGCCACGGGGCAAACAGGTCGCCGACAACATCGAGACGATAGAGGCCATCGACAGCAGCCATGTACGGATCACGCTAAAAGAGCCTTACGTACCCCTGCTTTCGCTGCTCGCCTTCAATAACGCGGCCGCGGTGATCATGCCGGCCGGCACATCCGATGCCGCACCCAAGCAACCCATAGGAACCGGACCTTACACCTTTCACGAGTACCGGCCCGATCAATACCTTCAACTCACACGCTTTGACAACTATGCGTCGCGAGAAGAAGCGCCCAATAATTTTGGCGGCGCGCGTCATCAATATTTAGACGAGATTCGTTTCGTGCCGGTGCCCGATGTCAACACACGCATCGAAGGTGCGCTGACAGGCCAATACGATTATGCCGAGGTGATTGGCGCAGAAGCGGTAGATCGCATCAAGGGCCAGGCCGAGCCCTTTGTGCTCAAGCCAGCTGTGTTCTATCTGTACGTGCTCAATACTCAGAAGGGGCCCTTCGCCAATGTCAAACTGCGCCAGGCGATGCAGGCCGCTCTGAACATGGAGGACACGCTTGCCGTGGCCATCGGGCGTAAAGAGTTTTACTCGGCCAATGGCGCACTTTACCCCGAGGGCTACGTCTGGCATACCGACAAAGGGGTGGGCGGTCACTACAACACGGGCGACCTGGACAAAGCCACTCGGCTGGTCAAAGAGAATTACGACGGCACGCCAATCCGCATCATCGCTACACGCCAGAACGAGATCAATTACCAAGTGGCTTTGATGGCGAGCGAGTACCTGAAAGCAGTCGGTTTCAAGGTGGACCTGCAAGTCATGGACTGGGCAACGCTGCTGGGACGTCGTGCCAATCCCGATCTCTGGGATATCTTCGCCACCAGCACACCCTATTTGCCCGATCCGGCGTTGATGGCGACCCTTTCGGAGAGCTATCCAGGTTGGTGGGTTTCGCCAGAGCGCAGCGCCACGTTCGATGCCATGAATCGCGAGATCGATCCCGAGAAGCGCAAAGCCTTATGGGCCGACTTGCAAGCCGTCATCTATGAACAGGCACCGTTCATGAAAATCGGTGACCTGAACACGCTCGCCGCCAAGTCCACCAAGCTCCAGGGCATGAAGCCTTCACCGTGGCCCTATTTCTGGAATGCGTACAAAGAGTGAGTAAATATATACTCAAGCGCGTAGGGGGCATGCTGGTCGTGATGCTCTTCGTGCTGACCATCGTCTTTTTGATCGTGCGGATCACGCCGGGCGACCCAGCAGCCATCATGCTCGGGCCCGATGCCACGGCCACCGAGATTGCAGCCTTGCGCACTAATCTCGGTTTGGATGCGCCATTGATCAAGCAGTACACCCTGTTCCTCGCACAACTGGCACGAGGCGACTTGGGCAACTCGATTTTTTTGCATCGTCCGGTCACCACCGCCTTGTACGAACGCAGTGAACCGACGCTGTTTCTGACTTTATTTACGATGGTGATCGCGACAGCAATTGCGATACCGTTGGGCATTTTGGCGGCCTATCGGCGGGACTCCTGGATCGATCGGGGCGTCACCACCTTCGCGATGTTGGCCGCCAGCGTACCCAGTTTCTGGCTCGGTTTGCTATTGATCCAATTATTCGCGGCCCAACTGGGCTGGCTTCCCGTGGCGGGCTATGGCGGACCAGACGCCTCGTTCACAACCCGACTGAGTCATTTGCTTCTTCCCGCAATGGCGCTGGGTACGGGCGCCAGCGCCATTATCCTGCGATCGACGCGCTCCAGCATGCTTGATGTGCTGAACGATCAATACGTACGTACGGCACGTTCCAAGGGCATGAGTGAACTGCGTGTGGTCATTCGCCATGCTTTGAAGAACGCGCTGATTCCCATCATCACGGTGCTCGGATTAACCGCTGCGGCGCTGATCTCGGGCGCAGTAGTCACCGAGACGGTATTCAGCCTTCCAGGCATCGGAAATCTGGTGGTGTCGGCCGTCATGCGGCGCGATTACCCGGTCATACAAGGTGCGCTGCTGGTGATCGCTGCACTTTATGTGCTGTTCAATTTCTGTGTCGACATGCTGTATCTGGCAGTCGACCCGAGGGTACGCTACCAATGAGCGCTATCACCGCCATCCAGATCTTGCCGCCACCGCCTTCGCGGCTATCAAAATTTTGTGCATTCGTCATGGCACGCAAAATGGCCGCACTGGCGCTGGCCGTACTCTGCCTGCTGATTCTCGCGGCAGTGCTGGCACCCTGGGTCACCCCTTATCTTCCGAACAAGCTGTCCATCGTCAACCGGCTCAAGCCACCCTCCGGAGAATTTTGGTTCGGCACCGACGCGTTCGGACGCGACGTGTTCACACGCACGGTGTTTGCCGCGCGAGTATCGTTGGCCGTAGGGTTGGCAGTGGTCGTCATATCCATGTTGGCCGGTGTCGTCCTGGGCATCATCGCAGGCATGTCCAAACGCCTGGACATGCTGCTCTCGCGTTTGCTGGATGCCATGATGGCATTTCCCGATACGCTACTGGCTATCGCGTTGGTGGCGGCGCTGGGACCATCGTTGCATACGGTCATCATCGCCTTGAGCATCGTCTACACGCCCCGGCTGGCGCGCGTGGTGCGCGCGTCCACGCTTGTGATCAGCGAGCTGCCCTATATCGAGGCCGCGCGGGCCTTGGGCGTATCGACAGTCCGCATTGCGATCCGCCATGTATTGCGCAATCTGGTTTCGCCTCTGCTGGTGCAAGGCAGTTTCATCTTCGCCTATGCCATTTTGGCCGAAGCTGGCCTGTCGTTTCTAGGCGTCGGCGTCGATCCGGATGTGCCCACCTGGGGGACGATGATTGCCGCTGGCCGCCAATACAGCGGGCGCGCCGAATGGCTGATGCTCTACCCCGGGCTGGCCATTGTTATCGCAGCGCTCTGTCTACAGGTGCTGGGCGACAGCCTACGCGATCTGCTGGATCCGACTGTTCAAAAGTCCCTATGATCACCGAGGACCAGAGATGACCGCTAACCCGTGCGCCATTCATCTTCCCGACGACGTCGTTTGCCGCGTCCAGAATCTGCAGACGAGCTTCTCGCATGGCAAACACTGGATCAAGTCGGTCGACGACGTCAGCTTCGATATACCCCGAGGTAAAACACTGGCCGTTGTGGGCGAATCCGGTTCGGGAAAATCGGTCACAAGCCTGTCAATGTTGCGCCTGTTGCCCAATAACGGCCGTATTACCGGCGGCCAGGTTTTATATCGCCACAGCAACGAAGACGTCATGGATCTTGCCGCGCTCGAAGAGCGCCGCATGCGGAAAATACGAGGCAGACACATCGCCATGATTTTCCAGGAGCCCATGACCAGCCTGAACCCGCTGTTCACGGTGGGTGACCAGATCGCCGAAATGCTAATGCTGCACGAGCCGGTGACACGTGCAAAGGCCTTGGCCCGCGCCGCCGAAATGCTCGAACTGGTCGAAATTCCCGCGGCCCGTCAACGCCTGAGCGACTATCCGCATCACATGTCCGGCGGCATGCGCCAACGCGTCATGATCGCGATGGCGTTGGTCTGCAATCCCACATTGCTGATTGCGGACGAACCGACGACAGCGCTCGATGTGACCGTGCAGGCACAGATCATCGCCTTGCTGCGCCGGCTGCAAGAAGATCGAGGGATGAGCATTATGTTC
Source organism: Bordetella tumulicola (assembly GCF_054779135.1). Taxonomy (NCBI): domain Bacteria; kingdom Pseudomonadati; phylum Pseudomonadota; class Betaproteobacteria; order Burkholderiales; family Alcaligenaceae; genus Bordetella; species Bordetella tumulicola. Next base: position 156,162 of record NZ_BAAGYU010000011.1, on the reverse strand, counting down.
ATCACGCACAACCTGGGTGTGGTGGCCGAGATTGCACACGAAGTGGTGGTGCTCTATGCCGGTCGTGTGGCCGAGCATGCCAAGGTGCACGATCTTTTCGACCACCAAAAGCATCCTTACACGCGTGGCCTTCTGGCCTGTATTCCCGATGCGAAGCGCGATCGTGCCGCTGATGGCACGCGGATCCGCTTGCGACCCATCATGGGCAACGTGCCGCCAGCGGGTCGCTGGCCCGAAGGCTGTACCTTCGCGCCCCGCTGCGAGTATGCCGATGACGTATGCACGCAAGTCGCCCCGCCCCTGGTTCGCGCAGGTGCACTGGACCACCTCTCCAGTTGCAGGAAACACGAAGCCCTATGAGCAATTCCAATCAAGCAGCCGCATCGTCGATTCTTTTGAACGTGGTCGATCTCGTCAAGCAATTTCCCGGACCATCGGGTGCGGTTCGTGCCGTCGATGGCGTGAGCTTCGAGCTTCGTCGCAGCCGTATCCTCGGCCTGGTGGGAGAGTCCGGCTCGGGCAAGACCACCGTTGGACGCAGCTTGCTCAGGCTGGTGGAGCCGACCAGCGGTCGTGCGGACTTCGAGGGCGTCGATCTCTTTTCGCTGACCAGCCGCCAGATGCGCGCCTACCGACGACGCCTACAAATGGTTTTCCAGGATCCGTATTCGAGCCTGAATCCAAGACTGCGTGTGGCCGACATCATTGGCGAGGCAATCGATACCCACAAACTGGCAAAAGGCGCAGAGAAGAAAGCGCGGATTGCCGACCTCCTCACACAGGTGGGTTTGAGCCCTGATCATGCGCGCCGTTACCCCCACGAGTTCTCGGGTGGCCAACGCCAGCGCATTGGTATCGCACGCGCGCTCGCGGTTGAGCCCGATTGCATTATTGCGGACGAGCCCGTCTCGGCATTGGATGTATCGGTACAGGCACAGATCATCAATCAGATCCAGGATTTGCAGCAACAGCGAGGTCTGAGTGTGCTTTTCATTTCACACGACCTCTCGGTGGTTGAACACCTTTGCGATGACATTGTCGTCATGTATCTCGGCCGCGTCATGGAAAGCGGTCCGAGCGAGCAGGTCTACAGCACGCCTCGCCACCCCTATACACGCGCCCTGCTATCCGCATCGCCCGTAGCCGACCCGTACCGAAAAACGCAACGCATCGCATTGCGCGGCGACATTCCCAGCCCCTTGAATCCCCCTTCAGGCTGCGTGTTCCGCACGCGGTGCCCGCACGCCATCGATGCGTGCGCCGAGACCCGTCCAGCGCTTGAGCAACTCACGCCCGGACACAAGGCCGCCTGTATCCGACTGACTGAACTTGTATGACCCCTGGAGTCGATTTGAATCTGAACGCCGCAGTTCCCGAAACCCCTGTAGTCGATTGCTATCAACGCTTGGCGCAGCTGGGTATCGTTTTACCCGAATCACCGCCGCCCATCGGCAATTTTGTGAGTCACACCAGAGTGGGCAGCTTGTTGTTCCTGTCAGGCCAGGGCCCGTGCACGAACGAGGGCTTTCTGCATACCGGCAAGGTCGGGATCGATGTGACTGCCGAGCAGGCCTACGCACATGCGCGCCTGACGGGTGTGAATCTCATCGCGGTGCTGCATGAAGTGCTAGGAGATCTGAGTCGCGTGGTGAAAGTAGTGAAGCTATTCGGCATGGTAAACGCCAAGCCCGACTTCGTGGCACATCCCAGCGTCGTCAATGGCTGCTCGGACCTCCTGATCGAAGTTTTCGGCCCGCAGGTGGGTACACATGCACGTTCTGCAGTAGGCATGGGCTCCTTGCCCAACAACATCACGATCGAGATCGAGGCCATCGTCGAGATCAAGCCATAGCCATTCAAGTTATTTTTTTAGATCACACAGACTGAATTGGGGTGCTGCATTGAAAGACATAAGAGAATCTCTGGGGCTGCGGCGCGTCATCAACGTCTCGGGCACAATGACCAGCTTGGGCGCATCCATTGCCGTTCCGGAGGCGATCGAGGCCGCATCGCAAATCCTGCCGCAATTCGTTGAAATTGGCGCACTGCAAAAGTATGCCAGCCGCGTCATTGCCGAGGTGTGCGAAAGCGAAGCCGGCTTTGTGACGGCATCCTGTTCCGCGGGTTTGACCATCGCCGTGGCAGGCACGATGACCGGCCCGGACTTGGGCGCGGTCGAACGGCTGCCCGATACGAGTCGACTCAAGAACGAGGTGCTCATTCAGACGGGGCATCTCATTAACTACGGCGCCCCGGTGGATCAAGCCATCCGCATCTCGGGCGCGCGCATCGTGCCCGTGGGTCAATCAACGACAGGCCGCCGATATCAGCTCGAATCTGCGATAACCGAAAGCACGGCAGCAGCCGTCTTTGTCATATCGCACCACGCGGTTCAATACGGATTGATCCAACTCGACGAGTTTATCGAGGTCTGCCATGCACGCAATGTGCCGGTGATCGTGGATGCCGCTTCGGAATACGATTTGCGTCGATTCCTGGCGCTAGGCGCCGACATCTGCCTGTACTCCGCACATAAGTTCATGGGCGGAATCACCGCTGGCATCGTGGTGGGTAAACGTGAACATGTACGTCACGCATATTTGCAAAACATTGGCATTGGTCGCGGCATGAAGGTCGGCAAGGAAGGCATTCTAGCCACCGCCGCCACCTTGCAGGCGTGGGTCAAGCGTGATCATGCGGCCGATCGCCAACGTCAGAACGCCAATCTGGTGTGCTGGCAAGACGCGGTAGCGGGTTTTGCAGGCATACGTACCGAGATCCTGCCCGATCCCACCGGTAATCCGCTGAGCCGCCTGCGCGTCAGCGTCGATCCGGCACAGGCGAAGGTCACTGCCTGGGAGCTAGCGGACCTACTTTCGCAAGCCGAGCGTCCCGTCATTGTGCGTGACGACGAGATCGATCAGGGATATTTCGAAATGGATCCGTGCAATGTCCGCGATAACGAGACTGACATCGTCGCCAAGACACTACGCACAGCGATCGCGACCGCTGCCACGCAGTCGACGCACAAGCCTACGCCCGTCCATGAGCGACGCAATCGCAACGCCGCCGCGCTGTTGAACTGGCCCGAATAACACCTCTATTGGAGCCTTGCATGAAACTCTTTTCGGCATCACTGGCGACAGAAACCAATACATTCTCGCCGCTCATTTGCTCGCTTGAAGCCTATCGCACGGGTACATTTCTACGCCCTGGCGAACACCCCGACGAACATCCGCTGGCGCAAACGGCACCGCTTTGGGTGGCGCGCAAGCGTGCTGCTATCGATGGCTTCGAGCTGATCGAGGGAAGTTGCTTCCAGACCTCGCCTGCGGGCACGACAACGCGCGCCGCCTATGAGTTCATGCGCGACGAAATTCTGGACCAAGTGCGTGCGGCCTTGCCACTCGATGGCGTATTGCTCGGTTTGCACGGCGCCATGGTGGCCGATGGCTACGATGACGTTGAAGGCGACATCCTTGAGCGTGTGCGTGCGTTGGTGGGCAAAGCCTGCGTCATCGGGGTGGAGCTCGATCCGCACTGTCATCTGACCCGCAAGCGAATCGCGAACGCTGACATCACCATTCTCTACAAGGAACATCCACATACCGACACCGTCGAGCGGGCAGAGGAAATTCTGGATCTGGTGTTACGAACCATTCGTGGCGAGATCAAGCCGGTATCATCAGTGTTCGATTGTCAGCAGTTAGGGAGTTATCGCACCACCCTCACGCTAATGCGCCAATTGGTCGACGACATCATCGCCATGGAAGGCCATGACAATATCCTGTCGATTTCGATCTGCCATTCCTTTCCCTATGCAGATGTGCCCGAACTGGGCGCACGCATTCTGGTAATAGCCGATGGCGACAAAGCAGCGGCCGATCGTGTCGCTACGCTAGTCGGCGAACGCCTGATCGCGCTGCGCGGTCGCAGCATGCCGGAATATTTCGAAGTCGAGGCGGGACTCGATCACGCCCTCGCTTCGACGGCCTGGCCCGTCGTGATCGCAGATCCCGCCGACAACGCCGGCGGAGGGGCAGGCAGCGACAACACGACGATTATCCGATCATTGGTCGCGCGCAACATACAAGGCGCTATCGTCGGCCCGCTGTGGGACCCGATCGCGGTCCAACTATGCTTTGCGGCGGGGATCGGTGGCAGGCTCCAACTGCGTTTTGGTGGAAAGACGGGTGCATCGTCTGGCATGCCCATCGATGCCTATGTAGAGGTGGTCGGGCTAGGCACAGACTGCAAGCAGACCTTGGTTAAGGCCGTCAACGATCTCGGCGATTGCGCCGCCATCCGCGTGGGCGGTGTGGAGGTCGTGCTAACGACCATGCGCACTCAGGCATTAGGCCTACAGTTGTTCACCAACGTTGGTATCGACCCTACCCAACGCAAGCTGGTAGTGGTGAAATCGAACAATCATTTCATGGCCGCTTATGCCCCTATCGCGGCAAGTGTGATCTACATCGATTCGGACGGCCCCATGGTAAGCGACTTCACAAAAATTCCGTTCACCAAAATCACACATCCGCTGTGGCCACTGGATGCCGAAACCGAGCCGAAATTGATTATGTAATGCCACAATATCGAATCAGCGTTCATTCCGAACGTCTGCCTCCTACCCGCCATCGATCATGAGCAAATCCTCTTCGGAACGACCATCCCCCACGGCAACGCGTTCGCGCGTAAGCGGTATCGACCGTGCCATTCAGGTGTTCGACTACCTGCATGCCTCGAACGGACCGGCCGCGCCGTATGCCATGGCCAAATCGTTGGGTTTGCCTATATCCACAGCCTACCCTCTGATCGAGTCGTTGGTTGAGCGCGAGCTGCTGTCACGGCAAAACGATGGAAAAATCTGGTTCGGCGTACGAATGTACCGATACGGCTTAAGTTATGCGCGGGCGCTAGATTTTCTTGAACTCGCCAAGCAACAGATGCAAGGGCTATCCGATGAAGTAGGCGAAACGGTGCAAGTATGTACTCGTGAAGGCTACGAAATGGTGGTGGTAGGCATGGTGGAAGGCAAAGGCCATTTTCACGTTAGCTCCCGGGTCGGCTCGCGCATTCCGCTGAACTGGACCGCGTCGGGCCGATTGCTCGTCGGCCACTTACCCAAGGAAGAGCGGGTGGCATTGTTCACGCTGGCGGCCAAAGCGTCACATACCGGGCGTGCCGACACCGATGCAGAGCATCTTGCGCAAGCCGCCGGCCAGGCGTTCCGCGATCGGCTATCTATTCAGATCGGGGAGTCGGACTATTCTGTGGCATGTGTCGCCTCGCCGATATGCGATGCCTCGGGCGCGTGTGTGGCGACCATTTCGATCGTGTTGCCCGAACAACGCGTGCACGAGCGGCGCGACTATTACGCCGACGCAGTCCAGCGTGCATCCCTACGGGTGCAGCGTGCGCTTACCGAATAAGCCCGGCACGTAAAAATCGCCAAAATCTGCCTTTTGCCGGAAAAAGCCTCTCATTTTAGTCTTGCGTATACAAGGGGCCGAGAATACAGGCTTCGATCAACTCGGGATCAATATTGGAATCACGAGCTCCACGCTCTCGCGCCGCGGTTGCCTATAATTGCCACGATCCTTGCTTCGACGGCAATCTTGCCGTGCCTCATGCCCACCTTGCCTTTACGCGTGCTGTCCATCATTGCGCCGATGACGCAGTTGAACACGCCCTATCCGTCCACTGCCTATTTGACCGGTTTTCTGCGGTCGCGCGGAATAACGGCGTTCCAAGAGGATCTCGCGCTTGCTCTGGTACTGCGCTTGCTCTCGTCTGACGGCCTACGTGCCGTGGCGGAACGTGTCGCCGCGCTACCGGCCAAAACATACAGCCCGACGGTCCAAGCGTTCGTAGCCCAGCAACCACGTTACCTGGCGACAATAGGACCGGTGATCGCGTTCTTGCAAGGCCGCGATTCCACCTTGGCACACCGCATCGTCAGTCGTAACTTTCTACCCGAGGGGCCGCGTTTCAGTTCCTTGGACGTGTACCTGGACGAAGATGGCGGTGACCCTTTGGCTTGGGCATTTGGCGCGCTGGGCTTGCATGACCGCGCCAAACACCTGGCAACGTTGTATCTGAATGATCTCGCGGACGTGTTGCGGGACGCCATCGATTCGCGTTTCGAGTTCGTGCGCTATGCCGAATCACTGGCCGGCAGCCAGCCCACTTTCGACCCCTTGGCCCAATCGCTATCGGCCCCATTGAATCTGGTGGACGAAACCCTGCGCGATCTGACCACGGAGGCGCTCACGCGCCATGCGCCCACAGTGGTGCTGTTGTCGGTGCCATTTCCCGGCACCGTTTATGCCGCCTTTCGTATCGCCCAAACCATCAAGGCACAAGACCCGACCATCGTCACCGTGCTGGGCGGCGGCTTCGTCAATACCGAGCTACGCGAACTGCAAGACCCGCGCGTGTTCGATTACATCGACTATGTCACGCTAGACGCCGGTGAACGGCCCTTGCAGTCTTTGCTGGAACATCTGCAAGGCAAGCGTTCGCGTCAGCGTCTGGTACGAACCTTCCTTCGTGATCACGACACTGGAACCGTACAGTACGTGAACATGGTCGAGCCCGATATCGCATTCGCGGAAGTGGGCACGCCCACCTGGGACGGCCTCCCACTGGATCGCTACTTGTCGCTGCTCGACATGCTGAACCCGATGAACCGTTTATGGAGCGACGGGCGCTGGAACAAGCTGACCGTAGCGCATGGATGCTATTGGAAGAAATGTAGTTTCTGCGATATCAATCTGGACTATATCGGCCGTTACGAAGGCGCCTCGGCGAAAGTGCTCGCGGACCGGATCGACACCATCGTGAACGAAACAGGGCAGACCGGCTTTCATTTCGTCGACGAAGCGGCACCCCCCAAGTCGCTGAAGGCACTCGCGACCGAGCTGATCGAACGCAACGCCGGCATTTCATGGTGGGGCAACATCCGCTTCGAAAAAACCTTCAGCCCCGAGTTATGCGAGCTGTTGGCCAATAGCGGCTGCATCGCCATATCGGGCGGACTAGAAGTGGCCTCGGACCGGCTGCTGAGCCTGATGAAAAAAGGCGTCTCCGTCGGGCAAGTGGCACGGGTGACCCGCGCGTTCACCGATGCCGGCATTCTGGTGCATGCTTACCTCATGTACGGCTTCCCCACGCAAACGGTGCAGGATACCGTCGATGCACTAGAGTACGTGCGACAACTATTTGAGAATGATTGCATTCAAAGCGGCTTCTTCCACCGCTTCGTCTGTACCGTCCATTCACCGGTAGGCATGAACCCCGAGGAATACGGCGTGACGTTGGAGCCATTGCCTCCCGTCACGTTTGCGAAGAACGATATCGGTTTTCATGATCCCACGGGGGTTGATCATGACGCGCTCGGGAAAGGACTAAAGAAGGCTATCTACAACTACATGCACGGTATCGGCCTGGACGAGGACGTGCGCACCTGGTTTCCTTTCAAGGTGCCGCGAACCACGGTGGCGCGCAACTACATCAGCCGTGCGTTGAACCAACGTGGTTAGTGCGAGAAACTCTCCCCACCAGCGTCTGCAGTCAGCCATCGGAGCCTCATCCCTGTCAACAGCGAAGAATGTTTACGGGCTGCAGACGTGCTGTACGTGAAAGCCAGGCAGGGTCAGCTCTATCAATCAGCCGTGATGCCACGAGCGTCGATCAATTTTTTCCACTTGATCGACTCTTGATTGATCAGTGCCTGCGCGTCTTCTGGAGATCCGCCTGCCGGGTCAATACTCAACTCTTTCAGTTTTGCCCGGATCTGATCATCTTTCAACGCCGCATTCACGGCATGATTCAGCTTGTTGACGATATCATCCGGTGTCGCTTTCGGGGCGACCAAGGTATACCAGAGGAAAATCTCGAAATCCTTGAGGCCGGCCTCGCTCATGGTAGGCAGATCCGGATACTGAGCGGAACGCTCCAATGTCGATATGCCTAACGCCTTTATTCGCCCTGCCTGAACAAACGGCATTCCTTCTGGAACCAGGACAAGCATGGCATCAACTTGGCCGGATACCAGATCTTGCAAGGCAGGCGCGCCACCACGATAAGGTACATGCAATACATCAATGCCCGCGTTTTGCTTGTACATCTCCATGCCTAGGTGACCCGGAGACCCAACGCCCGGTGACGCGTAGGTATTTTCAGAGTGCGACTTGAAGTACGCGGTCAACTCCTGCAGCGTATTCGCCGGGACCTTGGGGTTGACAGTCAAGATCGCGGGAACACTTGCGATGTGGACAATCGGCTTGAAGTCCTTTTCAGGGTTGTAGGTCAGAGACCCTTTGTACAGCGCGGGGTTAACGGCCAGACTGGACAGCGTGGCCAGCATCAGCGTGTAGCCGTCAGCGGGAGCCGAGGCTGTCGCGCCGGCGCCAACGGCCTCGGCCGCGCCAGGCCGGTTTTCGACGATGATCGGTTGCTTGAGTTCACTACTGAGCTTGGTGCCCAAGAGTCGGGCCAGAACGTCCGACGTGCCGCCGGGCGGATAGGGCACGATAAGTCTGATGGGTTTGTCTGGGTAATCAGTACTGGCGGCAACCGCAGGGCTGGCGGTGATGGTCGCAGCCAGAATCATGGCAGCCGATATGGCAATGCGCTTCATGTTGTGTCTCCTCTCGTTATTTAATAAATTTCAAACGCGTTTGCGCCATTCCTATTTCATCTGCTTCGAGGCCTCAATAATGGATTCGATCAAACGATGGGTTTCCAATGCCTCGCCGCCGGTGACGAGAGGAGGACGGCCTTCTTTGACCGCTTGTGCAAAGTCCTGGATCAAATCCTTATGTGCCGCAGGAGAAAAATCCATGATGCTGTCGCCGCTACCGGACTTGCCCTCGGCCTCTACACCGATGTGCCTGCCATCATGAAAATTCACGTCCAGCCGCCCGCCCTCAAGTCGCGCGGTCGCTTGCAGGCAGATGATCTCGAGCGATTCGGCTCGGCCTGGATAAGAGGCCGTCGTCGCAATGATCGAGCCCGGAGCACCGTTGTCCAGATCGAGCAGAGCGGTGACATAGTCTTCGGTCTCGATCGCGTGGATATCGGTGGTGATGGCCCGCGCCGCGAGTACTTGCCTGACGCCCAGCAGACTGCGAAACAGATCAATGGCGTGGATGGCTTGCGTAAGCAAGACGCCTCCCCCGTCCCGGGCGCGGGTACCGCGGCCCGCCGCATCGTAGTACCCCGCTTGCGAACGCCACCAGGGAACGGTCAGCGTTGCTGCCTGCACTTCACCTAGATCACCGATAGTTAATAGTTCACGCAGGCGTTGGGCGCCGGGACGCAGCCGATGTTGCAGAACCACGCCAAAGCGCAGGCCGCTGGACTGCGCAAGCTGGACAAGTTGTTCGGCGCGGGCAAGCGACACCTCGAGTGGTTTTTCGACCAGGGTGTGTTTTCCGGCAGCGAGACTGCGGCTCGCAATGTCTAAATGCGTGGCGGCCGGCGTTGCAACGATGACGATATCGACCTGTGGATCGCTCAGAGCGCGGTCGATATCGGTGGTGGCTGTCACCCAATTGTCCAGCAGACCCGGCGGCACGCGTGCGGGGTCGCGACAAATGGCCCATCGAAGATCGAGCTCGTCGCGCAGGTCCTTCAGACTGGCAACGTGTGGCTGGGATCCGGGGCCAAGCCCGATGAGCGCAACGCCGAGCTTGGTCATTGTTTATCTCCTTGTCGCGCGATCGCGTCGGCCTCCAGTGCCAGTCGGCTGACAGTGAAAACGTGCGATTGGCCCATGGCCGTCTCGGTACGGTCGCGTACGTCATTGACCAACTGACGAAAAAACACCAAAGGCTCTTGTTGGCAATCGATGTGGTGGGTCCCTTTCTTGTCGACGAGAAAAAGATGGTCTGTACCAGGACGGCCCTCAATGTCGAGATACTTGCGCAGCTCCAGACTGCCTTCGGTCCCGAGGACGAACAAGCGACCGTCTCCCCAAGTCGGCAATCCATCGGGCGTGAACCAGTCGACACGGATATAGCCGCGCCGCCCTGTCGAGGGCGAGCGCAGAGCGATCTCGCCAAAGTCCTGGAACGAGTTCGGTGTCTTTGCACCGAAATGCCCCACTGCGGCGTGCGATATCTCTGCATCGCTAGACCCGCTGAACATCATGAACTGATCGATTTGATGTGAGGCGATGTCGACCAGAATGCCGCCATAGGTCGCCGTGTCAAAGAACCACTCGGGGCGGATATCGCGGTTCAACCGATGCGGGCCCAGGCCGAGGGTCTGAATGACTTCGCCAATCGCACCCTCAGTCACCAGCCGCAGCGCAGTTTGCACCGCGGGCACAATCATGCGTTCGGAAAAGCAAATCGAAAATATCCGACCGGTCTCCTGGGTAGTACGTTCAACGAGGGCGAGCTGTTCGGCATCGGTAATGCCAGGCTTGTCAGTGAGAACGTCCTTGCCGAGCCGCATCGCCTCGACGGCAATAGCCGCGCGTTCGCACGGTACAGCGGCCGTCACAATCAGGTCGATATCAGGGTTCTCCAGCAGCGCCTGACGGTCGTCAATGGGCGGGATCTGCGGAAAGCGTTCCCGTACGCCCTCTAGCACACGCGGATCAGAGGTTTGCGTCCAATAGCCTATGCACTCGGCACCAACGGCGAGAAGTTCTTCGATGAGATGATAGACGTGGCGGTGGTCCAGTCCGATAACCGCAAATTTGATCACGATTCGTCCTTTTTACTTGGTGCTGCCCCCAAGGCACGGCCAGGCCGTGCCTCCATTGGCGTGTAGTCATGCACGACAAATGGGCCGCCCTGATACTGAGACGCGACAGGATCGGCATGCACGGCGATGCCTTCGGCTTGGCTGGCCCATTGCTCCGCATTCTGCCGTGGAGCGTAGCCGATCTGATTAGGCTCGGACATGTCACAGTACGCGCGGCTATTGGCGGATACGCCCCATACCTCGGCGTAGCCCACATCGGGGGCCTCAATCGCGCGTTGCACCAAGTGGATGAGGTCTTCGACGCCCAGCCAGGTGCTCAGATGCCGGCGATTGGCCGGTGGGGTCTCCGAGGCGCTGCCGATACGCAGGCAAACTGATTCGATGCCGTGCTTGTCCCAGTACATCCGCGCCATGCCTTCACCCCACATCTTCGACAGGCCATAAAACCCATCTGGCCGATAGCACGTACCTTGATGCAACGTGTGCTCGACCGGATGCATTCCGAAGGCGTGGTTCGAGCTGGCGAAAATGATACGCTTGACGCGATGCCGACGTGCCCCCTCGTAGACGGCATGCAGCGCAATCAGGTTATTTTCGATGATTTCCGCCAAGGGCCGCTCGACGCTGGTCCCGGCCATATGAACCAAGACATCGATGCCGTCGAGCAGTTTGTCCACGACCTCGGGCTCACGCAGGTCGCCATGCATGATGTCTTCATCCGGGAAAAGAAGCCTCAGCTCGGTGCGACCTCCCGCACTGCGTACTTTGTATCCGAGCTCGGGCAATGCTGTGCGCAAAATACGCCCCAGATTTCCCGCTGCGCCACTCAGGGCAATTTTAATGGGGATGGCCATAGTATCTGCTATGCAACCTGCGACCGAGTGCGCCCAGGTTTCAGTCTCCGATGAATGAGGCATCCGAAAATGGGCTCGGATGCGATTTTATGGTGTGTGGCCCAGGGTTTTGCCGTATATGCTATTGAGTATGGTGCATCGCCAAGCGGTTCGCCAATGCTAAAAAAGTAATGGGCCTTACTGATTCCGTAACGGGCAGGAGTATGGATCTTAAACAGTTGACCTCATTTATCGCGGTTGCCGAGGAAGGGCAACTGAGTCGCGCCGCGGTGCGGCTATGTCTGTCGCAGCCACCACTCAGCCGTCATATCCACGCGCTGGAAAGCGAGCTGGGCGTGCGTTTGTTCGATCGCACAGCCACGGGCATGTCGCTGACACAGGCAGGGGCAGCCTTACTCGACGATGCGCGCAGCATTGAGGGACTGTTTCGACAAGCCCGCGAAAAGGTGCGCAAATCCGGACTTGGCCAGACTGGCCAGATGAGCGTCGGGCTTTACGGGTCTTCGATCTACGGTGCCGTTCCCCGGGTGCTGCGCCAATTCAGGATCTCGCATCCGGATGTCGAATTGAATCTGCACTACGCTCAAACGCCCGAGCAGGTAAAGGCGTTGCGTCGAAATCAGGTGCTTATTGTGTTTGAGAGAATGTTGCCCACGGAATCCGATATCGAGGTGTTGCGGGTCTGTGGCGAGCGCCTCTACGTTGCCATGAACGAGGAGCATCCACTGGCGCGCAGCGAATGGATTGACATCGGAGAACTGCGGCATGAAACCTTCATTCCAGGCACCGAAGTCACTGCAGCATCGCAGCTCGTCGAGATCTGTCGCAAGGCAGGCTTTATACCGCGCATGACGCCGCCGTCCAATAGCGTGGTCACCGCAACATTACTTGCCGGAGTTGGCGTGGGCGTCAGTCTCGTTCCCGAATCGATGACCAATGTGCAACTGCCGGGCGTGATTTATCGACCATTGAACGTGGATGAGGCGTATTCAATGGATTTGCACTGCTTCTATCTGAAAAATAACGAATCGCCGCTATTGGCCAGCATTTTGGAGATTGTCCGTGGGTTTATCGAGCCTTCTCGGGCGGCCTGAAACTCGACCGCCTCGTGAGATTCGATAACGTCTAGCCGGCATTCTCATTGAATATCGAAGCGCTTTACAGCCACTACGATGGAAAGTCACTGGAGTGCAAATTTCGCCTGCGCTCGTGAGCTCGTCACTAATCAGCACTGCTGTACAAACAGGGAGCTTTTGAGATTGTGCTTCAGCAAACTTCTGTGGTGCGGCTTGGCGTGACGTGGTCGCACCAAGCCGCATCCTTTCAATGCTGATTGGCCGATCTGACCTTGGCCACTTGATCTGGTGTCACTTCACCGGCCTTATTGCCCCAAGCCGAGCGCACGAAGCTCGCCAGCGTCGCAACCTCCTCGTCACTCAGACGGTCAGAATAGCCTTGCATGACCAGATGCATAGGGCGACGACTCGTCGACGGCACGGACGTGCCGTTCAATATCGTCGACACCAGCGGGCTCGGGTCCTTGCCTAGGACCATCGCGTTGCCTTGCAGCTCGGGGAATATCTCGGACGCTCCCTTGCCTGTGACGAAGTGGCAGCCGGCGCAGTTGTCCAGGTACAGACGTGCGCCCAGAGGCATATCGGGTGAAGCGGCCGTTAGCAGCTTGGCTGTGGCCAGCCCGGCCTCATTGGCAGGCCTTGGGGGCATAGCGTGAGGTCCAGGAGCAGCTACCTGCTTGGGTGCGTCTTGTATGGGTTGTCCATCCATGGACTTGAGAAATATGGCGATGGCGTTCAGGTCTTGATCATTCAGGTACTGCAGTGAATGCTCGACGGCCAGTGCCATTTCTCCGTTGGCGATAGAGTGGACATTGCGCCCGGTGGCCAGGTAGGCTGCCAGATCAGCGGTGGACCAGTTTTCAATGGAAGAATTTGAGCCTCGTAGCGCGGAAACGTTCCAGCCGTCGAGTTCACCGCCAGTCAGGAAATTGGCATCACCCAAGCGGGTGCCATCCTGTGCCATCAAGGCCGAGCGCGGGCTATGGCAGGCGGCGCAATGGCCTGCGCCTTCGACCAGGTATTGGCCTCGGATTTGCTGCTCATTGCCATCCATCGGTTTGAAGGCCGAATCGCCGGTCAAGGCCAACCAGTTCCAGGCCCGGATGCCAAAACGCAGGTTGAACGGGAAGTCCAGTTCGGTGGCTTGTACCTCGTTTTTGACCGGCTTCACGTCGTTCATCAGGTAGGAGTACAAGGCCCGGATATCGCTCTCGCTCATGAAGCGATAGTTCTCATAGGGCATGGCCGGGTACAGGTGTTTGCCGTTGACGACGCCATCGACCATCGCGGCGCGGAACTGATCCAGTGTCCAGTTGCCGATGCCCGTTTCCTTGTCGGGTGTGATGTTGGACGACCAGATGGTGCCCATGGGGCTGGCGATGCCCCGCCCACCCGCCAGGGGCGAACCGCCCTCGGCCGTGTGACAGGCCATACAGTCACCAGCGCGCATGACGTATTCGCCACGGCCAAGTTCGGGCTTCCAGTCGGAGGCCAGGTCTTCGTTGGGTGGCGTGGTCTTGACGGGCACGTAGATGAAAGCAAGTGCCGCGAGGACAACCAGCACAACCAAGACACCCAAGATACGGAGGGCTGTTTTCATGGTGTGCTCCTCAGACCAGGGGACGCGGGTTGCGCAGGTATAACGTGCGGATGGCGTTCACCGTCCAGAAAGCCAGGCCGCCAACCATGCCGGTGGGGTTGTACTGGGTGTTCTGTACGAAATTGCCTGCTCCCATGACGAATACGTTGTGCTTGTCCCAGGCTTGGCAGTAGCGGTTCACCACGCCTTCGAGCGGGCTGTCGGACATAATGTGACCACCCGTGTTGTGCGTGGTCTGATAGGGGCGCACGTCGTACTGCGCGCCTATATCCTTGAAACCCAGCCGCATCATGTCGGGCTTCATAGCACGGCCCACCTCTCCGGCTTTGAGTTTCATGTACTGGTTCATCTTGAGGTCGTTTTCCTGCCAGTTGAAGGTCATGCGCATCAACGGGCGACCATGCGGGTCCTTGTACGTGGGGTCCAGATCCAGGTGGTTGGCACGATAGGACATGTGCGAGCCGTGTGAGCCGATCGACATGGTGCGGCCATACCATTCCTTGATGGATTTCTTCCAGCCCGCGCCCCACGTGGGGGTGTCAGTCGGCAAAATCATGGAGCGAATCGGCTGTCCATTGAAGGTACCCGAGCGCCAGTAGGCGCCGCCGATAAAGCCCAGCTTGCCAAAGTCGTTCTGGTTGACACTAAAGTCATCAATGCAGATACCGTTCGAACCGTGGCCAATAAAGGGGTTGAAATTGGCGTCCTTGAAGAACATGTTCACGCCGCCGTTCATCTGATAGGCGTAGTTCTTGCCGGTCACGCCTTCGTTGGTGGCCGGGTCATAAGGCTTGCCAATGCCGGACACCAGTAGCAGATGCACGTTATTCAGTTGGAACGACGACAGAATCACCAGGTCTGCGGGTTGAAATACCTCTTCCTGATTGGTGGCATCGAAGTACGTCACGCCAGTAGCGGTCTTGCCATCGGACGAACTCTCGACGCGCAGCACCTCCGCATGCGTACGATATGTGAAATTCGGCTTGCGCTTGAGCGCATCGAGGATGGCGGTCTGCGGCGACGACTTGGAATACTGATAACAACCGTAGCGCTCACAGAACCCACAGAAATTACAGGGCGCCATCTGCATGCCATACGGGTTCACGTAGGCGGTGGACGCGATCCCTGCCGGCGCTGGGAACGGGTGATACCCCATGCTCTTACAGGCAGCCTCGAACTTGGTCGAGTCAAAAGTAGGCGGCATGGGCGGCATGGGATAGTCCTGCGACCGCCAACCCTCAAAGGGATTACCACCTTCCTGGATCTTGCCTTTCAGGTTACCGGCCTTGCCGGAAATGCCGGCGACCAGGTCAAACTGCGTGAAAAACGGCTCCAGCTCATCGTAGGTAACGGGATAATCCATCAAATTCATTCCCTCTGGAATGATGGACTCTCCCCATTTCGCTTTCACGTAGCTGAACAACTGGATTTCTTCAGGTTGCGGCCGCCACAGAAGGCCGTTCCAGTGGACACCAGCACCGCCCACGCCATTGGCAGGCAAAAATGAACCCATGGACCGGTAAGGCAAAGCCGTTTCAGTTTCTGTACGACGAATGGTCACTGTTTGCTGGCTGGGGTGCTGCATGTTCTTCAGCCGCACGCCGTAGGTCAGCTCATCTATCTGGTTGGGGTATTTGAATTCAGGCACCGTGCTCTGGTCGCGGCCACGCTCCAGCGCCACGATCTCCAGCCCTTCAGCGGCCAGTTCAATACCTGCAATAGCGCCCGTCCAACCCAAGCCAACGATGACCACGTCCTTCTTTTTCTCGATACGTGCCATGGTTCAAGCCCTTTCGCCTTTGATGGAAACGGGGCCCAACGGGTACTTCACGTTGTGCTGATCCACCCATTCTTTATAGCTGGCGCGC
This sequence comes from Bordetella tumulicola, assembly GCF_054779135.1. Classification (NCBI taxonomy): domain Bacteria; kingdom Pseudomonadati; phylum Pseudomonadota; class Betaproteobacteria; order Burkholderiales; family Alcaligenaceae; genus Bordetella; species Bordetella tumulicola. The sequence goes on along the minus strand of NZ_BAAGYU010000011.1, from coordinate 140,042 downwards.
GCACCTGGAAAGCCGATGTACGACCAAGCCTGCATGCCGTAATTTCCGCCATGCATGGGGTCGGCGAAATAGCCTTCTTTGGTGTTGCTCAGCAAAGTAGCGAAAAAAATACTGAGCTCTGGGTCCAACTCCACTTCGCCTTTTTGAAGCGCAGTGAGGGCTTCGTCCTGCTGTTGCGCTGACAGATCTTTGAAGTCCTTACTCCAACGCGACTTACACCATGCACTGACCGCGGGTATCGCCTTGCGATAGAGCTCTGCGGGGTTCAGTGGGGTTTGCCAACCCCGATCCGGACTGGCCGTTGGGTCGTGCGGACCAACCATGTACCAGTCCTTGGCACTTCCATATTCACCCGCCAATTGGCGATCGATGAATACCGGAACATGGGCTTCCAGCGCCCCTGGGCCATCCCCGTCAGAGGGGATCAGACGGGCTGTAGCTGCGAGTACAAAGCTCCACTCTTCAGGCGTGAAATACTCAGGCTTGTACGTATCAAGCTGAATGGGGGCTTCTTTGGCATTGACATGAAACGGCATGGCAAGGCCGGTGAGTGCCATGCTGGCGCTGGATGCAAGCAGAAAGGTTCTGCGACTTGGGGGAAGCGAGTCAGGCATCTTGTGTTCCTACTTCAAGGGCTATGGTTACATGGATCCCCATCTAGACCTTTGTTCTTATACGTCAGATTATCCGCAATTTCCTGCCGGGCACAAATTTAGCGAGTTACTGAATACCTCCAACTTGCCCGAGAGCACACAGCGTCAAACTCGCGCGGATCTATATACGGAACGCAAGATCAACAATAGCAAAGCGCCAACGCCCAAAACCGCGCCCGCCACATAAAAAACAAATCGCGCGCGTGAGACATTGTCGATTTGTTCAGTATCAAGTACATCTGCGCTTTGAAGAAGCATTGCCCGAATTTCCGATGGGGTCACAACATAGGCAAATAAAAGCAGACAGACACCCAGCAGCATCAGAAGAATCGCCATCCAGTTCAATGTTGCCGAGTACGACGTTCTGGGTATAGGTTGGCGGATTTTGATCTGCTTGTCTTTTTTGTCGGAGATTCGCGCCGGTTTCTTGGCAGGTGTCGAATTCGAAGCCTCTGTCCGACGGTATCGACGACGCAGCAAACTGGGTAAGCAAGCCATCAACCCCACCGCAACCGCGGCTCCGCTCGCAACGGCGGCCGAAATCTGATTGCCACCTGCGAACTGCTGTGAGACGCCTTGCGCCAGCGCTCCCTGCCCCAACAACTCGGACAGCATGTGAGCCGCGCTATAGCAACCCAACAGTATCAATACGGTCGCGGCAAACACGGCAATACCGTTGGCGATATCCTGATCTCGTTCGTCGACTAAGTGCCCGACGGCGTAGCGGATAAATTTCAGACAAGCGATCGTGACTACCAGCAAGATGACGGCGATAATCAGGACCATTCCAAACCCGAAGATAAAGCGGGAAAGAGCAAATGGCATTCGTTTAAAGCGACCGAAAGTACGATCTAAGGGGTTGGTTGAAGAGTCTCGGATTATTGTAGGGTAATCCCCCCACGATGTGCCGATGATGGCGCGCATGTCCATGGGTTCATGCCATGGGGTAGGCGGCGCACTGCGTTCACCACAAGGGGTGGGGGGCCGCGAAATCGACTTCGCTCATGACGCGTTCGCGCATGGCGGCTACCAGGGGCCGGATGTCGTCGCGCCGGCACTGGAACGAATAGTGCAGCCGCTGCAGCGGCGGATCGCTTTCGATGGCGCGGATGGCATGCTTGTCGTACAGGGTGCGCATCCAGCCTTCCGGAAAGAACCCCACGCCGACGCCGGCGGCCACCATGCCGGCGATGGCACCCATATTGTTGCAGGCCAGCTGGCGCGACACGCTCAGGTTGTTTTCTTGCAGCCAGGCTTCGAAGATGCGAGTCGACCCCGCGCCCGGAGGCATGGTGATGACAGTCATGTCTTGCAGACTGGCGGGCGTCAGCACCTTGATCCCTTCGAGCTGAGTGGCCGCGCCCGCCCAGGTATAGCGCACCTCGGCGATGGTATGCGAGGCAATGGAGGGCCGCGACGACCAGCCCGCCACCACGGCGAAATCCAGCTCGCCGGCCTCGACCCGGCGTTCCAGGCTCTGACCCACATCCACGTGGGGTTCCAGGCGCAGGTCGGGATAGTCTTTGCGACAGCGGGCCACGAACTTGGGTAGCCAGCTCATGGCGGCCAGTTCGCCCATGCCGAAACGGCACACGCCTTGCAGGCCGTCGTCGGTGCCCACTGCTGCGCGCGCCCGGTTGGCCGTGCTGAGCATTTCGCGCGCTAGCGGCAGCAGGGTCTTGCCCTCGCGGGTCAGTATCGAACGGTGACCGCTGCGATCGAACAGCGCCTTGCCCAGGTCGGCTTCCAGCTCGGTGATGCGCTTGGACAGCGATGACTGCGACACATGGATATGCATCGCGGCCGCCGCAAAGCTGGAAGATAGCGCGGCGGCATAGAAGGCCTCGAGTTGCTTGAAAGTCATGCGGGCGGTTCCAGATTGCCGCCTGCGCGGGCGGACGTGGCATTGATGCCGAAAATCGATGAAGGTTGAGGGAAATTTATCACTTTCTTCTGAGTATCGTTATTGCTAGAGTGCCTGGGCCTATAACGACAACCCTGCTTCCTGAAAGCGGAGGAGACATCATGAGCACAGCCTTCACTTGGCTGGCCGGCGCCGCGCTGGCCGTCGCCTTGGCCGGCCCTGCCGCCGCGCAGGATTGGACCCCCACCCGGCCCATCGAGATACTGGTCGGCTTCGCGCCGGGCGGCTCGGCCGATCAGATTGCGCGCCAACTGTCCGAAGCGGTGAAAAACACCGTGCCGGTGCCGGTCGTGGTGATCAACAAGCCGGGCGTGGCCGGGGTGCTGGCCGCCCAGGAAATCGCCGCGGCCGAACCCGATGGCTACAAACTGTTCGTGGGCGGCGGCAGCGAAACCACTTCGGTGGGCAATCACCAGAAAATCTCGTACGACCCGCGCCGCGATTTCACACCCGTGCTCAAGGCCGCGCGCCTGCCATCGGTGCTGGCAGTGAATGTGAATTCGCCGTACCCCGACATGAAGGCCTTGATCGCCGCCGCGCAAGGCAAGCCCGAAGCGTTGAGCTATGGGTCCACCGGCAACGGCAGCCTGTTCCATTCGACCATGCTGGCATTCGAGGCCAATAGCGGCTTGCGCTTTCTGCACGTGCCCTACAAGGGGGCGGCCGCTTCGCTGACCGCACTGGCAGCCGGCGAGATCGATATGGCTTTCGGCGCGCCCGAAGAAGTGCGCGGCCTGATCGATGCAGGCAAGATCAGGCCCATTGCCCTGTTCTCGAAATCGCGCGTGCCGTCGCTGCCCAACACCCCCACCATGACCGAGCTGGGCTACTCCATTGCGCTGGACAACATGAAAGGCCTGCTGGCGCCGGCGGACTTGCCCCAGCCGGTGTACCGCTACCTGAACCGCGTATTCCACGATGCCCTGCAAAGCCCGTCGTGGAAGGCCTATGCCGAACGCAGCGGACTGACTACCGACTATGCCGACGGCCCCACTTTCCAGAAAGAGATCGACGACAGCTACACGCTGATCGGCAATTCGCTCGAAGCCACGCGCTCGGCCACGAAATAGCAACAGGAGACCCGCATCATGACCCCGCACGCCAAGCCCACCCTCGGATTCATCGGCCTGGGCATCATGGGCCGAGGCATGGCCGCATCGTTACTGCGTGCGGGCCATGACGTGGTCGTGCACAACCGCGGCCGCGACGCCGAGGTCGCACTGGCCGCAGCTGGCGCCCGCCGTGCCGCCACGCCGGCCGAACTGGGCGGCATGGCGCGGGTGGTGATACTGTGCCTGTCGGATACCGCTGCGGTCGAGGCCGTGCTGTTCGGCCCACAGGGCCTGGCGCCGGCGCTGTCCGCCGGCAGCTACATCATCGATACCAGCACCATCTCGGCGTCGGCCACGCGCGACCATGCGCGGCGCCTGGCCGAGCAGGGCGTGGCGTTGCTGGATGCGCCGATCAGCGGCGGACAGCAGGCCGCAGAACAGGGCACGCTTAGTTGCATGGTGGGCGCCGTGCAAGCGGATTTCGAGGCGTGCCTGCCGTACTTGCAGGCTATTGCCTCGCGCGTGGTGCACGTGGGCGGCAACGGCGCCGGCCAGGTAGCCAAGGCCTGCAACCAGGTGGCCGTCAGTGCGGTGATGCTGGGCGTGGCCGAGGCGTTCTCGCTGGCCCGCGCCAGTGGGGTAGACCCAGCGGCAGTGCGCGAAGCCCTGTTGGGTGGCGCCGCGCGCAGTACCATTCTGGAAAAAAACGCCTTGCGCTTGCTGCAAAACGATTACCAACCGGGCTTTCGCGCCAGTCTGATGCGCAAAGACCTGCGCCTGGCGCTGGAAGCCGCGCGCGATGCCGGCGCCTGCCTGCCAGTGGCCGCCACGACGCTGCAATGGCTCGAGGCCCTGTGCAACACGGGCCATGCCGATGAAGACTGGAGCGCGGTGGGCCGCCTGATTGCCGAGTTTGCGCGGCCTGTGCCGCCCGTTTGAAGCGGCGGCGCATCATCGACTATCGTTGAGCAGGCTATCTCGCGCGCAAGCCATCGTTTCCTCGCGAGTGTTATCACTTCTATCGCCATCTCCAATATTATTGTTGGTCGGCGAAGAGCAGAAACATTCCACTTAGGCTGAATTTCGATATCAGCGCTAATTGCATCAAAAATGTAACAACACCCCCTCCCCCCCTTGAACCTGCCGACATCATCCCTATAATTAGCACTCGCTGCCGGTGAGTGCTAACACTGCTTTTCCGGCCTGAACCCGATCACTTTCACCTTCTTATATAGAAACAGGAGTTCCTCATGGCCCTGCGTCCCCTGCACGATCGCGTGATCGTCAAACGCCTGGACAACGAGCGCAAAACTGCCTCGGGCATCGTTATCCCCGATAGCGCCGCTGAAAAGCCGGATCAAGGCGAAGTCGTGGCCGTTGGCCCGGGCAAGAAGACCGAAGACGGTAAAGTTCTGCCGGTCGATCTGAAGGCCGGCGACAAGGTGTTGTTCGGCAAATATGCCGGCCAAGCCGTAAAGGTCGACGGCGAAGAGCTGCTCGTCATCCGCGAGGAAGAAATCCTCGCCGTGATCCAGTAATTACCTGAACGAATTTTCGAAGGAAGCTCATAATGGCTGCCAAGCAAGTCCTGTTCGGCGATGACGCCCGCGTTCGCATCGTTCGTGGCGTGAATGTTCTCGCCAATGCTGTTAAAACCACCCTGGGCCCCAAGGGCCGTAACGTCGTGCTCGAGCGCTCGTTCGGCGCCCCGACCGTCACCAAAGACGGCGTGTCGGTTGCCAAGGAAATCGAACTGAAAGACAAGTTCGAAAACATCGGCGCTCAATTGGTCAAAGACGTTGCCTCGAAGACCTCGGACAACGCCGGCGACGGCACCACCACCGCCACCGTGCTGGCTCAAGCCATCGTCCAAGAAGGCCTGAAGTACGTTGCCGCGGGTTTCAACCCCATCGACCTCAAGCGCGGTATCGACAAGGCTGTGGCTGCTGCCGTGGCTGAGTTGGCCAAGCAATCCAAGCCGGTCACCACCAGCAAGGAAATCGCTCAAGTCGGCTCGATCTCGGCCAACAGCGACTCGTCGATCGGCCAGATCATCGCTGACGCGATGGACAAGGTCGGCAAAGAAGGCGTCATTACCGTCGAAGACGGCAAGTCGCTGGACAACGAGCTGGACGTGGTCGAAGGCATGCAATTCGACCGTGGCTACCTGTCGCCCTACTTCATCAACAACCCCGAGAAGCAAGTTGCCGCTCTGGACGATCCGTACGTTCTGATTTTCGACAAGAAGATCAGCAACATCCGTGATCTGCTGCCCGTGCTGGAACAAGTCGCCAAGTCGAGCCGTCCTCTGCTGATCATCGCCGAAGACGTCGAAGGCGAAGCCCTGGCTACGCTGGTTGTGAACAACATCCGTGGCATCCTGAAGACCACCGCTGTCAAGGCTCCTGGCTTCGGCGATCGCCGCAAAGCCATGCTGGAAGACCTGGCCATCCTGACCGGTGGTGTGGTGATCTCCGAAGAAACCGGCATGTCGCTGGAAAAGGCCACCCTGGAAGACCTGGGTCAAGCCAAGCGCATCGAAGTCGCCAAGGAAAACACCACGATCATCGACGGCGCTGGCGACAGCAAGTCGATCGAATCCCGCGTGAAGCAAATTCGCGTGCAGATCGAAGAAGCCACGTCGGACTACGATCGTGAAAAGCTGCAACAACGCGTGGCCAAGCTGGCCGGCGGTGTTGCCGTGATTCGCGTCGGTGCTGCCACCGAAGTCGAAATGAAGGAAAAGAAGGCCCGCGTCGAAGATGCCCTGCACGCTACCCGCGCTGCTGTGGAAGAAGGCGTGGTTGCTGGCGGCGGCGTGGCTCTGCTGCGTGCCAAGCAAGCCATCGCTGGCCTGAAAGGCGATACGCCTGACCAAAACGCAGGTATCAAGCTGATCCTGCGTGCTGTCGAAGAACCCCTGCGCATCATCGTTACCAACGCCGGCGAAGAAGCCAGCGTAGTGGTCGACAAGGTTCTGGCCGGCACGGGCAACTACGGCTACAACGCCGCAACCGGCGAGTACACCGATCTGGTCGAGCAAGGCGTGTTGGATCCCACCAAGGTGACCCGCACTGCACTGCAAAACGCCGCTTCGGTGGCCAGCCTGCTGCTGACGGCGGAAGCCGCTGTGGTTGAACTGGCTGAAGACAAGCCCGCTGCTCCCCAGATGCCTGGTGGCATGGGCGGCATGGGTGGCATGGACTTCTAAGTCCACGTCATTGTCGCGAAGTATCCCCGGCGTGCCGGGGATATGCCGAATCAACACCCTCGAGCTTACGTTCGAGGGTGTTTTTTTTCGCTGAGCTACACCTCAGCCCGATTCAGCCTGCGGCGTTAAGTACGCCTGTCATACGTTGCTCAACTTCGTCTCTCGTCGCTGCCCACGCTGGCACGGGTTGGAGTAGCCGCTCCTGCCAGGCAATGAGGTTGGGGAATTCGTCGAGCGGCGCGCCAGTTCGGTAAATCCTGAATTTTTCAGCTATGCCAATGGCGGTTGATCAGGCTCAGAGCCTGAGATCAGCATAGCGCGCAAGCGTTGGCGTTGATTTTCGAGCGCGTCTATCTGTCGTTCGATCATCGCAAGCCGCTTGCGCCGAGCATCAGTCATGTTCGCGCATGCCTTCGCCCCTTCGATCAACAGCATGCAATCGGGAAAGCTACGAATTTCCTCCAGGCTGAAGCCGGCCGCGATCAGACGCTGCAGCTGCTTCACCTGCGTGATGGCTACTGCCTGGAATACGCGGTAACCATTCTCGGCCCGCGTGGATGCGAGCAAGCCGTGCCGATCATAGTGACGAATGGAGCGTACGCTGGCTCCGGTAGCTTGTGCCAGAGCACCGATCTTCAACATGGTTGTTGGCAATGTTTGGCTCATGGATTGAACGATATCACTTCCTCCTTGACTGTGACACTGATGTCAGGGTTTAGGCTGCGATTTTTCAATTCAATGGAGTTCAAAAATGACGTCCTTCAAAGCTATCAACCACTGGCGCAGCTGGTTTGTGGGACTGGCCCTCATGAGCGCCTCCGTATTGGCACGGGCTGGTGTAGAACCCTACACAGTGACCGCTCCTGACGGGGTATCCATCGCAGTGCAAGAAGCGGGAGACCCGAACGGCCAGCCCATCATTTTCATTCACGGCCTGCTTGGCAGTCATCTGAGCTGGGAAAAGCAGGTCAATAGTGCTGAACTGCAGCGTTACCGTCTGATTACCTACGATATGCGTGGCCATGGCATTTCTGGTCAGCCTGAGCGTGCCGATGCCTACAGCGATGGACGACGTTGGGCCGATGATTTGGCGGCGGTAATCGCTGGATCTGGGGCCCGGCAACCCGTCGTCGTGGGGTGGTCGCTGGGCGCAGCCGTGACGACGAATTACCTGGCGGCTTATGGTGACGAGAAGATCGCTGGCGCTGTGTATGTGGGCGGCGTCATCGAGCTGAAACCTGAACAAATTACTCCGCGGCCCCATGCATACAGTAGGATGGCTTCGCCTGATCTGAAGACCCATCTCGATGCCGAGCGTGAGTTTGTGGGACTGTGCTTTGCCACGCAGCCTGACGCCGATACCTTCCAGCGCCTGTTGGCCAATGCGGCCATGGCATCCGAGAACATGCAAAATGCAGTACATGGAATGTCGCTAGACGCCCCCAAGGGCTTGGGAGCAATGCACAAACCGCTGTTGTTGATCTATGGCGCGCGTGACGCACTGGTTCAAGTGGAACCTTCCTTCAACCGGGCCAAGGCGTTGAACCCAAGGGTGATCGGCAAGTTCTACCCAAACTCGGGCCACTCTCCCTTCCTGGAGGAAGCTGAACGCTTTAATCGTGATCTGTCCGCCTTCGTTGAGGATGCGATAAAGCGTTAACGATTCGTCGGCGCGCAGCCCGGTGTTGCGCGTTTTTCGTGCTGGGCTAGGCGCGGATTAATGGACGATGCTGGGCAAGCCAGACTACGCAGTGGCTGCCGCGTGGAGGTCTTATTTATAGTGAGTGGCTGGGTCATACGAGACGTATCCAGGCGTAAACATCAGAGATCGGTTTGTAACTCGACAAAAACGCCCCCTACAATGCAAAGAATCTGATCGCACCCGTTGTACGACATGCCCATCCCGCCTCGCTTGTTGAAATTACTGCGCCCTTCGGAAATCTATGGGCTGCTTGTCGAGTCGGCCAAACAATGGTCGTCGCACCGCGCATCAAGTAAAGGGGCCGCGCTATCGTTGTATATGGTGTTTTCGCTGGCGCCCATGTTGATTCTGGTGATTGCGGTCGCGGGCGTGTTTTTTGGTGAAGAGGCCGTCCGTTCTGAGTTGTTTGAACAAGTACACGGGTTGATAGGCGCGCGCGGTGCCGAAGTCATTCAGACCGTACTGGCCAGCGCACACGAGTCCGGCGGAGGCTGGATTGCCGCCCTATTGTCAATTGCGATCCTGGTCTTCAGTGCGACGACGGCGTTTGCGGAACTGCAGGCTAGCCTGGATGAACTGTGGGACGCCAGACAGCAACGCAAATCGGGTATCCAGGGCATGGTTCGCAGCCGCATGGTGGCGTTTGGCCTGGTGCTGGTGTTGGCGCTGTTCTTGTTGCTGTCGTTGGCGACCAACGCCGCGTTGGGCGGCGCCAAGGCTTATTACGGCGATCTGTGGACGAGCTCAGTTTTTGCCACCGTGGCCGAGTGGATGTCCAATCTGTTTTCTTTTGCGGTCGTGACAGCCCTGTTCGCCGTGGTGTTCAAGCTGCTCCCCAGCATCACCATTCCCTGGCGCGACGTCATTCCGGGCGCGATTGTGACCGCCGCCCTGTTTTTAGTGGGTAAATGGGGAATTGGCCTATATCTGGGCCGTGGCGCCGCGGTATCGGCTTATGGGGCGGCAGGCTCGCTGATTGCGCTGTTGTTGTGGATTTATTATTCCGCGCAGATTTTCTTTTTTGGGGCAGTATTCACGCGGCAGTTTGCGGAGCGATTCGGCAGCAGGCAAGCCGAGGACGAGACTGCGCAATCGCCCCCTTCGGCGACGTGACGGCACGGCCACTTTGGCCCCACACAGCACTGCTGGCCCTGACTCTGGCGCTGGCAGTCAATCCGGCACATGCCGATACAGTATGGTTGAATAACGGCGACCGCATTACCGGCAAGATTCAGTCGCTGGACAATGGCTATCTGCGCGTCAATACCGAGTACGGCGGTGATTTGCGCATTGCGTTCGATCATGTGAAAACCTTGCAAAGCGACACACCGCTCGTCATCAACGACAAGTCGGTACAACACGACTACCGCGCCAAGCTGATCGGCGCCAAGGACGGGCAAGTCATACTGGAGGGTGTACGACATGATGCGCACGGCGCCCAGCCCGTAAAAGTCGATGTGCCGCTGGCATCCCTGGAAACCGTGGTGCGGCCACGGCCTTTCTTGCGTGACGTCTCTTTCACCGGGCACATCGATGTGTCGGCCACCCAGCGCACCGCGTCGACCGATACCAAGAACTATTCCGTCACCTTGAACACGACCATGCGCCACGACTGGTGGCGACATCAGTTCAATGGCATCTATCTGCATAGCAAAGAAGACGGCAGCGTCAATACCAACAACTACGGGGTGGACTACACGCTGGATCGCTTCTTTACCGAAAAGGCATTTTGGCAGGCCCGTCTGGCACACCGGCGTGATTGGGTCGAAGACCTGAACCGCCAAACCGCCTACGGGACCGGACCAGGCTATCAGTTCTGGGACAATGAACTGGGGGCCTTCTCGATGTCGGCGTTGCTGGGAAAAGTGGATTATGGCTATAGCGACGGCAGCAGCGATTCATCGTTTGCAGCCAGCCTGCGCTGGGATTACTCGCGATACTTGAGCGGCAAAGAATTCGAACTCTTCACCAAGGGAGAACTGATGCGCCCCCTGGAGGGTGATGCCAAGTTCGCCGTCAACGGCGAAGTCGGTGTGCGCTACAACGTCAATAGTTGGCTATCGATGTACCTGAAGTATGCCCGTAATCAGGTCAGCAGCACATTCGAAAGCCTGAATGAGTCGATCTACAGTGCTGGTATGGGCGTGCACTGGTAAAGCGTGCCAAGGCGATCGCCTGGCAGGAAAAAGCATGTGGCATGCGTCGCTCACCCCCGCCAGCGGCCCTCCAGCCAGGTGCCTGAAGAGACGGCCCGCTGTGCCTCATCGACCAGCAGATCCACCGTGCAGCGTACAGCCCGTGCCGTAGGACGGTTCGTCGGCAGCGCCAAAACAATCGTGCGCGTGATATCCGGCGCTGTCAGCGGTGCGCCTTTCAGCTTGCGCCCGCGCAAATCATCGGCCACCGCGATCGGGGGCAAGATCGTCAAACCATGCCCACCCAAAACCAGGCTACGTTGCACACTCAGCGCATTGGTCTCGACCGAGACGTCCAGCGTGACTTGCGCGGCCGCGCAGGCCTGCTCGACCAGTGTGCGTATGCCATGAGGCGCGCTGGGCAGCACCAGTTTTTGATGCGTCAACGCAGCTAACGGCACCGGCCGCTCAGGGCTCAAGTCGCTGTTCTTGGGCCCGATCACCCACAACGGCTCTTCGATCAGGGGCATGGTCTGGATATGGGCCATTTGCTCGACGCCGTACAGCAACGCCGCATCGACCTCGCCAGTGACCAGCCAGCGCTGCAGCGTACCCGCATAACCCATGGCGATGCGAATCCGTATGCCGGGATACGCCGCCGCCACGGCCGAGGCCAACGGGCTGGACAACATGTCGATACTGCTGGGCAGTAACCCCAGTGTGACCAGGCCAGTCACGCCCTGCCCGACGCCGCCGACTTCGACACGGGCCCGATCCAGCTCCAGCAGGGCTCGACGGGCGTATCCCACCAGGACCTCGCCCGCCTCGGTCAACACCATGCCGCGACGCTCTCGCTCGAACAGCGGAGCCCCGATGTCTTCTTCCAGTAGGCGTATCTGGCGCGACACGGCGGGCTGCACGAGATTCAGCACCTCGGCCGCCCGTGTCACGTTGCCCGTCTCCGTCACGGTCAGAAAAGCACGTAGTTGCTTCAAATCCATCTTGCTATGGTCCGATCAAAAAGTGTGATTGTTCCATGCCAATTTTCTATTTTATTTACTTAGTCATCATATTTTATGATGACTCTGTCATTAAACCACCCTATCTCATCCCATGAACCCAGCATCCGTTGCGTCACCTGCCTGGCAGGAAGCTATTTTTAAAGTGTTCAAGCAAGGCGGCGTCAGGCAGATTGCCTATGTGCCCGATGCCGGACACTCCCACGCTATCCGTAGTGCGGTCGGCGATCCCGATATCGAAGACATCGTGCTGACCACCGAAGAAGAAGGTGTGGCCCTCACCTGTGGCGCCTGGCTGGGCGGCCAGCGGGCCGTGTTGCTGATGCAAAGCAGCGGCGTGGGCAATTGCGTGAACATGTTCTCGCTGCTGCAAGCGGCGGATTTTCCGTTCTTTACCTTGGTCACGATGCGCGGCGAGTATGCCGAGTTCAACCCTTGGCAGGGCCCCATGGGCAAGGCCACGCAGGCCGCCCTGGAACTGATGGGCATCCACGTGCTACGCGTTTCCCATCCGGACGAGGTCGAGGAAATCGTAAGTGCGGGATTCGACGCCGCCTTTGAGGCCGGTGAAAAAGTGGCCGTATTGCTGAGTCAGAACCTGATCGGCCGAAAAAAGTGGGAGCGCAAATAATGAATCAAACCACCCAACAGCGAGCCGACCGCCGCGAGTTCGTCGCCCGATTGCTGGTCGGCGTTCCCGATGCGCTGGTGATCACCGGGCTGGGGTCGGCCGCCTACGATGTATTCGCCGCCGGCGATCGCGACCGTAACTACTATCTATGGGGCGCCATGGGCGGCGCCGCTCCCATGGGGTTAGGCTTGGCATTAGCGCAGCCCGACAAGCCCGTGGTGGTCATCACGGGGGATGGAGAACAACTGATGGGCATCGGCAGCCTGGCCACCATCGGCGCCAAGCAACCGAAGAACCTCACCATCGTCGTGCTCGACAACGGCCATTTTGGCGAGACAGGTATGCAGCGCAGCCACTCCAGCCTGGGTACCGATCTCGTGGCGGTCGCCAAGGGGTTTGGTATCGCCGACGCCTTCACCATCGACAGCCTGGCGGGATGCAATGACATCACCGATCGCATTCAGGCTCGCGCCGGCGTGGCTTTTGCACAGGTTTTCATTGAAGTCGAGGAGCCGCCCCGCAAGCTGCCGCCGCGCGATGGCCCGTTCATCAAAAACCGTTTCCGGACCGCCCTAGGGTTGCAACCATTCTGATAAAAGCGCAATCAAGAAAAACGACGTGCACGGACGACGCGGCAGGCACTCCGCCTGCCGTCCAGTCACTTAACGCTTGGCCTTCACTATACCCATACAGGAGACAAATCCATGGGCAAGACGCTCGGCAGTATCATCTTCATAGGTGCTGGCATGCTGTCGCAGACAGCGATGGCGGCGTGGCCCGACGACAAGCCAATTGAATTGGTAGTCGGTTTCGCGCCTGGCGGCGGCACGGATGTGATGGCGCGCAACCTGGCGCGTTTCATGGAAAAACGCCTGGGCGAGTCGGCCCGCATCGTCGTCGTCAATAAACCCGGATCCAGCGGCGAGATTTCCAATAACTATATCCAGAATGCCAAACCCGATGGCTACACATTGGGCATGATCAACGTACCCGGCTATGTCTTTTTGCCGATGTACCGCAAGACCATCTATCAACCCGACCAGATCCGCCCGATCGCACGCATTGTCGATGACCCGGCCATGCTGGTGGGCAATCGCGATGCGGGCAAGCCCATCACACTGAAAGATTTCATCGCGCAAGCCAAGAACACCTCATTTTCGATAGGCCACTCGGGCGACGGCACCACGGGTCATCTGGGCATGCTGGAACTCGGCCGGGACGCGGGATTCAAATTCACCTCGATCCCCTACAAAGGCAATGGGGAAGCCAAGGCTTCGCTCATCGGCAAGCATGTCGACTACGTCATGATGACGACCGGTGAAGCCCTGGAACTCGGACAACCCGGCACACCGTTAGTGGGCGTTGCGCTGTGGGGCGCCAAGCGTGCGGCCAACGGCGTGCCTACGCTGGCGGAACAGGGCTATGACTTGCAGATCTCGTCTGAACGCGGTATCGCCGGGCCGCTCGCGCTACCCGACGACATCGCAAAACGTGTCCAAGATGCGGTGGAGGCCACGATGAAAGACCCTGGCTTCCTGGAGGCCGGCAAGGCCGATGCACCGGTGCTGGCGTTTATGCCGGGTGCGCAATGGAGTCAGCGACTGAAAGAGCTGGAAAAACGGATGAAAACCTTGGTGGATCTGATGGCGGCCTCAAAGTAAAGCCGGAAAAAACGGGCGTGCACGAATCGTGCACGCTTAAGCCGCGCCTGCCTCGCCCGCATCGGGTAGCGTTATACCCAGACGCGCGCTCCACTGCTGGAACTCTAGCCATAGTCCGGGCTCGATGGGAATGCCATCACGCAGTCGTTGATCCTGGGCGGCCTGTTCGGGGTCACCTGGCATGCGGGGTTGGCCAGGTTGGGCGGCCAATTCACCGGCCATTTGAGCCACTACGGCGGCCAGCATGGGTCCACCGGCAAAACGGGCGGGGTCGATCACGATGAAAAAAGCGCCCAGGCGCCGAGCGACATCGAGCTGATCATACATGGACGAAATATGCGGGCCAAAGGGATTGCCGTTCAATGGGCCGCACAGCAGTTCGATCATCAACGCCAGCCCATAGCCCTTGTAGCCTTGCTCCAGGCCACCCAACGGCCGTAGGGCGCGCGCGAGTTGTGGATCGGTGGCGTCCTCGCCGGCCTCGTCCAGGGCGACGCCAGGGGGCAGCGCATGTCCTTCTCGACGAGCATTCATGACGCGATTCCAGGGGATTGCGGTCGATGCCATATCCAGGCACACAGGAGGACCATCCTGCCTCGGGACAGCCACCGAAATGGGATTCGTGCCCAAGAACGGCCGGTGCCCACCGAAGGGGGCCGCGACGGAATCGGAATGGGTAAATGCCAGACCGATCAACCCGCGCTCGGCGGCGGCACGACTGTATAGACCCACCGCACCGCAATGGGAAGAATCGCTGACCCCAACGGCAGCCACCCCGGTTTCCTGCGCAATCTCCATAGCCAGCCGGTTAGCGCGATGCGCCACCACGATGCCGAGTCCCTGTCCTCCGTGCACCTGAGCGGTAGCGGGACCGCTGCGCACAATGCGCAGATCGGGTCTCGCCAGAATGGAACCATGCGCCAATCGATTTAGATAGTGAGGCAAACGGGCGATACCATGCGAGTCTACCCCCCACAAACTCGTCTGTACCAAGCTGTCGGCCAGACAGCCCGCATCGGTATCGGAAAGATCCATGGCAAGCAAGCAGCGACGGCCCCAGTCTCGCAAAGCGGGTGCATGGCAGCGGCGCAATGTGGCGGCATCATTCATATTATTGCCCTCCGTTCACTTGCAGCACGGCGGCACGCACACCGCTTTGCCGCAAGACAGCCGCGTGACGCGCGACGGCGTTAATAAGCTCGCCGTGCCCGGCCAGATCGCCGAACACCGGTTCATAGCCGATCAATGCGCGCGCACGCGCCAAGTCGGCTCCTTCGTTTTGTGCCGCGGCCGTCAAGCACGCTTGAAGTTCACCAGCCAACGGATCCTCGATAGGATAGGCCCTGCCTTGCTCGTCGTAGCCGCGCAGATAATGCATCCACGCCGCCACCGCCAGTGCGAGACGCTCAAAACCGGCGCCCGCGCGCAGACGATCGCGCAACGTACCCAGCAAGCGCTGCGGCAGTTTCTGCGAGCCATCCATGGCGATCTGCTGCGTACGATGCGGCAATGCCGGATTCGAAAAGCGGGCCAGCAAACGCGTGCGCATCATCTTTAGATCCACGCCCGGAACGGGCGGTAACGTGGGCACGATTTCTTCTTTGATCAGGGCATCAAGGTAGTCATGTAGCAACGGATCGGCCATCACCTGGCTGACGGTGCTAAGCCCCGCGGATGCCCCCAGGTAGGCCAACGCGGAATGTGGGCCATTGACCATGCGCAACTTCAACTGTTCGAAGGGCGCCGCGTGGCTCACGAAACGCGCGCCACCAGGCTGATCCCAGGCGGGACGACCGGCGACAAAGCGATCTTCGATGACCCATTCAAGAAAAGGCTCGCCGACGACGGGCCACGCGTCTTGTCTGTGTAGACGCGCAGAGATGCGCTGCCGGTCGGTATCGACGGTACGCGGCACGATGCGATCAACCATGGCGTTCGGAAACGTACAGTGCGCCGCGATCCAGTCATGCAGTGCGGGATCACAGGCATTCGCCAATTCCAGCACCAGGCCGCGCAGAGTATTGCCATTGGACGGCAGGTTGTCGCACGACATCAGCGTGATAGGCGGCAGGCCTGCATGGCGGCGGCGCGCCAGACCATACACGAGCATGCCCAGAGCAGTGCGTGGCGCCTCGGGATGGGCTAGATCGTGCACGATATCGGGATCATCGCGACGCAGACGTCCGCTGGACGGTTCGTAGCTATAGCCTTTTTCTGTCACGGTCAGGCTGACGATGCGTGTATCGGGGTGCGCGATCTGGGCCAATACGGCGTCAGGATCATTGGCCGCCACGAGTACACGCAGCACTGCCCCCACAACGGACAACTGCTCGCGTGGCGTCCCTTCTGCGTCAGAATCGCGCAGCGACAAAGTGTACAGGCCGTCTTGGGGCGCCAACGCCTCGTGCGTATCCGCGCTGCGCAGCGATACGCCCACGATACCCCAGCGCAAATCGCCGGTAGCCGCCAACGCCATATCGGTGACAGGCGCCTGGTGCGCGCGATGAAATGCGCCGATCCCCAGATGCACAATGCCGGGCCGCAAGCGTGTGCGATCGTATGCTGGACGGCCGATGTCGGCAGGCAGGCTGCCCAGAGCAGCGTTGTTCAGACGCGCAAACATCCTGCTACCAATGCCACAACGTACCGTCGTGGGCCTGACGATTCACCGGCAGGTAGGTGCGCTGATAAGGATACTTGGCGGCGAGTGCCTCGTCGATATCCACGCCATGACCGGGCGTATCACCCGGGACCATCATGCCATCGGCAAAGCTGTAGGCATGCGGAAACACGGCATCGGTCTCCTCGGTATGGCGCATGTATTCCTGGATACCGAAGTTGGGGACCCACAAATCGAAGTGCAAGGCTGCGCCCATGCAAATGGGCGACAAATCGGTAGCGCCATGACAACCCGTGCGGACTTGATACAGGGCGGCAAGATCAGCGATGCGACGCAGATGGCTGATACCACCGGCGTGGACGACGGTGGTGCGGATATAGTCGATCAGTTGGTTCTGTATGAGGTCTTTGCAGTCCCAGATCGAATTGAAGATTTCACCCACCGCTAGCGGCGTCACCGTGTGCTGGCGGATCAGCCGGAATGCCTCCTGATTCTCGGCAGGTGTGGCGTCCTCCATCCAAAATAGCCGATAGGGCTCCAGCGACTTGCCCAATCGCCCCGCCTCGATAGGCGTTAATCGATGGTGCACGTCGTGCAGCAAATGCGTGTCCCAACCGACCGCATCGCGCACGTGCTGAAATAGTTTGGGCGCATGGTCCAGGTACTTTTCCGTTGACCAGTCATGTTCAGACGGCAGATCGGCATCGGCAGGCTCATAGAACATACGGCCACGACCCACGCCATACACGGCATTCAGGCCGGGCACGCCACTTTGGGCGCGAATGGCACGGTAGCCCATGTCGCGGTAACGCAGCACTTCGTCGACGGTTTCCTCGATGTCGCGGCCATTGGCATGGCCATACACCATCACACCGGTGCGACTCTTGCCCCCCAGCAACTGATATAATGGCATGCCGGCCGCCTTGGCCTTAATGTCCCACAGCGCCGTATCGACCGCGGCAATGGCCGACATGGTAACGGGCCCACGCCGCCAATACGCGCCGCGATATAAAAACTGCCAGATGTCTTCGATCTGATGTGCATCGCGCCCGATCAGACAAGGCACCACGTGATCGGTCAGGTAACTGGCCACGGCGAGCTCTCGACCATTCAAGGTGGCGTCGCCTATACCCGTCAGGCCTTGATCGGTTTCGATTTTCAGAGTGACGAAATTACGTCCCGGACTGCAAACGATGACACGTGCGTTAGTGATCTGCATAGAGAACCTGAGTAGATGAATCCGCGGCCCCGCGCCGCTTACCCGTACTGCGTGCTTGCTACATCACGGCCCCCAACTGCCAGGGCACGAATTCATTCTGTCCATAGCCATGGATTTCGCTCTTGCTGCGGCGGCCCGAGGCGGTGTCCAGCATCAAACGGAAAATGCGCTCGCCCATGGCTTGCACATCGCACTCGCCATCGACGACTTCACCGCAGTTGATATCAATGTCGTCGGCCTGACGTCGCCACAGTTCGGTATTGGTCGCGAGCTTTAACGATGGCGACGGCGCACAGCCATAGGCCGACCCGCGGCCCGTCGTAAAACAAATCAAATTGGCGCCACCGGCCACTTGCCCCGTGGCTGACACCGGGTCGTAGCCCGGCGTATCCATGAACACCAGCCCGCGTGCAGTGACGGGCTGCGCGTATTCGTAGACATCAACCAGATTGGTGGTGCCGCTTTTGGCAATAGCGCCCAGTGATTTTTCCAGGATAGTGGTCAACCCACCGGCTTTATTGCCGGCAGAGGGGTTGTTATCCATTTCGGCATCATTACGGGCGCAGTAGTTTTCCCACCAACGCAGGCGCGCCAGCAGCTTGTCCGCAACGCCCGTCGATACCGCTCGACGCGTCAGCAGGTGCTCGCCGCCGTAGATTTCCGGCGTCTCGGACAGGATCGCTGCCCCGCCGTGACGTACGAGCAAGTCCACGGCAGCGCCCAACGCCGGGTTGGCACTGATACCGGAATAGCCATCGGAGCCGCCGCACTGCAAACCCACGATCAGATCACTAGCCGGCACAGGTTCGCGCTGCACGCGATTAACGTCATCGAGCATCTGTTCGATGAGCGCAATGCCCCGCGCCACGGCAAGTCGTGTGCCACCAGTGCCCTGAATACTGAACGTGTGTAGACGGCCGCTTTCCTGCAGATGCTCTTGTTCCATCAAGCCACCGATTTGATTGGTTTCGCATCCCAGGCCCACCACCATCAATGCACCGAAGTTCGGATGTCGCGCATACCCCCCCAACGTGCGGCGCAGTACCCGCAGAGGCTCGCCATCGCTACCGGTGGCACAGCCCGCGCCGTGAGTCAGCGCCACCACACCGTCAACATTAGGGTAAGCGGACAGCGCATCGGGATGGACATCGCGACGAAAATGATCGGCGATCGCGCGCGCCACCGTGGCCGAACAATTCACCGAGGTCAACACGCCAATGTAGTTGCGCGTGGCGATACGCCCATCCGCGCGCACAATGCCATCAAAGGTAGCGGGCTTGGCCACGTAGTCGGTGGCATGGGCATCCTGGCCCACTGCATAGTCGCGCTCGAAATCGGAGAACGCCAGATTGTGACTATGTACGTGCTGGCCGGGTGCGATCGCTTGCCGCGCAACGCCGATGATCTGGTTGTAGCGGCGTACCGGTTGTCCGGCCGCAATCGCCCTGATCGCCACCTTGTGGCCGGGTGGCACCAGCCCGGCTACGGTGACGTTTTCAGTGGGCAACCGTGTGCCGCCCACTAATTGCCGACGCGCAATCACGACATTGTCGGCGGGATGAATACGAATGACGGGCGTATCGCCGAAGCTGTCCATTAACGACCGCCTCCGACCAAATCAGGCAGCCACATGCTGACGCTGGGCACGTAGGTAATGACGATCAGCGCCAGGAACAAGGGCACCAGCCAGGGCAAGATAGCCATGGTAGTGCGCTCGACCGACAGTTTTGACACCCTCGCCAAGACGAACAGCACCATCCCCAATGGGGGATGCAGCAGGCCTATCATCAGGTTCAAGGTCATGACCAAGCCGAAATGGATAGGATCGATACCCAGCTTCAACACGAGCGGCAGCAAGATCGGCACCAAAATGGTGATGGCGGCAATGGTGTCGATGAAACACCCCACGACCAGGATCAGCAGGTTCGCCAACAACAAAAACACCCATTTGTTTTGCGTCACCGCCAAAATCGCGTCGGTCAATGTCTGGGCCGCCTGGGTGGTCGTCAACAACCACGCAAATACCGAGGCGGCCGTCACGATAAACAGCACTGACGCAGTGGTTTCAATGGTGTCGAATGTCGCCTTGGCAAGTGTGCGCAGCGACATCGAGCGGTAACGCACCAGGCCCAGGAACAGTGCCCAGATCACGGCGGCGACAGCCGCCTCGGTCGGCGTGAACCAACCCATCGTCATGCCACCGATGAGGATCACAGGCGCCATCAGCGCCATCACGGCCGAGAAATCAAAATACCAGTCAGCAGCCAACAACGCGACGAATGCCACAAGCGTCGCCGTATTGGCCGACACGCCAAACTCCGTCATCCCCCAGATAGACATCGGAAAGGCCAGCACCACCGCCACCTCGACCGCGGCGGCGCCCAGCAGTTTCCAGTCGAACGGTACATCGCCGCCCCAGTTATTCTTGCGGGCAAAATAAGCCACGGTAAACATCATCAACAGGGTCAATACGAGACCGGGCACGATACCCGCCAAGAACAGCGACCCAATCGACACGTTGGCCATCATGCCGTAAATCACAAAGGGCAACGACGGCGGCAGAATCGGACCCAGCGTGGCCGAGGCCGCCGTCACACCCACGGCGAATTCGGTGTCGTAGCCATGATCTTTCATCGCCTTGATTTCGATCGTGCCCAAACCAGCGGCATCGGCAATGGCCGTACCCGACATGCCAGCGAACACAACCGAGCCCACAATATTGACCTGACCCAGCCCACCACGCATCCAACCCACTAACGCGACCGCGAAGTTATAAATACGGCCGGTAATACCAGCGATATTCATCAAATTGCCTGCCAGGATAAAAAACGGCACGGCCAAGAGCGGAAACGACTCGACACCGGCGATCATGCGTTGGGCGATCACCACATCAGGCACGCTGCCCGACCACAATACAAACAACAATGAAGCACCAGCCATCGACACGGCCACCGGCACGCCAAAGATCATCAACAACAGGAAGGTTCCGATCAGAATTCCCATACGAGCTCCTTGGCCGTGGGTCAGTCCAGCGATTGATAGGCGGCGGGGTTTTCCAGCGACGAGTAGCCCTGGCGCCAGTTCTGCACGCTGACCTGTATCGAGCGCACAAACATCATGACAAAGCCGGCCAGCGCCAGCCAGTACACATAGGACTTGTTCCACATAATGGTGGTCATGGGTTCTACACCCACCAAATCGATGTAGACATACACCAGCCACACGGCATAGCCGAAGAACACCGTGCGCAAGACATCGATCAGCGTGGCCAACACGCGGGCAAGGCCTTTGGGCAAATAGCGATACAGGAAATCAACCTGAATATGACGGCAGATACGGACACACATAGCGGAGCCCATGAACACCACACCGATCAATGCGTAGACGGCCAGTTCTTCCGTCCAGGCAAACGAATTGTTCAACACGTAGCGCGTGAAAAACTGCAGAAATACCAATGCCGCCATGATCCAGAACAGCGTCAGGCAAAACCAGTCTTCAAACGCGTAGCCAGACAGATCGACGTCATGCTGCTGGTCGGCTTCCTCGAAGCTGTGGACAATGGACTCAACGGATGTTTCGTGCGAATGAGCCGCAGTATCGTCGTCGCCATCGGCACCGTACTGAACTATGGGGGGCGTACTGGCCCCGGCGTTCACGTGCATGTGCTCCTCCTATCGATGTCGTATCGCGGGTGCCGCAGACCGCGGCACCCCACCGGATCTACTTGATCGCCTGAATGGCTTCCCAATCGGCTTTTTCGTAGCCGTATTGCTCGAACGGCACTTTCTTCAGCACGATCTCGCGGAACGCATTGGTATCGACTTCCGCAACGTTCAGGCCTTTTTTGCGAAACACATCGACCAGTTCTTTTTCACGTTTGACGACTTCCATTGAGGCCGTGGCGGCAGCCTCCTGAGCCACTTCCGTAAAAATCTTGCGATCTTCTTCGGACAGGCTTTTCCATAATTTTCCCGAGATGACGGTATTCAGGTGATCGACGATATGGCCGGTCAGAACGATGTTCTTCTGAACCTCGAAAAACTTTTTGGCCTCGATGGTGGTCAACGGGTTTTCCTGGGCCTCGACCGTACCGTTTTGCAAGGCAAGGTACACCTCCGCAAAAGCAATGGGCGACGTGTTGGCGCCGCAAGCGCGCGGCATGGCCAAATAAGCGGGCACGTCGGGCACCCGCATTTTCAGGCCCTGCATGCCCTCGCAGGTCGTGAACGCGCGATTGGAGGTGGAATGACGCGTGCCGTAGTAGGTCGTCGCGACGATATGGTTGCGGCTTTTTTCCTCGTACCCCTTGGTCAGCGTCTTGTAGATATCACTCTTGGTATAGGCCAGCAGATGCTCGGGGCTGCGGAAGGTATACGGGTAATACGTCACGCCGATACGCGGAAAGCTCTTGGCGGCAAAGCTGGAACCGGAAATGATCATATCCACCGTGCCTAGCGTCAGGCCCTGGTTGATGTCGTTTTCCTTGCCCAGTTGCGAGGCGGGATACACATCAATGTGATAGCGGCCATTGGTGCGTTTTTCGATTTCTTTTGCAGCCCAAACCGAGCTGGTGTGAAATGGCTCGGAGGTCTCGTAGACGTGTGCCCACTTCAACGTTGTCTGCGCCAATGCACTGCCTGATACGGTCAGGGCAGCGATGGCCAGTAGCGACTTGATGGCGTTGCCTTGCTTCATTGTTGTCTCCTCTCTTGAGGTTGAGCAGGTGGCGGCGTGTCTTTTAATAATGGCCGCTGCCTTTGGTGGTGGTCAGGAATCACATACAAGTTGCACCTTGGTACTGCGCTTGCGATCGGCCGCCAATTCGAAGGCCTCGACCGCACGCTCGAGTGGCAATTGCGCACTCATTAATGGCCGCACATCGACCCGGCGCGTACGCAGGAACGAGACGGCCCAATCAAACTCGAGACCCGCGCGAAACGCACCGACGTAATCCAGCTCGCGTGCCATGATGTTGTTGGCGGGAAAAGCAATATCGTCTGCGGGTAATGTTCCCACCTGTACGATGCGGCCACCTCGGCGAGTCGCACTCAGACAGGTCTGCAGTGCGCCCAGATTGCCAGCGGCCTCGATGGCGACATCGGCCAGTTCTACTAAATCTGCAGGCGCCACCTGGTCGGACCGTATGGACTCGTCGGCCCCGACTTCGGTCGCCATCCGCAGCGGACGATCGGCGATATCCGTCACAATCACGCGCGCCGCGCCCGCGAGTCGAGCCGCGATCACCGTCATACAACCGATGGTGCCTGCCCCCGCGACCAACACGGTTTTACCCAACAATGGGCCCGCTCGATTCACACCATGCAGACCAATGGAGAGCGGCTCGGCACAGGCCAGCTCCCCCAGTGAAATATCCTCGTGCACGGGCGTGAGTTGACGTTCGCCCATGACGAAGCGCTCACGAAACATTCCCTGCACGTGTGGATAGACACTGGCGCTGCCTAGAAAACGCATGTTGCGACACAGGTTGTCGCGGCCGACGCGGCAATAGTCGCATTGACCACAGGGATGGGATGGATTAATGGCGACCTTCATGCCGGGCTGTACCCGCGTGACCGCGGCGCCCACGCGTAGCACCACGCCCGATGCCTCATGGCCGGGAATGAGCGGCTCTCGAATCACAAAGGCGCCGACACGCCCATGCAGGTAATAGTGCAGATCAGATCCGCAGATGCCCGCCGCCCCCAGCCGCAATTCGACGTCGGTTGGCGCCAGAGGGGCCTCGTCATCGGCCTCCAGGCGCAGGTCGCGCGCGCCATGAATTCTGCATGCCAGCGTCATGTTTTCACCTTGTCTGATGTGGGCACCCAATTGGCCATCAGGCGATCATATGAACACGACAAGTGATGGCGCATGGCATCGCGTGCACGCACCGCGTCGCCCGCCGCAATGGCCTCGACGACCAGGCCATGCTCGGCGATCGCCGCCTTCCAGCTTGCGGGGTTCTCAAAGTAGTCGCCCAGCTTGACCGAGAGCGGATTGTGACGTTCGTCGAATAGATCACCTACCACGCGCAGCAACACGGAGTTGCCCGTCATTTCAGCGACGCGCAGGTGAAACAGGCGATCCCCCTGAATAGGCACCTGTCCGGCGGCCGCCTCATCCCGCATGGTTTGAAGCGCCTCGCGTAATGCTGCCACTTGGGTCGGTTGCGCTAACTCGGCGGCCTGAGCAGCCAATTCGCCCTCGACCAACTGACGGGCGCGAATGGTTTCCAGCGGGCTTTCGGCCACCACGCTGTTCGCCGCATCGCGGCTGTGCACATAAATACCCGAGCCCATGCGGACCTCGACCAGGCCTTCGACCTCCAGCGCGATCAGGGCTTCGCGCACGGACGGTCGGGACACGCCCAGCTTGAGCGCCAAGTCACGTTCAGGCGGCAGGCGCGCACCGATAGGAAACTCACCGCTCTGAATCAACAGGCGCAGTTGATCGGCAATCTGGCGGTACAGGCGGCGAGGCTCGATGGGCTGAAAAGGCATAAAAAGGGAAAAAGAGAGAACAGGCAAAGAGGTAAAGTGGCCTTACCAATTTTTCCGCATCTTGCACCCAACTGGGGAAGCCTCACAATTAGGGTTTGCGCTAGGCGTCAACCGCCCCCCTCTGACGCAAGCAATACGAATCTGTTAAAAACGACCCGCCTACTTCTATGTGTCGCCTTCATGTCCCAATCTCCGCATCCTTCGCCCTATAAAAGCTCGGGCGGCCTACGCCGCATCGTGAATGCCTTGCGTTATTCGCTGCAGGGTCTGCATGCCGCGATTAAGTACGAAGCCGCGTTCCGCCAGGAACTCGTGCTGGCGATTTTGTTGATCCCGGCCGCCTTTTTTCTGGGGCGCACCACGGACGAGGTCTTTATCCTGATTGCCTCGGTCATTCTGGTGCTGGTCGTGGAATTGCTGAACTCCGCAATTGAAGCCGTGGCCGATGCCCTATCGGTCGAGACGCATACGCTGTTGGGGCGCGCCAAAGATCTCGGTAGCGCGGCAGTCATGCTCATGCTGTTGTTCACCGTCGCGGTGTGGGTAGGCGTCGCGATCAGCCGCTTTGTGATGTCGTAGTTCAGCCGCCAACCCTGCCAACCCCTGCCATGGCGGCATTGTGGAGCTGCTCAATGCCTCGTGCCAGACAGCAGCACGCAGAGTTAATGCCCTGATGACGGCCAGTTAGTGGGAGATCGGTCGCCGGATCGTCGAAGCCGAGCGGAAAGGCAAGCGACGGGCCGGCTACGGCAAACAGTTGATGGCTCGGCTGTCTACCGACTTGAGCGTCCGGTTCCGGTTCTATCCTTAACGCAGTACATAACGTATTAGCCGCCGGGCTGGCGGTGTTAGCCCATGGAGAAACGGCAAGACCTGAGTGCATGAGTGTTGATGCGCAAATGGCTCGGTTCTGTGAAGTGGGAATCCCTTTTCCTTTAGGGAAGGAAGCAGTCAAAAGACTATTGCGTCAGCACGCTTGGAGCCAACGCACTTTATACTTCGCATATGAACCAAGCGTCCTCTCGGGCTACCTCTGGCGAGCCCCATCATGTCATCATCATCGGCGGTGGCGCCGGTGGGTTAGAGCTTGCCGCCAAGCTCGGCCGCAAGCACGGTCCCAAACACGTCACGTTGGTCGATAGCCGGCCTATCCATATATGGAAACCCTCGTTGCACGAGGCGGCCGCCGGGACGCTGGATATTTACCAAGAGGGCCTGTCGTACTTGATGCTGGCCAACCTGTGCGGGTTCACGTTCACGCTCGGTGAAGTCCAGGCCGTGGATCGCGAACGGCGTTGCATTACGGTGGCAGAGGTACAAGATCCACAAGGCGATGTCGTGCTTCCCCAACGCGAGTTGCAGTACGACACGTTGGTGATGGCGCTGGGCAGTGTTTCCAACTTCTTTAATACACCGGGTGCGGCCGAGCATGCGGTGACGCTGGACACAACCGAAAGCGCCGAGGCTTTTCGCCTGACCATGCTCAAGGCCATGGTGCAGGTGGATAACGCCAAGGTGCAAAACCCCTCTGCCGAATTGAACGTGGTCATCGTGGGCGGCGGCGCAACGGGCGTCGAGTTGGCGGTCGAGCTGCATGAGGCTGGCGGCATGGTGGCCGCTTACGGGTTGCAGAATTTCCGTGCGGATCGGGATTTGATAATTACGCTGGTCGAAGGCGCTCCGCGCATTTTGTCCGCACTACCCGAGAAGATTTCCAACGCCGCCCATACGCGATTGACAGAGCTGGGCATCCGTGTAGAGACTGATTGCCGGGTGGCCGAGGTCACGGCCGATCACGTCAGAACGGCTGATGGACGCGAGTTTGCAGCGGGCCTGTGTATGTGGGCGGCGGGGATTCAGGGCCTGCCATTGATGGCGACTCTGGACATGCCCGTCAATCGCATTGGCCAGTTGATCGTCAACGGCCAGCTCGAATCTCCGGACCCGAATATTCTGGCACTGGGCGATTGCAGCGCCGTGCCCACGGGCGAAGAGGGTCGTACGGTACCCGCTCGCGCGCAGGCTGCACACCAAGAGGCCAGCTATTTAGTCCGCAAGCTGACGGCCCGCATTCGTAAAACGCCGGAGCCCACGGAACCGTACGTTTATCGCGATCACGGTTCGCTGGTATCGCTGGGCCAAGACACGGGGGTGGGCAGCCTGATGGGCAAACTGGCAGGACGTGGGCTATTTGTCAGCGGTACACTGGCGCGTCTGATGTACATGAGCCTGCACCTGATGCATCACCATGCAGTGCTGGGTATTTGGCGCACGGGCACGCTCGCTTTGGCACGTCTATTGCTGCGCCGTACGCATCCACGCGTCAAACTACACTGATCCCATGACCTTCATTCAACAACTCGAACAAGCCTGGGCTACCGGCAACACCCTGCTGCAGGTGGGCCTGGACCCGGATCCGCAACGCTTTCCGCGTGAGCTTGACGGTAAACCGGATGCGATTTTTCAGTTCTGCCGCGACATCGTGGACGCCACCGCGCCCTACGCATGCAGCTTCAAGCCGCAGATCGCGTACTTTGCGGCACACCGCGCCGAAGACCAACTCGAAGCACTGTGCGCGCATATCCGCACCCAGCATCCTGACCTGCCGATTGTGATGGACGCCAAGCGCGGCGATATCGGATCGACGGCGGAGCACTATGCTCGCGAAGCCTACGAGCGTTATGGCGCGCATGCGCTGACGGTCAATCCGTATATGGGGCTGGATTCAATCGAGCCTTATCTGGCATGGAAGGATCGCGGCGTGATTGTGCTGTGCCGGACCTCGAACCCCGGCGGATCCGATCTGCAGTTCTTGACGCTGGACAACGGCGAACCGCTCTATTTGCACGTGGCGGGCCTGGTGGCGGACAAATGGAATACCGGAGGTCAATGCGGCCTGGTAGTCGGCGCGACATTTCCCAAGGAATTGGCGGCAGTGCGCCAGCGCATTGGCGATACCTTACCCCTGCTGGTGCCGGGTATCGGCGCCCAAGGTGGCGACATCACCGCCACGGTGAATGCGGGACGTAATGCGGCAGGCGCCGGCATGATGATCAACTCGTCACGCGCAATTTTGTATGCCAGTGGCGCCGACGACTGGCGCGAGGCCGCCGCTACCGCCGCGCGCGATCTGCGCGACGCCATCAACGCCGTTCGTTAGTTAGTTCGTTAATACGCTCGGTCGATAATCAACCCGGCGAGCGAAACTCACGACCGGGTGCGACTGACAGGCTCGCCAATCAATTCCAGCAGCCCGCGCAGGGCATACACCACCGAGGCCTGTCTGACCTGTGTACGGTCGCCCGGAAAGACCTCCGTAAAAGCACGCGAGGTAATGCCATCCGGCCCGCGCAATGCGAACCCGAAACACACCATGCCCACCGGCTTGCCGGGCGTGGCACCCCCTGGCCCCGCAATGCCGGTCGTCGACGCGGCAATATGCGCCTGGGGAGTGGCCAGCAACACGCCATTGGCCATTTCCAGCGCGACGGCTTCGCTTACGGCGCCATAGCGATCCAGGGTATCGCCCGACACACTGAGATCGGCCATTTTGGCAGCGTTGCTGTAGGTCACGAAACCGCGGTCGAACCACTCGCTGGAACCGGCAACGGCGGTAATTGCCCCCGCCACCAAGCCCCCTGTGCAGGACTCTGCCGTGCCCACGATCAATCCGCGTCGCTGCAACGCGACACCCAGACGTTCGGCCAGGCCTAAAGCCTGGGCCTGAGAGAGCGAGGCCGGCGCCAATCCGGGCACGGGCTTGGACGGTATGCTCATTAGAAGACTCCAAAGCGCACAAGAATCGCCATGATCAGCAATGCATAGGCAGCCGCAACGATGTCATCCCACATCACGCCAAAGCCGCCCTTGACCTTGGCATCAAAGTATTTGATAGGCGGCGGCTTGGCAATATCGAAGAGGCGGAACAAACCAAAAGCGAGCAACTGTGCGTAGAAGGTGTCGGGCGTGAGCCACAAGACCAGCCAGAAAGCGACCATCTCGTCCCACACGATGCCGACATGATCCTCCACCTGTAATTCGCGCGCCACGCGATGGCACGCCCAGCAACCATAGAGAAATGCCAGGGCCAGAAATACGCCGATGGCCGGATCGGGAGCCGCCCCCGCGGCGGCGGCCCAAATCAGCCAGGCCAGCAAGGTCCCCCAGGTGCCCGATGCGGGGCGAAGCAAGCCGCTACCAAAGCCAAAGGCGATCAACCGTCCAGGGTCTTTCATGACCCAGGACGGCTTGGGGTAACGGACCCGCGCACGATCGCGCATGGAGGTGGCAGACGAGTCGCTGGACGAATCGCGAGAAGAATTTGACATGAATCAGGACACCGGAAAATGATCGAAACCGCGCGGCAAGCTGCGCATAGGTTGGCCGTCTGCACCGACCACGATCAGGCCGGGATCCTGTGTAATGTGGCCAATAGCAGTCACGGACACGCCCGCATGCGCGGCAACCTCGGTAACCCGAACATGCTGGTCGGGCGCAGCGGTAAAGCAGAGCTCGTACACATCACCGCCGCCCAGTACCGCCTGCCTGACAGCGGTCGGCGGTAACCCCTGTAGCGAGGGTGCGATGGGCATCGCGTCGTATTGCAATTGCGCGCCCACATGACTGGCCGACAATATATGCCCCAGATCCTGTAACAGGCCATCAGAGACATCGATGGCAGCATGCGCGACGTCGACCAAGGCCTGTCCGAGCGCGACACGCGGCTCGGGCCACTCGAGCGCCCGACGCGTCGCCGCCAGCAACATGGCGTCGGCGGGTAACTGGCCAGCGAGCAGACGATAGGCCACATCCGCGGCACCCAATGCGCCGGACACCCAGATCTGGTCACCCACTTGCGCCGCATCGCGATGCAGTGCACGACCGGCAGGTGCCGCACCAAAGACCGTCACACTGATCACGAGATCGTGCGGGCTGCGCGTCGTGTCGCCACCGATCAGCGGACAACCCTGCGCGTCGGCCAGGTCATGAAAACCCTGTGCAAAGGCGGCCAGCCAGGGTTCGCTGGCCCGCGGCAGCGCCAACCCGAGCACGCAACCGATCGGCTGCGCGCCCATGGCGGCTAAATCGGACAGATTAACGGCCAGAGACTTATGGCCGAGCGCCTTGGGATCGACGTCAGGAAAGAAGTGCCGCCCTTCGATAAGCAGATCCGTGCTGGTCGCGACCCGCATGCCGGCGGGCACCGGAAACAGCGCGCAATCGTCGCCCACGCCCAGCAGGCCGGCAGGCGCGGGCCGCTTGAAATAGCGCGAAATCAGATCGAACTCAGACGCCACAGAGGCCTCCATGCTGGGCCCTGCCGCAAAGCCCCGGCCTGCGCTTAACGGCGTTGAGAGGCCGCGCTGCGGACTTCGGTAGCCCGTACGTCGGCAGCCAGCTTGTCGAGCACGCCATTGACGAACTTGAATCCGTCGGTGCCGCCAAACGACTTGGCCAGCTCGACCGCCTCGTTGATGGCAACCTTATAAGGGACCTCGACGTGATGCACTAGCTCGTAGCTGCCAATCAGCAGAATGCCGTGCTCGACGGGTGACAATTCATTAAGCGGACGGTCGACATAAGGGGTAAAGCGTTCGCGCAAGCCGGGAGCTTCGCGAAACACGCCGTGCAAGAGCGTCCGAAACCACTGCGCGTCGGCTTCGGAAAAGTCTTCGGCATCGCGCAGGTGAGCATCAATCTCACCGGCCTCTTGCGTGCCTTCGCCACCACGCAGCAGCCACGCGTATACGCCCTGCAGGGCGAATTCGCGGGCACGGCGGCGGGCGCTGCGGGCGCTGGCACGTGCCTGGGCAGCGCTATCCGCGGCGATCGGTTTATTTGTCGTCAAAATCTTCGTCCTCGTCTTCGTCCTCGTCGTCGTCGCCCTCTTCGGGCTCAAGCGCCGCGACCAGGTTGGCCATTTCGACGGCGACCAGGGCGCAATCGCGGCCCTTGCCGGCCGCACGGGCCTGTGCCTGCTCGTCGGTGTCGACGGTCAGGACGCCATTGGCCACGGGGATGCCAGTTTCCAGAGAGATGCGCGAAATGGAACGGGCCATTTCGTTGCTGACGACTTCAAAATGGTACGTTTCGCCGCGGATGACCGCACCCAGGGCGATCAGAGCGTCGAACTCGAATGTTTCGGCCATGTGGGACAGCGTCACGCCCATCTCGAGCGCGCCGGGTACCGTGACCACCATGACATCGCGCTCGTCGACGCCCTGCTCAGCCAGTTGCTGCAGGCAGGCGTCAAGCTCGGCTTGACCGATTTCTTCGTTAAAGCGAGCGCGCACGATGCCGATGTGCAGCCCTTCGCCATTCAAATCAGGAGTGAGGATGTAAGGATTCATGTTTCAGCCTAAATGAGAGGTGGCGGAGGTAGCAGGGTCGCAATCGTAACCCGTAACGGTCAGGGAAAAACCGGCCATGCTGGGCATTTTGCGTGGACGGGCCAGCAAACGCATCTGGCCGACATTCAAATCACGCAAAATCTGGGCGCCAATACCGTAGGTGCGCAGTCCGTAGCGATCGCCATCGGTACGGGGGTGCTCGTCGGCACCTGTCCAACCGGCGATCTGCTCGAACAGGTGCTCGGTGGACGACTGGCAATTCATCAGCACCACGACACCCGCGGGCGTCTTGGTGATGGCTTGCAATGCGCGTCCAACACCCCAGCTATGGTCGGTCTCGCCTGTATCCAGCGCGTCCAGAATGGAGGCGGGCTCGTGCACCCGCACCAGGGTTTCGCGTTGCGGATCAATATCACCGTGCACCAGTGCCAGATGGGCAGAGCCGTTGGCGGTGTCTTGGTACGCCACGGCGCGGAACTCGCCCCACGCGGTTTGCATGGCGCGATCACCGACACGCTTGACGACGGACTCGTGCTCGCTGCGATATTGGATCAGATCGGCAATAGTGCCGATTTTCAGGTTGTGCTCGCGCGCGAACTCGACCAGATTGGGCAGGCGGGCCATCGTACCGTCGGGATTGAGGATCTCGCAGATGACGGCGGCCGGCGTCAGACCCGCCATCGCAGTCAAGTCGCAACCCGCCTCGGTATGGCCAGCGCGCACGAGCACCCCGCCAGGCACCGCCCGGACCGGGAAAATATGGCCCGGTTGCACCAGGTCGCTGGGCTTGGCGTCGCGTGCCACAGCGACCTGAATGGTGCGGGCACGGTCGGAGGCGGAAATACCGGTCTCTACACCGACCGCGGCCTCGATGGACTGGGTAAAGTTGGTGCCGTAGCGTGTGCCGTTGCGGCTGGCCATCAGGGGCAGCTCGAGCTGTCGGCAACGCTCTTCGGTGAGCGTCAGGCAAACCAGGCCGCGTCCGTACGTAACCATGAAGTTAATGGCCTCGGGCGTGACAAACTCGGCGGCCATGACGAGGTCGCCCTCATTTTCGCGGTCTTCTTCGTCGACCAGGATAACGATACGACCGGCGCGCAGCTCGGCGATGATCTCGGCAACAGAAGCGATATCAAAGGATTCGGGCGCGGCGTCGGGGGCGACGGAAGCAAGCGGAGCGGACATAAAGTCAGGAAAGCCGGGCGTAAAAATGATAATTTTACCCGCCCTTCGCGTTAACCGGGGCGACAGCGTCCGGCGCACCTCGCCACGCGCCCTGCCCTGCGCCTCGAACGGTACACTGCACGCACGCAGCACATCAAAAATCAGACAGAAAAACCATGCAGAATCTTGCCTCTCTACCCGCCGTTGTGGCCGCAGGCATCAACATCGTTCTCACCGATATCGACGACACCCTGACCACCGAGGGCCGGTTACCCGCCGACGCGTATGCCGCACTCGAACAGTTGGACACCGCCGGGATTCAAGTGATTCCCATCACGGGTCGCCCGGCGGGCTGGTGTGACCATATTGCCCGCATGTGGCCGGTACGCGCCGTCGTAGGCGAAAACGGCGCGTTCTATTACGCCTACGATCGCGTGGCGCGCCGCATGAAAACCCACTATTGGGCCGATGCCCAAACCCGTGCGAAAAACCGTGCCCAGTTAAACGCCATTCGCGACCAGGTGTTGCGCGACGTACCCGGTACGGCGGTGGCCAGCGACCAGGATTACCGCGTTGCCGACCTCGCCATCGACTTTTGTGAAGACGTGCCGCCGCTGCCCGACACCGAAGTCAGCCGCATCGTGGATATTTTTCAGGCGGCCGGCGCGCAGGCCAAAGTCAGTTCGATTCACGTGAATGGCTGGTTCGGCGACTATGACAAGCTCAGCATGACCCGCACGCTATTTGAACGGGAGCTGGGATTGGACATCGACCACGTGCTCTCCGAATGCGTGTTCATCGGCGACTCGCCCAATGATGAACCCATGTTTGCCTTTTTTCCGGTGTCGGTGGGCGTGGCCAACATTCAGGCACTGTTACATCGCCTGACGCATCGCCCTGCCTACGTCGCGGCTCGACACGGCGGCGGCGGCTTTGTCGAGATGGCCAGCCACCTGCTCGCGGCGCGCAACGCTGCTGGACGACTCGCATGACAAGCCCAGGCACCACGGCGGCCCGGCCCGGTGACGGACGCCGCAGCATTCAATCCGTCGAGGTCGGCTTTCCTTTGCTTGCCGCCCTGGTAGAAGCCGGCAAGCCGTTGACCCTGCGTGATCTGGCCAACGCTGCTGGCATGACATCGGCGAAGGCCCACCCCTATCTGGTGAGTTTTATCCGGGTCGGCCTGGTGCAGCAAGACGGCATCACCGGCCAATATGAGTTGGGACCCTTTGCCCTGCAAATGGGGCTGGTCAGCCTGCAACGGCTGGACCCCGTGCGCGTGGCGTTACCCGAGATTGCCGAGTTGCAGTCCAGCATTGGGCACACCTTGGGCATCGCCGTACTGGGCTCGCACGGCCCCACCATGATTCACATGACCGAAGCCAGCTATCCTGTTCACGTCAATATGCGCAAAGGCACGGTCATGTCCATGCTGCATACAGCCACCGGCCTGGTGTTTGCGGCCTGGCTGCCGCCCAAGATTGCCGAGCACTATATTCAGCGCGAGGCCGGCGACACGGCGGTCATTGCGGGCCAACAACCGCCTCGCAACGTGACCTATGCCGACGTCGAGGCGCGGTTGGCCGACGTCCGCGTGCACGGTATGGCGCGCGCGATCGGCAACCCGCTGCCCGGTGTCGACGCCCTGTCGGTGCCGGTCTTTGACAATACCGGCAATGTCACCCTGGCCCTGACCTGCCTGGGCCCCTCGGGCCTGTTTGATGTCACCTGGGATGGTGCGATTGCCCGACCCTTACTGGCCTGTGCTCGTGAAATTTCGCGCAAGCTCGGCTATCGTGCATAAAAGCGCGAAAAACGAACAAAAGAAAAAATACGAACAAATTCCGAAAACAAAGCTCGGCCAGTTTCCGCTTGAGTAGTTTCGTTTGTTTGTGTTTGAATACCCAAAACATGTCATTTGTTTGTCATATTCAAACGCACAAGAGGAGACTCGATCATGCAAGCCTTACGCCTGCTGCGCGCGACTGCTGCCGCAACTTTGATTTTTGGTATCCCGGCCGCCCACGCTGCCGATGCCGACACCTGCACCAATCGCGGGGACCTCGACAAGATGTATTGCGACGCCAATAACGATCTGGTCGCGGATACCCCCACCGACGCTTCCCAGCAAAAAACGCCTTCGACGTTGGTATTTACCTACACCCCGGTCGAAGACCCGGCTGTATATGCGAACATTTTCAAGCCCTTCACCGAGTACCTGGGTGAATGCACCGGTAAACGCGTGGTGTTCTACCAAGTGCAAAGCAACGCCGCCGAGATCGAAGCCATGCGCTCGGGCCGTCTGCACGTAGGCGGATTCTCGACGGGCCCCACCGCCTATGCCGTGAATATTGCCGGCGCGGTACCTTTTGCGGTCAAGGGATACGCCGATGGTTTCCAGGGCTACAACCTGATCGTCATCGTCAAGAAAGACAGCCCCTATAAAAACCTGGTCGACCTGAAAGGCAAAAAGCTCGCTCACACCTCGCCGTCGTCAAACTCGGGCCATATGGCGCCGGTTGCTCTCTTTCCCAAAGAAGGCCTGACCCCCGACAAAGACTACAAGATCATCTTCTCGGGCAAGCACGACCAATCCGTGATGGGCGTGAACTCCGGTGACTACGATGCCGCCGCCGTGGCATCCGACGTATTTGGCCGCATGGTCGAACGTGGTCAGGTCAAGGAAGAAGACTTCCGCATCATCTACCGCAGCGAAAAATTCCCGACCTCGTCGTTCTCGTACGCACATGACCTGGAACCGGCTTTCCGCGACAAGATGCTGAAGTGCTTCTACGACTATCGCTTCCCCGAAGAGATGAAAAAAGCGTTCGACAACGCGGATCGCTTTTATCCCGTCACCTACCAAAAAGACTGGGCCATCGTGCGCCAAGTCGCCGAACAGGGTGGCGAACGCTTTAACCGCGACGCGTATGAGCGCGAAACCGCGAAGAACAAGGGCAAGCAGTAAGTCATGACCACATCTTTACGCATTTCCGGCCTGGTCAAGGAATACCGGGCCGGCAACCCTGTACTCAAAGACATCAATCTGCATGTGCAGGGTCAGGGCGTCACGGCCATTATTGGGCCGTCGGGTACAGGCAAGAGCACACTATTACGTTGCGTTAACCGACTGATCGATCCGACGCGTGGCGAGATCGTGCTGCAAACCGCTGACGGCACGGTCGATCTGGCCGATGTCCGCGGTACGGCGTTGCGCCAGGCGCGGCGTCGCATCGGCATGGTGTTCCAGGAATACAACTTGGTCGAACGCCTGACCGTCATGGAAAACCTGTTGACCGGTCGCCTGGGCTATAGCGGTGCATTCAAAGCCTGGATGCGCCGTTTTGAGGCTGACGACATCGAGCGTGCGTATCAGTTGCTGGACGTCGTGGGTTTGAGTGGTTTTGGCGACCAGCGCGCCGATGCCCTGTCTGGCGGACAACGCCAACGTGTCGGTATTGCACGCGCCTTGATGCAGCGCCCGCAATTGCTGCTGGCTGACGAACCGACCTCCTCGCTCGATCCGAAAACCTCGGTCGAGATCATGGAACTCCTGGCGGAACAGGGCTCTGCCAATGGCATTCCCGTGCTGATCAATATTCACGATGTCGAATTGGCACGCCGTTATGCCAACCGCATTATCGGCATGTCCGGTGGACACGTGGTGTATGACGGCGATGGCCAGGGTCTGGACCCCGACATGCTCAAAGCCATCTACGGAGGCGAATCTTGGCTGACGTAAAACGCCGTCCGTTTGCGCTGTCGTGGCAGGCCAAGCTGATTGCCCTGTTGATATTCGTATACGCGCTCTATGCTGCGGGCCAACTGGACTTCAGTCTGGACCGCTTTCAACGTGGCCTGGGTCACGCCGCCACGCTGCTGGGCCGCATGTTTCCGCCGCATATCCAACAACCCGAGACGCTGTGGCAGGGGTTGGTGGAAAGCCTCGAAATCGCCGTCCTGGCGTCGGTCCTGGGCATCCTGATCGCGTTGCCGGTGGGCTTGCTGGGCGCACGCAATCTGATGCCCGTCTGGGCATCGTGGCCCGCTCGCGCCATTGTGGCGCTGTGCCGTTCGCTGCACCCGGTGATCGTTGCCATCCTGTTCGTCAAGGCCGTCGGCTTTGGTGCGCTGGCGGGGATTCTAGCCCTGGCGGTGGCCTCGATCGGCTTTATTGGAAAACTCTTCACCGAGTCCATCGAAGAAATCTCGCTCAAGCAAGTCGAGGCCGTGCGCGCCACGGGCGCCTCGTTCGCCAACGTGATTTTGTTCGGTGTATTGCCACAGGTTTTTGCACGCTTTATCGGCTTTGCAACGTATCAGTTCGATTCGAACCTGCGAAACTCCACGATGGTCGGCATCGTGGGCGCCGGGGGGATCGGAGGCACGCTGTTCTCGGCGTTTCAACGCTTTGACTACGATTTCGTGGCGGCGATCCTGATCACACTGATCATCATCATTATGCTGGGCGAAGTTCTGGCTCGCTTCGTACGTTCGGTATTCTTGGACAACCTGGGATTCGACACCCTCTTCTCGCGTCGTTTTAATGCCGCGCGCGGACTGGGAAGCAAACCACTGGCAAAGCCGGAGGCCGACGAATGAGCGCCCCCACGACAACGCTGGGAGCCAGCGGCTACCCTCGCACCTGGCAACGCTATACATCCGGACAACGGTTACTGCGCTTTGCGCTGTATCTGCTCGTGGTGCTGGCCATTGTGCAAGCCATCCGCCACGTCGAGGTCATCCCCGAGTTTCTGTATGACGCTCCGGAGCAAATGGCGGACC
Organism: Bordetella tumulicola; assembly: GCF_054779135.1. Lineage (NCBI taxonomy): Bacteria > Pseudomonadati > Pseudomonadota > Betaproteobacteria > Burkholderiales > Alcaligenaceae > Bordetella > Bordetella tumulicola. Next base: position 103,416 of record NZ_BAAGYU010000011.1, on the reverse strand, counting down.
TGCTTGGCCGCATGTGGCCTATCGATTGGGCCTACTACCCCGAAGGGGTGCATGCAGCCCTGATGGAAACCCTGCACATTGCCACGCTGGGTACGATTCTGTCGGTGATACTGGCCGTGCCCGTCGGATTGCTGGCTGCAAACAACTTGACGCCCAATCGGCTGATCAATCAGCTCGCCCGATTGATTCTCGTCTCAAGCCGTTCGGTTAACTCGCTGGTCTGGGCCTTGCTGTTTATCGCGATATTTGGGCCAGGCGCCTTGGCCGGTACACTAGCCATTGGGTTTCGGTCTATTGGCTTTGTAGGCAAGCTGGTAGGCGAAGCCATCGAAGAGGCTCACCGCGGCCCGGTCGAAGCCCTGACCGCAACCGGCGCCAGTTCCAGCGCCGTGCTGTGGTACGGCTACTGGCCCCAGATTCGACCGGCCTTCTGGTCGATCGTCTTGCTGCGCTGGGACATCAACGTACGCGAATCCGCCGTGCTGGGCTTGGTCGGCGCTGGCGGGATCGGGATGGCGCTCGATACCGCCCTGAACCTGTTCCAATGGGATCGCGTTGCGCTCGTGCTGGCCGCGATTTTCGCGGTGGTCATCGTCGCGGAAGTCATCATCACGCAGGCACGCAAGCGGATTCTGTAATCTGTGGTCACATCAAATGGCGGCTAACTGCCGCCATTTGATGAAGATTTTATGACAAGTCATCAAAATCCGCGACATATTGGGTAACATCGCTGCTCCTCCAGTATCGATCGTTGCCATGTCAGAACAAGAATTGAAGTTGCACGTCCCGGCGTCTGCACGCCGGGCAGTTTTACAAGAAGTTCGCCAGCGCGACGCAACACGCGTGCGGCTACATGCGCTGTATTTCGATACACCCGCTCGTGAACTTGCCAACGCGCGCATTGCCTTGCGGCTGCGCAAAGAGGGCAGCAACTGGGTGCAGACCCTGAAAATGCCGGGGGCCGATGCGATTACGCGTGTCGAAATCAATCACCCGCGACCGGGCCCAGTGCTCGATCTGTCCGTCTATGCCGGCTCCGAATTCGAAGGCCCGCTCTCCGCGCTGAAAGGCGAACTGGGCGTGCGCTACGAGACCGATGTGCAGCGTCTGTTGCGCAAGGTTCGCAGCCGTTACGGCTCGATTGAGCTGGCATACGACACCGGCATACTGCGCGCGGGCTCGTTAGAACTGCCGATTTCCGAACTGGAATTCGAATTGGTCTCCGGCCGGCCGGCCGCCATCTTTACCGTTGCACGCCGCTGGCAGCAACGTCATGCCCTGGTACTGGATACGCGCAGCAAATCCGAACGCGGCGATGCGCTGGCCAGCTTGGCGAGCCAACTGAGCGAACAGGACGCGAGCGGCGACCCAGATACCGTCCAAGCGCACCGCAGCAAAGCGATTGCCCGGTTTTGGGCGCCCTGTGGCACTTCGCCCGCGAAACTGCATGAGGACATGACACCGGCCGAGGCCATGGGCCGCGTCGCCGAGGAGTGCTTGAATCAGGTTGCACGCAATGCGGCTGTGCTGGCCGAAGTCGATACGCTAGGCGTATACCCGGCGGGCAACTCCGAACACGTCCACCAACTGCGAGTAGGCATGCGACGGCTGCGGTCCGCATGGCGCTTGTTTGACGGCTGGATTACACCGCCCCCCGACTCGGTCCTGGAAGGTGTGCGCACGCATTTTTCCGCATTTGGAGAAAACCGTGATCAAGACGTGTTGAACGAGACGGTCACACCGATACTGGAGCGTGCCGGCATGCCGGCGATCAGCTTTGAAGTGACGCCGCCTGACGTGGACTCGCAAAGCATTGCAGCCAGCAAGGCCTTTCAAGGATGGTTACTGGACACCCTGGAATGGAGCCTCAGCGTGGAGCCCCCCCAGCCGGCTACCCTGCCAGCGATGCCCGAGCCCTCCGATATCGCGCCCGAGCCCTCTTTCAGCCTGGATGGCACTGCACCTGCGCTCGCGGCGACGCCCACCCTGATCATTCCGATGAATACGCATGTCAAACCGCCGTCGCTGCGCAAGCTTCTGACTAAGCGTCTGCACCGCTGGCATAGCAAAGTCGTCGAGCAAAGCAAGGATTTTGCGGCACTGGATATTCCTGCGCGCCATGATTTGCGCAAGCGTGGCAAACGCCTGCGCTATGGCCTGGCCTTCGCGCAATCGCTGCTCCCCCAAACACAGCTGCGCACCTATCAAAAGCAGTTGGCGAAAGTGCAGGATGTGTTGGGGGAAATCAACGACCTGGCAATGGCCAAGGAGTACTACCACGCGTGTGTCGGCACGCATCCCCAGGCCTGGTTCGCCTTGGGATGGATCACCGCCAGACTCGAAAAGCTGACGGGAGAAGCCCAGAAGGAATTCGATCAGTTGGCGGCCAGCAAGCCGTTCTGGAAATAAGCACCAGATTGAGCCGGCCGATCCGGCTCAATCGTCCGACAGCAGCGCAGCGGCAAACTCATCGGCCACAAAGGGCTGCAGGTCTTCCATGCCCTCGCCCACGCCAATCCAGTACACCGGAATAGGACGCACGCCATTGCTGCCCGCCGCGACAGCAGCCAGCGTACCGCCCTTGGCGGTACCGTCGAGCTTGGTCACCACCAGGCCCGTCAGATTGATCGCCGCATCAAAGGCGCGGATCTGCGCGAGCACGTTCTGACCGGTATTGCCGTCAACCACCAGCAAGACTTCGTGTGGCGCGGCGCTGTCAGCCTTGCCAATCACGCGGCGGATTTTTTTCAATTCTTCCATCAGGTGCAACTGCGTCGGCAAACGGCCCGCCGTGTCCACCATGACGACGCCCGTGTCGCGCGCGCGCCCCGCATTGACGGCATCAAAGGCCACCGCGGCCGGATCACCGCCATCCTGGGCGATGACGCTCACGTTATTGCGAGCGCCCCATTCGATCAATTGCTCTCGCGCGGCGGCTCGAAACGTATCCCCCGCGGCCAACAACACGCTCGCGCCTTGCTGCTGGAAGGTGTGCGCCAGTTTGCCGATCGAGGTGGTTTTACCCGCGCCGTTGACACCGGCAATCATCACCACCAGTGGCTTGGCCTTGTTTAAAGGAAACGCGCGCTCCAGCGGGCGCAAATGATCGGCCAGCAACTGACGCAACGCGATCTTCACTTTTTCGGGATCGTCGAGACGCTCTTTACGCACGCGCGCACGCAGCGCGGTCAGCATTTTTTCGGTGGCCTCGATACCCGCGTCGGCCATGATCAGCGCCGATTCAAGCTCTTCGAACAAGCTCTCGTCAACCTTGACGCCCACGAACAAGCCGCCCAGGTTTTGTCCGGTACGCGCCAAACCCTGCTTGAGTCGGCCCAACCAGGACGACTTTTTCGCAACGGGTGCCGGGGCGGGCTCGGCGACGGCCTGGGAAGTGGGTGCCGGCGTCGGCGCCAGCTCAGGCCTGGGCTCAGGTTCAGGTGCCGCAACAGGCGGCGTGTCTGAAACCGGCACGACGGGCGCTGGCGTGGGCGCAGGGACGGCCGGCGACCTGGATACGGGTGTAGAGGCGACTGCGGACGACTGCGAATGCTCGGGTATCGGCTCGGGTGTAGGTACCGGTGGTGCCGCTACCGGCGCAGGCGCAGTTGCCGAAGTGGGCTCCTGAGCCGAAACTGGCTCAGGTGACGGTGCTAGTTCAGGTGTCGGCGCGGGAGTCGGTGCCGGCCGCGTAATCGCGGCCCCGAAGGGGCTTCGCCGAGACACGTCGTCGCCCTCTGGGGCGGCAGGAACAGGAGGCGCAACAGAGGCCGGCGTGGCCGGGGCCTGTTGCGGCGGTGGCGCATCGGCCGAGCGCGGGTCGTCTACGGGCGGAGCAGCATCAGGCTGTACCGGCGCCGCAGGCGGCGGAGTTTTTTTCTTGAAGAAGCGGAACATGGATCGAAGTATATTCGGTTCCCCGCAGTGCAGCAGCCCGACCGGCCGGCCCGACTGCTATATTCGCGCAGGAGGTTCGCTTTCTTGAAAAAAACCAACACGGGCAACAAACCCATCCGTATCGTTGCCGGCCAATATCGACGTACGCCCATTGCCGTGCCCGACGTGCCCGGCCTGCGTCCCACGCCCGATCGCGTGCGTGAAACGCTGTTCAACTGGTTGACCCATTTGTGGGATGGAAACTACACCGACAAACGCGTACTGGATCTGTTTGCCGGCAGTGGTGCACTGGGATTCGAAGCCGCCTCGCGCGGTGCCACGCAGGTACAAATGGTCGAAAACGACCGCTCGGCCATCGCCTCGCTACGTACGCTGCGCGACAAATTAAAGGCCGATGCCGTGCGCATCCATGCCGGCGAGGCGCTTGCAGTCGTCCAGCGCATGGATGCATCACGTTTTGATCTCATTTTGTTAGACCCCCCTTTTAATCAGGACTGGCTGACCCGTCTGTGGCCCTTGTTACCCGCGATTTTGGCGGACGAAGCCCTGATTTACGCCGAGTCGGAAGCCCCGCTGGCCCCACCCCCGGAATTCGAAATTTTGCGCCAGGATCAAGCCGGTGCGGTCCACTACGGACTCCTGCAATTTGCTGCAATGCGGAAATAAGTCAATAATCCTCAATTCGGAGGAAGGTGTAAGCCAGTTAAAAGGATCGGAGCCCACATGATTACCGCTGTCTACCCCGGCACGTTTGACCCACTGACCCGCGGCCATGAGGACTTGGTGCGCCGCGCGGCGTCCCTGTTCGACAAGGTGGTGGTGGGTATCGCCCACAGCCGCAACAAAAAACCATTTTTCGGTATTGATGAACGCGTAGAAATCGCCCAGGAAGTCCTGGGCCACTATCCCAACGTCGAGGTCAAGAGCTTCGCCGGGTTACTGAAAGATTTTGTACGCGAACAAAATGGCCGCGTCATCGTGCGTGGCCTGCGCGCGGTCTCTGATTTCGAATACGAGTTTCAAATGGCTGGCATGAACCGCCATCTGTTGCCCGAAGTCGAAACGATGTTCATGACGCCCTCGGATCAATACCAGTTCATCTCGGGCACTATCGTGCGCGAAATCGCCCAACTGGGCGGTGACGTCAGCAAGTTTGTGTTCCCGTCGGTCGAGCGCTGGTTACAGGCCAAGGCCAAAGAACACCGCGAACAATCCTGGCCGGCCGCAGGCGAACCGCAGATCAAGTAAACGGCATGGACAGGCAAGTCCTCCCCTGCGAGTGAGCGGCGTACAATGGGTACATTCTGCCCATTCGCGCAGGTTCGTCCCTTGTCATGGCACTAAAGATCACCGAAGAATGCATTAATTGCGACGTATGTGAGCCGCAATGCCCCAACGAGGCCATCTCGATGGGCGATGAGTATTACATCATCGATCCCGATCGCTGCACGGAATGTGTGGGGCATCATGACGAGCCCCAATGCATGGTCGTCTGCCCCGTCGAGTGCATCGAACTTCATCCCCAATGGTACGAAGGGCAAGACGCACTGATGGCCAAATACTATCGCCTGACGAACTCCGTCGCGTGAACGTCTCCGGCACCACGATTCCCGCATCGCTGCGCAATCCGCCGGCACGCGACGTTTCGCTCTCCGCGATCGTGGCGGGCCTGGTTTCCGTCCTGGTGGGCTTCAGCGGCACAGCGGTCCTGATGGTCCAGGCTGGCCACACCGCCGGTCTGGACGCCGCTCACATTGGTTCCTGGCTGGGCTCTATTTGCCTGGTGGTGGGCTTGGGCGGATTGATCCTCAGTCTGCGCAGCCGCATCCCTGTCGTATTGGCCTGGTCTACCCCCGGCGCGGCCCTGCTCGTCACCGCGCTGGCTGGCGTTCCATTCGATCAGGCCGTCGGCGCTTTTGTGTTGGCGTCGGCCTTGACCCTGGCCTGCGGCCTGTTTGGCTGGATCGACCCCATCATGCGTCGCGTGCCCATCGAAATCGCCAGCGCGATGCTGGCCGGCGTGCTGTTGAATTTCGGGCTGGGTATTTTTACCCGCATCGGCGAACAGCCCGCCCTGGTACTGGCCATGTGCGCCGCCTACCTGATCGGCAAACGCTGGGCGCCGCGCTACGCGGTACTCGCGGTACTGGTCACCGGGCTCGGTTTTGTGGCCGCAATGGGCCAATTGCAATTGGGCAACGTCGACTGGCAACTCACGCAATTTGTCTGGACCACACCGGTCTTTACATGGCAGGCTGCGATCAGCTTGGCCGTGCCCATTTTCATGGTGGCCCTGGCCTCGCAAAACCTGCCTGGCCTGGCCATTTTGCAGGCTGCCGGCTATCCCGTCGCGGCCTCCCGATTGGTCGGCGCCACGGGTTTCCTAGGGCTGCTGGCGGCGCCCTTTGGGGCGCACAGCGTCACGCTGGCCGCTATTACCGCCGCCATTTGTACAGGCCCCGAGGCCCATCCAGACCCCGCTCGCCGATATATTGCGGGCGCCGTCTCGGGCGCCACCTATATCTTGCTCAGTGTAGTGGCGGGCGCGGTGGCGGTGTTCTTTCAGGCCCTTCCCCCGGCTCTGATCGCCGCCCTGACAGGGCTAGCGCTGTTGGGCGCTATCCTGGGCGGTCTTGCTGGCGCCATGTCCAACCCGGCACGCCGAGAGGCGGCGCTCATCACGCTGCTGGCCACGGCATCGGGATTTACTGCCTGGGGAATTGGCTCCGCGTTCTGGGGGCTAGCGGCCGGCCTTGTTGCGCATTGGGTGCTTGAATATAAGCGACGCTAAGACTCAAGCGTAGGGCCAAGTACAGCGCCAAACGCGAGACGAAAAGCAGAGGTCCTCGTACAAAGACCCGCACAGGGACCGCAGGATACATGCAAAGGATCAGGCTAGCGTCACGCCCGTGGGCGAGTCATGCAGGCCAGTTCACGGACGCCATGTCCGGATGCACCTTGAGCAAACGACACGGAATCTGCAAAAAATTAGACACCCAGGCTGCCGCCAGGTCGCCCTCATCGACGACATCGACCACCTGTTCGCCAATGCGGATCTGATAGCGCACGCTGTCATCGTCTTCGATGACGTCCAGCGGGATATCCAAGCGCAGCATACCCGGTGCCTTCATCACGAGATAGCCCAAACGCAGTTCGACCGAAATCTCTGCCAATCGCGGGCACAATGAACGATCTAGCCATGTCCCGGCATCGTTGCTGACCAACCAGCGCTGATGGTAATCCTGGGCCTGCTGTTGCCGCGTTTCACCGCACTGGGCGATAGGCTGATAGGCGGACGTGCTCATTTTCTCAAAATCCCTTTCAGGGCATCGTTAATCTTGGGGACGAATTTTTCATCGTGCAGCTTTTCGATGACAGCGTCCTCGATTTTCTTTTCCAGGCCTTTTTTAAGCGCCTCTGTCGCCGCGCCGCGCCACTGTATGGTGTAGACGGGTTTGTCGAATGAGCCGCTGATCAGCACCGGAATGGTGATGCCTTTCAGTTCCTCCAGGTGTTTGCCATCCTGGCCAGTGCTGGTGTTGACTACCCGTACTTTGGCCACGAAATTCAGCGCGCTTCTCACAAAATCGATCGCTGCCGGATCGCCCTGAGAGACGCGCAACAAGGGCGATGCCATGTCCAGGCGTTTGGCCGTCGCAATGCCCTTGGTAAAGACCAGATCAGCCTCAAGCGAGGTAAAGTCGGTATGGCGAGTCTGATCGGCGGCCAGCGCAGGATCTTGTGCCTCACCTTTGAAGGCAGCCTTGAGTTCGCGCAACGTCTGTGCCACATTGATGCCGCTCACGGCGCCGTCACGTAACCGCAGTTGCATGCCGCCATTCAAACCTGTGGTCAACGCATACGAATTCGAGCCCGCAGTTTTCAAATCCAGCGCAACGCTGCCCGTGCCGGTCAAAACCGATTTTTTCAACAGATCGGTCAACAAGGGACCAATCGATATCCCGGCCAGGCTCATTTTGGTCGCGATTGCGTTCCCCTTGGCTGCGTCGACAGACAGAGTGCCGCCCAGCTTGCCGTTGTACAGCGCGGCCGTCAGTGCCGACACATCGAGCTTACCTTTGTCGAGCTTGATTTTGGCCGACAGGTCGCTGGCTTTCAGGCCGCGCACCACCAGTTGGCCGATCTTGATCGTGCCATTGGCCGTCGGCCCCACCAGTGCCGACAAATCGAACGAACTATCGGTCGTGGCGTCGGCAGTCTGGCCAGTCTCCGGCGACTTGTTGGGATCGTCTTGTTTGCCATCGCCAGCAGGGGCCTTGGCGGGCGTCACGATGGGCGGTGCGAGCTTGTCCAGATCCAGCGTGTCGACCGCCAAGGCGAACGTGATATCAGGCACCTTGGTTAATTGCTTGACGTCGGCCGTCAGGTCGAACTTGCCGCCCTCGAGCACCGCGTTGATCTTGGCGCCGGCCTGGTCGTTTTGCAGGTTGGCGTTCATGCTGCCGATCACCGGAATCTGCAAGCTGCCCTTGGGCAGGCCCGGGTCGGTGATATTGAATTCGCCGCGCAGCGCCGACAAGCTGATGGCACGCTGCCAAAGGTTAAATGTGGCGGGCGAGCTGAAGACCGCCTTGACCACCCTGTCACCCTGCGTCAACGTACTGTCGAATTTCACTTCCTTGATATCCAGCTCGCTGGCATTACCGCTAATGCCATTTAACCCAAAACTGGCATCCAGGCCTTGCAAACGCACCCGGCCCGTCAACGCCTGACCCGTGGCTTCGCTCGGAGAAATATTCAGCGCTGGCGCATCGGCCGCCAGCTCAAATGGTCCGCCCGGCAAGGAGCCCTTGGCGCGCAAGGCAAGCTTGTCGGTTTGCAATTGCAGCTTGTGCGGGTCCAGCGCCAGCTTGGGCACCGTCAGACTCGCCTCGACGTTTTTCATCGGGGTGGCCGGATCCGGCACATCGCCCTGGAACAGGATTTCCAGGCCATTGACGTCCAGGGACGAGGTCGCGCCGTTGAAGGCCAGATTGCCGCGCGCGCTCAGACTCTTGGCTTCGGTGCCCAACACATTGCCGTCCATGCGCATATCGAGCTTTTGTGCGGAAAACCGCTGGGCCAACGGATCCAGCATCAGCAAGCCCTGTCCCGTCAGATTGGCATCCATGCGAGGATTGCCACCCTCGACATGCGCGGACAGGGTCACATCGAACGGCTGTTTGTACGTGACGCGGCCCGTATTGGCCGTCAGATTGGTGACGGCGACGGCCATGCCCGAGATTTCGTCCTGGATCTGCACTTCGCCCGACTGCAGATCCAGCCCGGCGATATCAATCTGCATGGTGGCAGGGGCCGACGCACCACCCGTGGCCAACGCTCTGGCCGCGCCGGCCATTGCCCCTGCCGCCGTCTCGCCGGCGCCAGCAGGCTTGTCAGTGGTAACCACACCGGTGCCCACCAGGTCTTCGAAATTCAGGCGGCCGGATTTATTGCGCGCCACCCGGACTTTGAATCCGTTGATCGCGACATGGTCCACCACCAGATTGCTCGACAGCAGCGGCCAGACAGCCACCGCCAACCGCATGCTTTCGATAGAGGCAAAGGGATCCGCGCTATTGGCCTCGGACAATGACACCCCCTGCACAGCCAACCCGATACGCGGGAACAACGACAGCTCAATCTCGCCATCAATCGCCAACGTGCGGTGATAACGCTCTTGGACGAGTTCTTCCAACTTGTATTTATAGGCGTTGGGGTCGAACGTGAGCAAAAAGATGGCCAGGCCGACGACGGCCACAAGAACCAACACCACCAGGCCTATCACTATGCGCTTGAACCACGTTTTCATTGCCGCCCCGAGGGTACCTCGACTGGGAAAATAAGAGTAACCGCCCGCCATCCGGTAAGGTAATGGCGTGACGCTAGCCGCCTCGAGTCCGCGGCGTGGCAATATGGTAACAAACCAGAGACCGGAAACCGCGCTAACTTACTGATAAATACGGCTCTTAATATGCATACACTTACTGAATTCCCTCGCCAGCGACTCCCGGAATTGCTGCGCACCATGCCTAAAGCCGAGTTGCACGTGCATATCGAGGGCACATTAGAGCCCGAACTGATCTTTGCCCTGGCCCAGCGCAATGGTGTCACGCTGCCCTATGATAGCGTCCAAGCTCTACGCACCGCCTACGCGTTTACCGATCTGCAAAGCTTTCTGGATATTTATTACGCCGGGGCCAGCGTGCTGCTGCACGAACAAGACTTCCATGACATGGCCATGGCGTACTTTCACCGTGCGGCAGCTGACCATATCGTGCACGCCGAGCTGTTCTTCGACCCCCAGACGCATACCGCCCGAGGCATTTCAATCGAAACCGTCATTCATGGCCTAAAACGTGGCTGTGATACGGCACGCGACGAACTCGGTATCAGCAGCGCGCTGATCCTCTGTTTTCTGCGCCACCTGAGCGAAGTCGATGCCTTTCAGACGCTGGAACAAGCCTTGCCGCATCGCGAGCACTTCATTGGTATTGGCCTGGATAGCAGTGAACGAGGCAATCCCCCCGAAAAATTCGCACGCGTCTTTGCCCGGTGCCGAGAGTTGGGCTTGCGCATCGTAGCCCACGCCGGCGAAGAAGGCCCCGCCAGCTACATCCGCGACGCGCTTGATCTGCTAGGCGTAGAACGTATCGATCACGGCGTGCGCTGCGTCGAAGACCCGCAATTGGTCGAACGACTCGTGCGTGAACGCATCCCACTCACTGTCTGCCCACTGTCAAATATCAAGCTACGTGTATTTGATACGATGGCCGACCACAACGTCATGACCCTGCTCGAAGCGGGTCTTTGCGTGACAGTGAATTCCGATGATCCGGCCTATTTCGGCGGATACCTGAATCAGAATTTCCTGGAAATGTTCGGCGCCCTACCGACGCTGGATGCCCGCCATGCCGTTGAATTGGCGAAAAACAGCTTCGATGCCAGCTTTGTTTCCGATGACCAGAAAACACGTTGGCACGCCGCCCTGGCGGACACGGTGGCACAATTAAAACAAGGACCGGTTAGCTGACGACCCTCAAGACCTCACTGCCATCCCTGGCACCATCCGCCCCAACCCACCGGTCGCTGACGCCGCAGTAGGAGACACCGCTTTGCCCAAACAACAACAAGGCCTGCAAGTCGTTCAACAGCTAGGCCAAGTCTACCGAACCATGCTGGCCGCATTCAGCGGCCGTGTAGGGCACGCCATGCCACGCTGGCGTATTTTGTTCACGTTACATGAATACGGCCAGTGCTCACAAAAAATGCTGGCGGAGAATTGCCGCCTGGACCCCGCCTCATTGACTCGCTTGCTGCAAGCCATGCAACAACAAGGCTGGATCACCCGCAGCGCCGACCAAAACGATAACCGCGTCACCAACGTCTCCCTGACCCCGACGGGCCAGGCCGTCGTCGACGAGGCACTGCCACGCCGGGCGGCATTCTTTGAAGATGCCTTGCAAGACCTGTCCAGCCAGGACATCCAGGCCTTAACCCATGCCCTCGATGTCCTGGAGCGCAACTTCGCCCACGCCGGCTCACCGCGCACCGACCCCGACCACTGATCCTGCGCGCGGCTTGACAGGCTGTCGACCTTCTTTGTATCGTACGATATATCTTAAGATACAAAGAAGGCCTTATGCACCCAGAGCATCCGCGTTCTCGCCTCCCATCTCCAGATAGCTTGGACGATCGCCATCGCGCGGGCAGTGATGGCGCCGGCATGATGCGCGGCCGCAAGTTCAGTGCCGGCGACCTGCAACTCATGTTGCTGGCCCTGCTGGAGGAGCAGGCCCGCCACGGCTACGAGCTGATCAAGGAATTCGAAACTCGCTCCAACGGCTATTACAGCCCCAGCCCCGGTGTCATCTACCCCGCGCTCACGTATCTAGAGGAGCTCGACTACACCACCGTCCAGGCCCAGGGCAACCGCAAGTGCTATCACCTGGCCCGCACTGGTCGCGCTCATTTGGATACCCAGCGCGACCATGCCGAGCTACTGCTCGCCAGCCTGCAGCACGCCGCCCGCAAAATGGCCTGGATGAAGCAGGCTTGGCAAGGCGACGCGAACGACACCGATGCCGTCAACGCCAGCGGCTGGCTACGCGAATATGTCCAGGCCCGCCACGCCCTGCGCGAAGCCCTCCTGCGCCGCTCTGGCGCCGACGAGGCTGAACAACGCCGCATCGTCGCCATCCTGCAACGCGCCACCGCCGAGATTCTGGGCAAGACGCCCGAGGCCTGTGACACACCCCGCGCGACCTCCGCCTGACGCCCCACCACAAGGATATTCATGGATCACTCCACCACCGACCGCTACGCCGTACAAAAAGTCCGACACCCCTTGAAAGCCCGCTTGCTGCAAGTCCGCCGCGTACGTCCCTTGAGCCCGCATATGGTGCGCATCACCCTCACGGGCGACGACCTGGCAGACTTTCTCTCTGCATCGTTTGATGACCACGTCAAAATCTTCCTGCCCGAAGGCGACGCCCTGCCTGTCATCCCCATCATCGGCCCCAAAGGCCCTGAATTTCCCCAAGACATGCCACGTCCCGCAGCTCGCGACTACACCCCGCGCTGCTACAACGTCGGCACCAACGAACTCGACATCGATTTCGTCCTGCACGACCACGGCCCGGCCGGCCGATGGGCGGCCCAAGCCCAGCCTGGCCAACACCTGGGCATCGCGGGCCCGCGCGGGTCATTCATCATTCCGCATGACTTCGATTGGCATCTGCTGATCGGCGACGAAACTGCCCTGCCCGCCATCTCTCGCCGCCTCGAAGAACTGCCGGCCGGCAAGCGCGTGCTCGCCATCATCCAGACCCACACCTCCGACGCTCGCATCGAGTTACCCACACGAACCGACGCCACGATTCAATGGGTAGACGACGCTGCCGATTCAGCCCCGCCAATATCGACCTCAACGGGTGTCATGTCAGCGCTGGAACGTGCCGTTCGCCAACTGACATTACCCGACGGTAACGGCTATATCTGGGCCGCAGGCGAGTCCACCGCCATCCGCGACATACGGCAATATCTCGTACAAGAACGCGGCATCGACAAATCCCGCATTCGGGCCGCCAGCTACTGGCGTGCCGGCAATGCCGGCACGCACGAAGTCATCGAAGATTAAGTAGACGCACAGTCGTTTGCAGAATGCGATTCACAGACGGCGCCGGAATCTTAGTCATGTCAGCCCCGCACTGATGTCCCGGGCCAATCGCTGCAAACTCGGCAAAAAGTGAGGGACAACCCCTTCCGGCGGATGCTTGGCTTGATTAAGGCTGGTCGTCAATGCCGCCACGAGTTGGCCTTCGCGATTGTGGACAGGCACTGCCAGCGCGCAGACACCTAATTCAAAATGCTGACTGGCCAACGCATAACCGCACTCCTGCGCGGTGCGTATCGCCGCGCGCAAATCATCGGCGTCGACCAACGTGTGCGGCGTCAAGCGATCAAAAGGCGCCCGGGCAAGGAAAGCATTCAGCTCGTCTGCCTGGAGCTGGGCCAACAGCACATGCCCCGTGGATGTCGCATGTGCCGGCAAGCGCTCACCCGTGATCAGTCGTCGTGCCGAGGGGCTGCGGATCTCGGCACGGGCCACATAAATAATGTCGTCCTTGTCCAGCACGGACAACGAACATATCTCGCCGTGATCGCGCGCAAACTGCTCCAGATAGGGCAGCGCCACTTCGCGCAGCGACAACGAATTCAAATAGGAATAGCCGATATCCAGCACGGCGGGAGTCAGTGAAAACGTGCGTCCGTCAATCCGCGCATAACCCAGCGTCACCAGGGTATGCAGCAGACGCCGTGCCCCGGCGGGCGTGACCCCCGCTCGCTCAGCCACCTCGGACAGCGTCAACGCCTGGCTGTTGGGGCCAAAGGCGCGAATCACCGCCAGCCCGCGAGCGAAAGCCTCAACGAACAAGTCGCTGCCCTTGGGTAATCCCTGATGTTGAGACACGGCGATATCCCTTACGATTTTCTATAGAAGAAATTATTTTCTACAGTCGAAATAATAAATCACTTTCTGACCAGAAAACCTAAGGAGATTCCCTAATGCTGGACATCGCGCCGGTGGCCGACGACTTCGTGGCAGAGATCGTCGGGATCGATCTGACCCAACCCCTTGCACCCGAACAGGAGCAGGCCCTGCGGGCCGCCCTCGATCAATACGCGGTATTAGTTCTTCCGGACCAACCGCTCAACGAGGAGCAGCAACTACGCGTCGCGCAAATCTACGGCCCGCTGGAAACCTCGGTCGGTACCTATACCGCCAGCGACAAAAAACAACGACGCCTGGGGCATGCGCAGTTATCCGACATTTCCAACCTGGACGAGACCGGCGAGTTGATGAATGACACCGACATTCGCCGATTGGTATTGCTGGGCAACCAGCTATGGCACACCGACAGTTCGTTCAAATCCACCCCGGCCAGCGCCTCGTTACTGAGCGCACAAGAAGTGCCCCCAGTAGGAGGCGCCACCGAATTCGCCGACATGCGCGCGGCCTGGGATGCGCTGGACGCTGATACACAGGTCCAGATCCAGGACCTGATTGCCATTCACGACTATTTCCACTCGCGCAGCCTGCTGGGCATGGAGGCGCAAGTCATCCCCGATGAGTGGCGGGCACGCCAACCCCCCGTCCGACAGGTACTGGTGCGCAACAACGCTTACAACGGTCGTCGGTCGCTCTACCTGGCCTCTCATATCAAAGCGATCGAGAACATGGACGACCAAGCCAGTCGCGCGCTGCTGCACAAACTGATGGCCTTTGCCACACAGCCGCAATTCATCTATCGCCATCGTTGGCGTGCCAATGATCTTGTTATCTGGGACAACCGCTGCACCATGCATCGCGGCACCAACTACAACCAGAAATACCGCCGCGCCATGCGTCGCGCGACCGCACAAGATGCGGGCCCCACGATTTCAACGCAATAACAACACAGGAGAGACAACCATGAAACTATCCACACATTTGACCCGCTGCGCCAGACTGAGCCTGGGCATTCTGATAGGCGCATTGGCGAACCCTGCAGCACACGCCGCCTATCCAGACCAGCCGATCACCATCGTCGTGCCATTCGGCGCGGGCTCGGGCACCGACGCGATCGCGCGCATGGTCGCTCAAGGCCTGAGCGAGGAATTGGGCCAACCGGCGGCAGTCGCCAACAAGCCCGGTGCAGGCGGCATCATCGGCGCATCGTTCGTCGCCAACAGCGAACCCGATGGCCACACACTGCTGGTCGCCACCAGCGGCCCCATGGCCGCCAACGCCAGCCTGTACAGCAAGTTGCCCTACGACCCACTCGCCGACTTCGAACCCATCGCCATCGTCGCCAAGCGCCCGATGGTCGTCCTCGCCAGCAAAGAGGCCAAGGGCAAAACACTGAACGAGATCGTCGCCGAAGCGAAAGCCAACCCCGGCAAAGTGAACTTTGGCTCCAGCAACACTACCTCGCGCGTATTCGTCGAACTGCTCAAGAAGAGCAAGGACATCCAGGTGGAAACCGTGCTGTACAAGGACGTAAGCAGCCTGATGACCGACTTGATCAGCGGTCGCGTGTCGTACGCCTTTGAAGATGCCGGGCCATCGCTCACCCAAATCAAGGCCGACCGCGTCAACCTGGTAGCCGTCGCGGACAAAAAGCGTGCCGGGTTTGCCCCCGACACCGCCGCCACCAGCGAAGATGACTTCGACGACCATGGTCTGGTAACGTGGTATGCCGTCTTCGCCCCCAAAAACACCCCACCTGACGTCGTGGCCAAACTCAATCAAACCATCAACGCGTACATCCAAGGCCCCGCCATGAAAAAAATGGCGGACGACGTCGGACTGGAACTCACCAACGTAACGCCCAGCGAATTCAAAGAATTCCAACAAAAGGAAGTCACCAAGTGGCAGCATCTGGTCGAACTCACTGGCGTCAAACTGGACTAATCATGGCAACTGACAACGCATTTAAACAAGCATTACAAAACCGCCAGCGCCAAATCGGCCTGTGGGTGTCCATGGCCAACCCCTACACCGCAGAAATGTGCGCCGCCTGCGGTTTCGACTGGCTACTCATCGATGGCGAACACTCGCCCAACGACCTCACCGCCATCCTGGGTCAATTACAGGCCGTCGCCCCCTACCCCAGCCATGCCGTGGTCCGCCCACCCATCGGCGAAACGTGGATGATCAAACAATTGCTGGACATGGGCGCCACCAACCTGCTGATCCCCATGGTGGAGACGGCCGACCAAGCACGCGAGCTCGTACAAGCCGTGCGCTACCCGCCGCATGGCGTGCGCGGCGTCGGCGCACGCTTAGCCCGCGTATCGCAATTCGGCGCGCAACCCGACTATCTACAAAAGGCCAACGACCGGATTTGCCTGCTCGTTCAAATCGAATCCCAACAGGCCCTCGACAACCTCGATGAAATCGCCGCCGTCGAGGGCATTGATGGCATCTTCATCGGCCCATCCGACCTGTCCGCCTCAATGGGATTCCTCGGTCAACCCGGCCACCCCGAAGTCCAAGCCGCCATCGCCGATGCCGTCAAACGGCTAGCCGCCGCCGGCAAACCCTCGGGCATCCTCAGCCTGGACGAAGAGGAATCCCGACGCCACGTAGAAATGGGCATCACCTTTGTCGCCGTCGGCGGCGACATCGCCATCCTGACCGATGGCGCCAGAGCCCTAGCCAAACGATTTAAGTAGTCCTCCGGGCAAGAACAGCACCAAAGGCAACTCCCTGCTGCAGTCTCGGCGGGTCTCGCGGGCTATCGGCCCGGACCTGTTGGAGAGAGGGAAGTCCCCGCAGGGGACATCAGGCGCATGGTTTGCGCCTGAGCCGAACGACCAGGTCCGGGCCGATAGCCCGCGAGACCCGCCGAGACGTGTCAACAGCGATAACCCTCACGCGCCAAACAAAAGCCGCTCAAACAAATCCTCAGCCCCCATCTGCCCCCCCTTGAGCATGACCTCCATGCCATCGAACGCAGGCACATCGCTATGCAATCGACACAATGCAACCCCAGGCTGCATCCGCGCCACATGCGACAACCCCCACGCATCCAACGCCTGCATCGCCAAACTGGAGCTATCCCCGCCCGCAACGCCAAAACGCTTAACGGGCGCACGACGCAACACCGCATCCAGCAAACGTCCGCCCGCGCTCGCCAGCGCCTGACTTTGGACCCCCCCCGTGCGCTCGCCTTGGGCGTTATCCATCCAGGCCAGCACGTGATGTCCCTCGCGTAACAACCCGGCCAACTCCGCCGTGATCGCTTCTTGATAAGCCGCATCGTTGCCAGCCAAACGCACGGGATCCAGACAAATCTTGCGATACGACGTCGCGGCCTGTATTTGCCGTGCCGTCATCGGCGACAAACTACCCGCCAGCAACAACACCGGCCCCTGCGCCGCCTCAAACGTATCAAATGCAGTCAAAGCCCGAGATGCCGCATCGCCCCACTGCGCGCCTAGCGCTTCCGTCACGCTGCTCGCGCCCACTGCCAGTAAAGACTCCGTCGACGATGCGCGAGCCAACACCGCACCAATCGCTTCTAAATGCTCAGACGCCGCGACGTCGAATAGCACCGCATCCGCCCCACTATTCCACACGGCCAACATACGTGCCGCCATCGCTTGCGCGCCTTGAGCACACGACCGTATGTCGATGCTCTCAACGTGCCCTGCCCCCAAGTTGGCAAAATGACAACGCAGATCCGCCTCGTTCATCGGCGTGACGGGATGCTTGCTCATCGTGGGGTGTCGGTCGATGCGACGCACTTCGCCATCCGCCGCCGCGAACAATTGCCCGAACACACAGAACCGACCCAGGCTAGGCTGGCCACCGATGATGAACGGCTTATCCTGATCGACCGCACGCCCTAGCATCTCCATGGCGACGGCAATATTGCCGACGTGCAGCGCACTATCAAAGGTGGAGCACACCTTGTAGTGCACCACGCGGGGAGCGAGTGTCCGAAAGAACTCGGCCACGGGTTTCAGGGTTGTGCGCATCGCGTCAGGCGCCATGGCACGCGTCGCCCCCGCAATGCCCAGGCAATCCAGCGGACCGACTTGCGCCAACTGCGCTGCCGTCGGCACACCGAAAAACAGCAGGCTACGCAAACCCGCCCGCGTTGCCGTCGCGAGTGCATCCGTCGCACCCGTGAAATCGTCGCCGTAATACGCCAGGCGAGGCGAAGCCACACTCATTTTGATCCGAAAAATGCCAACGCCCGCGCCAACTCAGGCGCTTGCCGCGCGGCGTCCGCCAGATCCGTACCACGACTCACGGCCTGCCATGCCTGACGGATGCTAGTCACCCCCGCGGCCGGACCATCGGGATGAGCCAGAATGCCGCCGCCCGCCATGAACAACAAGTCGTCGCGAGCAATGGCATTCCAGGTGGCAGGCACCGTACCCGCCCACTGTCCCGACGAAAACGCCGGCATCACGGTATCGGCACGATCCAGCCCCGCCGCCAGCGGTGTATAGCAATCTCGGGCGCCCGAGATCACCTCTTCATCAGACTGCGAAAACTTCCCTTGCAACCCGTGTACATGCATATGATCCACACCCGCCAGTCGCCACAGCGTCTGGTAGGCCTGATAACCCATGCCCAGCAACGGATGGCGCGACAAGGCGCCGAAGCCGTTGCGATGGCCGTGCAGCGCCAGCGACGTATGGCGACGCAAGGTTTGAATCGCGGAATACCCGCAGGCATTCATGCTCGCCATCACACACGTACCCTCCTCGCGCTCGACCAGGTCGGCGTGGCGTCGCATGGCATCCGTTTCGTCGGTGATATTGAAAGCCACCATGACCTTCTTGCCAGTGCGTTCCGCGTGCTCGCGCACTACACGCATCACAGCCGGCACACGCTGCGCTAACGGGGCATGCTCCGGATCCGCGCAGACCTCATCGTCCTTGATGAAATCCACGCCAGCGGCGCATAGCTGCGCAACCAATTCGGCCGTCTGTTCAGCCGAAAACCCGACATTGGGCTTGATGATCGTCCCGACCAGCACGCCTGTCGCGACGCCGGTGGCGCGACGCGTGCCGTCGATCCCGACACGCGGAAAATCAAAACGTGAACGATACGATGCCGGTACCTGCAACGTTTCCAGACGCAGGCCCGTAACCTCGCCCAGATCGTACAAATTACCCGCTACCGTGCTGGCCAACGTCGGCAGATTCGCCCCGATATTTGCCGGTGGAAAGGCGATGTCGATACGCGCACGACGCCACGGACCGCGCTGCTGGCGACGCTCGAGCAGCGCGTTAGGCAGGCTGGGGGTGTCCACCTCATCCAGCAACTGAACCGACGTTACCGTTGCGCGCGCACGGGCGCGCAGATCATCCGTCTCGCCCGCGACACGCGTAAACGTGCCGCAAGACTGCTCGCCCGCCATGACTTCAGCGACTTTGGCGGGGTCCAGCGGCGTCTCGATGACGTAACTGGCGAGGATGCGCTCACTGCTCATTGCGCCCCCAGATCGGGAAACGGACGAATCAGATCGCTGCCGTCCCAACCTTCGGACGCTTCGCGGATCTGCTGGAACATGCGGCCTTTCGCGCCCGCCACTTCCGACAACTCGATCACCGTACCGGGATGGTATTCAGTATTGAAATAGATAAAGCGACCGCGCTCACCGACCTCGCCGCTCATTTTCGGCTTGAAACCCTGTTTCAACAGGCGTTCCAGATCCGCATCGTAGTCCTCGGTCCAATAGGCCACGTGCTGCAACCCCGTGCGGCCCGCTTGCAAGAAATCGCGATACATCGACGGCACGTCATTACGTGTCTGAATCAACTCGACCTGCACAAAACCCGAGTTCGCCAGGGCAACCGAATTATGCGGTTCATACGACTGGTCGTCGTATTGGTAATTCACGATGGGTACGCGCGGGTTATAGAACCACGGACCGACGCCCAGCGTCTTGCCCCAGTAGTCCATAGCGGCCTCGATGTCAGGCACCACATAGCCCAACTGGCGGATCTGGCCGAGGAAACGGCTCATGACAATGCTCCCGTGCAAAAGTACGAAAAAAGAAGATGAGACTTACAGGAAACCGATGGAGATCCAGGGGATCGCGGCCACTAGAATCAAGCCCACGATCAGGGCGGCCATATATCCCCAGATTGGACCGATACCTTCGTTGGGATCGACCTTGCCCACTGCACAAGCGCCGTAGTAGCCCACGCCGAACGGTGGTGCGAACAGGCCCACGCCCATGGCCAGAATGACCACCATGGCGTACTGCACCTCGTGGATACCTACCTCGCGCGCGATGGGAAACATCAGCGGTCCGAACAACACGATCGCGGGAATGCCTTCGAGCACGCTGCCCAGCACAATGAATGCGACCAGCGACACCGCCATAAAGGTGAATTTTCCGCCAGGCAAATTGGCCATGGTCTCCGCCAGATCATGGGCAAAGCCCGATTGCGTGAGTGCCCAGGCCATCGCCGTCGCGCAGCCGATGATGAACAAGATGGCGCCGGACAAGGTCGCGGTTTCAATCAGGATGCCCGGCAAGCGCGGCCAATCGAACTGGCGATACATCAACAGCCCCGCCAGCACGGCGTACGCAATACCGATCGTCGAGACCTCTGTCGCCGTCGCGACGCCTTCGACCACGGCGGCACGAATCACAAACGGCAAGGCCAGCGCCGGCAACGCGACCACGAATGTTTTACCTATCAGCTTGCGCGACACACGCGGCACCGCGCTCAGATCTTCGTGGCGATAGCGCCACCACACGATCACGCACAGTGCCAGGCCCAGCACCAGGCCCGGCAGCAGGCCGCCCGTAAACAACGCGGCGATGGACACACCCGTCACCGAACCAATGGTGATCAGCACAATAGACGGTGGAATCGTTTCGGTTTGTGCACCCGTGGTCGACAGCAGTGCGATCAGGTCACCCGGTTTCGCGCCGCGCTTTTTCATTTCGGGCAGCAACACCGGGGCAATCGCGGCCATATCCGCGGTTTTAGAGCCAGAGATTCCCGACACCAGGTACATACCGCCAATCAACACATAGTTCAGCCCGCCACGCACATGACCCAGCAGGCTGGCGAGGAACTGCACCATGGCGCGCGCCATGCCGGTCATTTCGATCAGCATGCCCAACAGCACAAACAACGGCACCGCCAACAACATCAAGTGCGACATGCCCTCGTCCAAACGCCCTACCATCACCACCATGGGAGTACGCGTCGTCAGGGCAAGGAAGCCAAACGTCGCCAGCGCAAAAGAAAACGCAATGGGCACACCGGCAAACACGCACGCACCCACCACACCCGCAAAGAAAATCAATAGATTCAGTTTGCCCAGTGACATCAACCACGGCCCGGCCAGCCAGAACACGATCGCGATCGCCGCGGCCGTCAGCAAGGCGGGAACCACTTGACGCGTGTGCTCGGTGCGCAGCAAGCGCACCACGCACACGAACAGCATCAGCAACGTTCCCGTCGGCAATGCGAACGCACGCCACGCATTACTGACCTCCATCGCCGGCGTGACGATGATCATTTCCTCGATCGCGTATTCCCAGGCATGCGGCATCAACAAGACCAGAAACACCAATGCGGCCGCCAGTGCAAAGGTCTCCAGAAACGCCCTCGTCTCGGGTTTGCTCTTGCTGACAAATGCCGTCATGCGCATATGCGCGCCGCGACGCAGCGCGATCACCGCCCCCAGCATCGACAACCACAGGAACATGATCGATGCGAGCTCATCCGTCCAGATGATGGGCTCATGCAACACATAACGGGCCACGACGCCCGACAACAACACAGCGACCTCCGCCAACACCAGCAGGGCGGCAGGCCATTCCGACACGACGCCCAACGCGCGGTCGAGCCAGGCCAACAGACCTCCACCTGGCCGAACCGAGATGGGTGCAGTGGCCGCTGTCGCTGCCGAAACCAGACTTTCCGCGGGCGGCGCGACCCCGACCGCGGCCTGACTATCGTGGCCCGAATTCATTAGGACACCTTACCGACAGACGCTTCCAACAAGGCCCAGGCTTCGTCGCCAAACTTCTTCTTCCATTCGGCATAGAAACCCGCCTTGCGCAATTGCTCGCGGAAGCTGGCGGTTTCAGTGGCATTGAAGACCATACCTTTTTCGGTAAGGTCCGCTTGCAAGGTCTTATTGAGCTCGGCCAAATCGGCACGCTGCTGCAGGCCAGCGTCGTTAAACGCGTTGGTGTAAATCGCCTTCAAGTCATCCGGCAGACCACGCCAGGCACGACCATTGATCACCAAGTGGTAACCGTCCCAGCTATGGTTGGTCAGTGAACAATACTTCTGTACCTCGAACAGCTTCGCGGTCTGCAAGATCACCAACGGGTTTTCCTGTGCATCCACCACCTTGGTCTGCAAGGCGGAGTACACCTCGCTGAACTGCAAGCTGGTCGGCGCGGCCTGCAAGGCCTTGAACAACGAGATCGCCATCGGGCTGACCGGCACGCGGATCTTGATTCCGTCCAGGTCCGCCGCGGTCTTGATCGGACCCGCGCTACTCGTCACTTGGCGAAAGCCGTTATCCCACATCTTGTCCAGCGTATGCAGACCCACCTTGGCAAAGGCTGCACGGACACGGTTGCCCAGTTCGCCGTCGACGGCCTTCCAGACTTCCTGATCGTTCTCGAATGCAAAACCGACCGCGGTAATCGCGCTAATCGGTGTCAAGGTAGCAATCACCATGGTCCCGGCGTTGAACATTTCGAGACCGCCGCTGCGCACTTGCGCCAGCATGTCGGTGTCGCCGCCCAACTGGTTGTTCGGAAACAAGCGCACTTCCATACGGCCATTGCTTTCCTTGGCGATACGGGCGGCGGCTTCTTGCGAGCGAATGTTCAGCGGGTGACTGACTGGCAGGTTGTTGCCGTACTTGAATACATACTCGGCCTGCGCACTACTGGCCAAACGAGGCATGCTGACCATGGCCGCCAGCGGCAGGCCTGCCAAAGTGCGCAACGCGCTACGGCGCGTGAAGGCTTTATTGTTCGTCATGACACTGTCTCCTGTGTACAAGCTAGTCGGCGTTACCGACGATATTGAGAATCTCCGACCGGCCCGCCTTGAAGGCGCCGGCTCCACCTGACTTGTTATTGATCTGCGCGCACGACGGCGCAGTTGCAGAGGGGCGTAGGATAGAAGCGCGCGCGGCAATTCTTCAAGCAAGTTTTTTGATGGGTTTTGAGGTAACCCTCAATAGTACGTGTAACGTATAGGCCTTGTATTTAGGCAGGAGCACAGGGAGAACATGCCTAAGGCCTTACCCACCGTGATTGATATTGCGCGGCTCGCTGGTGTGTCCGCCGCGACAGTGGATCGTGCACTGCACCATCGATCTGGCGTCCGTCAGGCGACGTTGCAACGTGTCCTGAAAGCCGCGGCGGAGCTGCAATACCTGCCTCAGGCCGAGCTGTATGCCGCCATGGCGCCGCCGCCCATGCGCCTGCTCTTCATCTTGCCCAGCCGCAGCAGCCGCTTTTTATGGATGCTGGGTGAATGGGTCAAGCATTCCCAAGAACATTGGGCGCCCTATAACGTCAGCTGTCGGGTCGCAGCGGTCGAAAGCTTCGACCCCGATGCACTCACACGATTGATGTTGCGGCGCGGCAAACAATGCGACGGGGTCGCGTTCATGGCGCTGGAGCACCCCAAAGTCCGCGAAGCGGTCGCGGACCTCGCCAATCACGGGATTCCCACCGTCACGCTGGTCTCCGATCTGTCCCACTCTCAACGCAACGCGTATGTGGGTCTGGATAATCGTGCCGCCGGACGCACGGCGGCGCATTTGATCGGTCGTTTTCTGCGCCCCGCCCAGGGTGGTGGCCCCCACCACGATCCTCAGCGGCGTGCCAAAGTCGCCCTATTGGCCGGCTCGCTTGACTACCGCGCCCACGAAGAGCGCGAAGCGGGATTTCTACACCTGTTTACCGAGCAATACCCCGACATGCGTGTCGTGGGACTGCGCGAGGGTTATGACGACCCGCAGACCAACTATCGACAAACCCAGGCTCTGCTGAAAGAGCACCCCGACCTGGCGGCCATTTACAACATAGGCAGCGGCTCCGAAGGCATCGGACAGGCATTGAAAGAATGTGGACGCCAGCACGATATCGCGTTCATCGGACATGGCTTGACGCCCGAGACCCGTGCGCTGCTGATTGACGGCAGCATGGATGCGGTCATCAATCAAAGCCCATTGACCACCATCCTGAACAGCATCCGGATTTTTGCGAACCTACGCGATCATCGCAGCATGCTCTCGGGCGTAGAGGCGACGCGCACGGATGTGATTTTCAGGGAAAACCTGCCGTAAACGAACCGGCTCACGCCGTAGACCGCCGGGGACAATCCTAGCCATCGTGCAAAGGCACATGTGGCAAGAATGCACCCGCCACCTCGAACGCGCATTCCTGGCGAGCAATGTCGATCACGGTCGCAGCGACAGGATTCACGAGATGTTTTTTGTACACCGCGTAGTAATTGATGGTCGGCAGATCAGGCTGCACATCAAGCTGTCGCAATAGGCCACGCTCAACCAGCGGCGCGAAATACGCCCCCGGCAAGTAACTGATTCCGAGCCCAAGCATTGTTAACTGAGCCATCATGCCCAAGCTATTGCACGTCAGCACCCGTTTAACGGATAGGCCCTGTTCGACAAACCACGCATCGTACAAATGCGACAAGGCTGAATTGGTGGGCTGGGAAATCACCGGGTACGGGGCTAAATCATGCGGCGTTAGCGGCGTCGACGCCGCGATGTCCAGTCGTGGGCTGGCCATCCAGACATTCGTTACTGCCCCCAGATGAACACAATCGTACTGATAGCTCCAAAACGGCCCGGGCATGATGGCGAGATCCAGCTGGCCTTGCTCCAGACGCTCGTACAGTGTGATGCCGCCATCGATCTCTGGCATGAGCTGCACACGCGGATAGTCTTGGCTGATCTGACTGATCAACCGGGCCAGCCATGTCATACCCACCAGTTCTGTGACCCCCAGACGCACGACGCCTTCGACGCTGGCGGCGTCGGCCATGCTTCGCACGATGCGACTGTTCAACTCCAACATCTCGTTGGCCAGATCGAACAATCGACGGCCGTGCTGCGTCAGCGAAAGCCGTTTGGCTCGCCGTTCAAACAGTGGCGCACCGGTAAACGACTCGAGTTCACCCACCCGTTTGGCCACGGCTGATTGAGTGGTGTGCAGTTTTTTGGACGACGCGCTGAAACTGCCAAGCTGCGCGCTCCAGTAGAACGCCTCAAGTTGCTTCAGGGTATACATCGCGGTGGGCGCCAAATATCTGGGAACCACCACCATACCATCCCCCCCAGATGGATTACTCATCCTCTCGGGTGCAGAATATCGCTGAGAAAGCGCTGAGCACGCGGATGTGCCGGCGCGCTAAAAAAGTCCGCCGGTGAGCCGCTCTCGAGGATTTCCCCGGCATCCATAAAAATCACCCGATCGCAGACGTCACGGGCAAACCCCATTTCGTGCGTCACACACACCATCGTCATGCCGTCTTTGGCCAGAGACTTCATCACCTGCAAGACTTCGCCAACCATTTCCGGATCGAGTGCGCTGGTGGGCTCATCGAACAACATCACCGGCGGCTGCAAAGCCAAGGCCCGTGCGATCGCCACCCGTTGCTGTTGTCCGCCGGAAAGCGCTCCCGGATAGGCATCGATTTTGTGCGCGAGACCGACACGCTCCAGCAATGCATGAGCGAGCTCCGCTGCTTGCTTGCGAGGACGCTTCTGGATATTCACGGGCGCAAACACGACGTTGTCCAGAACGCTCATGTGCGGAAACAGATTGAACTGCTGGAACACGAAGCCAATCTTTTGGCGCAGCTGATTGAGATTGGCTCCCTTGGCATAGACATCCTGGCCGTCGACCAGGATGGTGCCTTTTTCAATGGGCTCCAATCGGTTGATCGTCCGGATCAGGGTCGACTTGCCAGACCCGGAGGGCCCGCAAACGACGACAACCTCGCCGCGTGCAACGTCCAGATCGACATCTTTCAGCACATGGTTTGCACCGTACCACTTGTTAACTTTTTCGAGCTTTATCATGAACATGCCTTCAATACGTTAGGCCATCGCACGCGCGCGACGCACTCTTCGATCCACCCAATTCATCCCACGACTCAGGCTGAAGCACAGCAGAAAGTACATAATCGCCAGAATGCCGAATACCTGTAGCGGCTTGGTCAAAACCAGGTTATTGACCTGGTTGGCGGCAAACGTGAGTTCGTTCACACTGATGACGTAACCCAATGAGGTTTCCTTAATGGTGGAAACAAACTGGCTCGTCATGCTGGGCAGCACATTCACCAACGCTTGAGGCAACACGACCTTGCGCATCGTCGTCCAATAACCCACCCCCAAAGACCGCGATGCCTCGGTTTGTCCGCGTGGGATCGCCTCAATCCCTGAACGAATCACCTCAGAGAGATAGGCACTTTCATACAGCACCAGTGCGCACAGCAGCGTCCAAAAGCCACTAACGACCTCGCCGGTCAGTTTGGGAATGACGAAATAGGCCCAGAAAATCAGCATCAGCAAAGGCATTCCGCGCACGACATTCACCAGCACGGCGCTCGCGCGACGCAACCAGGAAATCGGACTTACACGCGCCAACGCGATCAACAAGGCCAACGGCAAAGACAGGGCCAGGCCGCACATCGCCAAAATCAAGGTCAAGGCCAGACCACCAAGCGGCCCATTCGGATATTGTCCGACCAGAAACGTCGGCCAGTATTGAGCAATCACCTCAAGCATGATGGCTCCTACGAGTGGGCACGTAGCGCGAATAAATGTGCGAACCGATAAACATGATGCAGAACGAGCCCAACAGATACATCACCGTGGCGGCGCCAAACGTCGCAAAGGTCCGATAAGTTTCGTTTTCGATTTCTCTGGCCTGATAGGTCAGTTCGACCACACCGATGGCCATCGCCACGCTCGTGTTCTTGAACAGCAGCAACGCCCGGCCGATCAACGGTGGAATCGCCGCGCGCAGCGCTTGCGGCACAATCACAAATCGCATGCATTGCAGATAGCTGCAGCCCAGCGCGCGCGCCGACTCGAACTGTGTCCCGGGAATGGAACGCAACCCGCTACGGATGTCTTCCGCAATGTACGCGGCAGACCCTAATGCCAACGCAATCGCGGCCAGCGACAACTCAGCATTGTGTTCATAGAGCCAATCCCGCACGCCTTCGGGCAGCAGTTCAGGCATACCGAAATACCAGAACAGGACCTGCACCAGAAGCGGCACATTACGGTGGTATTCGACGTAAGCGTCGACGAACCAGCGACACGGAGCAAAATCGGTCGTACGCACCACCACCAACAGGACGGCAATCGTGAATGCCATCACCCAGGCAACCAGGAACAGTTGCACGGTGGTGAGCATGCCATCGAGCAGTTGATATAGATAAATTGGTTCGAGAAAACCCATAAAACGACACTCTCTCTAGTGGCGTACCGCGGCCAACCGTTTTAACCGGGAGACAACGCACGCCGAACGCAGTGCTCACACAGATGCGGGCCGCACGTCACTGCGACCCGCGCATTGCACAACGGCGGATCAGCCTGCGATCGGACCGATTTTGAAATCGCGCTTGAGCTTATAGGGCGTTTCCGCGCCGAACCATTTCTCGAACAGTTTGGCGGCTTCGCCCGAGGTTTCGGCTTCGTCCAGCACCTGATTCACAGCCTCCAGGAAGCGGGTTTCAGATTTCTTGATGCCCAGGCCCCATGATTCGCTGAACACCGGCTTTTCCACCACACTGACCGGCGCGGTGGGCGGGCTTTGCAGGACCAGGCGAACGAGCACCAATTCCGACGCGAACTGTGCGTCAACTTTCTTTTGTTGCAAGGCCAAATACGCCGCCGAACTATCACTGAATCCCAGGACTTTGGATTTGTCCAGGATGCGCTTGATTTCGCGCTCGGAGCTAGAACCCTTGGTCGCGGCAATACGACGTCCGTTCAACGACTCGATCGTGTTAAAACCCGAGTCCGCGCGCACCAGCAACTTTTGCGGACTGACATAGTAGGCATTGCTAAATGCAATCTGCTCTGCACGTTCGGACGAATAACCCAGGTTGGCTGCCAGAATATCGACGCGGCCTTCGCTCAACTCAGGGACACGCGCGGCCACCGACAACAACTTGTATTGCACCTTCACGCCCAGCTTGTCAGCGACTAGCTTGCAAATATCAACGTCGTAGCCCACTAGCTGGCGCGTCGACGCGTCTTGAAAGCTAAACGGCTGAGACGTACCCAACGTACCGCACAAGAGTTCGCCCTTTGCTTTGACCTCGTCAAGCTGATCTGCCTGTGCCGACACGCCGGCCAGGGTAGCGCACGCCAGGAATGCGGCCAAAACGGTTCTACGTATCATTGATTGCCCCTTTTGATAATTAGTTGTGGTGAAAAAAATCCAATACTGATGGGAGAACTGCGCGCAGCGCCCAGCCGCCATCAATCTGGCTTAAACAAGCTTTTCGCAAGCGGCACGAATCGCCGAACAACCCTGGCGGATATCGTCCAGCGATGCCGCGAAGGACAAGCGGAATGTACCCGGTGCGCCGTAGGCATGGCCATCAATCACGGCAACGCCCGCCTCACGCAACAAGTAGTGCGTCAATTCGGTATCCGTGTTGATAACTTCGCCTGTCGGGGCTCGCTTGCCGAGCAAGCCTCGACAATCCGGGAACACGTAGAACGCCCCTTGCGGCTCGACAATTCGCAAACCCGACGTGCCCGTCAGGACTGCCAATGCCGTATCGCGGCGCTCGCGGAACACCTGGGCAAACTCGGCGACGCAATCCTGCGGACCCGCCAATGCCTCCAATGCCGCCGCCTGACTGACGGACGATGCACCCGACGTGCTTTGCGACTGCAAAATCGCCATCGCCTTGATCAACTCGTCAGGTCCGGCACCATAACCGATACGCCAGCCCGTCATGGCATAAGCCTTCGACACGCCGTTGACAACCAAGGCGCGATCGGTCAACTCCGGCGCAGCCTGCAGCGGATGTATCGTGGCACTGCCCGAGAAATTCAGCCGAGCATAGATATCGTCGGTCATCAACCAGACATGAGGATGACGCACCAGCACATCGGCCAAAGCACGCAGTTCCTCGCGGCGATAGACCGCGCCCGTCGGATTACTGGGTGCATTGAGCATCAGCCACTTGGTGCGCGGTGTAATGACACGCTCCAGCGCCTCGGGCGTCAGCTTGTAATCAGTTTCCGGTGCTGTTTCCGCGATCACCGGCACACCGCCATTGACAAGCACCATATCCGGGTACGAAACCCAGAACGGCGCCGGGATGATCACCTCATCGCCCTCATTCAAGGTCGCCGCCAGGCCATTGAAAATCACCTGCTTGGCTCCCGTGCTGACGATGATACGGGACGCCGGATACGCCACGCCCGTTTCTTCCAGCAACCGTACACCGGCGGCCTTGCGCAGGGCCACCGTCCCCTGGGCCGGTGGATACTTGGTCTCGCCACGGTTCATCGCCGCCGTCGCAGCCAGACGAATATGCTCAGGCGTCATGAAATCCGGCTCGCCCACGGTCAGATCAATGATGCGGCGGCCTTGCTCGCGCAGCTCGGCAATAATGGCTCGGGCAGCGACACTGGGCGACAGTTTGATGCGTTTGATTTTGTCAGCGATGATGCTCATTACACAGCCCCCGACTTCTGCGCAATGATCCGGTCTATCCAGGGCTTGGTATAGGTACCGGTATTCAGTTTTTCCTTGATCGAGGTTTCGTCGGCCTCTTTCTTCAGCGCCAAGGCCAAAACGGCCTCGGCATGTGCGGCCGGAATCACGACGACACCATCGGCATCACCTACCACCACGTCGCCAGGAAACACAACCTGACCGCCCACCGACACCGGTACATTGATCTCGCCTGGACCTTCTTTGTAGGGGCCGCGGTGTGTCACGCCACGCGCAAAACAACCGAAATCTTCTTGCGCGAAAACGTCAGCGTCCCTGACCGCCCCATCAATGACAAACCCCACTACTCCACGCGCGCGAGCGTCCATCATCATCAACTCGCCGACCAACGCATTGTTGGTATCACCACCACCGTCGACAACGATCACATCACCTGCCTTGGCAAGCGAGATCGCTTTGTGAATCATCAGATTGTCCCCGGGACGGGCCTTGACCGTCAGCGCGCGGCCCACCATACGGCGCGCCTGCGCATGCAAGGGACGCAATCCGATCACGCCATACAGGCGATTCATACAATCGCTGATCTGCGCCGAACCAACCGCCGCGAAATTGGCCAGGACGTCAGAGGAAACAGCCGGTTCAGGCTGGGGAAGAACACGGTATCCGATAAGACTCATGAGCTTGGGCAATGAATGTGTGAGTAAAGATAAAAACCAGCACGCATTACAAAGCCTGGGCCATCAATCCTCAAAACGATATAAATTCTACGAAATTCACGAAAAAAATTCGTGCATAGATAAAAGGGTTATCGATACGTTCGCAGATCGGCAAACGAAGGCCGCCGACGATCTACCGCTATAGCCAACACCTTGACCCTGAACCACCACGAAAAACGGGGCGGAGTTTGGGTCATCCGAACCCAAACATCCGCCCCGCGCGATTAACGCGTGCGAGTCCAACTCAGCGGTTTACTTGCTGGCGTCGATACGTTCCTGCATATGTGCCGCACGGTCGGGCGAGGACGGGTGCGAGCTGAACATGCTGCTCTCGCCGCCATCAAGCTCGGCCAGTTTCTGGAAAGCCGTCACCAGGCCTTCGCGGTTCATTTTCTTCTCGGTCAGCAGATCAAACGAATAATCATCCGCCGAGGTTTCCTGCGATTGCGAGAACTGCGCGTTAATGAACGCTTCGGTCATATCACCCAGTTGCGACGAGTTCAGAGCGGTCGCAATGTTGTTGCCCGAGGCATTTGCGGCATCGCGTGCAGCGGCCACCGCGTAAGCGGTTTGCATGGCTTTCTTGGTGTGACCCAGGGCCACGTGACCCATTTCGTGACCGATCACGCCACGCAATTCGTTGTCATTCATCAAGTCCATCAGGCCGCTATAAACGCGCACGCAGCCGTTGCCCATGGCCCAGGCGTTGACGTCCTCGGTCAGGTAAACCTTGTAGTTGATCTTCTGGCCGTTAAGGTCCATGTTGCCAAAGCCCTTCATGATCTTGGTCAGGCGCTTGGAGTATTTGTTACCGGCTGGTGCGATCTTTGACGACTTATCACTATCCTTGCATGCCGCATCCGACAACTGAACAATCTCGGTGTCCGACAGGCTGACGGCCGATGCCAAGTTCGAGCCAGCGGAGAGCAGGCTGTCGGCATTCATACCGCTGCAACCTGCCAAAAACACGCTGGCAGCCAGTGCCGTGCACATCAATTTCGCTTTATGTTTCATTTGTTTGAGATCCTCTTCTTCAGCCTGCTTGTACATTATTTGAGTGGGCTACGCGTGCCCGATGACCCCATCGGCTCGTCCCAATGGGCCGATAAATGGCAGGCTAGACTGTAATGACAAGTGACTGATCGTTAGGTGTTATACATTTTCAAATTGCAACTAAACTTTTTAACTAACCAATTTTAAGAACATCAGTCACGTGTCGGACCAACGCACTTTCAATGCCCCATTCCTAGGCGGAATCGGTCAGACCGACAAAGTCGAAACGATGGCGTCTTTCAAGTAATTACGCTGCACCGGATTGTGGCCCCGCGGCAATTAGGCAGCAACCTGCTGCATAATTTCGACAGCCGGCCACGCTTGGGCAAAAATCCGCAGGGACTTGAGGTTGCGTGGCGAAAATCGATGGTCTTATAGTGCTCACGATCAGATAAGGAGACCACCGTTGCAAGGTCCTCACGAGCACCTGGTAACCGTTGCACAGCTTTATGGTGTATCGGAAACCGCTCTGGTATTAAGCATGCTGGCCGGTAACGGCATCCCTACGACGGTCGAAAGCTGGCACACAGCGACCACCGCATGGCATTATTCCCTCGCGCTGGACGGGGTCAGATTGCTCGTGCCAGCGGGTCACGCGCAAGCGGCGCGCGAGGTGCTAGGCAGCTTCGAACCCGCGCCTCGCGGACGTCGATGGAAACTGACCTTGTACTTCTTGCTGGCTTTTTGGTGGGCAACGGTTCCACCACCGCCTCGGGGATTATTCATCGCGCGAGAGACACACGTTGACGCTGCCGACGATCTGGCAGCCTTATGAACTAGGCATCATCGCTAGCGGTACAAGGCGATCAGACAATCAAGTCAGCTGACTGGCGGCATTTTCTACGAAATTGCCGGCCCATGGATCTGGTGCGCCAGCGGGCCGCCGGCCACGCAGGCATCCACATTGGCCGCCATTAAACGGGCACGCCGGTTGATGGTGCCGTCGGTCCAGGCCGACATATGCGGCGTCATGACCACATTGTCCAGCTGCGCAAACGGCAGTCGCGACGGAGCGGCTGCCTCGTTGGGCCGGGCGGGGTACTGATACCAGGTATCGATGGCCGCTGCGCCAATGCGTTTTTGCGCCAAAGCGTCGTACAGCGCCTGCTCGTCCACGACCGGTCCGCGCCCCACGTTGATCAACATCGCATGCGCACGCATCTGCGAAAAAGCCGTGGCATCGACCAACCCTTCGGTGGCCGGCAACAAGGGCAAGGACACGACGACAAAGTCGCACGCGCGATAGAACGATTCCAGCGCATCCAGGCCAGACCAGCCATCGACCTCATCAGACACCGCCACGGGACTGCGGTTGGCCGCCAGCACCCGCATGCCAAAGGCCTTGGCGCGCCGGCTGATTGCCTGCCCGATATGGCCATAGCCCAGCAGCCCCAGCGTGGCCGTACCAATCTCGCCATGCAACGCATCCGGCATGCCCGAACGGTACCGCCAGTCGCCTTGGGCGAGGCGGGCATGCGCATCGGCCAGCGGCACGCGCTGATTCAAGATCGTGGCCATGACATATTCGGCGATCGCCGGCTCATGGCCATAGCAGTTGCACACCGCCACCTGTGCGGGCAGCACGCCTAGGTCGATACGGTCGTAGCCCGCCGCGCAGACCTGGTACAGGCGCAGGCGCCGCGGCGTGGGCATCGAAGCATCCAGCCGGTTGCCGACTATCATGTCGGCCTGCTCGAACGCCTGGATATCGGCCGGCTCGACAAGTTTCTCAGGTACGACCCGAATACGGGCCTCGCACGTCAGCGCCGACTGAAAATCCCGCAGGTACGTGGTGGCGTTCTGGCCGTGGAAAACAATATTGATCATCGCCGTCTCATTCGCATCGCGGCCGCGGTCCGCGGCCGGCCGGTCAATCTTGCAAGGCGGGCGGAAATGGTACGCCCAGTTGCCGGGTCCAGGTCTCGAGGCCCGTACGGATATCCGCGCTGACGCTCACACCGTCGCGGCGCTGTCGCGCGGCGCGGGCCAGCGCCGCGTCGCCCGGCACCCGTACCGGCCGCGCCGGGTCGATGGGACGGGCGGCACGCGTGGTATCGGCCAGGGCTTGCATTTCATCCAGGAATATCTCGCGGCCCGCAAAAGCATCCGGATCGATCACCTGCAACAAGAACCCTTGGGCCTTCTCGCCAGACAGGCGCCCCAGCCCCGGCAGACCCAACGACATGGCGCCCACCAGCATCGCGATGGCATAGCCCTTGTACCCATGATCCAACCCGCCCAGCGGCAAGATGGTGCCGGGTGGATCGGTTGCCAAGGCACCAGGATCATCGGTCACCTGCCCGTCCGCACCCAGCAGTGCCAGCCACGGCAACCGCTCGCCGCGCGCCTGTACCTGCTTGACGAAGCTGTTGCTGGTCAACGAGGTGGTGGTATCGATCAGAATGGGCGTCCCCCGCGTAGGAATGCCGGCAGCAATGGGCTCACTGGTTACCACGGGGTCCAGCCCGCCGAACGGCGCCACGGAACGCACCTTGGTATCGGTGGCCCACAAGAGGCACAAGTAGCCGGCATCGGTCAGGTCGGGCAGGTAGACCTGCAGGGCGCCGATATGCTGGCTATGGCGCACCGCAATGCTGACCATACCTTGCTCGGGCACGCGTTGCAGCGCCGTCTGAATGGCTTGGTCCAGCACCCAGTGACCCGGCAACATGCCGGCATCCCACAGCAGGCAGCCGCCCTTTTCCGACACGCGCTCGATCTCGCCGTGGCGCCGTGTGGCACCCTCGACAATCTCTTTCAGGTAACGCGGTAACAGCGCCAACCCGTGCGTGTCGTGGCCGTACAGGTCGGCGTCGACCACACGCCGCGCCACGACGGCCGCGATAGCCGCATCGACCTCAATGGCCAGCAGGCAACGTCGGGTGAATTCAATCAACGCCTCATAGGCGTAACGTGTCTGGGGCATGGGGGAATTGGTAGGGAGTGTCATACCAGCGCAATACCACCGGCCTGTGCGCTGACATCCGCGCGCAGCCATTTGGGCTGCGGAGTGGCCGCCAGCAGACTGCGGGTGTATTCGTGGCCGGGTTGCGTAAAAATAGCCGAGGTCGGCCCTTGCTCGACGATCTTGCCTTGCTGCATCACCATGATCCGGTCGGCGAACTGGCGCACGATGGGCAGGTCATGCGTGATGAACACATAAGACAGGCCCAACCGCGTGCGCAAATCGGCCAGCAGGTCGATCACCTGCGCCTGGATCGACACGTCCAGCGCCGACACCGCCTCGTCGCACACGATCAATTCAGGTTCGCTGGCCAGCGCACGGGCGATGGCAATGCGCTGGCGCTGGCCGCCGGAAAACTGGTGCGGATAGCGCGGCGCGTGATCGGGCTTCATGCCCACCAATTCCAGCAACTCGGCCACCCGGCCGTGCCAACGGGACTTGGCCAGAATGTCGCCATGGATGGCCCAGGGCTCCGAAATAATGTCGTGCACGGTCATGCGCGGGTTCATCGAGCCGAACGGGTCCTGGAACACCATCTGTACCTTGCGACGGAACTTACGCATCTGCCGCTCGTCCATCCGGAAGATATCCACGCCGTTGTAATAGGCGGCACCCGAGGTCGCTTCGAACAGCCTGAGCAGCATACGGGCGACACTGGACTTACCCGAGCCCGATTCGCCCACGATACCCACCGTTTCGCCTCGGCATACCTCGAAACTGACATCGTCCACCGCGCGCAGTACTCGCTTGCCCGCGAATGCGCCGGACGACAGCTGGTATTCCTTGACCAGGTGCTCTACGCGCAGCACGACTTCCTGAGCCACAATGCCCGAACGACGGTTCGATACGTCGGCCTCGTCGCCGTGCGGCAGCGCCGCCGTCAACGTGCGCGTGTAGTCGTGCTGCGGGTTAGTGAATACCTCGCGCGCGACGCCAGCCTCGACGATCTTGCCCGCCTTCATCACGATGACCCGGTCGGCCATCGAGGCCGCCACTTCCAGATCGTGCGTGATCATGATCAGCGCCATGTGGTGCTCGCGCTGCAGGTCACGCAGCAGATCCAGGATCTGTGCCTGCACGCTGACATCCAACGCGGTAGTGGGCTCGTCGGCGATCAGCACGTCGGGCTTGAGCGCAATGGCCATGGCAATCATCACGCGCTGACGCTGGCCACCCGAGAATTGGTGCGGGTAGAAATCGACACGCAATTCCGGTTCGCGGATCCCGACACGGCGCAGCAGTTCGATAGTCTGCTCGCGCGCGGCTTTACCGCTAGCGGCGCCATGACTTTGAAAGACCTCAGCGATCTGCCTGCCCACCGTATACACAGGGTTCAGGTAAGCCAGCGGGTCCTGAAAGATCATGGCGATCTTGCAGCCGTTGATGTGCCGGCGCGCGTCTTCGCTAAGGTGAGCCAGGTCTTGCCCCTGAAACAGGATGCTACCTTGGACGATATCGCCCGGTGGGCAGTCCACCAGCCCCATCACCGTACTGGTGCTGACGCTCTTGCCCGAGCCGCTTTCGCCCAGTATCACCAAGGTCTCGCCCGGATGCACGTGGAAAGACACGTTGTCCACCGCGCGCACTGGTTCATCGTCCGACAGGAAGTCCACCGTCAGCCCGTCGATACGCAAGATAGGCTGTTTGATTGTTTCGGTATTCATCGCGCGGCCTTCTTCAGTGTCTGCAGCCGCCAGCGTTGCTGCGGGTCGGCCACGGTCCGAGCCCAGCTCGACAGGATATTGAGCGACAGCGTGGTCAGCATGATGGCCAGCCCCGGCCAGAAAGCGATCCACCAGGCGCTGGACAGATAGCCACGCCCATTGGCGACCATCGCCCCCCAGGTGAACTCGGGAGGCTGAATACCCAGGCCCAGGAAGCTCAGGGCCGACTCGGCCAGGATCACTGTGGCGAAATCGATGGCCGAGATGGTGATCAGCGTGGGCAACACCAGCGGCGCAATGTGCCGCAGTATGATGCGCGCCGAATTCGCCCCCATGGCACGCGCCGCGCTGACAAACATGCGCTCGCGCAGCTCAAGCACTTCGGCACGCGCCGTGCGCAAATAGACAGGCATGCGCGTAATGGCCAGCACGATCACCAGATTGGTGATGCTGGGCCCCAGCGTATACAGCACGATCAGCGCCAGCAGCAGCGACGGAAAGCTCATGATGATGTCGGCGCCGCGCTGGATGACATGGCTGTACCAGCTTTCGCTATAACCGGCCACCAGTCCCAGCAGGCCGCCCACCAGCATCGACGTGAACACAGCGGCGGCAGCAATGCCCAGCGTATTGCTGGCCCCCACCACCAAGCGGGGCAGAATGGGTCGACCCAGCGTATCGGCGCCCAGCATATACAGCCAACCGGCATCGATATTGAACGGCGCCATGTTGCGATGGCGCAGTCCCAGCTTGGTGGCGGCGTCGCTCATCAGCCAGGGGCCCAGCAGCGCGGCCAGCACCAGCATAGCCAGGAACACGGCGGCGACCAATGCCAACTTGTCGCGCTTGAGATAATTGAACAGCACCCGGGCCTGCGGCGGCTTGGGCACGGACGTCGATGGAACAACGGATGAAATAGCGGACATGATCAATACCGAACGCGAGGATCGAGCACCGCATACAGCAGGTCGATCAGAATATTCAGAATGAAGATCGCGGTCGCGGTGACCAGGATCGTGGACTGCACGACAGCGAAGTCGCGCTGGATGATCGAATCAATCATCAGTTTGCCGATGCCGGGCCAGCCGAACACCGACTCGACGATCACCGCGCCGTTGATCAGGCCCGTGGCCAGATCACCCGCCACGGTAATGACCGGCAGCAGCGAATTGCGCAGAGCGTGGCCGAACACCACAGAGTGGCGGGCCAGACCCTTGGCACGCGCCGTCTTGATATAGGGCGAGGCCAGCGACGACAGCATGGTGCCGCGCACCACCTGCACCAGCAGGCCGAAGGGGCGCAGCATCAGCACAAAAATCGGCATCACCCAGAATTCCCAGCCGCCGGTGCCCGACGTCGGCAATATCCCCATACCTACCGCGAACACCAGGATCCCCACGATGGCCACCCAGAAATCGGGCGCGCTGGCGCCCGCCAGCGACACCACGGTGGCAATGCGATCGAACAGGCCACGCGGTCGGGCCGCGGCCATCGACCCCACCACAATGGCCAGGGTCAGCGACAACAGCATGGCCACGGAGGCCAGTTTCAAGGTCTGCGGAAAGGCTTCCAGCGCCACATCCAGTGCCGAACGGTGCTGCCGCATCGATTCGCCAAAATCCAGCCGCAGCAGGTCGGCCAGGTAATTCCAGAACTGGATGTAAATGGGCTGGTCCAGCCCGTTCAAGTGAGCGAAGGCGGCACGCGCCTCGGGAGTGGAATCCAGCGGCAGGTACAGCGCCGAGGGATCGCCGGTCAGGCGGGTCAGGAAGAACACCAGGGTCAGCAGACCCAGCATTGAGATAACGCTATAGGACGCCCGTCGTCCAAGATAATGCAGCATAGTCGGGTCCTTGGCTTGCTTGAAAGACAGCAACCGGAAACGCCGCCGCAACCATGCAGGTAGCGTTTCCGGAAGGAAGCATCAGTTCTTGAACTGAATGTTCGCGAGTGGGATTTCGCTGTTCGTGGTGATATCCGGCTTCCAGTTGAGGCGGTCGCCCACGCGGGTGTAGCCGAGCATGTGGAACATCGGAATATCCGGCACGATTTCGGTGCGCATCTGGCGGAAGATTTTCTTGAATCCATCTTCACGCGCCGTGCCGGTGGCGGCCATCGCAGCATCGATTTCCTTGTCCACGGCCGGGTCGGTTATCGACGAATACTGGCCGCTGGAACGATAGAAAATCGGGATGGAGAATGCCGCATCACCCTTGTTGTTGTCATGCATCATCTGCACCAGGGTGGCCCCGCGTTCGGCCGGGAAAGGCTTCTGCAAATAGCGCGTCCAGTCCGCCACGTCCAGCATCACCAGCTTGACGTTCAGGCCCGCTGCCTGCCACATGGTCATCATGGCTTCCATGGCCTCGGCGCCATTAGGGTAGATGCCATTGCGGCCGATCAGCTTGATCTCGGCGTCGACCTTGACGCCATCGGCCTTGGCAGCTGCGATCAACTTTTTGGCTTCGGCCTCATCGTATTTCCAGGGTTCCAGCCCGTCGTCGTGCCCGATGATGCCGGGCACCACCATCTGCGAGGCGCGCTGGATGTCGTCGCCGAATAGTTGGGCAAGGCCCTCCCAATCGATCGCCAGGTTCAGCGCCTTGCGGATGCGCACATCGTTTAACGGAGGCTGATCCATGTCGATGCGGATGGCAGTCGTTTCCGAGTTCAGGTAGGCGAAATCAGTCTTGGGATTCGTCGCATCCTGGATGGCAATGGACGGTGTCAGATCGGCTTCGCCGGTTTCTACCATCGCAGCGCGTATCGACGATTCCTGGCGCCAGACATAAGTGGCCTTGGTCACCACGGGCTTCTTGCCCCAGTAGCCGTCGAACGGATCCAGCACCACTGTCTGCGGCGAAAAGGTCGTGAGCTTGTACGGGCCGGTACCCACCGGGTCGTTTACCGCCTTGTCGACCGGCGTCTTGGGCGAAACCGCCATCACCACGCTCAACAGCGTAGGCAAGATGGGTTGGGGCCGGTCAGACTTGATTTCAACCGTGTAGTCGTCCAGCGGCTTGACCGTCAGCTTGGCGTTGCCGAACTTGGCCATGTTGTTGCAGGTCAGCTTGCCGCCAGTCATCCGTTCGATGGAAAACGCCACTGCCTTGGCATTCAGGTCGGAGCCATCATGGAACTTGACACCCTCGCGCACCTTGAAGTGCCATGTCGTGGGATCGACCTGCTTCCATTCTGTGAACAGTTTGGGCATGGCCTTGCCGGTCTTGGCGTCGATGACCGTCAGCGACTCGGTGATGTTCTGGTTCAGCACCTGACCGACGTTGGTCATGATGCTGCCGCAGGGCTCCAGGTTGGCGGGCTGTTCGGGCAATACGATGCGGATGTCGTGGCTGGCGCCTTGCGCCAGCACTGGGCTTGCCGCGCCGGCCAGAATGGCCGCCGAGACAAGTGAAACGATGCCTACTGGATTCATGTCTTCCTCCGTTGGGGGTTATGCAACAGTCCTGCTTTGTTTTTCTCGGACGGTTACCTGGTACGGGCCGCGCCCGTGCGCGGCTCGTACCAGTGGCTACTGCAGATCAGCTGCCGGCACGGGCGATAAGTGCCTTCAGCATGTCTTTCTCTTGTGGCTTCAAGTCGGTCAGCGGCGCGCGCACCGGGCCCGGCGTATGGCCAATCAGTTCCACGCCCGCCTTGATGATGGACACGGCGTAGCCCTTCTCGCGATCGCGAATGTCGGCGAACGGAAAGAAGAAGCTGTCCAATATCTGCGCCATGGTGGCCTCGTCATTGGCGTTCAGCGCCTTGTAGAAGCGCAGCGCCAGCTCGGGCACGAAATTGAAAACGGCCGACGAATAAGTGCTCAGGCCCAGACCCTTGAAGCCCTGGGCAAACAGTTCGTGGGTGGGCATACCGCCGATATAGCTCAGCCGGTCGCCCAGCTTGGCGGTAATGTGACGCACCAGCTCGGTTTTGCCGGTGCCGTCCTTGAAGCCGACCAGATTGGGGCAGGCATCAGCCAGGCGCGCCACGGTGTCGGCTGTGGCCACCGAGTTCGCGCGGTTATAGATGATGACGCCCAGGCCGGTCGAATCGCATACGGCCTTGATGTGCTGGTAGATGCCTTCCTGCGGCACTTCCATCAGATAGTGGGGCAGCAACAGCAGGCCGTCGGCGCCCGCCTCTTCGGCGCGGCGCGCAATGTCCTTGGCCAGTTCGGTACCGTAGCCGCAGCCAGAAATAATGGGCATGCTGCCCGCCGCTTCCTTGGCGGCGCGCGTCACATCGCCGATTTCCTGCGGCGTCAGCGAGAAAAGCTCGCCGGTGCCACCAGCGGCAAACAACGCCGCCGCCTCGTAGCCCGACAACCAGGAAACATGCTTCTGGTAGCTGGGCAGATTCAAGCTGAAGTCAGCGTTGAAATGCGTGACCGGAAACGACAATAGCCCGGATGCGATACGAGTCTTGAGTTCTTGGGGGGACATGCGTGCCTCTCAGTGTCATAGGATGTATTTCCAGCAAATCATATTATGACTTCTGAAAGCACGTCAATCACTTTGTGCCGCGGTCGGGCGCCGCCGGGTCAACGAGCGGTAGCGCTGGATACCGGTCAACAGGTGGCGCCGCATCGCATCACGCGCGCGGTCTACATCGCTGGCGAAAATGGCCTCGGCGATCTCGACGTGCTCGTCCAAAATAGTGTGGTCGCGGTTGGGCAGCGGATCGTACCCGCCCATCACCGTGCGGAACTTCACCCGCGGGATGATGCGCCGGCCGATGTGTTCCAAAAACGTCTTGAAACGGCCGTTGTTGGTAGCCGCCGCGATCGCCATATGGAACCGGAAGTCTGAATCGTCGGTAGACTGGCCGTCGGCGATGAGTTGGGCGAACTGATCGAGCTCGGCCTGGATAGCGGCTTCCTGGGCAGGCGAGCTGCGGGCGGCCGCCAGTCCCGCGGCCTCGACCTCGATGCCGATACGCAGCTCAAGCTCTTCGATAATGTCCGATATCTTGTCGGTGGCGTGCGAGAACAACGTCAAGGTCTCGTCCGATTGCTGCGGCCCCAGCACGAACACGCCCGCCCCCTGACGGGATTCCAGGAGGCCGTCGGCGCGCAGGGTGGCCACCGCTTCGCGAATGACGGTGCGGCTGAATCCGAACTTCTCTACCAGCACTTGTTCAGTAGGCAGCTTGTCGCCCGCGGCATACATCCCACCCTCGATCCGGGACCGAAGTTCGTCCGCCACCTGCGATGAAAGTGTCTTCTTTCTTGCCTGGGCGGGGGGAGGTGCTTTCATGGTGTTCTCCTGCGGCACGGCGCGTAGTGACACATCATATCATTTTGACTTATCAGTCATATGACCAAAAGCGAAAGGGTGCGCCTGCTGCGGTTGTTCCGCTTTTTGCCACAAAAAAAGGGGGAAGACGGCTTGATATTGACCTTGTCCCTCAAATCCTTGTTCGACTCATTATTTTTATAGATAATAGATAAAACTATCGTCCCAGGAAGAAATCATGACCGGCGGCAACCCCATTACCTTGACTGGTGAAGACCTGACCATACGGCAGATCGTCGATATCGCGCGGCACCACGCCTCCGTCAAACTAGGAGAAACGGCACGAGATAACCTCGTAGCGACTCGCGCGTTTATTACCGATCACTGGCTTGTGGATGACGCGCCGCTTATGTACGCGTTCAACACCGGGGTCGGTGCGCTAAAGAACCAACGCATCAGTGCACAAGACATTGCGAGGTTCCAACGAAATCTCATTCACTCTCATTCGGCAAGCACAGGGGAAGTGATGCCGAATGAAGTCGTACGGGCAATGATGGCCATTAGAGTCAATACCTTTGCGCGTAACCATTCCGGTATTCGTATTGAAGTCGTTGACCGACTCATTGCCATGCTCAACGAGGGGATCACCCCTCTCATTGCAGCAAAGGGCAGCGTTGGCGCCAGCGGTGACTTAGCACCGCTGGCCATCATGAGCGGAGCACTACTGGGGCTCGAACAGTCAAAGGTCGAATTCCAGGGCGCTGTCGTTAGCGCTAGATCTGCATTCGAACAAGTCGGGTTGCCTGCGACATTCGACGTAGAGGCAAAAGACGCTACAGCCTTGATTAATGGCTCCACGGCGTCGCTCGCCTACGCCGTCATCGCGGCGTTTGACGCGAGGCGCTTATTGTCGAATGCGACGATCTCGCTGACACTTTCTTTGGAGGCTATCAGGGCGGAACGCTCGTGCTTTGAAGATCGCGTGATGATGGCTCGCCCCCACCCCGGACAACGCAGGGTTGCACTGGCCATCAGGCGACTGCTCAATGGCACGTCTCGATGCACGGATGAAGCGCGTGCGGCAGTGCTTTCGGAGTCCTCGGGCAAAGTCAGCAGAGGCGATGCGCCATCGACCACGGCACAACCACGCATACAGGATGTTTATTCATTTCGTTGTGCGCCCCAAGTCTATGGGCCGGTTCTCGACGCTCTCGACTATATCGATGGGATTCTATCGACCGAGATGAACAGCGCGACAGACAACCCTTTGATATTCGCGACCAACGAAGGGTATGACATTGTCTCGTGCGGCCATTTCCACGGTCAGTACGTGGCTCAAGCGATGGATTTACTGGCATTGGCGGTGACCGACCTGAGCGCGATATCTGATCGTCGCAATAACATGCTCATCGATCCCGCCGGTAATTTTGGGCTGCCCCGAAACTTGATCGCGTCCGAGCCGGGAATAAACACCGGTTTTGCCGTAGTCCAAAGCATGGGTACAGGCCTGGTTCTGGAAAACATGGGACTTTGCAGCCCTGCCAGCGTTATCAGTTTGCCTGCCAAGGGAAACCAAGAAGACCATATCAGTAACTCTTGCTTCGCTGCGCGGCGCACACGAACCATCGTAGAAAATGCGCAGGCTGTCATCAGTGCGGAGATTCTCATCGCGGCACAAGCCCTTGACCTCGCTCATGAGGCGCTCTTGAACTGGCCCATTGCGCGTGGAACACGCGCCGCTATTGAGCGGGTCAGGTCGGAGATCCCAGCCATGCTGGGTAATGATCGTTGGGTCCATGACGACATCGAAACGATAAAGCGTCTGGTCGTCGAGGGAAAGCTGATAGATGCCGTAGAGGCCGTTTGCGGTGACATATGGACGACACCGGAATGACCGAGAAAGCCAACGTAAACAGCAAGGCGTTAGACTCGCTCCCGACGCGTATCGCAGCCTCCTTGGCGGAGCGGATTATTCGCGGGGCGCTCAAACCTGGCGATCGTGTACGGCAAGACGAAGTCGCAAGCGACTTTAACGCGAGCCATGTTCCCGTGCGGGAGGCCTTTCGGCAATTGGAATCGCGAGGGCTTCTGGTTTCCCGCGTCAGAAAAGGGGTCTACGTCTCGCCTCTGGATCAGGCATCGCTCGTGGAAATCACGCGTATGCGAGCGGCGCTCGAAGTCCTTGCGCTACGGTACGCCATCCCCAATCTGAGTAACGAAGATATCGCTCTCGCAGAGAAACTCTCAAAGCAAGCAGATTCTTCCAAAGACATGAGCACATGGGAGGACGCAAACCGACGCTTTCATTTGTGCTTATATCGCCCTTGCGAGATGCCTCGCGTGCTTCATGGCATTGAGACGCTCCATGAGGCAAGGCTTCGCTATATGTATGCCACCGCGACGATTATTGATTGGAATCCGACTTCACAAGACGAGCATAGGGAAATCATCGCTGCGGTGAAAGCCCGCGATATAGCCCGTGCTTGCTCACTGTTGGAAAAACATATCGTTGAAGCGGGAGATGTTTTATTGGCTGCGTCGGGGGCGTTGTCAGCGTAGCGCACGGTTTCCGGACAACCCTCGTAGCCATAGGAAGGCGGCTTTATATTGACAAATTACGCTGCAACACCTACCATTCTTTTCAACACGGCCCCTCTCGATAACCCTGCTTCGGCAGAGAAATTGCTGAGGGGTTTTTTCATGCCTGCTATCACCAAGCAGCCTCCCAGCCGCTTGGCGCGCCCATACCTACCAGGTTCAGGCCAAGGTCGTTCAGATCGGGAAAGGCCTGCAGTTGCATCTTCATTCGTTCGGGCCAACTCGAACGATGGTTGACCACACTCAGCAAGTGTCGGATGATCGTCAATAGCAAGAAGCAGCGCGCCTGCGCGTGCGTATCGCCCTCAAATAGAGCGACCCACTTCAATTCAGCCACCGAGGGTAACTTGGGTTGCGAGACTATATTGCGATTCCACAGGCGGCCATGATGCGCACAGACGTTGCGCAGATAATTTAGACTGCGCAACCATGTTGCGAACACGCGACCGTTGCTCACGCCGT
This sequence comes from Bordetella tumulicola, assembly GCF_054779135.1. NCBI lineage: Bacteria > Pseudomonadati > Pseudomonadota > Betaproteobacteria > Burkholderiales > Alcaligenaceae > Bordetella > Bordetella tumulicola. The sequence continues at coordinate 59,073 of NZ_BAAGYU010000011.1, read as the reverse complement.
ACCCGTTGGCAATCACGTCCTGCTCACTCTCTCGCATGCCATTGAACAAAGTTGAGAGCGTGCCAAAGTCCCACACCTCACAGGCTACCCAGATGGCAAGCGGGAGTCCGTATTTGCTGCGGTTATGGCGTACAAACTCCTCCTTAGAGCGGCCGATCAGCTGAGCATGCTTGCTCAACCAGTCGTGGTGCCGAGTAACACCGGTGTCTTTATTCAGCTTGGTGCTGAACTCGTCGTGGAGCAGTTCGGCCTTGAGGTACGCGAACTGATCAAGCCTCCCCAACGTATAGGACACATCTACCCGCAAAGCGACCTCGATGCGTTCCAGTGCGTCCATTACCAGCATCCGCAACTGCTTGTCGAACACGTACAAGTCCACCGCATTTTGGAACGTCGCCCCAGCACGGAAGGTGTCCAGCGCGATCCGTTCTTCTCGCACTTTTTTCGGCTTTTTGCCACCCTCATCTAACAGACATAACGGTTCGCTGCGCTCACGAAATGCAAACCAGTAACCACTCAGCCGGTAGTAGCCAATACGTTCCAGGTAATCGAGAGCGCGATCCCGGTCACTGACAGCCAGTCCCCTTGCTATCAATTGGTCCAGTTGGTCGGCATAGCTTTTCCAAGGCTTGGGGTCGCTCACTTAGATCATCTTTTAACGCACGAATGGGCGGCCACTTTAGCGTTGTTTCGCGAAACCTGGCAATGGCATATCCCCCGCTGGCACGGGCATATATGGGTCATCATCCTGCATGATCGCCCAGGCTCGCTGATTCGATTAGCGCGGCAAACGTCTCAATATCCGGATTTCACGCAATCACCATCATGTAATCTGTATAGCTCCGCTATCAGACTAATCCTAGTGTCATGCGGCAAGCGAGACACAGTGTCGATCCATCGTTCAGGTAGCGATAGTTCGGGCAGCAGCAGGGTCAGCACGCGCGACATGCGGCCGTTGCTAGCCGGAAGGGGGTGAATGCGCAGGAAGTCAAGCATCGCCTGAGGGATCAGCACCAGGGGGGCGGCCAAGTGCTAATCCAGTGTGACAATCTACCTAACGGGAGTCCGGCCCAGAAAAGGGGTATTGGAAGCATAAATTACCCCATCTAATTATTGGACTGCCCCATTTCTAGACTTCTATTACTTGCAAATATGCAGGAACAAGCTCCTCGCTGTCTGGAAATTTCCAATCTCGACCAGCAGGTTTGACCGACTTTGGCTTGGCATCGGAGACTTTCGAAATAAGAAAAAACTGTCAGACGTTGATCACACGTTTAAACGTTAAACAAGAAATTCAACACATCGCCATCCTGCACGACATATTCCTTGCCTTCCGCGCGCATCTTGCCGGCTTCTTTGGCGCCGGCTTCACCCTTGTAGGTAATGAAGTCGTCGAATGAGATCGTCTGCGCGCGAATAAAACCACGCTCAAAGTCCGTGTGAATGACACCCGCAGCCTGAGGCGCGGTGGCGCCGACCTTGACGGTCCAGGCACGGACTTCTTTAACACCCGCGGTGAAATACGTCTGCAGGCCCAGCAGGCGGAAGGCGGCGCGGATCAGGCGATCCAGGCCCGGCTCTTGCATGCCCATGTCGTCCAGGAAAACCGACTTGTCGGCATCGTCAAGCTCGGCGATCTCGGACTCGATGGCGGCGCAGATGGCGACCACGGGCGCGTTCTGCGCTTTGGCGTATTCCGTCAGACGGTCCAGCAGCGGATTGTTCTCGAAACCACTGTCGCTGACGTTCGCCACGAACATGGCGGGCTTGGCGGTGATGAAGCCGAACGATTTCAGCGAGAACAGTTCCTCGGCATCCAGGCCCATGGCGCGAATGGGTTGAGCAGCATCCAGCTGCTTCTGGCAGCGTTCCAGCAGCGCGACCAGCTTGGCGGCTTCCTTGTCACCCGAGCGGGCCAACTTGTTGTTGCGGTGAACAGCTTTTTCGACGGTTTGCAGATCGGCCAGCGCCAGCTCGGTGGAAATGACCTCGATATCGGCAATAGGATCGACCTTGCCGGCCACGTGTATCACGTTAGAGTCTTCGAAGCAGCGCACCACGTTGACGATGGCGTCCGTTTCACGGATGTGCGACAAAAACTGGTTGCCCAGGCCTTCACCCTGGCTCGCGCCCGCCACCAGGCCCGCGATGTCGACGAACTCGACCACGGCGGGCACAACGCGCTCGGGCTTGACGATCTCGGCCAACTGGGCCAGACGCGGGTCCGGCACCTCGACCACGCCCACGTTGGGCTCGATCGTGCAGAAAGGGTAGTTCTCGGCGGCTATGCCGGCCTTGGTGAGTGCGTTAAAAAGGGTCGATTTGCCGACGTTGGGCAGGCCGACGATGCCGCATTGCAGAGCCATGGAAATCCTTGATTATTCAGCACGCTCGGGCCGTGAGTGAAATAGGTAAAGTATCAGCGCTGCCACTGTTACCTCAACGGGTTACCACCGCTAAATCACCTTAGCCAGGGCGTCAAGACGCCGTTTTGTGCTTGATTTGTCCAAATTTATGTCGATTGTAGCTTTGTCGGGTACCTGCAATCGGCCATAAGAAAACTCTGCGCGTATGCGGGAAAGGAAAAGCAGGGATATCAGGGCCAGGATTCGTCTGGTTTCGCCAAAATACTGTACAAACAAACAGCCTTCTACATTAAGTCCAATAGGCTTGAGGATCTTTGATTCCCTAGTGCAACGTGTCATCAACAACCTGACCGTACTGTCCGGCTCAATCAAGCCATACGAGTTGGCTGAGGTTCTTATTTGGGCTCATAGCAATCGCACCGTGTTGAGACAAAAATGGCAGGAGCTAAACCCGTGAATCAACCTCAATTCGTTATTACCCATATATCCATCGCCGGTCCGCAACGATTGGGCCTGACTTTTGCGGACGGATACCGTGCCGAGGTGGATCTGTCAGGCTTGATCGCCAAGTGTCCACCTTTGGCTCGCCTGTCTGACCGCAAGCTCTTTGCCAAGGCAGCACTTGATGAATGGCGGCGCGGCGTCATCTTTTCAAGCACTAGGCATCAGCCGCCGAATGCTCGCGTATTACCGCAGCGGGACAAAGCCTATGCCCAAGTCCATTGGACTCGCCATGCTGGGCTGGGAATCGCTGCGTCATCAACGCAAAGCCGCATGAAGGAATGCCGCCACGCACGCCTTATGAAAACCGACACTGCACTCATTGCCACACAACGATAGCGGCCACACTATTGTTGCTCTGTATCGGGCCTGTCGCGATTGCCCCCCTGTAACGCACTATCTTGTTCGCCCGAGCCATTCGCTTGCGGGTGTACATGCATCTCGCCAACGTCGCAACCACCGGTCTGATATTTCCAGTCAGCACCTCAATTTGTTACAGACTCCCCGCAACTTTCACTCTGTTGTCACTTCTCCCCCTTAGGCTTGCATCGGCTTGACGCTTGATCTCGTCAGATCGTTTTTCATCCTTCGCAAACCTGAGCTTATGCCCACCCTTTTCTCTGCACGCCTATTGGCCGCGTCTCTGGCGATGGCCATTCTGCTGACGGCCTGTGGCAGCGGCGATGACGACGACTCGCCGTCCACGCCCACCGATCCCGGTACCGAACAGCCGGCGCAACCCCAGTTGCGCTGCGCGCCGTAACGCCCGCCATCCGCCCCATGACTGCCTCACGGATTCCCATGACCTCTCGTCGCCAATTCCTGCAAACCACTACGGGCGCAGGCCTCGCCGCCGCCGTCCTCGCGACATTTCCGCCCAGCATCCGCAAAGCGTTGGCCATTCCCGCCAACAACAAGACGGGCACGATCAAGGACGTCGAACACGTCGTCATCCTGATGCAAGAAAATCGTTCGTTCGACCACTACTTCGGGACGCTCAAGGGCGTGCGCGGTTTCGGCGACCGGTTCACTATCCCCATGATCAACGACCGCAAGGTCTGGCAGCAGGAACGCGGCAACGGTGCGCTCTTGACCCCCTACCATCTGGATAGCACGGCCAACAACGCCCAGCGCGTGGCAGGCACAAACCACACATGGGTCGACAGCCAGGAGGCCTGGGATAACGGTCGCATCACACAATGGCCCCGCTACAAGCAGGACCAATCCATGGGGTATTACAAGGAACAGGAAGTCCCGTTTCAATTCGCGCTGGCCAATGCGTTCACGCTCTGTGATAGCTATCACTGCAGCATGCACACGGGTACCGACGCCAACCGCTCTTTTCACCTGACGGGCACCAACGGCCCGACCGCGCAGAACGTCGCGTATGTGAACAACGAGTGGGATTGGATCGCCGGCACTGCGGGCAATGATGAGACCGGCTACACCTGGAAAACCTATGCCGAGAATCTGGAAGACGCCGGCGTCAGTTGGATCTGTTACCAGAACATGCCCGACGAATGGGGCGACAACATGCTGGGCGCGTTTCGCCAATTCCGCGCGGCCAATCTCGCCTCGGACTTTCCTGTTTCCAGCGGCGGCGAACCGAATTCGCCTTATGCCGAAACCGGCCAGGCACTGCCCTATCACGCCTATGACGCGACCACGGATAACCCAGGCAATCCGCTATACAAGGGCATCGCCAACACGCTACCCGGCACTGCGCCCGATACGTATCTGGATGCCTTCCGGCGCGATGTGCAGCAGGGCAACTTGCCGCAAGTATCCTGGGTGAATGCGCCTTCTATCTATTGCGAGCACCCCGGACCTTCCAGCCCTGTGCAAGGCGCCTGGTTCATTCAAGAGATCCTGGACGCGCTCACCGCCAACCCGGACGTCTGGAGCAAAACCGTACTGCTGATCAATTTTGACGAGAACGACGGATTCTTTGACCATGTGCCATCGCCGTCCGCGCCGTCGCCCAATAGCGACGGCAGCCTGGCCGGCAAGACAACGCTATCAGACGACGATATGGCGTACGAATACTATACGCAGATCCCACCGGAAGGCAGCGCTGGTCAGCCCGACGCCGATGGCCGCGTCTTCGGCCCAGGCCCCCGTGTTCCCATGTTCGTGATTTCACCCTGGAGCCGCGGCGGCTGGGTCAACTCGCAAGTGTTCGACCACACCTCGGTGCTGCGCTTCCTGGAAACCCGTTTTGGCGTCAAGGCGCCTCACATCAGTCCGTTCCGCCGTGCCGTCTGCGGCGACCTGACCAGTGCGTTCAACTTCGCCACACCAAACGAAGAGGTACTGCCTGCCCTGAACGGCCGTCTCACGCGCGCCGACGCGGATCAGTTGCGCGACGCTCAGGCCGCGTTGCCCCCAGTACCGCTGCCCGCCGATCTGCAGATACCTCTACAAGCCAGCGGCACGCGCCCATCGCGCGCGCTGCCGTACGAATTGCACACCAGCGCGCGCAGCAACGCTGACGGCCAGGTCCAACTGCTGTTCTCCAACACGGGGACTCAGGCCGCCGTATTTCACGTCTATGACCGTCACCATCTGGATCGTATCCCGCGCCGCTACACGCTAGAGGCCGGAAAAACCCTGGACGATACTTGGAACGCGGGCCTGGACAATCTGGGCCACTACGATCTATGGGTGCTGGGCCCCAACGGCTATCACCGTCACTTCGTCGGCGATACCGGACGTCTCGCCGACGGCGGCGCGCAGCCAGAAATCCGCGTCTGCTATGACATCGCCAACGGTAATGTGTATGCGGAACTGATCAACGCAGGTACTGCAGACTGTACGTTCACCATCAGCCCCTTGGCCTATCGAGAGGATGGGCCATGGACAATCACGGTCACGGCGGGCGCCCAGGAATCCCTGCATTGGGAATTGGCCGACAGCGGCCGTTGGTATGATTTCCAGGTCAAATGCGACAGCGATGTCACATTCGTGCGCCGTTTCGCGGGCCGCGTAGAAACCGGTGAGCACTCCGTTAGCGATCCGGCAATGGGCACTGAAGCCTGAGGCTGATCCGTCTGCAACAGCGAAGGAAGGCCGCAACGCCTTCCTGCTCTTTAGAGAATTGCCTCAGGAAAGTCTTTGAATTGCATCCCTAGCGTCAGGCAATCGGAGGGCTTTTTCGCCCATTTCCGCTTATAGCGGCGCGGCCAAATGAAACAAGCCGTCGCCGCGTGCGCAAAGGGTGGGAAACCGTCGGCACGAGACGATCCCATCGGCCCCGAAGTTGAGCGTCAGGGGTGGCGCCAGCGGATCCTCCAGCTCGTACAGGCGCAGGGCGGGCTGCCCCGCGCGCACGGCCTCTCCTACCTCGGCCAGTGGCTCCATCAGGCCAGCGCGCGGGGCGTAGATGGCGTGTCTCGGCCCCAGCGAGCTCAGGAGCTGCGTGGCGGGCGCGGGCACACATTCGATGTTGGGGGCAATACCGTAATGGCGCAGCACACGACGTACGCCTTGTTCGGCAATGGCGAGCCCCTGCGGGCTAAGCGTCGCGCCGCTCCCTAATTCCGTGGTCAGAGCGGGAATGCCGCGTTTTGCCGCGGCAGCGTAGAGCGTGGTGGCGCCCCCTCCGCCCGAACCGGTGGTCAACACGCTGTGCGGCGCCCCGAATACCGTCAAGAGCTCTCGCAACGCCTGATCTTGCGCTTTGTCGGCGACGCGCTGCGCGAGCGCCGTATGGGCATAATCCAGCGACCGTCCGCCAGAATGCACGTCGATCACCACGTCGGCCAGCTCAAACAGAACGCTATCGACATAATGCGCGATCATCTCCGTAGCCGATCCGTTGGCACGTCCAGGAAACAAGCGATTCAGGTTGCCCTCGTCGACCGGCGACACGCGACGGCCACTCTCGACGGCGGGATAGTTCAAGGATGGAATGATGATGACGCGGCCGTGGACGTCTTCGGGCGACAGCAGCCGCGCAAGATTGCGCAAGGCAATCTGCCCCTCGTACTCGTCGCCATGATTGCCGGCGGTCAACAAAGCGGTCGGCCCCTCGCCATGACCGATGCAGACGATGGGGATCTGGATCATCGCGTAGGCTGACAGGTCCACCGAATGCGGGACGTGCAGATTGCCGACCTGCTTGCCCTCTTTATTGAAATCGATGTGGGTCCAGATGCGGGAGCTTTCGGCCATGATGAGAATCCTCGGTCGGTGCTGACTTACAAAATTTGGCTCAGAAACTGCTTTGCGCGCGGATGCGTGGGGGCGCTGAAAAAGGTCTCTGGATCGGCTTGCTCGACGATGCGGCCGGCATCCATGAATACCACGCGATCGGCGACAGTGCGGGCGAAATTCATTTCGTGCGTGACACAAATCATGGTCATCCCCTCGCGCGCCAAATCCGTCATCACGTCCAGCACTTCCTTGATCATTTCAGGGTCGAGCGCCGAGGTAGGCTCATCGAACAACATGACCTTGGGGTTCATGCATAGGGCGCGCGCAATGGCCACGCGCTGCTGCTGTCCTCCGGAGAGTTGGCCGGGATACTTGTCTTGCTGCTCGGGGATACGCACCCGCTTCAGATAATGCCGTGCGACCTCTTGGGTCTCGTCGCGCGTCATGCCGCGCGCCTTGCGCAACGCAAGCATGCAGTTTTCGAGCACGGTCAGATGCGGGAACAGATTAAAGTGCTGAAAGACCATGCCGATATCGCGCCGTATCAAGTGCATATTCGGCGTGGATTGACTGACCCGCTGGCCGTTGACTTCGATGATGCCGCCCTGATGCGTCTCTAGCTGATTCACGCAACGGATCAACGTGGACTTGCCGGAGCCCGATGGGCCGCAAATAACGATGCGCTCATTAGTTTGCACCGTGAGATCCACGTCATACAGGACCTGAAAGTTGCCATACCATTTCTGCAGACCCTCGATCTGCACGGCCGGTGAGTTCAAAACGGAATCCATAGTGTTTTTGTCTTTGCCGGGCTAATTAACGCTGATGCGCAACCTGGAGCCGATGCTCAAGCTTGCGTACGATCAGATTGATACCCAGCGCCAGGATCAGAAAGATAATGCCCACGGCGACCATAGGTTCCGCATAACGGAAGGAGTTTGCGCCGACTTCCATCGCCAGACCCAGCATTTCCGGGACCGCGATCACGGCCAGATAAGGCGTGGCCTTCAGCGCTGAGACAAAGTAGTTGCCCATCGGGGCGGCAACATTGCGCAGCATCTGCGGCAAGATCACCGACACAATCACGTCTGAACGACGCAATCCCAATGCCTTACCCGCCTCGAACTGGCCCGCATCGATACTGTCGATGCCGCCCTTAAAGACCTCGGCCAGATAGCCGCTGTAATAGATCGATAGTCCCAGCACACCCGACAGGGTTGCGGGCAACGTCAACCCGTAGACCGGCAGGACGAAGTAAATGAAATACAACTGCACCAGCACCGGCGTCGAACGGATTACATCAATGATGAAACGCATCACGTAACCCACCCAGCGGTTACTGCGTCGCAAAATCTCCAGCACGAACCCCAACACGGCGGCGCCGATCGACGCGGCCACGGTGATCCAGAGCGTCGTGCCCAGTCCCGCCAAAATCATGGGGACGACGGAGATCGCAAATTCGGGATCAAATCTCACGGCTACCTCGACCCTGGATTTTCACCCGACGCTCCAGATAGCGGCCAAAGAGCGTGGCGGGGTAGCACACGATCAAGTAGGCCAGCATCAGCGACGTGTAGACACCAACGGGGTTGTACTGCAGCTCGGCAATCTGTTTGGCGCGAAACGTCATATCCGTCAGCGTAATCAGCGAGACGATGGCCGTCCCTTTGACCAGTTGAATGAACTGGTTGACGAAAGTGGGCATCATGGCGGATATGGCCTGCGGCAATTCGATCAGGCATAGGATGTGCAAACGATGCAATCCCAGGGCGCGGCCCGCTTCAACCTGACCACGATCCAACGATTGCAGCGCGGCACGCACCGCCTGGCTGCCATAACCGCCGATATTCAGGCCCAGCGCCATGGCCCCCACGGTCATGCTCGACAATCGCACGCCGAAATCGGGCAGCGCGTAATACAGCACGAACAGCAGGATGAGGACGGGCGAACTGCGCCAGAACTCGATCAAGCAGGTCACGGCGAACCGCGTCACGCCATGCGTAAAGTGCTGCAATACGCCCGTGATCAAAGCAAAGGGCACCGCCCAGAGCATGCCATATAGCGTGACCAGCGCGGTGACGCGGAACCCTTCGAAAATGCCCGCAAGAATGTCGAACCCTTCCATGGCCACGCTTCTCGTTTACGGTTAATACTTACCGGCGCACACTTTCTCGGTAGTCACCGCGTCGTCAACCTTGTCATCGTCGGTGAATCCATATGTATCGCGCAGTTTGTCGACGACGCCTTCAGCTTTCAGCGCTTTTAATTGTTCGTTATAGGCGTCGCGCAACGAGGTATCGTCTGTACGAAATGCAATGGCCGTGTACATCATGGCCGGCACGCCGTCGCGAACCAGACCCGTGAACGGCTTCGCGCGTTCCACTCCCTGCAACTTGGGATCGTCCAGCAGCCCGACGACGCTGGGCGCGGACAACGTGACGGCATCGACGCGATCGGCCAGCAACGCGGACAGCATGGCCTGGACATCGCCCAGATAAGTCATCTGCGATGTCGGCACACCCGCGTCGATGGCGTTCTTGGAGTTAAGCGTGCCTCGTCCACCGCTCAGGCGTATCTTGGGATTGGCCACGATGTCGGCATAGCTGTGGATTTTCAGCGGATTGCCCTTCTTGACGATCAAGCTATCGCCAACGGCAAGATCGGGCTCGCTGAAGATGATGACCTTGCAGCGCTCGGGGGTAATGGCGATCCCCGAAGCAACCATATCAAAACGTCCCGCGTTAAGGCCGGGAATCAACGCACCGAACTCGGTGATCACGAAATCCACTTGCTTGACGCCCAGGCGCTCGAACGCGGCACGGATCAAGTCAGGGTGAAATCCTGTCGCTGCGCCATCTTCTGCGCGAAAGCCCCAAGGCTGACGGTTGTGAATGCCGATGGTGACTTTTTTATTTTCCAGGATGGTGTCTTTTGTGTCTGCATGGGCGGCGGGTAGCGCGCCCAGCAAGACAGTCGTCATGGCCGCGGCAGCGGCACTTTTGAACAAGTTGGTGAGCATAATTTTTCCTCTTGATATGTCATTTTTTTTCCGCGAAGTGCCCTTCACGGCCCTGCTCGATACCGGTCAGCCTCGCTGGGCACCATAGGCTGACAAAGCAGCCTGAAGCTCAGCCAGCAACAACTCGGGATCCTCTACGCCTATCGCCAACCGGATCAGCGGCTGATCGGTAGCGGGAAATTGGCGACTGCTTTGCAGTTCGGCGGGGTAGAACGCCGCCAGACTATGAACGCCGCCCCAGCTGGCACCGATAGAAAACCGCTGCAGCACGTTGAAGAACGCGCGGTAAGCATCAGCATCGCCAGGGAGCAACTGCACCGAGAACAGGCAACCTTTGCTGCGGATATCACGCTGCCACAAGGCATGGCCGGGATCCGACGGCAGGGGCGGATACCACACGCGCTCGACCAACGGCTGACGCTCCAGCCAGGTCGCAATGCGCAACGTTGACTCCCCTTGTGCCGCCAAACGCAGCGGGAAGGTTTCCAGGCCGCGCAGCACCAGAAAACAATCATCGGGGCTGACCTGCTGGCCCAGCGTGCCCTGTGCCTCTCGCAAAACAGCGTAGTGTTCGGAATCGTTCGTCGTGACGCTGCCCATCAGCACGTCGGAGTGTCCGCTGAAGAACTTCGTCGCCGCCTCGACACTGAAATCCACGCCATGATCCAGCGGCCGAAAGCCCAGCGGGCTCGCCCACGTGTTGTCCATCATGGTCAGGACACCGCGACGCTGCGCCACGGCGGCGATCGCGGGGACGTCACTCATTTCCATGGTCACCGTGCCCGGTGACTCAAGACAAATCATGCGCGTATTGGGCCGGATCAAGCGCTCGATCTCGTCGGCCGATGCAACCGGCAAGTAGTACTCTACCTCCACGCCCAGTCTGGTCAGCCACTGGTTCGCCAACGACACCAGTGATCCGTAACTGGCCGCCGACAGCAAGACATGATCACCAGTGCGCACGTACGCCATGACCACCATCATCAAGGCCGCGGCCCCAGACGGCGCGATGACGCAATGCGCGCCGTTCTCCAGCGCGGCAATACGACTCTCGAGCAGACGAGCCGTAGGCGTACCCGTCACGCCGTAGCTATAGCCATCCGGCTGGCGATGTCTGCGTTCGGAAAAATCGTCCAGCGAGTCGAAAACCACCGTCGAACCGCGCCAAACCGCGGGAGACAAACTGGCGAAGGGCTGGTCAGGACCGGTGGTGTTGTCAGGAGTTGCCATCAGCAATAGACCGCGCGGGCGGTGTTGTGAGTTGTGTAATGGCTCAGTTTGGGCGCTAGCTACTATTATTTCAACAATTACTATTACTCATTCTAAAAGCGGTACTTATAGATATGGAAATGCGCGATATCCAGATTTTCCGCGCCGTCATGCGAGCGGGGACGACGAGCAAGGCGGCGCTAGTGCTGGAAATTTCCCAGCCGGCGGTCAGTCAGGCCATCAGACGGCTGGAGACCGACGCCGACCTGCGCCTCTTTGATCGGGTGCGTAATCGCCTGGTGCCAACACAAGAGGCCGATGCATTATTGATAGAGGTGGACCGCTGCTTTGCGGGATTCGAGCAGATCGAGCATCGGATTCGTAGCTTGAAATCCTTTGGCGTCGGCCGCATGGCCATCGGATCGCTGCCCGCGTTGGGCGTGGGATTCATGCCGCGCGCCATTGCCGCTTTTTCGCCGACCTCGCGCCGCATACAGATGTCGTTTCAGATCATGAGCTCGCGCGAAGTGCTGCAGCAGGTCAGCGCGGGACAACTGGATTTCGGACTGATGGCCGATGAAATCACCATCGTTGGCCTGGAGCATTCGCCCTTTATCGAAATCCCCGGTGTGATCGCGATGCGTCCCGACCATCCTTTGGCCAAGCACAAAATCATAGAGCTAGAGGATCTCGTCGATCAGGATTTCATCGCGCTCAACCCCGAAGACGCCAGCCGCCGACGCCTGGAGGCCGCATTGACCGCCCGAGGATTGAATTTGCGTCCGGTGCTGGAAACACCATATGCCTTTTCCGTATGCGAATTGATATTGCAGGGGATGGGAATCGGCCTGATTCACCCGATGACGGCCGTCGACTATCTACCGCGCGGATTGATCATCAAGCGGCTGGCCGTCGATACGACGTTCCGCTCACTACTCGTGTTTCGGCCGGGTAAGCCGCTATCGAGTAATGCCCGTGACCTGCTCAGCCTGATGCGTATTCAGGCCGAACACGATCTGCAGCGCATTCAGGCTGCGCTGCGATAGCGTTTGGACTTTTGTGATCTGGCCTTCTTGGCAATGTCAGCGGTCCCTGAACACGAACCGCAGCGAAGAACGCACAGAGAAAGATGGGCAGATACAAAACAACGCCAACCCCGAAGGATTGGCGTTATCTTGATTCTGGTGGTGGGCCCTGCGAGACTCGAACTCGCGACCAACGGATTAAAAGTCCGCTGCTCTACCGACTGAGCTAAAGGCCCGACCGAAGCGCGAAATTATGACCTATTTTGACCGTTCCGTCAAACGAAGGGCGGAAAAATGCTCAATTACCAGGCGGCAACCACGGCCCCTTTGAACTTCTCGGCGATGAAGGCCTTGACTGCCGGGCTTTGGTAGATGCTGACCAGTTTCAGCAGATCCGGGCGGGCCTTGTCTTGTTCACGCACGACCAGCACGTTGGCGTAGGGCGACTCGGATGATTCGCGCACGATGGCGTCCTTGTTGGGATCCAGGCCGGCTTCCATGGCAAAGTTGGTGTTCACGGCGGAGGCGTCAGTGTCATCAAGCGAGCGCGGCAGTTGTGCCGCGTCAAGCTCGACGAAACGCAAGTTGCGCGGATTTTCCACCACGTCGATCGGGGTGGCCTTCAGGCCGACGCTGGGGTCCAGCTTGATCAGCCCCTGTTCTTGCAGCAACAGCAGCGCCCGACCACCATTGGTGGGATCGTTGGGGATGCCGATCTGCGCGCCTTCTTTCAGGTCCTTCAGGTCTTTGACTTTCTTGCTGTAGATGCCAATGGGAAAAATCACGGTTTTGGCGATACTGACCAGCTTGTAGCCACGATCGGCGTTGGCCGAGTCCAGGTAAGGCTGATGCTGGTAGCCGTTCATGTCCAGGTCGCCTGCGGCCAGGGCGGCGTTGGGCTGAACGTAGTCGCTGAACTCAATGACTTTGAGTTCAAGACCTTGCTTGGCGGCCTCTTGCTTGACCACGTCGAAGATCTGCGCGTGCGGGCCCGCGGTGACGCCGATCTTGAGCGGCTTGTCTTGCGCGAGTGCGGGCTGGGTCACAACGGCAGCGCCCAATGCCAGGGCGGCCAATGATTTGAGGAATTTGATGCTCATGATGTAGCTTCCGAATAGGAAAATTAGCGATGCGACATGCGACGTACGAGCCAGTCGCCTAGGCCTTGTACAAACTGCACGAGGACGACCAGCACAACCACGACGGCCAGCATGACTTCGGGCTGGAATCGTTGATAACCGTAGCGGATGCCCACGTCACCCAAGCCGCCGCCGCCAATGGCGCCGGCCATGGCGGAGTACCCAATCAGGCTGATGATGGTCACGATGGTGGCGGCGATGAGGCCGGGCAGCGACTCAGGTAACAGGACTTTGACGATGATCTGCAGCGGGCTCGCGCCCATCGCGCGCGCGGCGGTCAGCAGTCCGGTGTCAACTTCGCGCATGGCGTTTTCGGCGATGCGCGCCATGAATGGAATGGCCGCTACCGAGAGCGGGACGATGGCGGCAGTGGTACCAATCGACGTTTGAGCGATAAAGCGCGTGAACGGAATGATGGCCACCATCAGAATGATGAAGGGCACCGAGCGGGTGATGTTGACGATGGCGCCCAACACACGGTTGACGGTCAGGTTTTGCAGCATCGCGCCGCGCGCCGTCACGACCAGGATCACGCCTAGCGGAATGCCGATGACGACGGCGATCAGGCTGGGAACGCCCACGAGCAGCAGCGTTTCCAGCAGGGATGTAAAGAGCAGGTCAATCAGTTGCTGGCTCATGATGCGATGTCTTCTACTGAAATGTCTAATGCAGCCAGGGCGGCCTGGGCCTGGCTGACTGCCGTCGGCGTCCCTTGCACCAGTACAAACAAGGTACCGACAGCGACCCCCTGGATGTCTTCGACGCGGGCCTGCACCAAGCTGACGTCCAGCGCATGCTGACGCGTCAGATCGGATAACACGGTGCCGGCCGTGGCGCCACCGGCCAGTTTCATACGCCACAGCCGCGCGGCGGTGCCGGGCTTGGCGGCCGTCAATTCGGCAATACGCTGTTGAGTGGCGGCCAAGGTGGCATCGGTCAGGTCCGATGCCGTCGCCGCGGACACCATGGCGCGCGTGACCTCGTGACGAGGTGTGGCGAAGATGTCTTGGGTACGGCCGGATTCGACGACTTCGCCGTGCGACAGCACGGCCACGCGATCGCAAATTTCGCGTACCACTTCCATTTGGTGCGTGATCATCACGACGGTCACGCCCGTTTTTTGGTTGATGTCACGCAGTAACGCCAAAATCGTGTGCGTCGTTTCCGGGTCGAGCGCCGACGTCGCTTCGTCGCTCAACAATACGTCGGGATCGTTCGCCAAGGCGCGGGCAATCCCCACGCGCTGCTTTTGCCCACCGCTGATCTGGCTGGGATACCGGTCACGCAGAAGCTCCAGACCCACGAGCGCCAGCAAACGCTCGACTTTCGCAGGAATCTGGTCGCTCGGCACGCCGGCGATTTCCAGCGGCAGCGCAACGTTGCCATACACCGTACGGCGCGCCAGCAAATTAAAGCCTTGAAAGATCATGCCGATGCGACGGCGCTGTTGACGCAATTCGGTTTCAGCGAGGACGGTAAGCTCGGTGCCGCCTATCGTGATCTTGCCGCTGTCGGGACGCTCGAGCAGATTGATGCACTGGACCAGCGTGCTTTTACCCGCCCCGCTGGGGCCGATGATGCCAAAGACCTCGCCCGGCTCAATGTGCAGGCTGATGTCGCGCAATGCGTCAAAGCGCCCGTGCGGCGTGGCGTAGGTCTTCGATAGAGTTTCGATGTGAATCATGGCGTTGCGATTGTCTAGGATCGCGTTTCTAAAGAGAACGACAGTTTCGTCTCTTTTTAATAACTATTAGTTATATAAGTGGATGGCCCAACAGGCCCCCACCTCTATCACTCAAGAAGTGAAACCCTGTTGGACCGAAAGACGGAACGCCCACGCTTTATGGGGACAGCGTGGGCGCCCGGAGAGGCTATCGGGCGCGCGAAATGCGGACCTCGGCCCCGCGACGCTTGACCTCCAACCCCTCTGCGGGCAGGATACGCAAGCCTTCGAGGCCCTTGATATAGCTGGACCCCTGCATTTGCATGACGCGAATCTTGTTGCGCATGACCACCGGGTTGTGCACCGGCATGCCGAACATCCAGACCTCGTCCAGGATGCGGGCGGAGTTGAATTCGCCAGCATGCTGGGCAATCGGCCCCAGGCACAGCATGTGCCCTTCGCGACCGAAAACAGGGTATTTGTCGGTGCCCCACTCCACAGCCAGCGTGGTGCCGCCCTCGTAACGATAGCCGGTGTTCAAATCCCACCAGGCATCGCCCTTGGGCAAATACACGGTCACGCTGTTTCCGGGCTTCATCACCGGGGCCACCAGCAGCGCAGGCCCCAGCAAGTATTGCAGATCCCAGTCATGCGCATCCGGATCGTTCGGAAAGCTCAGCGCCATGGAGCGCTGTACCGGCAGGCCGGTACGCGCAGAGTCTTCGATCGCACCCAGCACATACGGAATCAGGCGGTAACGCCATTGCAACCAAGTGCGGGCCTGCTCGAGCGCCGCGTCGCCAAATGCCCACGGCAGCAGAGCAGACGTGCCTTGGAAGCAGAAGTTGGCCGAGAACACCCCCACCGTCAACCAGCGCAGGTAGAGCTCGGCGTTCATGCTGTCCAGAGGCGCCGTAGCGCAGCCGATGTTGTGCACTTGCACCGGCACGCCACTGGCGCCGATCGACAGGGCTGTGCGCAATGTGTGCTCCAGTCCGGTCCAATCATTGGTGACTTGCGGGCCAAGCTGCCACGGCAGACGCTGCGCCGCCGGGAACAGATCGGTACTGGGCACGACGCCTTCGGGTGGGACTTTATGCCCCGCCACCGCATCAAACAATGCCCGGCGCGCCAACAGCGGGTACATGAACCGCAAGGTGGCGCCGCTATCGCCGTTACGCGCGTTGACGTCATCGGGGATGGCGATCTGCGCGTCACAGACAGGCGCGTCGAGACCGTCTTCGAGCAATTGGCGATGCCGTTCGATCCACAGGTTATAGACGTCGCGATAGGTCAGATCCAGCAAACCATAGGGCCGGCCAGCAGTGGCGGCGTTGCCGTCAAAAACCTGTGCGCTACCGTCGTCGCGCGTCAGCAGCCAACCGCGATCTTCGAGTTCCTCGAACAAAGGGCTGGACTGAATGACGCCCGGGAACCCGGTCGCGGCGACATGGACATTGTGCTTGTGAAACAGCGCCAACATCTGCTTGGCATCGGGAAACCGCTGGGCATCCCATTCGAATACGGCCTTGTCCGCCTGAAACCCCCACGCGGACGGCGTAGCGAACTTCACCGCATCCAGCGGCAACTGCAGCTCGCGCATGCGGGCGACCAACGCCGCCGTATCGGTGGCCATCTCGCCTTCGGCTTGTTGTAGCCAGGCACCCATGGCCCATAACACGGGCTGGCCAGCGCGACCCGTCAGCGCCGTGTATTGATTCAGGATTTCGGCGGGCTCGCCCGCGAAAAAGAACACATCCAGGACGGTGTCTTCGACGCTGAGCGTGTAGGCGGAATCCGTGGGCGCGACACCCAGATCGTGATGTGCGCGACGCATCGTATTGACATAGAGCCCCCAGCCGCGCGGGCTCCAGGCCAATGGCAGCGCACGATGGGCAGGATCGTCAGACACGATGGATTCTTCGCGGCGATTCAAATCGCCGTCGGTCTCGCCCAGACCATAGAGGCGTTCGCCCTCCTCTAGCGCGAACGCGGCACTCCAGACGGCGTTATCCGCCTCATCCAGCGCGTTGTAGCCAAACGCAGGCTCATGCTCTGACACATCAGAGGCAAACACCTGCGTCTCGCCACGATACAGCGCAATACGCACGGGATCGGTCTGGATATCAATCGACGTGTCGCCTTGGGCGATACGCCACCCCTGGCCACCGTCATGCGGCGTGACGATGCATTCGCCCACCGCTTCCTGGCGGGCTAACAGCATTTCCGCAACGGCGCGTACGCGCGCGCTGGGCTTCTCTTCATTAAGGACATTCACCTGGCCGCAGCGCAGGCGAAAGACACCAGGCGCATGCGCCTCGACTACCAGGCGCAGCCCGTCGCCCGCATCGAAATCGATGCGGCTGGAACGTGACGAGAGCAACTCGAGATTATCGAGTTGGGTAGTATGGGCAAAGTCGAACTTGGGCGGCACAGAGCATCCCCCGGCTTAAGCCAAAAAATCGGTAAAGATGCTATTTTGACGGATTTAGCCGGGGAAATAAAATCGCGCCTTTTTTAAGGCCAAAAAGACGGGCCAAAATCGCCCGAAAAACAAGCCGTTGGTGCGGTAGCGATGACTCACTTTACGCCCCATGCGGTGCTTTTGATCGGGGTATTAAAGGCATCAGGCATCGAACGACGGCCATCATGGTGCTAACGCGGCGCGATGGCGGCCAACAGATCTGCCTCTAATGGCACGGGCTCGCCACACAACGCGGCGGCGATCAAATCTCCGCTCAGCGCCGACCAACTCAACCCTCGCGAGGCATAACCGGCCGCAATCCAGACTCCCGGCGCATGCGCCAACGGACCTATCGCGGGCAGCCGCCCCGGCAACACGGCACGCCACCCCGCCCAGCCCGGCAGTTGACCGGACGTGAGCGACGCCCAGGCCGACGGCAGCCCCCCTAAGAGCCCGGCGACCTTGTCCAAAATGGTCTGTTGACCCGCGGCGCTGATTTCGGACGTCGTGGCGCCATGTTCGTAGGTACTGCCTGCCACGCACCATCCGCCGACCGCCGGCAACAGATATCCCTCGCCCCCGACGATGCAACGCGGCCCGCCGCTGGCCCTATCGCTCGGTAACAAGCTGACTTGCCCCGCCAGTGCGTGCATTTGCGCCAGGCGCGGCAGGGGGTCCAACAAGCCACTTTGACGTAACAACGCCTGCGCCCCAAACGCGTTGGCGACGACCACCGTCGCGGATTGGGCCAACACGCGACCGTCGGGTCCGCTGACCTGCCAACCCAATGCGCTGCGGGTTAAGGCCGTCGCCTGACCCGTGACTCGGCGCACGCCGGGGGTGCT
Source organism: Bordetella tumulicola (assembly GCF_054779135.1). NCBI lineage: Bacteria > Pseudomonadati > Pseudomonadota > Betaproteobacteria > Burkholderiales > Alcaligenaceae > Bordetella > Bordetella tumulicola. The sequence goes on along the minus strand of NZ_BAAGYU010000011.1, from coordinate 40,687 downwards.
CAATAACGCGGGAATCAACGCGGCGGGCCGCAGCAGCATGCCCTGGCTAAAAAACAGGCCGCCCCGTGCGACTGGCACGCCAGCCAACGACGAGGCCTCGTCGCGATCGACGGCCCTGACCCACTCGGTCGGGAACTGCAGTTGCCGGAGGGTTTCATCCAGTGCGGCCATGCGGCCTTCGTCCCGCTCGAGCTGCACCGTGCCACAACGGTGCGGCGACGCGGCTGACGTGAGGTTAGCCCAGCGCACTTGCGCGCGCTGGCTGCCGGCTCTCGACAATCGCGCACGCGGATTGTCGTCACGAGCAATGACGGGTGTCAGTGCCGCCGCCACATGACCGGCATGCGCCATCTCGCCCGTCACGCCGGCCGGATCAATCACCACGGCCGACCGGCCTCGCAAAGCCAGGGCCTGGGCAATCCCCGCCCCCGCAAGGCCACCACCGATCACAACGACCTCGTCGCTACTGGCACCGTCCGCCTCGCGTGCGGACGCCCAGGCCGCTCCCCATGGCGATGCAAGCGACGTTTGCGGCGCCCGCACCCCAACGGTCATGTGCCACTTGCCCCCGTAGCCGGGCTGCTTGCTGACGTGAAATCCGGCTTCGCTCAACGCATGACGCACCGCACCCGCACTGGCCCAGGTCGCCAGCGTGGCATCGGGTGCCGCCAGGCGCGCCAGATCGCGCATCAATGCAGGCTGCCACAGGTCAGGGTTGCGATCAGGCGCAAAGCCGTCCAGAAAATACGCATCGACGCACGCGCGCAATTGCGGCACGACGGCCGCGGCTCGCCCGAAAGCCAGCGTCAACGTCACCGCGCCGTCATCGAACTCGATTCGATGCAGGCCCGGCAAACACGTGGGCCATTGAGAGGCCAGTTCATCCGCCAATGCCCGCAGCGGTTCGGGCGCCAATTGGCGCAACCAATGTGTCAAGGCGTCGCGCGAAAACGGATGCGCCTCGATAGAGAGCATGTGTAGTCGCGCGGAACGCGCTGGGTCACTACGCCAGGCGTGCCACAGCGCGAGGAAATTCAGCCCCAGCCCAAAACCCGTTTCGCATACGGTAAAACCGCGCCGACCTCGCCACCGTCGCGGCAGTCCGTTGCCACGCAAAAATACGTGTTCCGCCTGCCCAAGCGCGCCAGAAATCGAATGATAAACATCACCATACGAGGCATTACTGAAGTGACCATTGGCATTCAGACCAACGTCAGGAGCGATAAGTGGTGAGTAAGACATAAACCAAAATACTGGCCATCTACGCCTGAATTTTGCGCGGATTAGGCGGATTTACACGATGATGCGCATCGCGACACGGCGCACAGCATACTCAAAGCGACAAAGTCATGACGTTGGCTGAAAGCCACGCCCACTGGCGCGATTTAGTCACAATCCGTAGAACCGTCGCCTCAAAGGCTTACACTGGCCTCATGTTGAAGACCGAACGTACCACGACGAACGCGCCTGCGGCGCTGGACTTGGGCGCTGCAATTGATGCCGCCGCTTCGGCGGCTCATACAGGCGCCGCGATTCTGCAATCGTACGCCCATCATCGCAGCGACCTGGTCATTGACCGCAAGGCCCACAACGACCTGGTCTCGCAAGCCGATCGCGAAGCCGAAGCCGCAATACTCGACGTCTTGCGTGCCCGAACCCCCGAGTTCGGCATCGTCGCCGAAGAAACGGGCGGCACGCCCGGCGGTCCGGCCACCTGGTATATCGACCCCCTGGACGGCACTACCAACTTTTTGCACGGCATTCCTCACTATGCCGTATCGATCGCACTGGTTGCCCATGCGGGCACCCGGGTGCCCGGCGCAGACCCTCTACAAGAAGACACACCCGTCATCGGTGTCGTGTATGACCCCTGCCGCGAAGAGTTATTTACGGCGGTGCACGGCATTGGCGCATGGTTGAATGGTCGTCGCATCAGTTGCTCGCGCACGCAGTCGCTTAATGATGCCGTGTTGGCCACGGGCTTTCCGTATCGCGATTTTTCGTTCGCCGAGCAGTACATGCCCATGCTGAGAGACGCCATCTGCACCACCCGCGGTGTGCGGCGCATGGGTGCCGCGGCGCTGGATCTGGCCTGGACCGCCTGCGGCCGCTATGACGGCTATTGGGAAATGGGCCTGGCATCCTGGGACGTGGCTGCGGGCACGTTGATCGTGCGCGAGGCCGGCGGGGTCTGTCACGATATGCATCAACATGACCCCTGGCCCGTGGGCGGACGCGTCGTGGCCGGCAACCCGGCCATCGTCGACGCCCTGCACGAGATGGTTGCGCCGCATCTGCACAAAGAGTGATTTCGGCATGACGGCGGGCGGCAGGCGTCGCGGATTCGCGACGCCTGCCGCCCCTAGCCCGACCTATTCCGGTCGTAATTCGCGCCGCAAAATCTTGCCCACATTGCTCTTGGGCAACTCGTCACGAAACTCGACGCTGTGCGGGCGCTTATAGCCCGTGAGTTTTTCCCGGCACCAATCAATCAACTGTTGTTCCGTCAACGCTTGGTCTTTCTTGACCACGAATGCTTTGACGGCTTCGCCGGAGTGTTCGTCAGGCACCCCCACCACGGCGCACTCGAGTACGCCGGGGTGTGATGCAATCACCGCCTCGACTTCGTTCGGATAGACCTTGAAGCCGGATACTGCAATCATGTCTTTCTTGCGATCGACGATACGGGTGTAGCCCTGCTCATCCATGATGCCGATATCGCCGGTGCGAAAAAATCCGTCCTCGGTCATGCTCTGACGTGTTTCGTCGGGCTTTTGCCAATAACCCAACATGACTTGTGGGCCACGGATGCATACTTCGCCACGTTCGCCCATAGGAACGGGGTTGCCGGCGTCATCCAAAATCGCCACGTCCGTCGACGGCAGCGGCAAACCAATGGAACCCGAGTAGGCCGTCGTATCGGTAGGATTCACCGTCGCCACTGGCGAGGTTTCCGACAGGCCATACCCCTCGACCAAAGGATGTCCGGTGATTTCCAGCCAGCGCTCGGCCACGTGGCGCTGCACGGCCATGCCGCCGCCCAGCGTCAAACGCAGCCCCGAGAAATCCAGCCGGGCAAAATCCGCGTTATTGGCCAAAGCGTTGAACAAGGTGTTCACGCCCGGGAAAATATTGATCCCCGTCTTGCGCCACGTGGCAATCAAAGTGGGCTGGTCGCGCGGATTGATGATCAGCACATTACGCATGCCAGCGTACATGCCGAACAGGCCGTTCACCGTCATGGCAAACACGTGATACAGAGGCAATGCGCTAATGATCGTGAGCTGCGTATCATGGACATCACCCAGCGCGGGACGAGCGACGGCTTCGAGCTGCAGCACGTTGGCAATCAGATTGCCATGCGACAACATGGCGCCCTTGGGAACACCGGTCGTGCCCCCCGTGTACTGCAACACCGCCACATCATCGTGCCCCAATGTCGGCGGCGTGAAAGACTTCGCCGTCCCTTGTGACAACACCTGCGGCAAGCGGTGCGCGCCATCGATATGCCAGGCGGGGATCATGCGCTTGACGTAACGAACCACGAAATTGACCAAAGGTGCTTTCAATCCGCCCAACAGATCGCCCGGACCGGTGACCACTACATGCCGCAACGCCCCGCGATCGCCTACAGCTTGCAGTGTGTGTGCGAAATTTTCCAGAATGACAATGACCTCGGCGCCACTGTCGAGTAGCTGCCGCTCCAGTTCCTCGGATTTATATAGGGGATTGACATTGACCACCACGTGGCCTGCGCGCAAGGTTCCCAACATGCAAACCAGATAGGCCGGCACGTTGGGCATCATCAACGCCACGCGCGCACCTTTTTCCAGGCCCAGGCTTTGTAACCAGCCCGCAAACCCGCGCGCCTGACGGTCGAGCTCCGCATAGGTGATATCGGCCCCCATGGCCGTGCACGCGACGCGCGAAGCATGCTTGTGGCAGGCCTGGTCCAGCAGAGCAGGCAACGACGCATAGGGCTCAATGGATATCTCTTCAGGAACGCCAGCGGGGTAGTGGGCAAGCCAGGGACGCGACATAATGAGTCTCCATACGTGGTATCTGTTATGAGGTATTTTGCTTGATAATACCTTCGTTGCCCTTGGCTTAACTCAATTGAGACATCCGATGAACTTGTTAGAACCCATCGTTGCATGGCAGCAAGACATTGCCCGCATCCGGCGCGATATCCATGCGCACCCGGAGTTATGTTTCGAAGAATTCCGCACATCAGACGTGGTGGCGGCCCGTCTTGAGGAGTGGGGCATTGACATCGACCGCGGGCTTGGCGGCACCGGCGTCGTGGGCGTTATCCGCGGTAACATTGACAGCCCCCGCACGGTCGGCCTGCGTGCCGACATGGATGCGCTGCCCATGCAAGAGGCCAATACCTTTGAGCATGCCAGCCAGAATGCCGGCAAGATGCACGCCTGCGGCCACGATGGCCACACGGCCATGCTGTTGGCGGCGGCGCGTTATCTGTCGCAACACCGCGATTTCGCGGGCACGGTGTACGTGATTTTTCAACCCGCCGAAGAAGGCGGTGGTGGCGCCAAGCGCATGATCGATGACGGCCTGTTTACCCGTTTTCCCATGGAAGCGGTGTTCGGCATGCACAACTGGCCCGGCATGCAGGTGGGGCAATTCGGCCTGACGGCCGGCCCCATTATGGCGTCGAGCAACGAATTCATCATCACTATCGAAGGCAAGGGCACCCACGCGGGCATGCCTCATCTGGGGGTGGACCCCGTGATGACGGCGGTGCAGTTGGCCCAGTCGCTGCAGACCATCATTACCCGCAATCGCAATCCCCTGGATGCCGCAGTGCTCAGCATCACGCAGATCCATACGGGTAGCGCCGACAATGTGGTGCCGAACGTCGCGACGATGCGAGGCACCGTCCGTACCTTTACGTACGAAACGCTGGATCTGATCGAGCGGCGCATGAATGAGATTGCCCAGCATACGTGTGCCGCGCTGGATTGCAAAGCAACCGTCGAGTTTCATCGCAACTATCCGCCGACGATCAACCATCCCGACGAGTCTGCATTCTGTGCGGACGTCTTGCGTGGCATCGTAGGCGCCGACAGTGTCAATGATCACGTCCAGCCCACCATGGGCGCCGAAGATTTTGCGTTCATGCTGCAAGCAGTCCCTGGCTGCTACGTCTGGATCGGCAACGGCGATGGCACACACCGTGCAGCGGGACACGGCATGGGTCCCTGCATGTTGCATAACGGCAGCTACGACTTCAATGATGAATTGTTGCCGTTGGGGGCCACCTATTGGGTAGAACTGGCGCACCAATGGCTGGCGCGGCCCTAGCGCCCCATCACCCCCTGAGGACTGACGCCGCCGGGTTCGCGGTGCACGATGCGTGCATCGCCCGGCGCGACCGCAGTATGGGCACTAATCGTGCTTTGACGGCTGCAATGCCAGACAGGCCTGCAGAAAGCGTTGTGCGGCCCGTCCCGACGCCTGCGCATGTGGCACCAGGATACTGAGAGTGCGCGTCAGCGGCTGCGGCGCCAGCCTGATGACGGCCAACGTACCGTCTTCGTGTCGCATCGACATCCTCGATACAAAACTAATCCCCAGGCCGGCACGCACCGCCTGTTTCACGCCCTCGACGCCTGCCAATTCCAATCCCACTGCGGGCGCCAGCCCCGCATTGGCGAACGCGCGCTCCACCAATTGCCGTACACCGGATCCCGGCTCACGCATGATCAGCGAATACGCCGCCAACTCATGTGCGTGGGCCACGCCCGTCTGTGCCAGCGGATGATCGGATCTCGCAATCGCCACCACCTCGTCCTGCTGCCAACGATGAACTTCCGTATCACCCGGCAATCCCGTCGGCACCTCGCCCTCGATAAAGGCCAAATCCAGCGTAGGCAGGCGCTCGACAATCTGGCTGGTATTTCCATCGGACAGATGCAGACTGATCGACGGCAACTGCCGGCGAAACTCGGCCACCAACCCAGGTAACAAATAGCTGGCTGGCGTCGTGCTCGCTCCCAGACGCAGTACGCCCGTCTCCAGCCCGCTCCAGGCGTCACGTACAGCTTGGGCCTGCATGTAAACCTGCCGTAACTGACGGGCCTGCTCCGCCAGACTCTCGCCCGCGGTGGTCAACACCACGCCGTGCCCCCTGCGTCGATACAAGGGCTCGCCAAACCAGTCTTGCAGCAAGCGCAACTGTCCTGACACGGCAGGTTGCGAGAGATGCAATAGCGCGGCCGCACGGCTGATATTGCCAGCGTCAGCCACGTAGGCAAACGTCAGCAGTTGTTCTGGTGTCATGATAGATAAACCAATTATCGTATTTGCAGATATTAAATATAAAAATTAAAGATTTTTCAAATAACTTGAACCGATTTAATATTTCTTTTAGTTATTTAATTATTCCGGAACTGCTGTGTCGTCTTCTACCGCCCTGCCCATGCCCACCCCCTGGCGCGACAGGCTAAATGGGGTTTTATTTGTCGCGTTAATGACCGTCGCGGTGATGCAGCTAACGAGCCTGCCTCCCATCCAGAAACTGGGGTTTTCGCCGCTGATCATCGGTATTGTGTGCGGCATGTTGTACGGCAATTTCCTGCGTGGCACGATGCCCGTCGATTGGGCAACCGGGGTGAATTTCACGGCCCGCCGCCTGCTGCGCATCGCGGTGGCGTTTTACGGCCTGAATATTAGTATTCAGCAGATCGCTGCCATCGGTTTGCCGGGACTGGCAGTCTCTGTTGCCGTCGTGGTGGGCACCCTGGTGATTGGCACCACCGTCGGCCAGCGCCTGCTCGGCCTGGACCGCGATACGGCCATGCTCACGGCCGCCGGCAGCGGCATCTGCGGCGCCGCCGCTGTGCTGGCGTTCGAACCCACGCTTCGCGCCGCCCCGCACAAGAGTGCCGTGGCCGTGGCTACGGTAGTGCTATTCGGCACCCTGTCCATGTTCTTGTACCCCGTGGCCTATCAGGCAGGATGGCTGCCATTGACCACACAGGAATTGGGGCTCTACATCGGCGGCACCATCCACGAAGTCGCTCAGGTCGTCGGCGCGGCCAGCAATATCGACCCGGCCACCACCGAAGTGGCCACCATCGTCAAAATGACGCGAGTCGCCCTGCTGGTGCCCGTGCTGTTGATATTGGGTCTCTGGCTTCGTCGCGCCGCAGCGCCCACGGAACCGGGCCAGGCCAAAGCCCGCCTGCCCATCCCCTGGTTTGCCGTAGGCTTTCTGGCATTGGCCATCGTCAACTCGGTAGGCGTTCTCCCGCCCGATGTCATCACCGCGATCCGTCGCCTGGATGTCTTTGTCTTGACGATGGCCATGACGGCGCTCGGCATCGAAACGCGGTTCAGCCAGATACGCCAGGCGGGTCCCAAGGTCATGCTATTGGGCCTGATTCTGTATGTGTGGCTGGTGTTCGGCGGCTACGGAATCGTCAAGCTCGCCATGTAAATTTGCGTCACGACAACAGAAAGGCAGCCAGGGACAAATTTTCCACAGAGTGCAGCCGCATGGAGTCGCGTTTTCCTGCATAATCGGCCCGTTTTCATCCAGGATTGGAGGCCGGACCCATGTCTAGCATCAAAAGTCCCCCCAGCGCCCTCCCTGCCGGCCGGGACCCCGTCCTCCGGGTCATGCCCATGCCCTCCGACGCCAACATTCATGGCGACGTTTTTGGCGGGTGGATCATGGCCCAAGTCGATGTTGCGGGCTCCATCCCCGCGGCACGTCGCGCCGCAGGCCGTGTCGCGACAGTCGCGGTCAACGCCTTTCAATTCAAGCAACCCGTCTTTGTGGGTGATTTGCTCAGTTTCTACACGACCATCGTCAAGACCGGTACGACTTCGGTTACCGTATCGGTTGAAGTCTTTGCCGAGCGCAACCGCATGGACGCGGAGGTCGTCAAAGTCACCGAGGCCGTTCTGACCTACGTCGCTACTGACGAAGCCCGGCGCAGTCGCCCCCTGCCCTCTTTGTAATCTGAACTATGACGCAGCCTGCCGCCGCGACCAAGCCGCCCGCGACGCCCCGCCGCCTGGATCCCGAAGACGCCCAGCACGCGCTGGCCGAGGTCCAGGAGCGCCTGCGCCGGCAGCAATTAGTCGAAGTACTCGTCCATCGCCAGGAGCAAGGCGACAGTAAAGCCTCGCTGGTCGAAGACCTGGTGCATCGCCAGCACGAAGCCGAGCTCAAAACGCTTGTCGATGCCCTGCATCCGGCCGACATCGCGTTCATCCTGGAGTCCCTGCCCAAGGACGAACGTCAGTCCGTCTGGCACCTGGTCAGCCCGGAGCATGATGCCGACGTGCTGCTCGAGGTCGAGGACTGGGTCCGCGAATCGCTCATCGAAACCATGGACCGCCAGGACCTGGTGGCCGCGACCGGCAGCATGGATGCCGACGAGCTGGCCGACCTGGCACCGGATCTGCCGCCCGATGTGGTGGCCGAAGTCCAGAAAGGCCTGACCGAAGAAGAGCGCGCGCAGTTGCTCGAGGCCATGGGCTACCCCGAAGACAGCGTGGGCGCCATCATGGACTTCGAGATGGTGCGCGTACGCGAAGACGTCACGCTCGAGGTCGTGCTGCGATATCTGCGTCGCCTGCACGAACTGCCCGATCATACCGACCAGATATTCGTGGTTGATCGACAGGACAAACTACTGGGAATCCTGCCCCTGTCGCGCTTGTTGGTCAGCGAACCCGAGACCGACGTGAGCACGGTCATGAGCACGGATTTCCTGACGCTCAACCCACTCGACTCCGATGCGGACGCGGCAGGCGCCTTTGAGCGCTACGATCTGGTGTCTGCGCCCGTCATGGACGACCAGGGCCGCCTGATTGGCCGGGTCACCATCGCCGACGTGGTCGACGTGATGCGCGAAGACTCGCAAGAGCAAGCCCTGTCGCGCGCGGGGATGCAAGAAGAAGACATCTTTGCCCCGGTCGCCATGGCCTTGCGCAACCGCGCACCTTGGCTGCTGTTCAACCTGTGTACGGCCGCGACGGCATCGTTCGTGGCCTCGCGATTCGAAGACACAGTCAGCCATATCGTGATCCTGGCGTTCTTGATGTCAATTGTCGCAGGCATTGGCGGCAACTCGGGCAATCAGACCATGACCATGATCATCCGTGCACTGGCCATGGGCCGCATTACCGGACGCAATCTCTGGCAATTGGTCAAACGCGAAATGCTGGTCACGCTGCTGGTCGGCCTGTGCGGCAGCTTGGTCGCTGCGCTGTTTGCCTGGGCGATCTCCGACTCTATCGCCATCGCCATCGTGATGATGGCCTCGATGATCTGCAACATGCTCGTCGGCACGTCGTTCGGCGTCATGGTGCCCATGCTACGGGCGCGCTTTGGCAAAGACCCCGCCATTGGCTCGTCGGTGTTGCTGACATTCGCGACCGACTCGCTCGGTTTCTTTATTTTCCTGGGATTGGCGACGATCTTTCTGCTGTAAGGCGCCCGTCGCGACTCAGGCGTAACGATCTGCCGTCAGACCTTCCAGATCAACCTCAGGCGGGCGGCCCGACACGATATCAGCGACGATCTTCCCAGTGCCGCACGCCTGCGTCCACCCGTTCGATCCGTGTCCACAGTTCAAGTAGAGATTGGCGTAATGGGTCTTGCCCAGGATCGCCGGGCCATCTGGCGTCATTGGGCGCAGGCCCGCCCAGGCCTGCGCATCGTCAATGCCGACGCCCTCGGGAAACCACTCCCGCACCACCTTCTTTAAAAAGGCCACACGACCGGGGTCCACCGCGAGGCTATAGCCTTTTAGTTCGGCCATACCTGCCGCTCGCACCCGGCCACCCAAGCGCGAAATCATGACCTTGTTGTATTCGTCCATGAGCGCGGCCCGGGGGGCGCGGCCTGGATCGTCGACACGCGCCGTGATGGAATACCCCTTCAGTGGATAGATCGGCAACGAGAGCCCCAACGGACGCAGCAAGAACGGGGTTTGCTGCCCCAGGGCGACCACGTAAGCATCCGCGCTGATCAACGCCGCCTGGCCGTCGATTTGTACGCCCTGGATGCGATCTCCGGCTTTTACCAACGCGGTGATGGCCGTGCCGTAGCGAAACGCCACCCCCTGTTGCACCAAATACGCGGCCAATCCCGTCGCAAACTTGTGACTATCGCCCGAACCATCGCGCGGCAGGAACAAAGCGCCAGCAATCGGCGCACGAGACGCCGCCAGCGCGGGCTCCAGACGGCGGGCCTCGTCACCATCCAGCAAACGCCATGGCACCTCGAACTCGTCCAGCGCCCGCGTAATGCCCGCGACGACTTTCAGGTCGGACTGATGGCGAAAGAGCTGCAGGGTGCCATCTTGGTGATAGTCGAACTCGATGGGCAATCCCGAATCCGCCAGGGACTGCAAGCAGGCGCTGCTGAAATGCGCCACGCGCTGCATGCGCAGCTTGTTCGCCCGAAAACGCTCGGCATTGCAGTTTCCGATCCAGCGCGCCAGCCAGATCAGTTTGCGGGGATTAGGCGAAAGGGAAAACCGGATCGGCGCCTCGCGCTGCAAGGCCATTTTCAGGACCTTGCCTATCATGCCCGGTGCGGCCCAAGGGCCCGCAAAACTGGGGCACAGGCCGCCCGCATTGCCAAAACTGGTCTCGAGCGCCGCGCCGCTTTGGCGATCCAACACCACCACTTGGTGGCCATCCCGCCACAAGTAATAGGCCGCCGCGACCCCGGCGACGCCTGCCCCCAGCACAGCCACTTTCATGCGTACTCTCCGCCACACATCCGCTTTATTTTTCAGGGGCGCGAATGCCGCCGCGCCAGGCCCCTGCATTGACCATTACACGCCAACGTCGAGCTCTCGTATTCCGTCTTTGTATTCTATGGCTAGCCGACCCAGGCGAGGCACGAGAGCCGTATCGTCGTGCACAACGTGCAATCGCAGATTGCCCAGCACGACGTCCCAGCCGGATGCGGATTCTTCGACTCGTGCGTCAGCTACCACACCCAGTCGCCATGCGACTTGTTGCACATCCGTCGTTAGTATTTCGATCTGATGGATACGCAACACCCCGTTGGGGTGCGCCATCAGTGATGGACGCCATACGCACTCGGGCGTCAGATGTTGGCAAAAATACATCCGGATGCCCGCAATGGGCTGCTCGGCAAAGCGCACCGTCTGAAAGCTCGCCTGCTTCTCGTGACCGTCGATCTGCACCGGACGGCTAAGCAGTTGTACCGGATTGACCTCGAAGCCCTCTTCGCGTAGACGTGCATACGTCGCGTCGGCGTCATAGGTACGAAATACGAGTGCCTCCAGCCCAAAGGGGGAGTCGGCGATCTCTTTGCGGGCCGGTGGCGCCCCAGGTGGCCAACCCAGCAGCTCCATGTACGTGCCGTCCAGTGGGATGAGACGATTGCACGAGCCCAGGTTGTGAACCGAGGTCTCACTCAATAAAAACCCCTGCCCCTCGAAATGCGGTGCGAGTGCATCAAGCCGATCGCGCACCATGATCACCGCATGATCGAATTCGGTCTCGTCAGAGGGATGTAACATGATAGCGCCTGCCTTAAAAAACAAAGGGGATGGCAATTTACCATCCCCCGTGTGTTAAGCCAGCTTGCCGTGGCAGTGCTTGTATTTTTTGCCACTCCCGCAAGGGCATGGGTCGTTGCGTCCGACCTTGGGCATGGCATTACGCACCGGCTGCTGTTCTGCTGCGTCTGGCGTCGCCGCATCCGCATTGGCCAGGGCCTCGTCGTAGTCGGAATGGTGATACTGCACATTCTCGACATGCGACTGATTGGTCTCGGCTTCGGCTTGCTCGACCTGCTCGGGCGACTGTACGCGCACCGTCAACAGGACACGCACCACATCATCACGGATGCGGTCGAGCATGCCCGAAAACAGTTCGAACGCCTCGCGCTTGTATTCCTGTTTGGGGTTCTTTTGCGCATAGCCACGCAAATGAATGCCCTGACGCAAGTGATCCAGCGCCGACAAGTGTTCGCGCCAATGCGTATCGATCGCCTGCAACATGATCGAACGCTCGAATTGGGCCCAGGGCTCTTCGCCAACCAGCGCGATCTTGCCGGCATAGATGCCACGAACCCCTTCGGTCACACGCGTCAGGATATCGTCATCCGTCAGGCTGGATTCTTTTTCCAGCATCTCGGTCAACGACAGTTCTACTTGCCAATCGGCAGCCAGTGCTTTTTCGAGGCCATTGACGTCCCATTGTTCTTCGACAGAATCGGCGGGAATGTACTGGCGCACCAGATCGGCGGCGGCGGCTTCGCTGAGGTTTTCAACGGAAGGCCGGATCGACGACGACTCAAGCACGTCGTTACGCTGCGCGTACAACACCTTGCGCTGATCGTTGGAGACGTCATCGTATTCGAGCAATTGCTTGCGAATATCGAAGTTGCGACCCTCGACCTTGCGCTGCGCGGTTTCGATGGAACGCGTCACCATGCCGGCTTCGATGGGCTCGCCTTCGGGGAGCTTGAGGCGCTCCATGATGCTGCGCACGCGATCACCCGCGAAAATCCGCATCAGCGGGTCTTCGAGCGACAGGTAAAAGCGCGACGAACCGGGATCGCCCTGACGGCCTGCCCGGCCACGCAACTGATTGTCGATACGGCGCGATTCGTGACGCTCGGTACCAATGATGCGCAATCCGCCGGCGGCCTTTACCTGCTCGTTGGCGGGTTTCCAGTCGGCGCGGATTTTTTCGACGCGGGCGTCTTTTTCCGTATCGGACAGTGTCTCGTCCGTCTGGATCAGGCCGATTTGCTTTTCGATGCTGCCACCAAGCACGATGTCGGTACCACGACCGGCCATGTTGGTCGCGATCGTGATGTGCCCGGGCATGCCGGCCTCGGCCACGATCTCGGCCTCACGGGCGTGCTGCTTGGCGTTCAGGACTTCGTGGGGCAGCTTGGCTTGTTGCAGCAACCCGGACAGCAGCTCGGAGTTTTCGATGCTGGTCGTACCCACCAGAACGGGCTGACCCCGTTCGTGGCAATCGCGAATGTCATTCAGGATTGCGTTGAATTTTTCTTGCGCGGTCTTGAAGACCTGGTCGTTTTGATCCTTGCGGATCATCGGCTTGTTGGTCGGAATGATGACGGTTTCCAGGCTGTAGATCTCCTGGAACTCGTAGGCCTCGGTATCGGCCGTCCCCGTCATGCCTGACAGCTTGCCGTACATGCGGAAGTAATTTTGGAACGTGATCGATGCCAGCGTCTGATTTTCGTGCTGGATCTTGACGCCCTCTTTGGCCTCGACGGCCTGATGCAGACCATCGGACCAACGACGGCCCACCATCAGGCGACCCGTGAACTCGTCAACGATGACGACCTCGCCGTCCTGCACGACATACTGCTGATCACGGAAGAACAGCGTGTTGGCGCGCAATGCAACCATCAAGTGGTGCATGAGCGAGATATGACGCGGGTCATACAGCGACTCGCCTTCGGGCAGCAAACCCTGCTGCGAGAGCAGGCGTTCGGCCGTTTCGTGTCCCTGTTCGGACAAGTAGACTTGCTGGGATTTTTCGTCGAGCCAGAAATCGCCCTCGGGCTCAGGCTCGTGCTGCTTGGGCTCGGATGCCATGCGCGTCAGCAACGGCGGCACGGCATTCATGCGAATGTAGAGTTCGGTATGGTCTTCGGCCTGGCCCGAGATGATCAGCGGGGTACGCGCCTCGTCGATCAGGATGGAGTCGACCTCGTCGACGATCGCGTAGGCCAACTGACGCTGGCGGCGATCTTCGACACGGTACTCCATGTTGTCGCGCAGGTAGTCGAAACCGAATTCGTTGTTGGTACCGTAGGTGATATCGGCAGCGTACGCGGCGATTTTCTCGTCGTTGGGCTGCTGCGGCACGACCACGCCGGTGCTCATACCCAGGAAACGATACAGGCGCCCCATCCATTCGGCATCACGACGGGCCAGGTAATCGTTGACCGTCACAACGTGCACGCCCTTGCCCGCAACCGCGTTCAAGTAGACCGGCAGCGTCGCCATCAGCGTCTTGCCTTCGCCAGTGCGCATTTCGGCGATCTTGCCGTTATGCAGGGCAATGCCGCCAAGCAATTGCACGTCGAAGTGGCGCATGCCAAAGACGCGCTTGCCGGCCTCGCGCACCACGGCGAAAGCCTCGGGCAGCAGATCGTCCAGCGACTCGCCCTGGGCGTGCCGGCTGCGGAACTCGTCGGTCTTGGCCGAGAGCTCTTCGTCGGAAAGCGCGACGATTTTGGATTCCAGTGCGTTGATCTGGGTAACCAGCTTGCGATACTGCTTAAGCAACCGGTCGTTGCGGCTACCTATGAGTTTTTTGAGCAGAGAAACCATGCGTGTCGTTGGCGGCGCCGACGGCCCCTGCCCTGTAAAGGCCAAGCCCCGCGCGGCGCGGATTGTTACGTGGTTGAGCGGAGTAATCCCGCTGGGAAACAATCGAGTTTAACGCACCTGAAGCCTATCGGCCCGCCCGGAGACAAAACGAGCCGCCGTCGCAGGGTGCGGACGTCTCAACGCGTCACGGAATGGCCGGTCGTCGTACTAGGAGCACGGGCCACGGCGTCGGACGACGGCCCTGCATCACCGCGCGTATGCAACACCCCGTCGGAGACCTGTGCCACTACAGGCGGCGTCGCACTGGGTGACTGCAGAAACAGGCGCGGATCGAGTGGTTGACCCGCCAAACGCACTTCGAAGTGCAAGTGAGGGCCGGTAGATTGGCCGGTGGAACCCACCTTGGCGATCTCTTGGCCACGGCTGACCAACTCGCCTGGTTTGACCAGTAATTTGGAGGCATGCGCGTAACGCGTGATCATGCCGTCGCCATGATCGATCTCGACGGCGTTGCCATAACCCGGCATATAGCGCGATTCCAGCACCACGCCCCCCGAGGCCGCCAGGATCGGCGTGCCGTTCGGCGCCGCGAAATCCAACCCCTCGTGCATGGCATAGCGATGGGTCACCGGATTGCGACGCCAGCCATAGGAGGAACTCAAAAAGGGATAGTCGCTGATCGGCATGCTCGACGGCAGACGGGCCTGGTCGGCCGAGCGACGCGTCAGTGTCACGTCCAGCATGCGGAGATTTTCGGTCTGCTGAATCAAACGGGATTGCAGCGCATCAAGCTGCCGCCCCAGTTCCTCGGCGGACGTCTGCTCGGGGGGCTGGCGATCGGTAAAGAGATTGTCCATGACCTCGTCGGCCTTTGCAGGTGTATTGAGCCCCGCCGCCAACTCGGGATCGGTGTAGGCTACGCCAGCCACCCGGGCCACACGCCGCCCTACGCCATCTATGCCCACCAATTTGGCCTGCAACTCGCCGACTTTAGCGGCCAGCAAACCTACGTTCTCCCGCAGGAACGCGGCATCGCGCTCTGGTTGGCTACCTGGGGAGAAAGATGCCCAGTCAACGGCATACGCCGGCGGCGCAACAGGAGTAAGGTAACGTTGTACAGTGGCGCCAATGAGCGCTGCCGTGGCTAACAAGGCGACCAGCATCAACCCAAGACGAAAGCCGCCCAGGACCGACTGTCCGGGCTGGCCCTCGCGGGCGTGCATAATGACTATTTTCAAAGTACCTAATCCTGTTACTGAGCTGGCATGAACAGACCTGCTTCAAACCGCTCTCGTTCGTCTAGCAGCCGGCGAGGTGAAACTCCGCTGAACTGGCTGGGTCACGATACACGCGGCGCTGGCGTACTGGCCACGGCGCGCGTGCATCTGCAAATACAACATGCGATCGCAGCCGTGTTGCCACCGGCGCTAGGCGCCGTTTGTGTCGTGGCAAAGCTGGAAACCCCCAGGCTGCAAGTCGCGGTACCTAGTGCGGCGCACGCGGCCAAACTGCGTCAGTTGGCCCCGCGGATTGCACAAGCACTCAATACCCAAGGTTGGAACCTTAACGAAATTGCGGTCAAGGTTCAAGCAGGGATGCCTCGTCCTGGTGCAAAAGCACCCCGTCCCCCAAAAGAAGCACAACCTCTGGGAGATACCGCCCTGGATGCGTTCGAGACATTACAGGGGAATTTGCGCCCCGGGCCACTGGCAGATGCCGTGGCCAAATTGCTGGCCCATCACAAGGACAAGTAGCGGGAAAAGCCCCAAAGGGGCTTTTTTACCTTGGGGCGGCCCGGCGGCAAAAAACCCGCCGCCTGATCTGAATCAGGCGAGTTTCCACTCGTGGCGGAAAGCCTGCGGCGCTGCGGCTTGGGACTCGTAGGACACGAGCTCCCAGGCGTCTTGCCGGGCCAGCAGCGCGCGCGCCAACTGGTTGTTGAGGGCATGGCCTGATTTGCAGGCGACATAGCGCGCGACCAACGGCTTGCCGATCAGGTAGAGGTCACCGATCGCGTCCAGAATCTTGTGTTTGACGAACTCGTCGTCGTAACGCAGACCATCGCTATTGAGCACCCGGTACTCGTCCATGACAATGGCGTTGTCCAGACTACCGCCTCGGGCGAGACCCATGGAGCGCAATGCCTCGACTTCGTTGACGAACCCGAAGGTGCGTGCTCGTGCGATTTCGCGGACGTACGAATGCGTGGCAAAGTCGATTTCGGCAAAGTTCGCCGTGGAGTCGATGGCGGGATGACGAAAATCGATGGAAAACGCCAGAGAGAAACCCTCGTGCGGTTCGAGGCGCGCCCATTTCAGGCTGCGGCCTTCGCCCTCGCGGATTTCGATGGGCTTGGTCACGCGAATAAATTGCTTGGGCGCGTTTTGCTCCACGATGCCGGCCGACCGCAATAGATAGACGAAGGTCGCGGCGCTACCATCCATGATGGGCACTTCTTCGGCGGTCAGGTCGACATGCAGATTGTCGATACCCAGACCCGCCAGCGCGGACATCAGGTGCTCGACCGTGGAAACACGGACGTCGCCCTGCTGCAGCACGGACGCCATGCGCGTATCGCCCACACCATTGGCCTGCGCGGGCAGGTCAACGACCTGCGGCAGATCGACACGGTGAAAAATAATGCCAGTGTTGGCTTCGGCAGGACGCAGGGTGAGCTCGACCCGACGTCCTGAATGGACGCCTACGCCAGTAGTACGGACGAGATTCTGGATGCTACGCTGTCGAAACATGGTCTTTGTATGTGAACTTGCCGGTAAAAAACGATAATTTCACCAGCATAAGGGCATATTGTAACCTCGGCGAATGGCCGGCGTCACGCGTTTGATACATTTGCCGACATCTATCGTCGATGTTATCGAGCGCAAACGATGCGCCTGATCAGACGAAAACCGCCCCATGTGCCCGGCTCGTTCGGGGAGAACGAGCCGGCACTGAGGGAGTCGGGCCAGTTCCCCGGCCCGTTTACTGCAACGTCAATCCGCTTGCTTGCGCAAGAAAGCCGGAATATCGAAGTGATCCATACCCGAGCTTTCCAGTGCACGCACTTGGGCCGACGCCTGCGTGCGCGGGTTGCGCATCACCGACGGCGTATCCAGGTTGCGGTAATCACCCTGAGCCATGTGGCCCATGACCGGCATGTTGTCCGTGCCGGTACGCAGGCTTTCGGCCATGGTTTCCACCAGCCTCGGCGCAGCCATTTGACGACCCAGGCCCGTTGCCACCACCGTCACACGCAGGTTGTCGCCCATGGATTCGTCGTAGGCGGTACCGAAGATCACGGTCGCGTCGTCCGAAGCATAGCTGCGGATCGTTTCCATGATTTCGCGCGTTTCGCGCATCTTCAGTGTGCGGCTGGCAGTGATGTTGACCAATACGCCACGAGCACCGTTCAGGTCCACACCCTCGAGCAGCGGGCACGCAATGGCTTGCTCCGCAGCGACGCGGGCACGATCTGCGCCGCCGGCCGTAGCGGTACCCATCATGGCCTGGCCTTGCTCGCCCATGATCGTCTTGACGTCTTCGAAGTCAACGTTAACGTTGCCTTCGACGTTGATGATCTCGGCGATACCGGCGCACGCGTTGTGCAGGATATCGTCGGCGGACTTGAAGCACTCGTCTTGCGTGGCGTCTTCGTCCATCAACTCATAGAGGTTCTCGTTGAGCACCACGATGAGGGAATGAACGTGTTTGGCCAGCTCGCCGATACCGTCTTCAGCCATCTTCAGGCGCTTGTTGCCTTCGAAGGTAAAGGGCTTGGTCACCACGCCCACGGTCAGAATGCCCAGCTCTTTGGCGACTTCCGCTACCACCGGACCCGCGCCCGTACCCGTGCCACCACCCATACCGGCAGTGATGAACACCATGTGCGCACCATTCAGTGCGGAACGGATTTCCTCGCGTGCGGTTTCCGCCGACGCGCGGCCTTGCTCGGGCTTGGCGCCCGCGCCCAGGCCGGTACGGCCCAGACGAATTTGCACCGGCGCATTAGTTGCCGCCAGTGCCTGGGCGTCGGTATTGGCGCAGATAAAATCCACGCCATTGACGCCGCTACGGATCATGTGCGCAACGGCATTGCCGCCAGCACCCCCAACACCCACGACCTTGATAACGGTCCCTTTGGTGTTGTTCTCAAGCATTTCGAAATTCATCATGATGACTCCCTCACAAGTCTGGATACGCAAATCACAAAATTTTTTGTCCCCTCGCCGCAACGTCGTACTGGAAAGCGGCTACTCGACAAAATCATTCCCCAACAACTTATATTTGTGAATCGCTTCAAAATCGCCGCCGATCGGATGATCCGCAACGGGTTTGAAACGTCTCCCCTATTCGGCCTGCGCCGTCTTGCGACGAATCAGGCCAGGAGCAGGCCCCGTTCTGCCCCTTGATCAGTTCATAAACCATTCCTTCATGCGCGTGAGCAGGCTCTTGAAATTGCCCGTCTGCGCGGCAACCTTGCGGCCCCGCACCCGTTGCATACGCGCTTCTTGCAACAACCCCATCACTGTCGAGAAACGCGGATTACGCATCACATCAGACAGGCTGCCTTCGTACTCGGGCATCGCCACGCGCACGGGCTTGAGGAATACGTCTTCGGCCAACTCGATCATGCCGGGCATCTGAGCGGAACCGCCCGTCAGCACCACCCCTGAGGCCAGCAAGTCCTCGTAGCCCGATTCGCGGACCACTTGCTGCACCAGGGTGAACAGTTCTTCGACTCGCGGTTCGATCACCGCGCCCAATGCCTGGCGCTTGACTTGGCGTGGGCCACGATCGCCCAGCCCGGGTACTTCTACTGACTCGTCCGCGCGCGCCAGCACCTGCTTGGCCACGCCATAGCGCAGCTTGATTTCTTCGGCATCCGGTGTGGGCGTGCGCAGCATGGCGGCGATGTCATTGGTGATCTGGTCGCCCGCAATAGGCACGACCGCCGTGTGCCGAATAGCGCCACCGGTATAGATCGCCACATCGGTCGTGCCACCGCCGATATCCACCAAGACGACACCGAGCTCCTTTTCGTCTGCCGTCAGGCACGACAGGCTGGATGCCAGCGGTTGCAGGATCAGGTCTTGCACCTCGAGGCCACAGCGGCGCACGCATTTGACGATGTTCTGCGCCGCGCTCACGGCCCCCGTGACGATATGCACGCGCACTTCCAGGCGCAGTCCACTCATGCCAATGGGTTCGCGAATGTCTTCCTGGCCATCGACGATGAACTCCTGGGTCAACACGTGCAGGACTTGTTGATCTGTCGGGATATTCACCGCCTTGGCCGTCTCGATCACGCGCGCCACGTCGGTCGCGGTAACCTCCTTGTCCTTGACTGCCACCATGCCGCTGGAGTTGAAGCTGCGGATATGGCTGCCCGCGATGCCGGTATAGACGTCGCGGATTTTGCAATCTGCCATCAGCTCCGCCTCTTCGAGCGCGCGCTGAATGGAGTTGACGGTGGTTTCGATGTTGACGACCACGCCTTTGCGCATGCCGCGCGATTCGTGCTGCCCGAGGCCGAGCACTTCGAAACGCCCCTCCGGCAGGATTTCGGCGACCACGGCAACCACTTTGCTGGTGCCGATATCGAGGGCGACGATGAGGTCCTTGATGTCACGGGTCATGGCGTTAACGCTTTCTTGAAGATGTGGATGAAGATTTCGATTGCCCTTCTGGCAGCGGTGCCAGAGCCAAGGCAAATCCGTTGGGATAACGCAGGTCGGCCTGGGTCACACTGCGGCCTTCCAGCCGGCTGACGACGGCCGGCCAAGCTTGTACAAACCGTTGAATACGCGCGGCGAACGGCAAGGCGCCAGGCACGCCGTGCGGATCGGGAGCGTCCGCTCCCGGATCGCGCCCCAAGTCCAGCACGAGATCGTTCGAGAGCGTGGCCTTCCAGGCATAGCGAGGGCTGAGATTCAGTTCGCGCACCTGCAAATCCAGCGGTGCAAACCAGCGAGCCAACTCGGCGTAGCGCTGCACGACCAACCCTTCCGTACCCTCCGGACCGGAGAACTGCGGCAGCACCATATCGTCGTCCAGCTCGCCCGTGTTGGCCGTGAACGCCTCGCCCCAGGTGTTGATCATCTGGTTTTCGTTCCACAAAGCCAGCGGCTGCTCTTCTTCGAGCTGCACGCGTAGTGTCCCGGGCCAGATACGCCGGATCGACGCACGCCGCACCCAGGGCACCGACTCGAACACTTCGCGGGCTTCGTTGAGGTCCACTGTGAAGAAATTCCCGTCGAAACGATTGGCGATCACCGCGCGCACGGATTCGGGCGACACGTAGTGCAACTCGGTATCGGGCGCGGGCACCAACTCGATGCTCGACAGCAAAAAATACGGACGATGCGCCATCCACACCAGGCCTGCGATGAGAATAGCCACCACGGCCAGCACGGCTAGCGTGTTGGCTATCAGGTTGGTGGTGCGAGCGTCGTTCCACACGGATGATTCCGATCCAGTTGCTATTAAGAGTTACGCGGAGGGCTGTGCACCTTGCACGCAGCCCCGGATAAAATGGACACACACAATTCGGCATAGCTCATTCCGACCGCCTTGGCCGCCATCGGCACCAGCGAATGGCTGGTCATGCCCGGCGAGGTATTGGCCTCGAGCAACCACGGCTGATTGTTGGCATCCAGCATGAAATCAATTCGACCCCAGCCCGCGCAGTCCAGCGCGCGATAGGCCCGCACGGCGATATCGGTGATCTGGTTCGAGACGTCTTCGGGCAGCGCTGCCGGGCAAAAATACTGGGTATCGTTAGAGATGTACTTGTGCTCGTAGTCGTAGTTGCCGTCGGGCGCCACGATTTCGATGACCGGCAGCGCGCGCGCCGCACGCCCCTCGCCCAGCACCGCGACAGTCAGTTCGCGACCGGCGATAAATTGCTCGGCCAACACTTCGTCATCAAAAATCGATGCCTGCGCATAGCCTTCCTTCATGTCGGAATAGCCGATTACCTTGGCCACACCAACCGTGGAACCCTCATGCGGCGGCTTCAAGATCAAGGGCAATCCCAGCCGATCAGGCACGGTGCGCAACTCGGACTGCGCATCCAGCAACTCAAAATCCGGCGTGGGCAATCCATGCTGCAACCAAACGCGTTTGGTCATGGTCTTGTCCATGGCCAGGCTCGACGCCATGGGACCGCTCCCTGTATAGGGCAAGCCCAGCAACTCCAACGCCCCCTGCAAGGTGCCGTCCTCACCATAGCGGCCATGCAGCGCGATGAAGACGCGATCAAAACCTGCCTGGGCCAAGTCGGCCAGCGAGCGCTCACCGGTATCGAACAAATGGGCATCCACACCCATCGTCAACAATGCCTGGTGCACGCCATTGCCGGACTGTATCGACACTTCGCGTTCCGCTGAACGGCCGCCATACAACACGCCGACCTTGCCAAAGGCCTTCACATCGGGGAGAGGTTGCTGTGTCGTCTGGTTCATACAAGTTCTCCTACTTGACCTGGCACTTTGCTGATCGAACCGGCTCCCATCACAACGACGACATCACCGTCACGTACGAAATTCAAAATCGCTTGCGGTAGCTCGGTCACGTCTTCGACAAAGAGCGGCTCGACACGGCCCGCCACACGTAGGGCCCGGGCCAATGCACGCCCGTCCGCGGCGACCAATGGGGATTCGCCCGCGGCATAGACCTCGGTCAACAGCACCGCATCGGCGTTGCCCAGCACGCGAACGAAATCTTCGAAACAGTCGCGTGTGCGGGTATAGCGGTGCGGCTGAAACGCCAGCACGATACGGCGCTGCGGCCACGCCCCGCGAGCCGCGTCCAATGTGGCGGCCATTTCGACGGGATGGTGACCGTAGTCGTCGATCAACGTAAATGTGCCGCCGCCGTGAACCGCCGGCACCGCAAAGTCGCCGGTTTGCGTAAATCGACGTCCGACGCCGGTAAACGAGGCCAGCGCCTGGCAAATCGCATCGTCGGAGACACCCAGTTCCGTGGCGATGGCCACTGTCGCCAAGGCATTGCGCACATTGTGCAGCCCGGGCAAATTCAACTCCACATCCAGCGACGGCAACGTGCTATCACGATCTTTGCGCTGCACCGTAAAGCGCATACGGGTGCCATCGGCCTGCACGTTTTCACCACGCACCTGCGCGTCGGCACTCAACCCGTAGGTAGTAATCGGGCGCGACACGAACGGCATGATCTCGCGCACGTTGGCATCATCGGCGCACAGCACAGCGCTGCCATAGAAGGGTAGACGCTGCGTGAACTCGATAAAAGCACTCTTGAGTCGTGCCACATCGTGACCGTAGGTATCCATATGGTCAGCATCGATGTTGGTCACCACCGCCATCACCGGCAGCAGATTCAGAAACGAAGCATCTGACTCATCGGCCTCGACCACGATGTATTCGCCCTGACCCAGCCGGGCGTTCGCCCCCGCCGAATTCAGGCGACCGCCGATCACGAAGGTCGGGTCCAGATCGCCGGCTGCCAACACGCTGGCGATCAGACTGGTGGTCGTGGTCTTGCCGTGGGTGCCGGCGACGGCGATGCCGCGCTTTAAGCGCATCAACTCTGCCAGCATGATGGCGCGCGGCACGACAGGGATACCGGCGGCGCGAGCGGCGATCACCTCGGGA
This sequence comes from Bordetella tumulicola, assembly GCF_054779135.1. NCBI lineage: Bacteria > Pseudomonadati > Pseudomonadota > Betaproteobacteria > Burkholderiales > Alcaligenaceae > Bordetella > Bordetella tumulicola. The sequence continues at coordinate 17,712 of NZ_BAAGYU010000011.1, read as the reverse complement.
TTGTCCCCGGCCACGGCGGTGGACGTCACAATGGCGTCAGCGCCGACCACGTTCGAGGCCGTATGGCCGATCGCGACGTTGGCGCCTTGCGTGGCAAGCCGCCGGGTCACGGCGGTCTCACTCAAGTCGGATCCGCTGATGGTATAGCCCAGGTTCAGCAGGACCTCGGCGATGCCGCTCATGCCTGAACCGCCGATACCGACGAAATGAATATGCTGGATTCTGTGTTTCATGTTGAGCGCCTCGCTGCTTGTACGCAGACATCGGCGATATCTGTCGCGGCTTGCGGACGCGCGTGTTGATGCGCGCGCTCTGCCACGGACTGGAGGTCAGGACGCGTGCGCTGGCCCAGCCAATCGGCCAGCCATTCAGGCGTGAATTCGGTTTGGGGGCACAACCAAGCGGCCTGCTCATCGCTCAAAAAGCGGGCATTGGCCGTCTGGTGATCATCGATGGCGTGCGGGAAAGGCACGAACAACGCGGCCACGCCAGCAGCGGCAACTTCGGCCACCGTCATCGCACCGGCCCGGCAGACCAACACGTCGGCCTGTGCCATCGCGGCCGACATGTCATCAATAAAATCGCGACAATCCGCTGGTACTCCGGCCTCGGCATAGGCCTGGCGCAGCGCTTGTAGATGCTGCTCACCGGATTGGTGGGTAATCTGCGGACGCGTCTCGGGCGCCATCAGCGCCAGCGCACGTGGCAACACGGTATTCAGCGCTTGCGCGCCCAGACTGCCGCCTACGACCAGGATACGCAACGGCCCGCTGCGTTCGCCATAGCGAACGGCTGGCTTAGGCAAATCACACAAATCAAGGCGCACGGGATTGCCCAGGACCTCGGCTCTGGGCAACACACCAGGAAAACCGCTCAGCACACGCCGCGCGCGCTTGGCCAACCAACGGTTGGCTGTACCCGCCACCGCATTTTGCTCGTGCACGACCAAGGGCATGCCGCGCAATGTCGCCATCATGCCCCCCGGAAAGGCCACATAACCGCCCATCCCCAGCACCACATCGGGTCGGACTTGCGACAGGCGCTGCCAGGCTTGCACGCAGGCGCGCGCCAACAGGAATGGCAGTTTCAATAACGCCGCCACCCCACGCCCTCGCACCCCCTGGAAGTGCATAGGCACCAATTCAATGCCGCGCTGGGGCACCAATCGGCCTTCCATTTTGTCGGGATTGCCCAACCAGAGCACGCGCCAGCCGCGTTCACGCAGCACCTGCGCCACGGCCAGCCCTGGCATGATGTGCCCGCCGGTGCCGCCCGCCATGATCAGAATGGTCGGCGTCGTCATGCGCGCCCCCCTCTCATCATGATGCGATTCTCGATATCCACGCGCAACAGAATGGCCAACGCGCAAAGATTCATCACGATGCCCGAACCGCCGTAGCTCATCAACGGCAGTGTCAGCCCTTTGGTCGGCAGCAATCCCAGACAAACGCCCATATTGATAAATGCCTGCACACCAATCCAGATCGCGACACCCTGCGCCACCAGACCAGCGAAGGTGCGTTCCATCGCGATAGCCTGCCGGCCAATGTCGAAACCCCGATAAATAATGACGGCGAAAAGTCCCAGCACCAGTAACACGCCGGCAAAACCAAGTTCCTCGCCAACGACTGCCATCAGAAAATCAGTGTGTGCTTCGGGCAAGTAATGCAGTTTTTCGACGCTGGCGCCCAAGCCCACGCCCAACCATTCGCCACGGCCCAGTGCGATCAGAGAGTGCGACAACTGATAGGCGCTGCCATAGGCATTGGCGTCGTCCCATGGATCCAGATAGGCGAACAAGCGCGCACGCCGCCACGGTGACAACCAGATCAGTGCCAGGAAGGTTCCCATCAACACGCCGAGCAGGCTGCTGAAGTACTTGCCGTTAATACCGCCGACAAACAGAATGCCCATCGCGATCGCAACGATCACGATGAACGCGCCCAGGTCGGGCTCAAGCAGCAACAACATCCCGACCCCGCCCAGGGCGAACGCCATCGGCAAAAAGCCGCGCGAGAACGACTGCATGTACTCCTGCTTGCGTACGGCGTAATCCGCCGCATACAACAGAGCGGCAAGTTTCATCAACTCCGATGGCTGGAAACTCAGCGGTCCAAACGGAATCCAGCGATGTGCGCCATTAACCTCTCGGCCGATACCGGGAATGAGCACGGCCAGCAAGAGTGCTAATGCCACCATAAAAATGGGCACAGCCATCCGTTGCCAGAAGCGCATGGGCAACGAAATCGCCACCGCGCCCGCCATCAAGCCGGCGACCAGGAAAAGCGCATGGCGGATGACAAAATAGTAACTACCATACGAGGCATAGCGCGGACCGTCGGCCAGTGCGATCGAGGCCGAATAGACCATCAGCAGGCCAAGTAGCAACAAGGTCACGGCCGCCAACACCAGCGGCGCATCGTAGTTGCGCATGCGGGTACGCCCCGGGCGAACGGCGTTGACACTGGTCGTGAGATCGGCGAAGAGACTCATGTCACACCTCTCCTTGATCACGCGCGAGGTCCTCGACCTCTTCGACGAACACCACACCACGGTGGGGGTAATTGCGGAACATGTCCATGCTGGCGCACGCCGGCGACAACAGTACGGCGTCGCCCGGCTCGGCCAACTCGGCGCCACGCCGAACCGCCTCACGCATATCATGTGCGGCCACGCAGGGCACACCAGTTTCGGCTAGTACTCGACCAATTTCGGGACCATCGGTGCCGATCAGCACCACCGCCCGCGCGTAACGTGCGACCACCGGCACCAAGGGCGAGAAATCCTGACCCTTGCCCAGGCCACCCGCGATCAACACGACCGGTTGGCCTAGGCCTTCCAGCGCGGCGACCGTAGCACCGACATTGGTGCCTTTGCTGTCGTTGATGTAATCCACTGCGCCAATGCTGCGAACAAATGCCGCGCGGTGCGGCTCGCCCGCGTAGTCCTGCAGAGCACGCAGCATGGGGCCCCAGCCGATATTCAGCATACGCGCCAACTGCAAGGCGGCCAGTGCATTCAAGCCATTGTGCAGACCCCGAATCCGCAAAGCATCCAAAGGCATCAGTCGACTCATGCGTCCGGTTTCGCGCTGCGGCGGCGGCGCATTTTTCTTGCGCTTGACCGGTGGGGCCTGATCGTCGAAACCCGTCGATTCGCAAGCGACCAGCCATGCCATGCCCTGACCCAGGTCGACGCCCATGTCGCCGACCAACTCAGGCAGGTCACGACCAAAACTGCGTACGTTCATATCCGGCAGGGCATCCACCATCGCGACAACCCGCGGATCGTCGCGATTTACGATGCAAACTCGAGCCTGCTTGAATAAGCGTGCCTTGGCCTGCGCGTAGGCCTCCATGTCACCGTGCCAGTCCAGGTGATCTTGCGTCACGTTCAGCACCACCGCCGCATCGAGCGCCAGGCTATGCGTGGTTTCCAGCTGAAAACTGGACAGCTCCAGGACCCACACCTGAGGCAGATCATCGGCATCCAGCGCGTCGATCAAGGCGGTCAGGGCCGCCGGACTGATGTTGCCCGCGGCCCGCGCGCTAAAGCCTCCAGCCTCGACCAGTTGCCGCGCCATCACCGTCACCGTGGTCTTGCCGTTGGTGCCCGTCACCCCAAAGACGTGCGGACGGTATTCCCGCGACACCGCTAAATCCGCCAGCGCCCGGGCAAACAATTCGATTTCACCCACCACTTCGATACCGCGTTCGGCGGCCAGGTGCAACAACGCCTGTGCGGGCGCGTCGATGGGAGACAGTCCGGGGCTGAGTACGAGCTGCGACACGCCATCCAGCAGTGCAGGATCAAACGCATCGCCGCAACCAAGACGGTAATCGACGTCGATCCCATCGGCCTCCAACGCGGTACGCAGCCCAGCCAGGCCACCCGGCTCGACGCGAGTATCAGCCACCCGCAACGCCGCTCCCTGCCGAGCGCACCAGCGAGCCGCAGCCACGCCCGTCTCGCCCAATCCGAGGATCAGGACGAGCGGTGCATCAGCACGGAGGGTTTCGGAACTCGTCATCGCAATTTCAAGGTGGAAAGGCCGATCAGCACCAGCATCATGCTGATAATCCAGAACCGCACGACGACTTGGGTTTCTTTCCAGCCGCCGACTTCAAAATGGTGGTGTAGGGGTGCCATCCGGAAAATCCGCCGCCCCTGCCCGTATTTGCGTTTGGTGTACTTGAACCAGGTCACCTGCATCATCACGGACAGTGTTTCGACAACGAACACGCCCCCCATGATGAAGAGCACGATTTCCTGACGGACGATCACGGCGATCGTGCCCAGCGCGCCGCCCAAAGCCAGCGCCCCGACGTCGCCCATGAATACTTGCGCCGGATACGCGTTGAACCACAAGAACGCCAACCCGGCCCCCGCGATCGCCGCGCACAGCACCATCAACTCGGCAGCGCCGGGAATATACGGAAACAGCAGATACTTGGAATAGTCGACCCGACCCACCACGTAGGCAAAAATGCCCAGTGCGCTGCCCACCATCACGGTGGGCATGATCGCCAGGCCATCCAGTCCGTCGGTCAGGTTCACCGCATTGCTCGTGCCCACAATCACGGCCCAGGTCAGTGCCACAAAACCCACCACCCCCAGCGGATAGCTCACGGATTTAAAGAACGGGACGATCAGGTCGGCCCGCGTCGGCAGAGGCATGCTGAAACCGCTGCCGACCCACTCCTTGAACAAGGGCCACAACTCGGTGTTGGCGGGCGCTGAAACAGCAAAGGCCAGGTACACGGCAGCCACCAACCCAATGGTGGCTTGCCAAAAGAATTTCTGCCGGGCGGGCATGCCTTCGGGATCGCGATGAACGACTTTGCGATAGTCATCCATCCAGCCGATCCAGCCAAAGCCGAAGGTCACCATCAACACCACCCAAACAAAGCGGTTGGTCCAGTCGGCCCACATCAAGGTGCTGATAGCGATAGAAATCAGAATGAGCGCTCCACCCATCGTCGGCGTACCGTTTTTCACCAGGTGCGATTCCGGACCGTAAGCGCGCACGGCCTGACCGATCTTCAGTTCGGTCAGCTTGCGGATCACGCGCGGTCCCGCCACCAGGCCAATGAGCAAGGCCGTCGCGCATGCCAGCACGGCGCGCATGGTGATGTACTCCAGAACGCCAATGGCGCTCACATCGTCAGACAACCAGCGGGCGATCTCAAGCAGCATGAGAATCTCCCTGGCGTTCGGCCGTCGTATTGTTATTGTTAGTAGACAGCTCTTTCACCACCCGCTCCATGCGCATAAAGCGCGATCCTTTTACTAATACACTCGCCGCACGCATGCGATGCAGCGCCGCCACAATCTCGTCTACCGATTCGCACGCCAGGGCTCCGTCTCCGAAGGCTGCTACGGCATCGCGGCAGGCTTGGCCCAGCGTGTAGAGCGCTTCGATACCATGCTCGCGCGCATAGGCGCCAACCTCGCGATGCATTTCGGGGCCGTTGTCACCCACTTCGCCCATGTCGCCCAACACCAGGACGCGCGGGCCGGGCAGTTGCGACAACACGTCGACGGCCACACGCACCGAATCTGGATTCGCGTTATAGGTATCGTCGATCAATATCGTCCCGTCGGCCAATACGTTGCGCTGCATACGTCCGGCCACAGCGCTGAATGACGCCAGTGCGCGGACGGCGGCAGCCAACGATGCCCCGGCGGCCAGCGTCGCGGCGATAGACGCCAGGGCATTTCGGACGTTGTGCAGACCCGGAACCGGCAGCATCAGGTCCACGCTACCGGCGGGCGTCACCACATGGCACGCGGTGCCCTGCTCGGTCGCCGTGATGCGTTCAGCATAGACATCGAGCCCAGGCTGCAAACCAAAGCGCAACACGCGTCGCGCACCGGCCTGGGCCTCCCAGACACCGCAATGCGGATCATCACCGGGGAATACTGCGACACCATCCTCGGGCAATGCCTCGATCACGGCGCCGTTTTCTTGAGCGACCGCCTCGACCGAATGCATGAACTCCTGGTGTTCGCGTTGCGCATTGGTGATCAATGCCACCGACGGCGCGGCCATCACGGCCAGCACCGCGATTTCTCCCGGATGATTCATCCCTAACTCGAACACGGCGGCGCGATGTTGCGCGCGCAGGCGCAGCAAGGTCAGCGGCACGCCGATATCGTTATTAAAGTTGCCAGCCGTCGCCAGCCGACCCGCCTCGCCCTGCCAATCGGCCAGGATCGCGGAAATCATTTCTTTTGTGGTGGTCTTGCCGTTGCTGCCCGCAACACCAATCACGGGCAACGAAAACTGTGCCCGCCATGCCGCACCAATCCGCATCAGGGCTAGACGGGTATCGCCCAGTACCAGTTGCGGCGGCGACATTCCCGGGACCGGGTGAGCCACGACGGCCGCGCACGCGCCGCCTTGCTGAGCCTGCAACAAGTAATCATGACCGTCGAACTGCTCACCGACTAGCGCCAGAAAAATTTCATTCGCGCCGACACGCCGGGTATCCGTCGACAAGGCCGCGACATGGGGCAAGAGCAAGGCAAGTTTTGCCCATTCACGATCATCAAAAGGCTGTTTGGCGCCGGCGACTTCCTGATAGGTTTCGTGCCCCTTGCCCGCCAGCAAGATGACATCATCGGGCTCGGCCGCCCAGATCGTGTGCATGATCGCCCCGGCGCGATCGACTTCGACCGTCAGGCGGGCACCACGCGGGATGCCAGGCAGAATCTGCGCAATGATGGCGTCGGGATCTTCGCCGCGCGGGTTGTCGCTAGAGACCGTAATTTTGTCGGCCAGGTCCGCGGCAACGCGCCCCATCTCCGGTCGTTTGCCCGAGTCGCGCTCGCCGCCGCAACCAAACAAGCACACCAGGCGTCCGCCTCGCGCATCCGCCATCGGGCGCAATGCGGTCAAGGCACGCGCCAGCGAGTCCGGCGTATGGGAATAATCCACCACGACCAATGGCCCGCGTCCAGCCGTCACGGCATTCGTCAAGGCCAGGGGCTCCACGACTTGCAGACGACCGTCCACTGGTCGCGTCGCAGCCAACGCGCGAGCAATCTGGGACAAAGGCCAACCGAGCTTGGACAGCACGCCGGCCACCAACAGCAGATTCGATACGTTATGACGGCCCAGAAGCGAGGTCACGATCTGTGCCCCGCCTGCGGGCGAGAGCAAGGTAAAGACTTGTCCGTGCGAGGTGGCCTGCAAATCCTGCACCCGGAAAGCCGCCGGCGTATCCTGCTGGGTATAGCCCAGCGCGAGCGTGTCGGGCAATGACTGCAGGAGTCGCTCGCCCGCCGCATCGTCGGCATTGATAATGGCGGCGGCCAGACCGGGCCACTGGAACAAGCGGGCCTTGGCTCGCTCATATTGCTCCATCGAGCCGTGATAATCCAGATGATCGCGCGTCAGGTTCGTGAATCCCGCCACCTCGATACGGACACCATCCAGGCGGCCTTGCTCCAGACCGATCGACGAGGCTTCGAGTGCCACTGCCTGGGCGCCCGCCTGGTGCATGAGCGCCAGCACGCGGTGCACCGTCAATACATCAGGTGTCGTCAGGCTGCCGCCCAGGGAACGGCCATCCGGCAACAACGCACCGAGCGTGCCGATACTGCCGCAGGGCTTTCCGGCATCGGTCAGCGCCTGCGAAATCCATTGCACGCAAGACGTCTTGCCGTTGGTACCCGTAATGGCCACCACGCTCAGGGCCGCCGACGGCTGCCCGTACCAGTCGTCAGCCAGCTCGCCCAGCAACCCTCGCAACGCCGGCACTGCCAGCACTCGAGCGTCTTCTTGGAACTCGGCCGGAACGGGTGTTTCGCACAGCACGGCCGAAGCGCCCTGCGTGATCGCTTGGCCAATGTAACGTCGGCCATCCGTCGAACCGCCCGGGCACGCCACAAATACATCGCCGGTGACGATCTCACGCGAATCCAGTCGCAAGTCGGCGCCCATCGTGGCCTGCTCACGCAACCAGCGCAAGGCCTCGACGGCCTCAGCGGACAAAGGACGCGTCGTATTCATTGCGCCCCCTCCCGTACACCCGCCACAATCGTCGACTCGAAGGGTGCATCCGGCTGCACGCCCATCAGGCGCAGGCTACCCCCCACAATGGTGGAGAAAATCGGTGCGGCGACCGCACCACCGTAGTACCCCCCCGCCGTGGGTTCGTCAATCGACACTGCGACCACAATACGCGGATCCGAAACGGGCGCAAACCCGACATACGAGCTCCGGTAGCGCTTGGTGCTGTACTTGCCATCGACGATCTTGCGCGCAGTACCGCTCTTGCCGGCAACCCGATAGCCCTGCACCTGGGCAGCCTTCGTGCCTTCGGGACCGGCGGCGGCTTCGAGCATGCCGCGAACCAGTTGCGCCACTTGCGGGCTATAGACCTTGACGCTGGTCGGATCGCTATCGCGTTTGATCAGGGTCGGTGCCACCATGTCGCCATTGCGGGCAAAGACGGTGTACGCACGCGCAACCTGCAACAGCGAAACTGACAGACCATAGCCATAAGCCATCGTGGCCTTTTCAATCAGACGCCACCGATCCCAGGGACGCAGGCGGCCAGGCGCCGCGCCTGGGAAACCCAGTTGCGGTGCACGGCCCAAGCCCAGTTCGGTAAAGCGTTCCCACATCTCGCGGGCTTGCAGCTTTTCGGCGATCATGGTCATGCCAATATTGCTGGACCGGCGCAATACCCCCGCCACATTCAGTGTGCCGTTGCGGCTCACGTCATGGATGGTGTTGCCCTGGTAGCGAAATGACCCATTACCCGTCTGAAACTGAGTATTGGTATTGATGCGCCCCAAATCCAGTGCCAACGCGGCGGTGAAGGGCTTCATGATCGAACCCGGCTCAAACGTATCGGTAATCGCGCGATTACGCAGATTGGGCGGGTGAAACGTCTCGCGACGATTCGGATCGAACGTCGGCAGGCTGCTCAAGGCCAGGATCTCGCCTGTACGCACGTCCATGATGATGGCGCTGGCCGCAGCGGCCTTGTGACGCACCACCGCCTCGCTCAACTCGCGGTACAACAGATACTGCAAGCGCGCATCGATAGACAAGCTGAGGTCACGGCCGTTGACCGGCTCGGTCACGGCCTGCACATCCTCAATCACGCGCCCCAGACGATCCTTGATCACGCGACGGCTGCCCGGCGTACCTGAAAGCAGCTTGTCGAAAGTCAGCTCAACGCCCTCTTGGCCGGTGTCTTCGACGCTGGTGAAACCCAACAAATGTGCCGTGACCCCACCATCGGGGTAGTACCGACGGGATTCCGCTTGCTGATGAATGCCCGGGATCTCGAGCTTCTTGATCTGCTCGGCGATATCCATCGGCACTTGGCGTTTCAGATAGACAAAATTGCGATCCACGTCGGCCAAGCGGGCACGCAGATCTGCGATCGACAAGCCCAGCAGCTCGGCGAGCTTCTTGAGCTGGTCGGCCGTCGCGGGCTTGGTGTCCTCGGGGATTGTCCAAATCGCGCGCGCCGGCACACTCGATGCCAGCACCACGCCATTACGGTCAAAAATCTTGCCACGCGTCGCGGCCAGCGTCAGGGTACGCTCGTAGCGACGCTCGCCCTGCTGCTGCAGAAATTCGGTAGAAAGCCCCTGTAAAAACAGGGCACGACCGGCCAGCACGACAAACGAGGCCAACAACAAGACCAACACGAGCCGCGCCCGCCAGGTCGGCAGTTGCCCACGCAAGACTGGGTTGTCGAAGAACGGCACGTGCCTCATTGGGCACCCCCGACAGCTGGAATCGGCGCCTGATGCAGGTACAGCGTGCGATCAGGCACGACGGGGATCATTTTCAGATCCTCGCGCGCCGCGTGGTCAATCCGTGCATTGCGCGCCAACTCGGCGCGCTCAAGCTGCAGGCGGCGCCAATCCGTATCCAGCGTGTTGGCCAAGGTGTTGCTGCGGTCTAACTCTATAAATAGCTGGCGAGAATGATAGCGGCTGGTCACCAGCGAAATCGCGGACAGCATCAACAGCATCGCAAAGAAGAGGCTCATGCGTGCCATCAGCGTGCCCTCCGCTTGCCACCGCGCCGGGCAGGCTGCGCTTCGCCCGGCACTCGCATGGCCGGCACAAAGCCCTCGGCACCATCCGCACCCAAAGGTGTGCTTGTACGCTCGGCCACCCGCAACACGGCCGAACGCGACCGCGCGTTGCCGGCGATCTCTTCGTCACTGGCCAGCACACGCCCTAACGAACGCATGAGGGGCCGAGGCATTTCGCTCTCGCGCAAAGGCAAACGCGCATGCGCGACGGCCGGCCTGGCCGCCGCCGCGATGCATTGTTTAACCATCCGATCTTCGAGCGAATGAAAGCTGATCACCGCCAACCTCCCCCCTGGGGCAAGCAGTCCTAAAGCTGACGCGAGGGCGCGCGCGAGCTCTTCGAGTTCCCGATTGATGTAAATCCGTAAAGCCTGAAAGGTGCGTGTGGCCGGATGTTGACCTTTTTCGCGCGTGCGGACGGCGCTGGCGACGCACTCGGCAAGCTCGAGCGTGGTGCACAGCGGCCGTGTTGCGCGGCGAGCAGCAATCGCCTTTGCAACCTGAAAAGCAAACCGTTCTTCGCCATAATCTGCTATGACCTCCCGCATCTCATCTATGCTGGCTTGCGCCAGCCATTCCGCTACCGTAGGGCCGCGGGTCGTATCCATTCGCATGTCGAGCGGGCCTTCGCGCATAAACGAAAAACCTCGTCCGGCATCATCCAATTGGGGCGAAGACACCCCAAGATCCAACATCACGCCATCGATTTTCTCGATACCGTGTCCTGCCAACGCGTCGCGCATGGTGGCAAAGCCGTCATGCACCACCGTCACCCGGCGATCGCGAGCGGCCAACTCAGTCGCTACCGCAATCGCCTGGGGATCCTTGTCGAACACCACCAGCCGGGCGTCAGGCCCCAGGCGGCTGAGCAGCTCGCGGCTATGTCCACCGCGCCCAAAGGTGCCATCGACAAACACGCCGCACTGTGCGCGCGCCTGAGCTTGCACCTCGACCAACTCGTCATCCGCCTGAGCCGACCGCGTCGCGCCCTTGCCGCCAAAATTGGCCTGCAATAACGCATCCACCGTCGGCGCCAGCAGCACGGGCCGATGTTCGAATTCCATACTCGGTTTCAGAACGAAAACTGGTTCAACACGTCCGGCATCCCCTGAGCAAGATCCTCCGCCTCGCGGCGGGCCAGGGAAGCGGCATCCCAGAGCTCGAAGTGCGCGCCCATACCGAGCAGCATCACATCGCGCGTCATACCGGAAGCGTTGCGCAGTTCAGGCGCAATGAGCACACGGCCGGAACCGTCGAGTTCGACGTCCTGGGCGTTGCCCAACAACAGCCGCTGCAGCGCGCGCGCCGACATGGGGAACGCAGCGATCTGCTCGCGCTTTTTTTCCCACTCTTGTCGCGGATACACCAACAGACAACCGTCAGGGTGGCGAGTCAGGGTCAACCGGCCTTCGGCCTGCGCAACGAGCGCGTCACGATGCCGGGTCGGAATCGAGATCCGTCCCTTCGCATCCAGCGTCAGCGCGTTGCTTCCTTGAAACACCACATTTACCCCACTTAATTGCACAAATTCCTACTTTTTCCCACTCTACGGTAATGGATTAACCCGGTCAAGCGCACGGTTGCAATTTTTTCAATCACAACAAGGACTTAGAGCACCTATCAGGAAAGCCAAAATAAAAACCCCCTGATAAATCAGGGGGTTGCAGTAACAACTAAAAGTCCTTCGTCAGGAGTGAGGCAAATAGAGCGCCCTTTCAATGTTTTACGTTCGGCCCTGCCTGAGCAGGACCGGCCACGCCGTCTGTATTCAGCTGCAAGACAGATCTATAGGCCGGATTCTGTACGCCGAGTCACCCCGGCGGGCAATCATTCCTCTGCGCGGATCATTGCTGAGCCGCTGTAGCCACCTACCCGCATGCTAGAGCGAGCCGCCCTTCAGGCCCGAAAGCCGTACGCATGCCTATTTGGTGTTGCTCCGGATAGAGGTTGCCGCGTTTCACCCTGCCGCGCCGCTCGCCGTTGCCGACGGACGCAATACGGAGATGGCCGTATCGGTGCATGCCGAAACATGCCCGCGCCGCAGACTCGTCTCTGTGGCCCTATTCCTCAACCGCTGACCGGACATAAGCCCGGGGCGGCCGGACGGCTGTTAGCCGCTACCCTGCCCTGTGGAGTCCGGACCTTCCTCGATGGATTTGCATCCACCGCGATTGCCCGATCTGCCTTGCGGGCGCCATTGTACGGCACAGGATCGGGATCGTCGCCGCCGCGACCTGCGACAATAGCGTCATCGCAGCAAATCTCCGCAATTTTGTAGACCCCATGGCCAACAACACTCTGATTACCCTGACGGACGTACAACTCGCGTACGGCCACCATCCGTTGCTGGACCACGCTGACTTCGTCATCCAAGAAGGCGAACGCATCGGACTGATCGGCCGCAACGGCGCCGGCAAAAGCTCACTGCTACGCTTGCTCGATGGTCGCAACGTCCCCGACGACGGTGATATCGCGCGCAACTCCGGCCTAACAGTCGCCACCGTCGAACAAGAGCCCGAGCTGGACGAGGACGCCACCGTATTCGAAGTCGTGCTCGACCGTGACGACGATCACGAAGACTGGCAGCGGCCATCACTTGTCCAATCTTTACTCGAACGCCTGGGCCTGCCCGGCGACGCACGCATCTCCGAGCTCTCGGGCGGTATGCGCAAGCGCGTGGCCTTGGCTCGCGCCCTGGCCAACGAGCCCGACTTGTTGTTGCTGGACGAGCCCACCAACCATCTCGACTTCAACGGTATTGCCTGGCTGGAAGACCTGCTGCGCAATTGGCGCGGCGCGGCCATCATCATCACCCATGACCGCCGCTTCCTGGACGCCATCACCACGCGTATTGTTGAACTCGATCGCGGCAAATTGCTGAGCTTTCCTGGGAATTTCTCCCAGTGGCAAGAACGCAAGGCGCAATGGCTCGAGTCCGAGCGCCTGGAAAACGCCCGCTTTGACAAACTGCTCGCCCAAGAAGAAGTCTGGATACGCAAAGGCGTCGAAGCCCGTCGTACCCGTAACGAAGGCCGGGTGCGCCGCCTCGAGCAACTGCGCGTAGATCGCGCAGAACGCCGTGACCGGCTGGGCAATGTCAGCCTGGCCATTGCCGAGGGAAAACGCTCGGGCAAGTTGGTCGCCGAGCTGGAAAACGTCTCAAAAGCCTTTGGCGAACGCGTCGTGATTCGCGAGTACAGCACGACACTGATGCGCGGTGATCGCATCGGCATCATTGGCCCCAACGGCGCCGGCAAAACAACGCTGCTGAAAATCATGCTGGGCGAACTGGCACCGGATTCAGGCACCGTCCGCATGGGGACCAACGTCTCCGTCGCCTACTTTGATCAGATGCGAGCGCAACTCGACGAGAACGCTACCCTGGTTGACATCATCAACCCTGGCAGCGAATGGATAGAAATCGGTGGCACCCGCAAACACGTGATGAGCTATCTGGGCGACTTCCTATTTTCGCCCGCACGTGCTGGGTCGCCAGTCAGCAGCCTGTCCGGCGGCGAACGCGCGCGTCTCTTGTTGGCCCGCCTGTTTGCGCGCCCCACCAATGTGCTGGTACTCGACGAGCCGACCAACGATCTCGACATCGAAACGCTGGAGTTATTGGAAGAGCTGTTGCAGGAATACACCGGTACCGTGCTGCTCGTCAGCCACGATCGCGCCTTTCTGAATAACGTCGTCACCCAGACCATTGCCAGCGAGGGCGACGGCCAGTGGCGCGACTACGTGGGGGGCTACGATGAGTGGGTCGCTCAACGCCCTGCCGCGCCTACCCCGTCATCCGAGGCAAACAAATCCGTGCGCCCCACCAATCCGTCGAGCGAATCCGCCGCCCTGGCCCCACCAGCCAAACCCGCGCGAGTCGCCAAGCTCAGTTCTTGGGAACAACGCGAATTGCAGGAGCTGCCCGATACGATCGCCACGATCGAAGCGCGCCAGGCTGCGCTCTCGGCACGACTGGCCGACGGCGCGCTATATCGCGACGCGCCTGATGAAGTCGAACGAATCAACGCCGAACTGGCGACGCTGGATACCCAGCTCGAAGAAAAATTCGCGCGCTGGGAATTACTGGAAGCGCGACGCGGCAACCCCTGATCGCGAAGCGGGCAACACTGCTGCTTGTCGCAAGCAGCAGTGTTGCCCCCCACCGATATTTACTCAGCGCGCCAGTCCAGCGACTCGCCAGCGGCCAAAGGCACAAGGGACGTGTCCCCAAATGGCACGTCGGCGGGAATCGTGTAGGACTCGCGGCGCAGCGTCAACGTATCGGTGTTGCGCGGCAAACCATAAAAAGCCGCCCCATGAAAACTGGCAAACCCCTCGAGGCGATCCAGACGCCCGGCGCGCTCGAAGGCCGTGGCGTATAGCTCCATGGCATGCAGCGCGCTGTAGCAACCCGCACAGCCACAGGCATGTTCCTTCAGGCCACGCGCATGAGGTGCGCTGTCCGTGCCCAGGAAAAAACGCGAGTTGCCGCTAGTCGCCGCATCCAGCAGCGCCTGGCGATGGATTTCACGCTTGAGGATCGGCAGACAATACCAATGCGGCCGAACCCCTCCCTGAAAAATCGCATTACGGTTGTACAGCAAATGTTGCGGTGTAATAGTCGCGGCGATCGGCCCTTCGGCATCGCGTACATATTCCGCACCGTCCTTGGTCGTGATGTGCTCGAACACTACCTTCAAGCCCGGGTACGCCTGGCGCAGAGGACGCATGACGCGGTCGATGAAGACGGCTTCGCGATCAAACACATCGATCTCGGGATCCGTGACCTCGCCATGCACCAACAAAGGCATGCCACAGCGCTCCAGCGCCTGCAACGCCGGCCCACACTTGCCCAGCAAATCCGTCACGCCCGCATCGGAATTGGTCGTCGCCCCGGCGGGATACAGCTTGACCGCATACACTTGGCCGGACTCGTGCGCGCGCACGATCTCGTCCGCCGAGGTGTTATCGGTCAGATACAACGTCATCAGCGGGGTAAAGAGAGGTAAGTCATCGTGTTGACGCAAAGCGTCTTCGATCCGCTGCCGATACGCCAACGCCTGCTCCGTGGTCGTCACCGGCGGGCGCAGATTCGGCATGATGATGGCGCGCGCGAATTGACGCGCCGTATGGCCCACCACCGCCTGAAGCGCCACGCCATCACGCAAGTGCAAATGCCAGTCATCCGGCCGGGTAATCGTAAGCTCAGTAATATTTTGATCAGACATGAGTGCAACCGGCCTAGTCAGCCAAAGGCATGCCGCGCTCGGCCAGGGCGCAAAACATGGCGCTACCTAGCGGAATCACAGCATCGTTAAAGTCGAAGTGGGAATTATGCAGCACGCAGCCAGATTCGGCGCCGCCCTGGCCCAACCGAAAATAGGCCCCCGGCCGTGTCTGCAACATGAAAGAAAAATCTTCGGAGCCCATTGACGGCACCAGATCGCGCACCACGTTTTCTCGGCCCACCATATCGGTCGCAATATCAGCGACCAAATTTGCATGTTGCGGCGTGTTCAGGGTGGCGGGATAAATGCGCTGATAATCCACCTGTGCCGTGGCTCCAAAGCCACCCGCCACCGCGGTGACCAGTTCGCGCATACGCGTCTCGACCATCTCTTGCACGGATTTGCGAAACGTACGAACCGTGCCGACCAGCCGGGCCTCGCGCGGAATCACACTCATCGCACCCGGATGACCCGCCTGCATCGAACCGATGGACAACACGGCGGAATCCAGCGGGTTCACATTGCGCGAAACGATGGTTTGCAGCGCCGTAATGACGTGCCCGGCGATCGTCACGGGATCAATGGTCTGATACGGATGCGCCCCATGCCCACCCCGGCCGGTGATAACAATTTCAAAACGATCTGCCGCCGCCATCATGGGGCCCGGATTAATGCCAATGGTGCCCGGCTTGAGGCCGGGCCAGTTGTGCAACGCATAAATCGCATCACACGGGAAAGTATCAAACAATCCGTCTTCCAGCATGGCCTTCGCGCCACCGCGGCCCTCTTCGGCCGGCTGAAAAATCAAGACGGCGGTTCCGTCAAAGTTACGCGTCTGCGCCAAATAGCGTGCCGCGCCGAGCAAAATCGTCGTGTGCCCGTCGTGACCACAACCATGCATCAGCCCGGATTTATTGGATTTGTACGAAAAATTGTTATCCTCGGTCATAGGCAACGCATCCATGTCGGCGCGCAGGCCGATCATGCGTCCGCTATCACAGCGTTTGCCGCGTATCACACCCACGACCCCGGTCTTGCCAATACCGCGATGAACCTCTATGCCCAAGGCCTCTAGCGAACCCGCCACAATGCCCGACGTACGCACCTCTTCGAAGCCCAATTCAGGATGCGCATGTAAATCTCGACGGATTGCCGTCAACTCGTCGTGGAATAGCCGTATAGAATCTAGTGCTGATCTTGCGTACATAAGACGTTACGCACCTTGTACATTAAGGGGGTCAAGTCCCTATTTTAGTTGCTACAGAGCATAAATGACTTTGTCTTTGAGAGAGAGACACGTTATGCTCCGCCCGCAGGACAATTTTTCTAACAGCCAGAGAAGGAGCGCCGCATGGCTACAACCTCCAAACCCGCGACCGCACGCAAGCCGAATGCGGCATTCATGAAGCCCCTGACCCCCAGTCCCGAACTGGCCGCTGTCATCGGTGCCGACGCAGTGCCGCGTACCGAGGTCACCAAAAAGATCTGGGAATACATCAAAAAGCATGATCTGCAAGATGCCAGCAACCGGCGCAACATCAATGCTGACGCCAAGCTGCGCCCGATTTTCGGCAAAGACCAGGTCACGATGTTCGAACTGACCAAGCTGGTCAACGTCCATCTGAAGTAAGCAGGAGCTGGGCACGTACGCCGTACGTCCCAACCCCTTCTTGCCCAATGGGCCGTTTTCCCGGCCCATACGCCCTGGGCTTGCTACGCTTGGCATGCATTTATCATGGCGTGCATTTATGGATGCGAGCCCAAATAAAAACGGCTGACGAAAGTCAGCCGTTTTTATTTTGTTTTTTATCCTGGATTTGTATTTACCCAGCCGCCCTGCCCACACCCAAGACTAGGAGGGGGTTTATCGCAGGCACACGGCCGCCCTGAGGCGACCGTAGCGCGCTTAGGCATACGGGGTAGGGGCAGCACCACTCAGGAGCGCCAGCCAGCCCTTAATAAGCCGGTAGAGCGTCCAAATCACGGTGGCAACAACACCTAGCCAGCCAATGAAAATCAGCGTGCCTATAGCGCTGATCGCCAGCCACAGCAAAGCCCACCAGAAGGTGCGCAACAGCCAATCAAAATGCGCGGCATACATGGTGCCCGCGGCGTCCGTGCGCTTGAGATACATCAGCACGACCGCTGCCAATGTCGCAATACCCAAGAACCCGCTGGTCACAAAACCCAATGCAAAAAGGCCATAGGCCACATGGGTCAGCGTACGCAGGTCCAGCGAAGTATTAGAGGACGAGATCTGGGGATCGCTCACAATAACCGCTCCATCGAATAGATTTAGCCAATCTTACCGCACAAAGACGCAAGATCGGGGATGGAGATAGCAGTGAGGTTTGAGCGCCACAGGGTGTGGGCGTTGGAGACCTCAGGCCACGAGACGGTGAGCACGGCGACTG